>NZ_JBITIL010000061.1:0-1323 GCF_044458905.1 Nocardia sp. NPDC050408 | reverse complement strand
TGGTTGCAACAGTGCTTGCCTGGGTGAGTATCTCATTGAGGATTTTGGTGGGGCTGCGGAAGCCGTGGCGTTTGCGGGGGCGGTTGTTGAGTTCGGCGGCGACGTAATCGAGGTATCCGGGTGGATAGACCGAGAGATCCGTGCCCTTGGGGAAGTATTGGCGCAGCAGCCCGTTGGTGTTTTCGTTGCTGCCGCGCTGCCAGGGGGAATGGGGATCGCAGAAGTAGACCTGTAGCCCGGTGGCGATGGTGATTTTCGCGTGGTGGGCCATCTCCGAGCCCTGGTCCCAGGTCAGGGTGCGCCGCAGGATCGCGGGCAGCTCGGCCATTTTCGCGATGGTCGCGGTGGCGACGGATTCGGCGGTGTGGTCCTCGGGCAGATGCAGCAGGACCACGAACCCCGACCTGCGCTCGACCAGGGTGCCGATCGCGCTGGCCTGGTTGGCGCCGATGATCAGGTCGCCTTCCCAGTGACCGGGCACCGCCCGGTCCTCGACCTCGGCCGGGCGGGTGCTGATGTGTAGGCCACCGAACTTGGTGCGCGGGCCCTGCTCACCGGCGGCGAGGCGGGGGTGGCGGGGTTTGCGTAGGCCGCGGCCGGTGCGCAAGCTGGCGACGAGTTCGCGGCGCAACGCGCCGCGTCCTTGCAGATACAGGGCCTTGTAGATGGTTTCGTGGGACACACGCATCTCCGGGTCGTCGGGGAATTCCACGCACAACCCACCAGCGATCTGGACGGGACTGTGCCGCTGTCCCAGCCGGTCGGCCACTTCGGCGTGCAATCGGCGGTTGGTTGCCAGCTTGCCAGGTTTGGGACGCCGTGCCCGCATCTCGGCGCGGCGCTGGGCGATGCCGGCCCGATAGCCCACCACCGCGATCCGGCCACTGCGGCGGGCACCGAATCGGTGGGTGCGCCGATACCGGACCCGCCCGGCCGGGCGCGCCTTGTTCTGGGTGCCGTTGCGGCGGATCTCCCGATAGATCGTCGAGGGCCAGCGGCCCAGCCGCCGCGCGATCGAGTTGATCGACTCCCCGCCCGCCACACCGGCCATGATCTCTTCCCGCTCGGCCAGCGACAGCCGCGGCCGCGGCCCGGTCGTGACCGGATCAGTGAATACTGGTGCCACCCCACCACATTCGCGCAACCACCGCAGCCCCGTGGTCTCCGACACGCCGACAGCCGCCCCGGCCGCCGACGGTCCCACCCCCGCCCCGACCAACTCCCAGAACCGGCGCACCACCACCCGGCTCGGACCCAACGACTCCATCCAACAACCCCTTCGATCACTCGACGGTGCTGTTGCAATCACCCCTTGAGCCCAAG
>NZ_JBITIL010000060.1:0-1575 GCF_044458905.1 Nocardia sp. NPDC050408 | reverse complement strand
CGGCCCCGCCGGCAGCTTCACATCTCCGAGGCCGGGGATTTTCGCATCGACCATCGCGTTCGGATTCGCTGATACCGGTGTGCCCGTAGCGGCGGATACCGCGTTGGTCACGGTCTGCGGATTGGTAGCAGCCGCAGTCGCGGCAGTCGCCGCATTGTTCCCCAGCTGCGAGTAGGGGTTCGTACCGTTCTGGCCGCCGTACTGGTTCTGCAACTGTTGCGGCAAATTGTACGGATTCGTCATCGAGGACAACGGATTCGACCCACTCATACCGTAGGGATTACTCATGCCGTACGGATTACTCATACCACCCGAGCTACCACCGGAACCGCTGCCACCCGTCGACGATCCGCCACCAGTAGCCCCGTTTTGGATCTTCGCGATCGCGTCATCGATCTTCGACCCGATATCCGTACCCGTACCCGTGCCGGTGCTTCCGGTCGCGTCGGTCGTTTCCGTCGTGCCGTCAGCACCGGTGAGACCGTCCGCGGTGGTCAAACCGTCGGTATCGCCGAAAGCACCGTCACCGAGGCCGTCCAGGCCGAGTTCCTTGTTGAAGTCGATCGGGTCGGCCGCCGCATCCGCCGCGGCCACGGCACCATTACCGTCGCCAACACCATTCCCACCATTGCCACCCGTCTTGTCGCCACCGCTACCGTCGTCCGAGCCATAGCGCTTGCTTTCATGCGAAGTTTTGTCTGTGGTTTTCTTGTTGGACTCGTGGGTCTGGTGCGCGTTGTCTACAACCTTGTCGACCGCGGTCACCGTTTTATCGATCGCGCTGAAAAGCTCCTTCTCCACGCCCGGCTTAATTTCCCGGTAGGTATGATCACCATTCTGCCCTACGGAGACGACTCGAGTGTCCTTCACACCGTCGACTGCGTGCAATTGTTCATTGAGTTCGTCAATCGAGTTCACTATCGATTTGAACGCCTCACTATTGATCTGTTCGGTATCGAGGGCGATCGACCGAATCTTCTCGTCCAGGTCTTTGAAGTGTTTCTTGACTTGAGTGTCGTAGGCCAGATATGAGTTGTTGTAGTCTTCGGTGATCTTTGATTTATTGGTCTCGTCGACCAATCCCTGATTATGCAACCAGTTCGCGACGTCCTCGGCCAGTCCGGCCTTCCCTCTTCCGAAGCAGTCCACCTGTATTTGTAGCGTGGATTGCGCTTCGTCGATCGCGAAGCGCAATGGCTCGGACTCCGACGGGGGGTGGTATAGCAGCACCAATTTCGCGTGTTTCGGGTCTCCGGCTTCGCGGATGACCCGGACCACCTCGCCGGTCTGACGATCGACAACCTTGATACTGCCATCGAACCCGACCTTCACTTCGTTGTTAGGGTCCGAGAGAAGATCTGCGGCGTCCGCTCCGTAATACCCCCACAGCTCCTCCTTGCCGTCTTTACCGGTGAGGATCAGCTTGTTGTCTTTGTCCAGCGCGAGGGTGTAATCACCGTTCTTGATCGAACTGCGCGCGTCACCATCGGTGACCTCTTTGGACCCCGGCGCAGCCAGCTTCTCCCCAGGCTCCAACCGATCATCACGACGGTCTTTAAGAGCCGGTAATTTGTC
>NZ_JBITIL010000059.1:0-1705 GCF_044458905.1 Nocardia sp. NPDC050408 | reverse complement strand
GGGGAGTTAATGCACGACGGCACCAGCGCGGTGGCGGGCACCAGCGGCTACTACATCGACCCGATCGCCCCGCTGGGCTGACTTCAGTAAGGTTGGGTGAGCGATAATGCCGCGACCCGCGCATTGGCCAGCTGCCCAGATTCGCTGGCTGGCACTGCTTTCCAACGCAAGCAAATGCCGATTACGCGTCGTCCTCGCTAAGCGGTCCGGGTACCCGAGCAGGCCCGCGCAACGGATCCGACGCCTGGTCTGCTGCGTTAGCCAGGTGCGCGTGGGCAGTTCCCGAGGTGCGGTTGAGGATCGTCGCGTGCGAACAGTCTGGCGGCGATTTCGGCGAGCAGGTTCGATACCCCTTCGATCTGTGCGGAGATCAGGCCCCTTTGTTGGGGCGTGGGGGCGAGGAGGAGTTGTTCGGCTGCGCGCCACGCGTATTCGCGCCAGATCTGCATCATCTGACCGACGGACATGAACACCATCGGCTCCACGCCCAGACCGGCGGCCAGTGTGGGGTCGGAATCGCCGTAGAGTGCGGTCAGTTTCTCGAGGACCTGCGGCTCGGCGGCGGTCAGCATGGCGCTGACCCGCTCGGAATCGGGCTTGCGGCTGGCGCCGTCGGGAGCGGTGACGCCCAAATCGGCGATCGTATAGGGCAGGTCGCGTGTGATGTGCGCGTTGTAGGCCAGCACCGCGCTGCCGAGCACGGTCACCGAATGGGCATCGGAGGTGCGGAAGTTGTACTGCCAGGCTTCGGGAACGCTGTTTCGGTCGCCGTGGTAGTAGTTGTCGATCGCGTGGAAGTAGTAATCCGCGAAGTGGACATCTTCGTTGTTCAGGTACGCCGGGTCGGCGAATCCGCCGACGGAGCCGGCCGTGTGGCGCTCGGCCTTCGTGATGTCCAGGTAGGTCAGCAGGAACGGCGCGTTGTCGTCACACGTCGCTCGCATGACCGCGGCACGGCGCTCGAGCTCGGCGATGACCTCATCGACACACGACACCTGCCCGGAAGGGCATTCGTTCACCGTCGGCGTGTGCGGAATCGGTAGCGGCGCAAGCTGATACGCCCACGGCAGATACGTTCCGTCGGGCCCGAACAACTGCCGGGTGATCTGCAAAAGAGCCTGCACCGGCGGCAAACCCGCGACCGCGAGCAGCAACCGTGATCCAGGCGAATCGTCGTGCTGAGCCGGTGGGGCGGGATCGGCCGATACCGGACCACTCACAGATACGACCACCGCCAGAGCCAACACCGTCGTCCACACCAGCCGGGCGATACGCACCATCAGATTATCTCAGCCGGTAACCCCAGCCGTCCCGAACACGTCGGAATTCACTGCGTGTGGACGCACGAAAATGCCGCATACCGCGCTGTTCTGGCCTGGGCTGGCCGAATAGCGTGTGTCGGTGTGCCTGCTTAGGCCGCTGCCGGCGACGAGAAGATGCAGACGGGTACTTGCGAGCACGGGCCCGTTCGACAGCGACTGTGCCGCCGAGACCCCGACCTGTGGCGCTGCCCGTCCACCATCGGTGCCGACACGGCCGAAGCCAGAAGCCTGCCAATGTTGAACCGCGGGATTGGCCACCCGTTGCGGTGGCGGCCTAATACTGCAACGGGTGCGCCCAGAGATCAGGAGGTGATCGTTTTGCGGTCATGACCTGTGTCGGAAGCTCGTCGTCGCCTGCCGGTGTGAGTCCGGTCCGGGTAGCT
>NZ_JBITIL010000058.1:0-2024 GCF_044458905.1 Nocardia sp. NPDC050408 | reverse complement strand
CAGTACACAGCATCGGCAAGCGGCAGCGGCGGGGCAAGCTCCTACCCGACCGTAGGCGGTACGGTAGGAGGCTGGATTCAGCAGGCTTTACAGGCTTTGCGCAGCGCAGGTTATGACGTAAGCAGGATAAATCCGAGCGATATCGCGACCATCATTCAGCACGAGTCGACCGGCAACCCGAACGCAATCAACAACTGGGACGGCAACGCTCGTGCGGGAACTCCCACAAAGGGCTTGATGCAGCTCTTGGATTCGAATTTCCAAAAGTACCATGTGGCCGGAACTTCCGGGAATATCTACGATCCAGTCGCGAATATTGCCGCCGGCATCATTTACGCTCTTGACCGGTACGGATCGATCGACAATGTGGAGGGTATCAAGGCACTCCGCAACGGCCGGGCGTATGTGGGGTACTGATGTCCTCCGAGCGGGAGTTGCCGGAACCGAGCGTAGATGACCCGTCCGCGCGCGCTGGGGTCGCGACTTCCGAGCCGCGTCGCAATCCCACCGCGTCCGCCCGGGGAAATGCGGTGCGCATGGCACCGCCGCCGTCGGCTGGTGCGGCTGCCGCATCTGGTTCGGCAGCCACCGCGCTGCGCGGCCAGTCGGCGAGCCCTATGCCGGTATCGTCCACTCCGCCAGCCACTTCGGCGGTTGGCGGCGGTTCGGACCTGGCCGCCGTCGCAGCCGGTGCCGGTCCGTTGGCGGCTGCTGCAATGGGCGCACTGGCATCGATCTCGGCCCAATACGGTGACGGCACTCCAACGTCGAATACTGGTCAGCCGAATGCACCGCCGCTGGTCGGCAATGGAGCGCCCACCGGACCGGTGCTCTGGGATGGCGCGTTCGGCGCGCAGTATTCGGCCAGTAGGCAGAGCGGCGCCCAACAGAACGACGCGTTGGGCAACCTGAACGCGGAACTCGGTCGGATTCTCGGTGGTTCGGCCGCAGACACCATTCAGGGCCGGGCGGCGATCGCCTCGATCATCGCCGAGGCCGATACCGCATTGACCGCACTCGGTGCGGTCGGAAATTCTGCCGCGACCCAGCGTCAGGTGATGGTCGCACTCGGTGATGCCCTGCAGCGGGCCGGAGCAGTACTCGGGAATGGGCAGTCCGCTGCGGCTATTTCGGCCGAACAGGTTGCCGCACTGGCCAATCGGTATGTTCAGGACTCCGGCCGATCCAGACCGCAGGTCTATTCGCGCGCTGCCAGCGGCGGCCCGCCGAGCACACAGCCCACCGGTGAAGTGGGCCAATGGATCAATACAGCCATACAGATCCTGCACCAGAACGGCTATGACACCAGCCAGATCAACCCTGCCGACATCGCGGCGATCATCCAGCACGAATCAGCGGGCAATCCGCACGCCATCAACGGCTGGGACAGCAATGCGGCGGCAGGACATCCCTCCAAGGGGTTGATGCAGACCATCGATTCCACGTTCAGTGCTCACGCCTTGCCCGGGCACCGAGATATCTGGAATCCGGTCGACAACATCATCGCCGGAGTGCGATACGCGATCGATCGCTACGGCTCGGTCGCCAATGTGCCCGGCATCGTGAAGTTGCACCACGGCGGCGCGTACGTGGGCTACTGAAGCCTCGGTGGATCCGGATCAGCTCCACCGGCTGGCGTGATAGCCGCTCGGCAGCTTCGTCACACGGACGTTCAGACCGGTGCGCGGCGCTTCGACGCATTGCCCGTTGCCGATGTACATCATGACGTGGCCGGGGTTGCCGTTGTTGAATTCGGAATTCGGGAAGATCAGATCGCCGGGGCGAATATCGCGCGGGTTGACCTTGGGGAGCTGACGGTACTGGTCCGCGGCCACTCGCGGAATGTTGACTCCGGCGGCTCTGGCGGCATATTGCATGAGTCCGGAGCAGTCGAATGACCCGGGCCCTTCCGCACCCCACACGTACGGGTCGCCCTGTTGGGCCATCGCCACCGAAACCGCCTTCTGCGCGGCCGCCGTGGTGGGGCCGCCGCCGATGCTGCCGCCGCCCGCGGCCGCGTATTC
>NZ_JBITIL010000057.1:0-2097 GCF_044458905.1 Nocardia sp. NPDC050408 | reverse complement strand
GTTGGGTCGGGAACTGGCGCGGTGTCGTGAGCGGTTGTAGGTGTGGAAGCCACTGTGACCGAACGGTTTCCCGCTTGATCGTTCTTCTGCCCCACCATGACCGGCCATTCGATCCGTTTCCAGCTCCCGCCCGTCAAACCGTGCATGCGGTTCTCCCGCACACGGCTTACCGACGTTCTTCACCGGCGGCATTCAACCCTTCCAGGTCCGAAAGGGCCTGGGCGGCACGACGATTCCATCGAGGCTGATCAGCCCGAGGTGGTCCGGCGACGCCAGCACCTGGGCCATGCCCCATCCCCATGCGTGTCGCCGGTTGCCCCGCTTGGACAACAGCAACGCCAGACGCGAGAGGGCATAGTTTCTGATCTGACCGAACAGCAGAGCCGAGTTCCCATAACGGAAGTATCCGGCCCATCCCCGCAGGAACAGGTTCAGCTCTCCCACGATGTGTTCGGTCGGCAGCAGCATCCGGTGCCGGGCCGTGATCGACCGGATCCGGTCCCGAGCATGCTGCACCGCCTTGCGTGAGGGCCAACGAGCAAGGAACACCAGATGCGCCGACCGGGGAGTCCACCCGCGCACCAGCCGATTGTGGAAGCCCAGGAAGTCCACTCCCTTGCCACCCTCGACCAGATGCACGATCCGGGTCTTGGACTCCTTGACCTCGAGCCCGAGCTCACCCAGCAGAACTACCAGCCGCGCAAGCGCGGCCTCGGCCTGCCGACGCGATCGGCACATCACCACCAGGTCATCGCAGTATCGGACCAGCACTCCGTGCGCATTCGTGTCCCATGCCCGGTCGAGCCGGTGCAGATACACGTTGCACAACAACGGCGAAAGCGGTCCGCCTTGCGCGGCTCCGGTCACCTCACGGCGCACCGAACCGCCGGCCATCACTCCCGCGCGCAACACCGCGCGCAGCAGCTTCAGCATGCCCTGGTCACTGACGCGTTCCTCGACCGCTGCCATCAGCTTCTCGTGCCCAATCGCCGAGAAGCAGTTGGCGATATCAGTTTCCACCACCCATCGGTTGCCTCGCCAGGACTCGTCGACGAGCACCTGCAGCGCATCGTGTGTCGACCGCTTCGGGCGGAACCCGAAACTGCACGGCAGGAACTGCGCCTCGAAGATCGGCTCGAGCACGATCTTCACCGCAGCCTGCACCACACGATCACCAACCACAGGAATCGACAACGGCCGCTTCTCACTAGACCCCGACTTGGGGATGAGCACCCGACGCGCGGGCAACGGCCGCCACCGCTCGTTCTGCAAGTCCTCGGCCAGCTCGTCGAGGAATCTCTCGACACCGTAGTCCTCGATCTGCCCCAGGGTGGTCTCATCGACACCCGGCGCACCATTGTTGCGGCGCACCGCCACCCACGCACGCCACAGGACGTCTCTGCGATAGACCTTGTCCCGCAACGCATGAAACCGTCGTCCCGGATCAGCCTTGGCCGACCGGTAAAGCGTGTGCTGCAAGGCTCGAACCGGGTCCAACGACCCCACAGCGGTGGAACTAGCCTGACCGGCACTCACCGGGCCCATCCTTTCCAGACACAACGCGTGAACGAAGCAGCGGCCCTTCCCTCACCGGCGGTTATGTTGTCCGCCCGGCTCGATCGGTACTACGACCGCCTCCGACTCCCTCCCGGCACCCGATCCACTTCCCGGCTCCACACCGGTTATAGGACAAGCCTTTCCACACAATTCGCAGTGCATTTCGGCCGGGGAGGGCCTCCCCAGTTCCCGCCGTCACCTTCTGAACGTTCCGCGCCCTCTACGCCGGGGAGTCCTTCACGGCTGCGCATCCAGGCTCTTCACCGCTTCCATGGCCTTCACCGTGAACAGCCCGGCTCGGCTCTCCCTCAATGTCTAACGACGCGGCAGGCTTCGCTTCCGCTACGGACCGCTCAGTCGCTTCCCCTACAAGGGCTTTCGACGCTGGGCTTCGACCCGACCCGTTTCCAGACCGAGCCGCCAGCCTGCTACCGGGCCTCCTGGCAGCTACCCGGACCGGACTCACACCGGCAGGCGACGACGAGCTTCCGACACAGGTCATGACCGCAAAACGATCACCTCCTGATCTCTGGGCGCACC
>NZ_JBITIL010000056.1:0-2204 GCF_044458905.1 Nocardia sp. NPDC050408 | reverse complement strand
GGCCATCTCTTCTCGGCGGGCTGTGATGGCCTGGTGCACGGTGAGGAAGAACAGCACGAATCCGATCGTCAGCAGGATGTGACCGCCGCCGGCCAGGTGCGACAGCGGCTTGTATTCGCCGTACCCGAGGACGGTCCGGGCACCGATGATGGTCATGCACGCCACCATCCAGAGGACACCGGCGTTGTAGAGGGCGAAGAACCAGCGATAGGCGCGGGTGTTCGACAGGGCGAGTTGGTATTCGAGCACCAGGACGATCAGGAAGAACAGTGTTCCCAACGCCAGCAGGTGGGTGTGGACCACGGCGAGTTCGGTCTTGCCGGTGAACTGGTGGGCTTTGGTGAGTTCGCGGTAGAACAGGCCTGACGGCAGTCCCAGTGCGGTGTAGCCAACGGCGGCCCAGTAGAGCTGTTTCATCGAGTCCTCGTTCGTGCAATATGGTGCGGTCGTTCGGGGCGTGCAGATGTCAGGCGGGCTGCGCGGCGGGCGCCGGGGCGGCGACCTGCTGGGCCTTGGGCGCCTTGCTGGTTTCGCGGAGGATCAGCAGGCCCGTGACCGCGATCAGCGCCGAGGTCAGGCCGTGGACGGCGAACGCGGTGGCCGTGGAGCCGTGGTGGGCCAGGACGTTGATCATGTCGCCGACCGGGGCGACGGCCGTCATCAGCAGGACCCAGCCCAGGGCGTGGCGCTGGCCCGTCACCAGCAGGATGCCCGTGCCCAGGCCCATCGCGAGTTCGCGGCAGCCCTTCACGATGAGGAAGCCGCCGCCGTCGCCGGCGGGCACGTTCGGCAGGCCGAAGCCCTGGGCGGCGGTCCCGGGGGTCAGGACGAACGAGATCGCGAGGTAGAAGGTGAACAGAACGACGGCGGTGGCCAGGACGGTGTTGAGGGTCTTGCGCGACATGATTGTTCTCCAGTGACGTTGTAACGGTGAGCTGTTGTCCGACAAGGCATTCGGCCCTGCAGAGGGGTAATGCCCGGCCGCCTGCGCTCGCGTGCGAGTCGGCCGGGCGTCGAATCTTCGAGTCAGCGTTCGGCGGTCACTGGGACAGCATGTCGCCGGGTGCCAGTTCGAGGGTGAGGTGGTAGATCATCGGCCGTGCGGTGAGGTCGAGGCCGTCCTGGATCCGCAGAGTCAACTCACGCCATTCCGCAGTGCCGAGGGCGTTGCGCAGGGCGGTGCCGCTGTCCCAGTCCCCGACGTTGACGAACACCACCTCGGCCGCCTCACCGGCCGCCTGGAACATCCGGGTTCGGCGGAAACCGGACGCGGCCGCCATGTACTGGGCACTATCGCGCCAGCGCTGCAGGAACAGATCCCGCTGTGCCGCGGGGACCGACATCGTGTTGATCACTGTGACCGGGGCGTCGGTGTCAGGGACGGTCGGGGTGGTGGGAACGGCGGGGTTGGTTGGAATAATCGTCATATTGTCACCGTAAGAGACAATATTCTTAGATGTCAATACTGTTATGTGGCAATCCTGTTGAGTTGCTAATGTGAGGTCATGGTGAACCAGCCGCTGGACTCGCGCGCAGTCTTCTTGTTGTCGCAGATCGGTCATCACGTGGCGTACCGGTTCACCGAGCAGCTGGCGCGATTGGATCTGGATCCGGCCCACTTCGCGGTCCTGGGCAACCTGGCGGTTGCGGATGGGCGCAGTCAGCAGGAACTCGCTGATCTGCTGCGGGTGCACCGCAACGCGATGGTCGGATTGGTCGACGAGCTAGAGGAGCGCGCACTGGTGACCCGGCGCCCGCACCCGGTCGACCGTCGCGCACACGCGGTCCACCTCACCGATCACGCGCGCGAGGTACTCGGGACAGTCCAGGCCGAGGCCGATGCACTGGAATCGGAAATCCTCGCACCACTCGAGGACGCCGAGCGAACCCTTTTCCTTCCGCTGCTTCATCGCATCGCCGCGCACGCCGACCTTCCCGCCGGTATACACCCCGGCCTGCAACGACGGCGCCGCGCACGCCGAGAACCACGGTGAGCTCAGCCCGCGAAGCTTCCCCTGCGCACCGGACCCTCCTCAGCGCCGGCCCCCCGGGCCCGAGACGCCGCGCATCATCGACACCGCCGGGACGATGCGTCATGCGCTGGTCGTCGGGGAGTTAATGCACGACGGCACCAGCGCGGTGGCGGGCACCAGCGGCTACTACATCGACCCGATCGCCCCGCTGGGCTGACTTCAGTAAGGTTG
>NZ_JBITIL010000055.1:0-2505 GCF_044458905.1 Nocardia sp. NPDC050408 | reverse complement strand
GCCGGGTAGGCCGGGCGCATTGCTGCGCCCGGCCCCCCTCAGAACCGGACGTGCACGATTTCCATGCATCCGGCTCAAGCAAGCCCATGGCGGGCTGATGGTGTGCCGTGCTGCCGGGGGTGGCAGCGTGTGTGGATAAGACGGAGTTCGGATTGTTCCGGTGCCCGGTCCCGTAAGGTGATGGCATTCTTGGTGATTGCCTTGCGGGTGGCCGCCAGCCACCGTTCCCATTCAGCGGGGGTTTGTGGCGGGTGGTCGGCGTGTAGGAGTAGTTCGCCGCATCGTGCGCAGCGTCCGTGCTGGGCTTGCAGCAGCCGCAGCCTGGTGCTGTCGATGGGAAGGCGTATTCCTTTGCGCCGCCGGGTTTTCCAGTAGTCGGTGAGGGCAGGATCATCGAGTGATGCTGTGCCCGCGACCATCTGGTGGCGGACAATCCTGGTCCAGGCGAACTTGAGCAGGTAGGCGCCGCTGTCGCGGTCGCCAAACACCCACCGGTCACGCCGGGACTTGTTGAACGCACCGAAGTAGCGGCGGACGATCCACCGTGTCGGCTTGTTCGGATGGGTGTGTCTGGCCCACTTGTAGGTGAGCTTCCACAGGTAGTAATCCAGGTCGTTGAATTCCTCGCTGGATACCACGTTCCGGTAGTAGGCGGCCCACCCCCGGATGATGGGATTGAGCCGTGAAATCACTGCGGCCGCATTGGTTCCCCGCAGGGACCGTATCTCGGTGCGCAGCCGTTCCCGGATCCGTCTCAATGCCGCCCTGCTCGGTTTGATCAGCAGTATGTCGCGGTAGCGGCGGACGTTGAACCCGAGGAAGTCGAAGCCCTCGTCGAGGCAGGTGATGCGTGTCTTGTCCTCATTGAAAGCCAGTCCCCTCGGCGCCAGCCATGCGGCGAGCTGGGCTTTGATCTGCTCGGCCTGCTGCCTGGAGTGACAGAGGGCGACCAGATCGTCGGCATATCTGATCAGCACCGGGGAGTTGCGGTGCGCCGCAGCAGCTTTAGGGCTGATCCGGTCGTATCGGACTCCGGCGGCATGTTCCATCCCGTGCAGGGCCACGTTCAGTAGCAATGGGCTGATCACTCCACCTTGCGGTGTTCCCGCCTCGGTCGCAGTGAACTGCCCTTTCTCGACCACACCCGCTGCCAGCCATCGCCGAATGCGTTGGCGGGCAGGCAGTCCGCCGAGCTGATCGAGCAGGCGGTCGTGGTCGATGCGATCGAACGCCGCGGTCAGGTCGGCGTCGAGCACCCACTGACGGGCCGGATTCGCGCCCTTGGCCACCTGGAAGATGGCCTCGATCGCATCGTGGCAGCCGCGACCCGGCCGAAATCCATAGGACCTCGGCTCGAATCGCGCCTCCCACTCCGGTTCCAGCGCGTTGACCACCCGCGCTTGCAGCACCCGGTCCACGATCACCGGAATACCCAGTGGCCGCCGCTTCCCGTTGGCCTTGGGGATATACACCCGCTTGACCGGCCGGGCCGTCCACGGTTTCGCCTGGCGGTGGACCCACCGCGTCAGTTCCACCTTCTCCGGGCCGGTCGAGATGACCTGCCCGTCGATGCCCGGGGTCTTGCGGCCAGCATTAACCTCCGTCACCCGCCGCACGCTGACCAGCGTGTTGGCGCGGGAACGGAGCATCAGCTTCTGCAGGTTGCGGACCCGCTTGTGGTCGCCCGCCTGCGTCGCCGTGAAGATCCGTTGCCGCAGACTCCGTACGTTGTCCTCGACGGCCCGCCAATCCAGCGCGGCCCAGTCGAATTCGTCGCCCTCGGGTCCGTTCACCATCACAGCTCGCGCCGCTCCGGCGTCCAACTTGTCCGTCGGTTCCAGTGTCGTTGTCAACCAATACCTCACAGGCTCACCTGGCCCGCGTCAGCACCCTTTCAGGGCCGGGCACTCGAGGTCCGGTATCCGGTCGGTTATCCACGATCATCTGGCGGAGGGGCCAGTCATTGCGGTCGTGGTTTCCCGTTGCCTTTCGGCCACCGGCATTCGCTTCTCGGGCCATCCCAATCCCGCTCGGGGAGTTCAGCTTTCCTCACAGTCGGCCTACCGGACAACAGATTCGATGCCCGGACCCCGTCGGGGTTACCACGTTTCACACGCGCGAGATTTGACCGGGGAGGGTGCCTTCTATATCCCGGGGACGGCGGTGCTCTCCCGGCCGGATGCCGTGCCCGACCGGCGCCTGCCACTTCCCAGCAGCCAGCCCCTACTCCCCGCCAACACACATCCCATCGACAGGGCCCTCTTTACGAGACATCAACGAAGGTTCACGCGATTCACCCGTCCGGCCTGCCCCTGGCCCGTGGCCCTCGGATGGAACGAGAACCCTTCGGCGTTTCCCTGAGCTTCGCACCCCGCCGTTACCAGCAGCGCACGTCAGAGCGGGGCCGGGCATCGAGCACGAGCCCGAAACTCACACAGCCGAAACCGAATTCGGCCCTCCTATCTGCGAGTTCACTCGCATCGAGCGACATCGTGTCGCAACGGC
>NZ_JBITIL010000054.1:0-3302 GCF_044458905.1 Nocardia sp. NPDC050408 | reverse complement strand
CCTTCCAGCCCGAGGGTGTAGGCGATGCGGCCGGAGACCAAACTGCCGGTCGCACTGTTCCCGGTGCCCTGGGCATAGTCGTGATACATCACACCCGCGAAAACACCGGTCGAGCTGCCACGCAGCACCACCGGGTCGACACCGGCGCGCTCCAACGCCTCCCAGGAGGTCTCCAGCAGCAACCGCTGCTGGGGATCCATCATCGTTGCCTCGTTGGGGCTGATCCCGAAGAACTCCGCATCGAAATCGGCTGCGGAGTATAGGAATCCACCCCGACGCGTGTAGGTCTTGCCTGCCTTGCCAGGTTCGGGATCGTAAATGCCGTCGATGTCCCAGCCACGATCCATCGGTAGATCGCCAGTGGTATCGGCGCCCGACACGACCAGACTCCACAGGTCTTCAGGCGAGGCAACACCACCCGGATAACGACAGGCCATCGCGACCACCGCGATCGGATCGTCGTCAACAGCTCTGCTGGCAATAACCTCGATATCCCGACTGGTACCAGCGAACTCATCGGCCAGATGCTGCGCCAAAGCCTGCGGTGTCGGGTAATCGAACACCAACGTCGCAGGCAGCTGTAGACCTGTCACGGCCTTGAGAGCGTTGCGGAACTCGACGGCGGTGATCGAATCGAAGCCCAGCTCGCCGAAAGCCTTATCGGCCGCGATCGCATCCGCGTTCCGATGACCGAGGATTGTGGCGACCTGGCCACGCACGATCTCCACGAGAACACCGAAGCGCTCACTATCGGGAGTATTCGCCAAACGAGCACGTAGCGCCGTAAAGGCACCCGGGGCCGCCTTACGGCGAGCGGGGACCAAACCGGAAAACAGTGCGGGCGCGGCAAACCCAGCGCTGCGGAGGCTCTCCAGGTCCAAACGGACAAGGATCGGAGCCGCTGCGTCGATCCCTGTCGCGGCGTCGAACAGCGCGAGACCCTGTTCCTCCGACAGCGGCAGCATGCCCGAACGGGAGATGCGGCTGCGGTCGACATCGGTGAGTTGCTCGGCCATACCCCCGTCCCACAGACCCCAGGCAAACGACTGGCCACAACCACCCGAGGCCCTACGGTGCGCCGCCAGCGCATCCAAACACGCATTGGCCGCGGCATAGTTACCCTGACCAGGGCTGCCGAACACACCGGCCACCGAGCTGAACAACACGAACGCCTTCAACGGCAGATCGGCAGTCAACTCGTGCAGATGCAAGGCCGCATCGACCTTGGGCCCCAACACCGCATCCATCCGAGCCGGAGTCAGCGAAGCAATGGCACCATCATCGAGCACACCGGCCATATGGAACACACCCGCAAGTGGATGACCGGCAGGAACATTGGCCAGTACCGCAGCCAATGCATCACGATCAGCGACATCACACGCGACGAAATCGACCTCCGCACCGCGAGACCGCAACTCCGCCCGCAACTCGGTGGCACCGGAAGCGGATTCACCACGGCGACTCAACAGCAACAGCCGGCGCACACCATGGGCGTCGACCAGGTAACGGGCGAACAACCCAGCGAGCAAACCACCCGCGCCGGTGATCAACACAGTATCGTCCGGACCGAAAGAGGTAGTCGCCGAAGCGGTCTCGGTGGAAACGACCGCTGTGGAATCGACGCGGGCGAGTCGCGCAATGTATACCTGCCCATCACGCACCGCCACCTGCGGTTCCGCCGCAGCCAGCACCCCACCCAGCAATCCCTCGAGTCCGGAATCGGTGTCGATCAACACGATCCGGCCAGGATTCTCCGCCTGCGCCGAACGAACCAGACCACACACCGCGGCACCAGCCAGATTCGTAACGTCTTCCCCGCCAACCGATACCGCACCACGGGTCCGGACCACCAGAACCGACTCGGTGAACCGCTGGCTTGCCGTCCAGGATTGAAGGACCTCCAAAACCTCATGCGTCGCAGCGTGAATGGCAGCGGGATCATTACCCGCCGGGCAGTCCAGCACCACCACCGGCGGCACCCGCTCACCGAGATCCGGCCACGCCACCGCGGCGACCTCGGCCTCACGCACCGAGATCGGTGTCCAATCGACCTGGAACAACGCATTACCGGCGACAGATGCATTAGCCGTGAGCTGCGCGGGATCAAATGGCCGGGAAGCCAACTGCCGCACCGACGCCACCGCAGCACCCGACGAATCCGCGAGATCTAGAGCAACGCCGTGCTCACCTATCCGTGTGAGCCGAACACGCAACGCATTGGCCCCAGCCGCATGCACCGTCACACCGGACCACTCGAACGGCAACGCCAGGCCAGTCCCGTCCGCAGGCAGGTTGTCGGCGACGCGCAGCGCGTGCAGAGCGGCGTCGAGCAGCGCCGGGTGCAGACCGAAGCGTTCTGCCTCGGCCCGGGCTTGTTCAGGCAATTCGACCTCGGCATAGAGCAGCCCGTCCGCTGCACGCCACACCGACCGAAGTGCCTGGAACACCGGACCGTACTGGTAGCCCTGCACATCCAGGGAGTCATAAACACCATCGATATCCACCGCGACCGCACCAGAGGGCGGCCACTGCACCAAATCCACAGGCGCGCTATCGATTCCCGGCGCAAGCACGCCCTCGGCGTTCAACGTCCACGACAGCACCGAATCAACGTCATCATCGGGGAGGGAGAAGATCCGCACCGCGCGACGACCCTCGTCCTCAGCACCCACCACAACGCGCACGGCAACCCCGCCGGACTCCGACAGCACCAGCGGTGCCCGCAGAACCAGCTCATCGAGACTCGAACAGCCCACTCGCTCCCCGGCGTGCATGGCGAGTTCGACAAATCCGGTGCCAGGGAAAAGCACGGTGTCCATAACTCTGTGATCGGCTAGCCAGGGATGCGTCTGCACCGACAACCTGCCGCTGACAGCGACCACATCGGAATCCGGTTGCGACACCACCGCCGAAACCAAGGGATGACCGGTAGCCACCAGCCCCATCGCCCGAGCGCCGCTACCGGTGGAACCTTCGGCCGTCCAATAACGCTGATGCTGAAAAGCGTAGGTGGGCAAGTCGATTCGCCGGGCCCCGGAACCAGCGTAGAGAGCGGCCCAGTCCACCTTGGTGCCAGAGACGAATAGACCGGCCACCCCACTCAGCACGGCCGACGCATCCGCCTGACCCCGGCGTGCCAAGGCCACCACAACAGGAGCCACGACGGCTGCCGCCGCACTGACGTGCCCATTGTCGAGGATCTGGGTAATCATCGGGGTCAACACCGCATCAGGCCCGACCTCGGCGAACCTCGACACACCCATACCCGCCATCGCGACAACCGCATCAGCGAAGCGCACCGC
>NZ_JBITIL010000053.1:0-3475 GCF_044458905.1 Nocardia sp. NPDC050408 | reverse complement strand
TTTAAAAGTTACGTGGAATCTGGCTCGGGATGATCATGTCTCCCTGGGGTGACCACGGACTTTGGAGGCAGGTTGAGTGGCGCGGTGGCGCTGGTGGAGAAGTGGCCGGTGCTCGGACGGCACGAGCAGGCGGCGGTGTGGCTGGGGATCTGGGTTGATCTCGGGCGGGCGCCGCGGACGATCGATGCCTATGGGCGCGGGCTGGCGGAGTATCTGCTGCTGTGCGAGAGGGAACAGATCGATCCGGTGACCGCGAGCCGCGCTCACGTCGCGGTGTTCGTGCGGGAGTTGACTTCTCGTCCGCACCGGCGTGGTGCGAACGTGGTGTCGATCGACTCCGGGGCCGGGCTGGCGAACGCGACGATTCAGCAGCGGCTGGTGCCGGTCCGGTTGTTTTACGACTATTTGATGGAAGAGGGCCTGCGGCAATCGAATCCGGTAGGCCGGGGCCGATACACGCCGGGTCGGCGGGCCGGTGGCATGCAGCGTGGGCTGGTGCCGCGGCTGACGAAGCTGCCGTGGATTCCGGACGAGCAGCAGTGGCTGTGTGTGCTGAACGTGGCGCGGCACGATTCGATCCGTAATCGGCTGATGCTGGCACTGGCCTACGATGCTGCACTGCGCCGGGAGGAGCTGTGCTCGCTGCGGACCGACGACGTCGATCCGGCTCATCGGATGCTGCGGGTGCGGGCGGAGACGACGAAGAACCGCCTCGAGCGGGTGGTGCCGTATTCGGCATCGA
The DNA here is from genome assembly GCF_044458905.1 of Nocardia sp. NPDC050408. Classification (NCBI taxonomy): domain Bacteria; kingdom Bacillati; phylum Actinomycetota; class Actinomycetes; order Mycobacteriales; family Nocardiaceae; genus Nocardia; species Nocardia sp. NPDC050408. The sequence goes on along the minus strand of NZ_JBITIL010000053.1, from coordinate 2,733 downwards.
CCGGGGTGTTGTTGTCGCAGTATCTGGTTCATCGGTCGGGGATCAGCCGGGCGCGCGGACCGCTGTTCTTGTCGGAGTCCCGGCGCAACCGGGGTGAGCCGCTGAGTTTGTGGATGTGGTCGAAAGTGGTGCGGCGCATCGCAATCGATGCCGGTGTCGCGCAGTTCTCGACGCACACCACCCGGCATCTGTGCTTGACGGATCTGGCACGGATGGGGTGGGAAGTGCATGCGATCGCCGCATTCGCCGGCCACCGGCACACCGACTCCACGCTGCGGTATATCCACCTGTCGGGCCGCGATCTGGCCGACAAGCTCACGCGTGGCATGGACCAGATCCACGCCTGGCGCGTTGCCGCTCTGGCCGGCACCGACCTCGTGGTGGCGCCGTGACCACCGCACCCGCCACCGGCCGCCCTGGCGACGATCCGCGCTGGCGGCCGCCGATCGACCCCGGCCGCTACGACACCGCACCGACACTGCGGGCCGCGGAAAAGGATGCGATCACCGAGCTCGGTGTCGACAACCTGCGCCGCCTGGCCCGCTACGACCCTGGCGCCCGAGGCTGGAAACAGATCCGCCGCTTGCTGCGGCCTCTGGACGACGCCAACGCCGCGATCCATGCTCCGCAGACACCCCACCGACAGCGCGCGATGCTGGACACGACGGCGGTCGTATTGCTGCGCTGCGCTCAGACGGGTAGGTCCTTCTGGTCGTGGACAGACCAGGAGTGGGCCGGACTGATCGGCGGTGATATCCACGAGTTCCGAATCGCGGTCCCGGATTGGGCCGGTGATGAGGTGCGCCCGTACTTGGCCACGCACGCATTCCTGCTGGGCGGGTTCGGTGAGTTCTATCGCCTGGGCGGATTCAGACGTCTTACGTTGGCCTGGAACGTTTTCGGGCGTGATCTGGTCGACGGTGAGATCGGCCGGATCCGGTCGGTGTTGGCCGGGTGGGGCTACCAGCTGGGCCGCGCCGAGGACACGCTGCTGCCGACAGTCGCCTGTCAGGTTCTGCTACTCAACCGAAGCCCTCACCTCGAGGATCTGAATACAGAGCTGTTCGAGTGGATTCGACGCGAACGGCTGCTGCCCGCCGCACGCGGCAACACCCTGCACGCAATGCAGCGCGCGGTCGCCGCTCTGGGATTCTGCGGTCCGCCGCAGCAGCTGACCGGCCGGCACTCGGCACGCGCGACCGGCGGAGCACCCGAATGGGCGGCCATGGTCGACCGGTGGTTCGACATCTCGACGCTGACGCCGCGCGTTCGCGGCAGCGTCCGCTCGATCCTGCTGCGCGTCGGGCGCTGGCTCGAGGCCGAGCATCCCGAAGCGGCCGATCCCGCCAACTGGACCCGCCAAACCTGCGCGACCTGGATCGCCGCGCTGGACCGCATGAAGGTCGGCGACTACGTTCAACGCACCGTGGGGCTCAACGATCGCCTCGGCAAGCCGCTGGAGGCTCCCACGAAGGCGGGACAGATCGCCGCGGTCCGGCGATTCTTCCGGGACTGCCAGGAATGGGAGTGGCTGCCAAGGCATTTCGATCCCAACCGCACACTGGCCACCCCACGCAGCATCGCCGCCCTGCTCGGTCCAGATCCTCGCGTCATCGCCGACGATGTCTGGGCGAAACTGATGTGGGCAGGGTTGAACCTGACTGCTGATGACCTGCCGCAATCCCAGGCCGGGAACTTCTATCCGATGGAACTGGTTCGCGCAGTCACACTGACCTGGCTGTTCTCCGGGCAACGCAGCGACGAGATCGCGCGGCTGCGCGTCGGCTGCATCCGATGGCAACACGACGGGGCACCAATTCCCGGTGACTCCCAACAGATTCTGGCCCGCGACGCGGTCTGCCTGCTCGACGTCCCTACCCACAAGACCGGCACCGCGTTCACCAAACCGGTCGACCCGATCCTCGGCCAGGCCATCGACACCTGGCAGACGATCCGGCCCGACCAGCCGGCATTCGTCGACCGCCGCACCGGACAACACGTCGATCTGCTCTTCGCTGTCCGTGCGCGCCGGATGTCGTCGGCCTACATCAACAACACCGTGATCCCGATGCTTTGCCGCAAAGCCGGAGTCCCCGCCGCCGACGTCCGCGGCAACATCACAAGCCACCGGGCCCGCTCGACCATCGCGAGCCAGCTCTACAACGCCAAAGAACCGATGACCTTGTTCGAGCTGCAGGCGTGGCTCGGTCACCGCTCACCGCAGTCGACCCAGTTCTACGCCAAGATCAGCCCGAACACCCTCACCAAGGCATACGGCGACGCCGGATACTTCACCCGCAACATGCGCACCATCGAAGTCCTCGTCGACCGCGACGCCGTGACCAACGGCGCCGCAGCCGCCGGCGAGCCCTGGCAGCACTACGACCTCGGCCACGGCTACTGCACCTACAGCTTCTTCGAACAATGCCCGCACCGCATGGCCTGCGCCCGCTGCGACTTCTACACCCCGAAGGAATCCAGCAAAAGTCAACTGCTGCAAGCAAAATCGAACCTGCAACGCATGCTCGTCAGCATCCCGCTCACCGACGATGAACAAGCCGCGGTCCACGACGGCCAGACCGCGCTCGACCGGCTGCTGCAACGCCTTGCCGATGTCCCCACGCCATCGGACCAAACACCCCGGGCCGGCACCGCGATCGGCATCCAGCTGCCGATCGTTGGCGTCCGCCACGGACAACGGTCACCGGCTTGACTTTTCAGATTCCACAGAAT
>NZ_JBITIL010000052.1:0-4136 GCF_044458905.1 Nocardia sp. NPDC050408 | reverse complement strand
CGCGCCACTCAACCTGCCTCCAAAGTCCGTGGTCACCCCAGGGAGACATGATCATCCCGAGCCAGATTCCACGTAACTTTTAAACTGATCAAACGCCAGACGTTCGGCCCCGCCGAACCCGACCTGCTCCGCAAACGAATTCTGCTGAGCGCCTGAACAATCCACCCGGACAAAATCACGGAAAGTGGTACAGATCCGATTTTCGAAGAGCGCTGACACTTCTGACTGTAGGCGCGCACCGTTTGTCGTAGCCGCACACCGTCTGCACGGGGTGTGCCATGGCGACTCGGGGCGTGGAGTGCAGGGTTGCTCTGGTGCAGGAAGATTCAGGTACCACAGCCGCCCCCGCCGTGCCCACAGTCTTGTCTTTACGCCGCAAGCTGCGCCTCTGTCGTGAGCGCACCCTTCATTCGGCGCGCACCGTTCGCGTGGTGTGCACTGGCGGCGCGGTCGAATGCAGTGCAGAGGGTTGCTCTGGGGTGCAGGAAGATTCAAGTACCGCAGTCGACCCTGCCGTGCCCGCAGTCTTGTCTTTACGCCGCAAGCTGCGCCTCTGTCCGTGAGCGCACCCTTTACCCAACGGTGCTCTTCTGCCTGTAGGCGCGCACCGTTTGCGCGGTGTGCACTGGCGACGCGGTCGAATGCAGTGCAGAGGTTGCTCTGGGGTGCAGGAAGATTCAGGTATCACAGCCGCCCTGCTGTGCCGCCGGTCTCGTTTTTACGCCGCAAGTTGCCCCTTGTCTGTGGACGCAAAGTTATCCAAAGGTGCTCTTATGACAGCACCGTTTGTCGTAGCGGCACACCGTCTGCGCGGGGTGTACTGGCGACTCGGGGCGTGAAGTGCAGGGTTACTTTGGGGTGGGATTCAGGACCAGCGACGGGTGATTCGGCGGGTGCGACGGCCGTTCCAGCAGCCGCGGTGCCAGTGTCTGCGATCGTCTTCGCCGCCCTCGAGCGCCCACGCGACGACATGGGCTACCCCGGGCGGGATTTCGTGATCGCAGCCGGGGCAGCGATACGTTTTGGTCGCACGGCTACCTGGGACGGTTCGCACGATGTACATATCGTCGCTGTTCGGCCCGGCCTCCCGCCGACCGAAGACATCGCCGATCGGCGGAGCCCCCTCCTGCGAGCGGCCCACCTGACGTTCCGTCCGCGGTTTCCGTCGAGGCATCCCATAAGCCTAGGTCGTGGCCGAGTTCACGCTGAACGCGCAGTCCGCCCCCTCCGCACACGACATCCCGCACCACACACGTTTGCCCGGCTACCCCATCCGCAGCGAGCAAACTCGCGCGGCAAACGAACCCGTTCCCCACAACACAGCCATGCGCAGCCACGAAAATCGCACCTGCCGAACCATAAGCACCACCCACTGACCGGACGCACCACCAACGACGCCACGCACCACCAACGACGCCACGCACCACCGGCGACGCCACACACCGCCAGCGCCCCCACACACCGCCCGCTGACCTCACGCACCACACGACCTCACGCACCCCGGGGATCCAATCCACGCTCGCCGCGCACCATTTTCCTGCGCCGTGCACACTTGCCCGGCCACCACCGACGACCTCACGCACCACCAGCGACCTCACGCACCACCAGCGACCTCACGCACCACCAGCGACCTCACGCACCACCAGCGACCTCACACACCACCAGCGACCTCACACACCGCCAGCGACGCCACGCACCGCCAGCGACCTCACACACCGCCAGCGACCTCACGCACCACCAGCGACCTCACACACCGCCAGCGACCTCACACACCGCCAGCGACCTCACACACCACCGGCGACCTCACACACCACCGGCGACCTCACACACCGCCCGCTGACCTCACGCACCACACGACCTCACGCACCCCGGGGATCCAATCCACGCTCGCCGCGCACCATTTTCCTGCGCCGTGCACACTTGCCCGGCCACCACCGGCGACCTCACACACCACCGGCGACCTCACACACCACCGGCAGCTCCCCGCACCGCCCGCTCACGCACCCCGGGGATCCAATCCACGCCCGTCGCGCACCATTTCCTGCGCCGGTGCACACTGGCCTGGCGAACCCACCGCGGCACACGACCCCATGCCCGTCGAGCAAATCAATGTGCAGCGCGCGACCCATGCGTGCGGGGCGAGGTCACACGTAGCGGGCAAGTTCACGCCCAGCGAACGAGCGCAGGCGCGACCACCGATCCCATGTGCAGCGGCGGCAGGCCCGAGTGCGCTAGGCGAACCCATGCGCGGCCGGCGAACTCACGCAGCGGCGAACCGAACCAATGCGCAGCAGGCAAGTTCACGCCCAGCGGGCGAACTCACGCGCGAGCGCCGACCCATACACAGCGGCGCTAACCGGTGCGCAGTAGACGGAGTCATTCGCCACGGCGGGGAGAAAACTAGAAGAGGCGGAATTCGTTGCTCTCGGTGCCGCGTAAGGCGTCGTAATCGAGGGTTAGGCAGCGGATGCCGCGGTCTTCGGCGAGGGTGCGGGCTTGGGGTTTGATTTGTTGGGCGGCGAAGACGCCGGCGACGGGGGCGAGCAGCGTGTCGCGGTTCAGGAGTTCGAGGTAGCGAGTGAGCTGCTCGACGCCATCGATTTCGCCACGACGCTTGATCTCGACGGCCACGGTGGCGCCGTCGGCATCGCGGCAGAGTAGATCTACCGGGCCGATGGCGGTCATATACTCGCGGCGGATCAGCGTGTAGCCGGGGCCGAGGGTCTGTACGTGTTCGGCGAGCAGCTCCTGAAGATGGGCTTCCACACCGTCTTTCACCAGACCCGGGTCCACTCCCAGCTCATGCGAGGAGTCGTGCTCGACGTCCTCGATGGTGATGCGCAGTTCCTCACCCGCCTTGTTGGTAACCACCCAGAAGGCCTTCGCTCCCTCGGGCACCGCGTCACCGTCGCGCTCCTGCAACCAGCACGGCGGACTCATCCAGTTCAGCGGCTTATACGAGCCGCCATCGGAATGTACGAGGACCGAACCGTCAGCTTTGATCAGCAACAATCGGCGGGCCATCGCGAGATGGGCGGTGAGTCGCCCTACGTAGTCGACCTGACAGCGAGCAATCACTAGGCGCACCCAAGCACTGTAGGTGAGCGCCCGGTCCCGCCCGGCGTCACCCCTGCCGCGTCGGCGTTCAGCCCATGAGCAGGATTGCCGCGAGGAACGCGCTCACAGCGAGCAGGCCGGATTCGACCCGCGTGAGTCGGCGGGTAGACGCCGCTTTCGCGCGCAGCATGCCGAAGCCGACCGCGGTTCCGATGACGAACCCCAACAGGTGACCGACATTGGTGAAGGTCCGTTCGATCAGCACACCCTCGGCCGCGACGATGAACCACACAGTGGACCAAGCGATTCGCCAGCGGTGTGGAATGGCGACCACGATCGCCCCGACCAACGCCATGGCGCCGTAGCTGACGCCGACGTCCTGGGCCCAGCGGATGCTGGCGGGCAACCAGTCGGCCTCGATCGCTACCCACAGACCGAGCGCCACAAGGAGCGTGGCACCGATATGTCCGGCCAGGAACACGCGCACCATATGCACAGCACCGAAACGCAACTCGGCAAGTGCCAGTAGACAACCGAGCAACGGAATCAGCACCCATGCGGCACTGACGTCGCCGATCACCAGTGCGCTCGACAGCATGGTGCCCACTTGGCCGTTCAGCAGATTGTGCAGATTCGTACTCGCATGCAGCACCATCCGCGCCTGCGCCGACTCGCTCATCGCCGAGAAGACCGCCGTAACAGCGACAAGGGCCGCCAGATATCCGAACGTCGCCGGAAGCCTCAGCTGCCACCAGCGCGAGCGAAGCGGCCTGAGGGGATCGACCGGCGCGCGGTCGGCGGTTGTCGTCGCTGCGACCATCAACACCTCCATGCACATCGACCGCTCCTACTCGGAACCTGCCGATGCTGATTACTACTTTCTGTCATTCTCCATCATGGCCACCGGAGCGCCGCATAGGGTAACTATTCCCTGTGAGATTGCTACGAAACCTCGTACCGCACCGCGCGCAAGGAGAATATAAAGCAAAAAGGCCCCCAACGGTGTTGGGGGCCTTTCGCAAGGATGTTCCGGCGGTGTCCTACTCTCCCACACCCTGTCGAGTGCAGTACCATCGGCG
>NZ_JBITIL010000051.1:0-4377 GCF_044458905.1 Nocardia sp. NPDC050408 | reverse complement strand
CCGGATGCCGTGCTGTTTCCGATGGTCAACCAGATCCTCGATGGCGCAGAGACAACGGCATTGACGAGTGCGGCTGCAACCGTGGTGGCGTTGGCGCGTCGAGGTCGAGCGGATACATCGGCTGTGCTGGGTGGGGTGGCCGGGCTGTTCGTGGTCGGCGCCGATGTGGACTGGGCCGCTCTGTATGCGGGTACCGGAGCCGAGCGAATCGACTTGCCCACCTACGCTTTTCAGCGTCGGCGTTATTGGATGGCCGAAGGTTCCACTGGCGGTGGTGGCGCTCGGGCGATGGGTCTCGCCGCTACCGGAAACCCCCTGGTCTCAGTGGTTTTCACGCAACCGGACTCCGACGCGGTGACTCTCACCGGCCGCTTGTCGGTGCAGACGCACCCATGGCTGGCCGACCACGCAGTTATGGACACCGTGCTTTTCCCCGGTACCGGCCTGGTCGAACTTGCCTTGCATGCCGGAGAACAGGTGGGCTGCTCGACTCTCGACGAGTTGGTCCTCCGATCCCCATTGGCACTGTCGGAGTCGGCCGGACTCGCGGTGCGCGTTGTGGTGGATGCCGAGGACGAGACCGGCCGTCGCGGGGTGCGGATCTTCTCCTGCTCCGAGGATGGTGTTGACCCAGGGGCGACTTGGGCGTTGAACGCCGAGGGCGTGCTTACACCGGGAATCGATAGTGCGCCTGTGGATTTGGTGCAGTGGCCGCCCTCTGGTGCGGTCGCGGTGGATATCGATGGTGTTTATGACTCCCTGGATGTGCAGGGTTACCAGTACGGTCCGGTGTTCCAGGCGCTTCGGTCGGTGTGGCGTGGATCCGACGGGCTGCTCTACGCCGAAGTCGAATTGCCTGAGCAGGCTCGGGCCGAGGCGGAGCGTTTCGGTCTGCACCCGGCATTGCTGGATGCGGCGTTGCATGCGTTGCGATTTGCCGGTGACGTGTCGGCGCAGGGGCCCGGGCTGGCGTTGCCGTTCGAGTGGTCCGGTGTCACGGTGCATGCGGCTGGGGCCGACGCGTTGCGTGTTCGTCTTGCTCGTGTCGGTGAGCATGGCGTCGCTCTGGATCTGGCGGATTCGACTGGTGCTGCGGTGGCGTCGGTGCGGCAGTTGGTTTCCCGGCCGTTTGATCCCGCGCAGCTCACGGCTAATGCATCTGTTGCCGGTAGTGGGTTGTTCCAGGTCGGTTGGGCACCGATTTCGGTGCGTGAGGGCGAGGTCGCCGCGGTAGCGTGGCCGGATCTCGGTGAGCGGGTGGCGCCGGTGGTGGTGTTGGACTGCCCGGCGGGTGATGATGCCGCTGCCATTCACGCTGCGACGCATGAGGTTCTGGAGGTTCTTCAGGCTTGGGTTGCCGATCATCGGTTCAGTGAGTCGGTTCTGGTGGTCCGGACCAGTGGTGCGGTATCGGTTGGTGGGGAGGACGTTACGAATCTGGCTGGTGCCGCGGTGTGTGGTCTGGTTCGTTCGGCGCAGGCGGAGAATCCCGGTCGGATCGTGTTGATCGACACCGATTCCGGACTCGATGGGTTGCTGGGTGGGGTGCTGGCTGCGGCGGAACCGCAGGTGGCGGTGCGTGATGGGCAGGTATACATTGCGCGACTCGCCCGCGTCGATTCCACTGCCGCGACCATTCCGGGGCCCGGCCCCTTCGATCCGGACGACACGGTTCTGATCACCGGTGCCAGCGGCTTCCTCGCTGGGTTGTTCGCCCGTTACCTGGTCGACGCCCATGGTGTGCGCCGGCTGTTGCTGTTGAGTCGCCGTGGTGAATCCGCTTCCGGTGCCACCGAGTTGCGGGCGGAGTTGCGGTCTCGCGGTGCCGAAGTCGAGTTCGTCGCCTGTGATGTCGCCGACCGTGTCGCGCTCGCCGAGGTCCTGTCAGGTGTACCTGCCGTCCATCCGCTCACCGGTGTGTTCCATATGGCCGGTGTGCTCGATGACGGTGCCATCGCTTCGCTGACCCCGGCTCGGATTGATGCGGTGTTGGGGCCCAAGGTCGATGCGGCCTTGCACCTGCACGAGTTGACTGCCGATCTGCCGTTGAAGGCGTTCGTGTTGTTCAGCTCGGTGGCCGGTGTGTTCGCCAGCGCGGGCCAGGGTAACTATGCCGCGGCCAACGCGTGCCTCGATGCCCTGGCGGCGCACCGCAGGGCATCTGGGCGCTGCGGCCAGTCTTTCGCCTGGGGTCTGTGGAACATGGACGGAGGCATGGCCGCAGAACTGAGCGACGTCGACCGGCACCGCATGTCTCGTTCGGGCATGCTGCCGCTGTCGGAGGAACAGGGTCTCGCGCTGTTCGACGCCGCCATCGAGATCGACGCGGCGGCTCCCGTCCTTGCCCGTTTCGATCTAGAGAGCATTCGCAGCGCGGGGGCCGCCGCACCGACACTGTTGGCTGGCTTGGTCCCCGCTCGCCGGAAAGCGGCCTCGGGCGCCTTCACGGCACTACGTGCTCGTTTGGCCAATACTCCCGACAATGAGCGCTTCGGTGTTCTCGTCGAGATCGTGCGTGGCCAGGTTGCCACGATTCTGGGTCATCAGAACGCGAATGCGGTTGCCGCGGATAAGGCTTTCGGCGAGCTGGGCTTCGATTCGGTCAGTGCTGTCGAGTTCCGCAACGCTCTCGAGAGCGTGACAGGTCTGCGGCTGCCTGCGACGTTGGTGTTCGATTACCCGACACCGCAGGCTTTAGCGGAGTATCTGGCCGATGAGTTCGCTGGTACCAGTCGGGATATCGAGGTTATTGCCAGCCGAGCTGTTGACGACGATCCGATCGCGGTGGTCGGAATGGCCTGCCGTTACCCCGGAGGGATCACTTCCCCTGAGGAACTCTGGGAATTGGTCCGTATCGGCGGGGATGCGATAACGACGCTCCCGGTCGACCGAGGCTGGGACATCAATGGCATCTACGATCCGGAGCCTGGCCGCGCGGGCAAGTCCTACACCCGGGAAGGTGGGTTCCTGCACACTGCTGCCGACTTCGATCCCGATTTCTTCGGGATCGGGCCCAATGAGGCCACGATGATGGATCCCCAGCAGCGGCAACTATTGGAAACGGCATGGGAGGCGTTGGAGCGTGCCGGTGTCGACCCGGTGGTGCTGCGTGGCAGCTCGACCGGTGTTTTCGCTGGTGTGATGTATCACGACTATGCCCAGGGCACCGGGAACAGTGCGACCGGCAGTTTGGTCTCCGGCCGCATCGCCTACACCCTCGGGCTGGAAGGCCCGGCGGTGTCGGTGGATACGGCGTGTTCGTCGTCGTTGGTGGCGATGCATTTGGCTGCGCAGTCGCTGCGGTCGGGTGAGTGTGATCTGGCGTTGGCCGGTGGTGTGACGGTGATGGCGACACCGGAGACCTTCGTAGATTTCAGTCGTCAGCGGGGTTTGTCGCCGGATGGTCGGTGCAAGTCGTTTGCGGATGCCGCTGATGGTGTGGGTTGGGCCGAGGGTGCCGGTGTGTTGGTGCTGGAGCGGCTGTCTGATGCCCGGCGTAATGGTCATGAAGTTCTTGCGGTGCTTGCTGGTTCGGCGGTGAATCAGGATGGTGCGTCTAATGGTTTGACCGCGCCGAATGGTCCGTCGCAGCGGCGGGTGATTCGGCAGGCGTTGGCGAATGCCGGATTGTCTCCTGCCGAGGTTGACGCGGTGGAGGCCCATGGCACCGGAACGACGTTGGGTGATCCGATTGAAGCCCAAGCGCTGCTTGCCACTTACGGCCAAGACCGGGATGCGGACCGTCCGCTGTGGTTGGGTTCGCTGAAGTCCAACATCGGTCACTCCCAGGCCGCCGCGGGTGTGGGTGGTGTGATCAAGATGGTGATGGCGATGCGCCACGGCGTGTTGCCGAAGACACTGCACGTCGATGCGCCCAGTAGCAAGGTCGACTGGTCCGAAGGCCATGTGCGGTTGCTGACCGAATCGGTGGCGTGGCCGGAGACGGATCGGCCGCGTCGCGCTGGTGTGTCCTCGTTCGGGATCAGCGGCACGAATGCTCACGTAATCGTCGAGCAGGTCCCGGCTGCAAAGGCGGCGCCGGTGGTGAAGACTGCCCCGGCTGTGCTGCCTTGGACGCTTTCGGCACGTAGTAGTGAGGCACTCACCGGCCAGGGCGCTCGGCTGGCGTCGTACCTGGACGGGCACGACCACGATCCGGTGGATGTCGGTTTCTCGCTGGCGTCGACGCGTGGTGTGTTCGAGCATCGCGGGGTTGTGGTGGCCGACAGTGGTGATGGTCTGTTGGCGGGTGTGCGTGCGTTGGCTGGCGGTGTGCAGGTGCCGGGTGTGGTGTCTGGTCGTGTGGTGTCGGGTTCGACGGGGTTGGTGTTTTCGGGTCAGGGTGCGCAGTGGGCGGGTATGGCCGCTGAGCTCCAT
>NZ_JBITIL010000050.1:0-4792 GCF_044458905.1 Nocardia sp. NPDC050408 | reverse complement strand
CGCTGATGGTGGGGGGTCGGCACCTGATGCGCGCATGCCCGAAGAACACAACTCACACCTGCGGCGCACACACTTCGACGACTCGGACGCGAGACGGGCCGCGAACGGTCGCTCGTAAGACTCGCTCCGTGGTGGTCGCTGATGGTGGGGGGTCGGCACCTGATGCGCGCATGCCCGAAGAACACAACTCACACCTGCGGCGCACACACTTCGACGACTCGGACGCGAGACACGCCGCGAACGCCGTCGCTCGTAATGTCGTTTGCCACCGTTGTGGGGCCACTGCGGTACCAGCCGTGGGACCACCGACAGCGGAACAGAAGTGGAACAGGTCATTGCGCTGTCGATTGGCGAACGCTTCGTTCCCGAACGACCGATACGCGGACGTCACATGAGTTCCACCTCGGTGAAGCCGGGAGCCAGCCCGCTCGAGCTGATGGGCCAGATCCCGGCACCGCAAGCCCGACAACCTACGCCGCTAGTTCAAACCCTCACCTACGGCCTTGCGGGCATCACCAGCCTGTTCGGCACCGTCCCCGCTGATCGCCGATGAAAAGAGGTCGCTGACGTTGATCGTGCGGCCCGCTTGCACTCTCGCGATTATCCGGTACCAGTACCTGATGCCGCCGTTTGCCCACTCGATCAGCTTGTCGTCGCTGCTTATGATCTTCATGTTCAGGTTCCAACTGGACGACATCTCGCGACTGGTGCCGCCCGGGGGCAGCACATGCAGATCTATGTGTCGGCTGTCCCAATGCAGCACGATCGAGACGGGGTAGGGGTAATTGTTGTACAGCCTGCCCGAGGAGGTTACGTCCTGCTCGGGGGGCTTTTCCCCGTTCTCCCCCGAAAACGGCACGAAAATTTCCTGGTCTTCCGCGTAGACTTCAGTCACTTGCGCCCCTCTCGATGGAGCGAGCCCGGCCGGATAACACTGCAGCCCGCGGCGGTTGGATGTGAAGCCCCGGCCAACCACAGTATGAGCCGAATTCCCAACCACCGCAGCCGTTTTCGAGGCTATTGGCTCAGTTCGATGAATGGGAAGACATCCCGAAACCGTTGCAGGACGTCTGGTCTCCGCTGCAGTATCCGGAGGGCCGTCGGTCGGCTGACCGGCGAATCGAAAACATCCATCCGTTGGAGGCGCTTCGATGCGCCGCAACCTTTGATCGGGCAGGTTCGGTGTCGACTTGGTCGAGGAATCTTGGGTCCAGAGCCAGCCCGTGCCGACGGAGTCCTTCGCCTTGAGGTCTGTAGTCCACACGGTGATGGTCGGCCAAAAGGTTCAACGTCTGTCCTTTCGGGGCCAGACGCCATCGCGGGGCCTGGCAACTCCGCCGGTTGAACGGTTACTCGAATCCGGTGTGCGCCCGTGTCGATCGCGTCGGGTCTTGTGTGGATCCCAATTCATGGCGATGGCCGCGCTCGTCAGCAACGTCGCGACAATGGCTAACACGACCAACTCGGTCAGCATGTCGTCCCACTTTCCGTCGACCCGGACTATGCCGGGGGATTACGCCACGACCTCGATGGCCCAGGGGTATTGATCGTTTAGACGGGAAGTTACAGCTCTACCAGCAGATTTCCGGCCTCGGCTGGACTTGTCACACTCTGGTTCCGGTCTATGGGTGACGGCGCACATATCGGACTGTGTGGACGGGATATGGCGAGCCGGGCCCTGGAGACGGATTCTCGTGGTCGTGAGATCGAGTGGAGATGTGCCGAGAATCGGCGAACACACGCAACTCGGCATGAGCGCGTGTTGAGAAGCCGCGTCGACCAACAGATTTGGACGGCCGACCAACGCGCGCCCAGCGGCATGTGCGGACGGCCTGCTTGTTACACGTCGACAAGGTCGTCGCTATCGTGAACGAGAAGGTCACCATTCAGTCGCAACTAGACCGACGTGACCTTGTCGACTCGCGGATCGGAAAGAGCGGCATCTGATCATGGCAGAGGACCTGACCGTGACTCGGGTGCTGGTGATACCCGCGTCCGAGTTACGCGAGCGGTTCTCACGGTCGTCCGGTCCCGGAGGGCAGCACGTCAACACCACCGACAGCCGGGTAGAGCTGTCGTTCGACCTCGCCAACTCACCCTCCGTACCGGAGTGGCTGCGCACCCGGATGCTCGACCGCCTGGCCACCCGCCTGGTCAACGGGGTACTCACGATCGCCGCATCGGAGCAACGCGCACAGCCGCAGAACCGCGCGGCCGCCCGCGAACGCATGGCCTCGTTACTGGCTGACGCCGCTGCCGCACCGCCACCCGTCCGCCGCGCCACCAAGCCCTCGCGCGGAGCAAAGGAACGTCGCATCGCCGCGAAGAAACGGCGCGGCGTCACCAAACGCAACCGCCGCGCCTCCCCCGACGACTAGCCGACGGGCAGCGCCACAGGTCGGGGTCTCGACGGCACAGTCGCTGTCGAACGGGCCCGTGCTCGCAAGTACCCGTCTGCATCTTCTCGTCGCCGGCAGATCGTCGGGTACCAGTCGGTGCAGGTCATCGATCTCCAGGTCCGGGGTCGTGCCCTTGAAATCGAGATCCCCTCGAGGTCCCAAACGTCTTCGAAGACGAGCGTCGCCGGGGCCATCCAGAAGGAGAAATATCGAGGGCTGCAACGGCATTGGCCGGCCCCTGGCGCACCGGCTGGTGCACGACGGCGAAATAGTGATCGACGTGCCCACGAAACTGTCGGCGCAAGTTCGCGTGTTCGCCACTGGCAACGGCCGCAAAACCGAGCCCGTCGACGCCCACTCGGTCGCGCTGGCCGCGCTACGAGCACCGAATCTGCGCCAGGTGCGGGCTGATCCGGACCTGGTCGCGCCGGGGCTGCTGGTCGACCGCCGCGACGAGCTCGGCCGCGCCCGCACCGACGCCATCAACCGGATCCATCGGCTGCTGCTGGAACTGCTGCCCGGCGGAGCCAAGAAGTACTTGTCGTCGCGGCAGGCCCGCGAACTTATCGCGTCGGTGAGACCGCGGGATCGGGCCGCCCAGCTCCGCTGCCGCCTGACTCTGGAACTGGTCGAGGAGCTCGAAGGGATCGACCGCAAGATCAAGACCTTGGACAAGGAGTTGCGGCAACTGGTCCTCGATCACGGTTCCACGCACGCATGCCCGAAGAACACGACTCACACCTGCGACGCACGCGCTTCAACAACCCGGGACGCGAGACGGGCCGCGAACGGTCGCTCGTCTCGCTCCGCGGTGGCTACGCCGCGAAGCAACCTCTCGGCATGAGTGCCCGGTCTAGTAGACCGGCAGTGACCTGTCGACCTGATTCGCCCAGGCGACGATGCCGCCCTGCACATGTGAGGCGTCGGAGAAACCGGCGTTCTTCAGGACCGCGAGCACCTCCGCCGAGCGGATACCGGTCTTGCAGTGCAGAACGATCGGCCGATTCTGCGGCAGATCCGACAGTGCCTCACCGGAGAGGAATCGATCCTTCGGGATGAGCTTGGCGCCCTCGATGTGCACGATGTCCCATTCGACCGGCTCGCGCACGTCGATGAGCTCGATTTCCTTGCCCGCGTCGAGCAGCTCCTTCAGCTCGCGCGCGGTGATGGTCGAGCCCGCGGCCGCGGCCTGGCCCTCCTCGGACACCACACCACAGAATGCCTCGTAGTCGATCAGTTCGGTGATCGGCTGACGTTCCGGATCGCGGCGCAGCTTGATGGTCCGGTAGTTCATATCGAGTGCGTCGTAGACCATGAGACGACCGAGCAGCGGCTCACCGATGCCGGTGATCAGCTTGATCGCCTCGGTCACCATGATCGAACCGATGGAGGCGCACAGCACGCCGAGGACACCGCCTTCGGCGCAGGAGGGCACCATGCCCGGCGGCGGGGCCTCGGGGTAGAGGTCGCGGTAGTTGATGCCGCGGCCGTCCGGTGCGTCTTCCCAGAAGACCGAGACCTGGCCCTCGAAGCGGTAGATGGAGCCCCAGACATACGGCTTGCCCGCCAGCACCGCGGCATCGTTGACCAGGTAGCGGGTGGCGAAGTTATCTGTGCCGTCGACGATCAGGTCGTATTCGGCGAACAATTCGACGGCGTTCTCGGGCTCCAGGCGGATCTTGTGCAGCCGGACCTCGATGCCGGAGTTGATCTCGAGAATGGAATCGCGCGCACTATCGGCCTTCGGGCGGCCGATATCGGATTCACCGTGGATGATCTGGCGCTGCAGATTGGAGGCGTCGACCTCGTCGAATTCGACGATGCCGAGCGTGCCGACACCGGCGGCGGCCAGATACAGCAGTGCGGGCGAGCCGAGCCCGCCTGCGCCGATCACCAGCACCTTGGCGTTCTTCAGTCGTTTCTGCCCGTCGACCCCCAGGTCCGGGATGATCAGATGACGGCTGTAGCGGGCGATCTCGTCCTTGGTCAGCTCCGCGGCCGGTTCGACCAGCGGCGGCAGGGACTTCGGTGATGACACGTCCAGGGCTCCTCGAATCAATTGGCCGCACTGTGGTGGCTCAGCGCCTAATTACTCAACGCCGACAATCGGCCCGTTCTTCCCGACCATCGTCTCGCATCACCAACCCACGCCGCTGACCGGGTCAGCGACCACCACGAAGCGAGTCTTACAAGCGCCCCGTTCCCGGCCCGTCCCCCGACCGAGCCGTCGAAGCACATGCGACACAGTCGCGAATCTCCGATACACGCGCACCAGGTACCGACCCCCCACCATCAGCCACCACCACGAAGCGAGTCTTACAAGCGCCCCGTTCCCGGCCCGTCCCCCGACCGAGCCGTCGAAGCACATGCGACACAGTCGCGAATCTCCGATA
>NZ_JBITIL010000049.1:0-5015 GCF_044458905.1 Nocardia sp. NPDC050408 | reverse complement strand
CCGTCCGATCCACCAGATCCTCAGACACCAACGCCACACCCAGCGAAACCGACTGCCCCAGCAACGGATCCAACTCAGCAACAATCACATCGAAAACCTCGGCGAACACCGGATACGCACCATGGAGCTCAGCGGCCATACCCGCCCACTGCGCACCCTGACCCGAAAACACCAACCCCGTCGAACCCGACACCACACGACCAGACACCACACCCGAAACCTGCACACCGCCAGCCAACGCACGCACACCCGCCAACAGACCATCACGACCCTCGGCCACCACAACCCCGCGATGCTCGAACACACCACGCGTCGACGCCAGCGAGAAACCGACATCCACCGGATCGTGGTCGCCCACATGCGACATCAAACGAGCAGCCTGATCGCCAAGAGCCTCACCACTACGCGCCGAAACCACCCAGGGCAGCAGGCCTCCAGCCGGAGCGATCCGCGCCACCGGGTCCGCCACCGGCTCGATCACAGGGGCTTGTTCGACGATTACGTGAGCGTTGGTGCCGCTGATCCCGAACGAGGACACACCAGCACGACGCGGCCGATCCACCTCCGGCCACGACTGCGGCTCGGTCAGCAACTCGATATTGCCTCGAGTCCAATCGACTTTGGTGCTGGGCTGGTCGACATGCAGCGTCATCGGCAACACACCGTGGCGCATCGCCATCACCATCTTGATCACACCACCCACACCCGCCGCGGCCTGGGCATGACCGATATTGGACTTCAACGAACCCAACCACAACGGACGATCCGCACCCCGCTCCTGCCCATACGTCGCCAGCAACGCCTGCGCCTCGATCGGATCACCCAACGTGGTACCCGTGCCATGGGCCTCCACCACATCCACATCGACCGCTGAGATACCGGCATTCGCCAACGCCTGGCGGATGACCCGACGCTGCGAGGGACCATTCGGCGCGGTCAAACCATTAGACGCACCATCCTGATTCACCGCCGAACCAGCAACCACCGCCAAAACCTGATGACCATTGCGCTGCGCGTCAGACAAACGCTCCAGTACCAGGACACCAACACCCTCGGACCACCCCACACCGTCGGCCGCATCCGCGAAGGACTTGCACCGCCCATCCGCCGACAAACCCCGCTGACGACTGAACTCGACGAAGGTCTCCGGGGTGGCCATCACCGTCACACCACCGGCCAACGCCAGATCACACTCACCCGACCGCAGCGACTGCGCAGCCAAATGCATCGCCACCAACGACGACGAACACGCCGTATCCACCGTGACGGACGGCCCCTCGAAGCCGAAAACGTACGAAACTCGACCGGAGGCAATAGCTCCCGCATTCGCGTTGGCCGGGTAGTCGTGATACATCATGCCGGTGAAAACGCCGGTCGAACTGCCACGCAGCGAACCGGCGTCGACGCCGGACCGCTCCAACGCCTCCCACGAAGTCTCCAACAACAAGAACTGCTGCGGATCCATCAACGCGGCCTCATTGGGACTGATACCGAAGAACGCGGGATCGAATTCTCCAGCCGAATGCAGGAAACCGCCCTCGCGGGTGTAGGTGCTACCCGGCGTTCGACCGGTTCGATCGTAGAGACGTGCTACATCCCAACCGCGATTTGCCGGAAACTCCGACGTCGCATCGCCCCCCTCCGCGACCAACCGCCACAGGTCCTCCGGCGAATCCACCCCACCCGGATACCGGCACGCCATGCCAACAATCGCAATCGGCTCGCGAAGGGCCGCGTCGAGCTTGCGGTTTCGAGCACGCAATCGCTCGGTCTCCTTGAGCGAGACACGCAACGCCTGCGCTAGCTTCTGGGTCTTGTCATCGGGGTTCGTCATGATTGATTCCAGGTCTTCCTAGTCAGTCCTCGGATGAGCTGTTGAAAGCCAGATCGATCAGGTCGTCGATCTCGAGCGCGTCAATCGATTCATCCGCGATGCTGTGATCGATTTCGCCATTTCTTTCCTGGCCCTGCGCAAGCTTCATCAGCGCATCCAGCAGGCCCGCCTCCTGGAGACGGGTGAGCGGAATTGTTTGAAGGGCTCGACGAATATCGTTTTCCGGCAGATCGGCCGACTCGTCGGAGTTGTGGTCGGTGAGTTCCTCACAGAGGTAGTCGGCCAGGACCTGTGGTGTCGGATAGTCGAACACCAGAGTCGCGGGCAGCTGCAAACCCGTCACAGTTTTCAGGGCATTGCGGAACTCGACAGCGGTGACCGAATCGAAACCCAACTCGCTGAACGCCTTGTCCACCTCGACCGCATTCGGGTTCTGATGACCCAGGATCGCCGCGACCTGGCCGCGAACAATCTCCTCCAGCACCCCGAAGCGCTCGTTTTCCGGCGCGTTGGCCAAACGAGCACGCAATGCCACAGCCGCGCCCGAGGCTGCTTTGCGACGCTGCGGGATCAGATCTGTGAACAAGGTCGAGGCCGATCCCGTGACGCGCATGCCATCCAGATCCACATGGGCAAGAACCAGCGTCGCCGCATCGATCCGGGTCGCCACGTCGAACAGTGCGAGACCTTGTTCTTCCGAGAGCGGCAGCACACCGGAGCGAGTTATCCGCTGCCGGTCAACGGCATCGAGGTCGGCGGCCATACCGCCGTCCATGCCCCACAAACCCCACGCAAGGGACTGGCCGGACCGACCGGACGCCCTGCGATGCGCCGCCAACGCATCCAAACACGCATTGGCCGCCGCATAGTTGCCTTGCCCAGCGTTGCCGAACGTCCCGGCCACGGAACTGAACAATACGAATGCCTTCAACCGGCGGTCCCGGGTCAATTCGTGCAGGTGCAGGGCGGCATCGACCTTGGGGCCCAATACCGTGTCCAACCGGTCCGGGGTAAGCGAACCGATCGCACCGTCGTCGAGCACACCGGCCATGTGGAACACACCCGTAAGTGGATGACCGGCAGGAACATTGGCCAGTACCGCAGCCAATGCATCACGATCAGCGGCATCGCACGCGACGAACTCGACTTGGGCACCGAGTCGCTCCAACTCGGCACGCAACTCGGCGGCCTCGGGCGCGGATCCACCACGACGACTCAACAGCAGCAAACGACGCACACCGCGTGCGGTGACCAGGTGCCGGGCGAACAACCCACCGAGCAACCCAGTCGCACCGGTGACCAGAACAGTGTCGTCGGAGGCGAAAGCGTCGGGGGTCGCGGCGGCCGCCTGAGCGGACGTCATTCGGGCCAGACGTGCCAGGTGAACCTGTCCATCACGCACGGCAACCTGCGGTTCCGCCGCAGCCAGCACCCCACCCAGCAACCCGTCGAGTCCGGAATCGGTGTCGATCAACACGATCCGGCCAGGATGTTCGGTCTGTGCGGAACGAACCAGACCAGACACGGCGGCACCGGCAAGATTCGTAATATCTTCCCCCGCAACCGATACCGCACCACTGGTTCGGACCACCAACACCGAATCAGCGAATCGAGGCGTTGTCGTCCAGGCCTGAAGAACCTCCAGAACCTCGTGGGTCGCGGAATGGACCGCAGCCGGATCATTACCGGTCGGACAGTCCAACACCACCACTGCCGGGACATCCTCGCCTAGATCCCCCCACCGCACTGCGGTCACCTCGACTTCGGGCACCGAGATCGGTGTCCAGCCAACCTGGAACAACGCATTCCGGACGCCGGACACACCGGAAGTGAGCTGCGCGGGATCTATCGGTCGAGACGCAAAATGCCGCACGGATGCCACCGGGACGCCCGTCGAATCCGCGAGATCCAGAGCAACGCCGTGCTCACCTCTCCGAGTGACCCGAACTCGCAACGCATCAGCCCCGGCCGCATACACACTGACGCCCGACCACTCGAACGGCAGCGCGACTTCATCTGTGCGCATATCCCCAGCTGAACGCAAAGCATGCAAAGCCGCGTCGAGCAACGCAGGATGCAAGCCGAAACCACCTGCCTCGGCACGGGCTTGTTCGGGCAAAGCGACCTCGGCATAGATTCCTTCGGTCCCACGCCATACCGATGTCAACGCCTGAAACACCGGACCGTACTGATACCCCTGGGCATCGAGCACGTCGTAAACACCATCGATATCAACAGCAGTGGCGCCAACCGGCGGCCACGAAACCAGATCGAAATCGGCCACCGTCTCACCCCGGGCAAGAACGCCGTCCGCGTGCAACGTCCACGATGGCGTCGTATCCGCAGCACCGTCAGGGCAGGAGAAGACCCGCACAGACCGATGACCCGTCTCGTCCTGGTCACCGATCACCACGCGTACCGCAACCCCACCGGTCTCCGGCAACACCAATGGCGCTTGCAGCACCAGCTCTTCCAGAATCGAGCAGCCGACCTGTTCCCCGGCATGCAAAACGAGCTCGACAAAGCCGGTACCGGGAAACAACACCGTGTCCATCACCTTGTGATCGGCCAGCCACGGTTGCGCCTGCACCGACAAGCGTCCACTGAGAGCGACTCCGTCGGAATCCGGTTGCGACACGACTGCCGAGATCAAAGGATGCTCGGTAGCCACAAAACCCATCGCCCGAGCCCCACCACCGACAGCAGCGGCCGCTTCGATCATCCAATACCGTCGACGCTGAAAAGCATAGGTGGGCAAAGCAATTCGCTGCGCTCCCGTACCGGCATACATGCCGGCCCAGTCCACATCGGCACCCGAGACGAACAACCCGGCCACCCCACCCAACAGCACCGAGGCATCAGCCCGATCCCGACGAGCCAACGCCACCACGGTTGCAGCCGCACTCGTCAATGCCGTTGTCTCTGCGCCATCGAGGATCTGGTTGACCATCGGAAACAGCACGGCATCCGGTCCGACCTCCGCGAACCGCACTACGCCCAAGTCCACGGCCGTTCGAACAGCGTCAGCGAAGCGCACCGTGTCACGAACCTGACCCACCCAATACGACACATCACACATCTCATCCACAACACGCACACCAGTCACCGTCGACACCAACGCGATACTCGGCCGGTTGAACACCAAACCCTCGATCACCGTCGCGAACTCAGCCAACATCGG
>NZ_JBITIL010000048.1:2544-5365 GCF_044458905.1 Nocardia sp. NPDC050408 | reverse complement strand
TGTGTGCGTGTGTTCTTTGAGAACTCAATAGTGTGTCGATGAATGTCAGTGCCAAATGTTTTATTTGGTTCCGGCTCCTCATACCCCCGTGTGGGTGGGTCGGACATTTAGTCAGCAAATATTTTTTGTTGGCGTTTGATTTTGCCAAGGTTTTCGGACTCTGGTTAATTCTTCTGATTGCGCCCTTTTTGGGTGTGGTTGAGAGTCTTCAACGGAGAGTTTGATCCTGGCTCAGGACGAACGCTGGCGGCGTGCTTAACACATGCAAGTCGAGCGGTAAGGCCCTTCGGGGTACACGAGCGGCGAACGGGTGAGTAACACGTGGGTGATCTGCCCTGCACTTCGGGATAAGCCTGGGAAACTGGGTCTAATACCGGATATGACTACGGGATGCATGTCTTGTGGTGGAAAGATTTATCGGTGCAGGATGGGCCCGCGGCCTATCAGCTTGTTGGTGGGGTAATGGCCTACCAAGGCGACGACGGGTAGCCGACCTGAGAGGGTGACCGGCCACACTGGGACTGAGACACGGCCCAGACTCCTACGGGAGGCAGCAGTGGGGAATATTGCACAATGGGCGGAAGCCTGATGCAGCGACGCCGCGTGAGGGATGACGGCCTTCGGGTTGTAAACCTCTTTCGACAGGGACGAAGCGGAAGTGACGGTACCTGTAGAAGAAGCACCGGCCAACTACGTGCCAGCAGCCGCGGTAATACGTAGGGTGCGAGCGTTGTCCGGAATTAC
This sequence comes from Nocardia sp. NPDC050408, assembly GCF_044458905.1. NCBI lineage: Bacteria > Bacillati > Actinomycetota > Actinomycetes > Mycobacteriales > Nocardiaceae > Nocardia > Nocardia sp. NPDC050408. Next base: position 4,621 of record NZ_JBITIL010000048.1, on the reverse strand, counting down.
TGGGCGTAAAGAGCTTGTAGGCGGTTCGTCGCGTCGTTCGTGAAAACCTACCGCTCAACGGTGGGCTTGCGGTCGATACGGGCGGACTAGAGTACTTCAGGGGAGACTGGAATTCCTGGTGTAGCGGTGAAATGCGCAGATATCAGGAGGAACACCGGTGGCGAAGGCGGGTCTCTGGGAAGTAACTGACGCTGAGAAGCGAAAGCGTGGGTAGCGAACAGGATTAGATACCCTGGTAGTCCACGCCGTAAACGGTGGGTACTAGGTGTGGGTTTCCTTCCACGGGATCCGTGCCGTAGCTAACGCATTAAGTACCCCGCCTGGGGAGTACGGCCGCAAGGCTAAAACTCAAAGGAATTGACGGGGGCCCGCACAAGCGGCGGAGCATGTGGATTAATTCGATGCAACGCGAAGAACCTTACCTGGGTTTGACATACACCAGAAAGCTATAGAGATATAGCCCCCCTTGTGGTTGGTGTACAGGTGGTGCATGGCTGTCGTCAGCTCGTGTCGTGAGATGTTGGGTTAAGTCCCGCAACGAGCGCAACCCTTATCTTATGTTGCCAGCGCGTTATGGCGGGGACTCGTGAGAGACTGCCGGGGTCAACTCGGAGGAAGGTGGGGACGACGTCAAGTCATCATGCCCCTTATGTCCAGGGCTTCACACATGCTACAATGGCCGGTACAGAGGGCTGCGATACCGTGAGGTGGAGCGAATCCCTTAAAGCCGGTCTCAGTTCGGATCGGGGTCTGCAACTCGACCCCGTGAAGTTGGAGTCGCTAGTAATCGCAGATCAGCAACGCTGCGGTGAATACGTTCCCGGGCCTTGTACACACCGCCCGTCACGTCATGAAAGTCGGTAACACCCGAAGCCGGTGGCCTAACCCCTTGTGGGAGGGAGCCGTCGAAGGTGGGATTGGCGATTGGGACGAAGTCGTAACAAGGTAGCCGTACCGGAAGGTGCGGCTGGATCACCTCCTTTCTAAGGAGCACTTCTGCATCGCACCCCGAAGAGTCGGGGATGGTAAACGTTGATGCCAGAGACCGTTTCGGAAACATACGTTTTCCGGCGGACGCTCATGGGTGGAACACTGACAAGTTTTATCGCATTCGGTCAATCCTGAGTGGTTGGTCGCGGTGAATATATCGGCACACTGTTGGGTCCTGAGAGAACACGCGAGTGTTTCTTTCTAGGCAAATAGACGATCTGCTCGGATCTCTTGTGATACCGCTGGCGACGGAAGTTGTTGGGTTGGTCCTGGATTCAGGTTCGAGTGGGTGTGTTGTTTGAGAACTGCACAGTGGACGCGAGCATCTTTGTTTGTAAGTGTTTAAGAGCGTACGGTGGATGCCTTGGCACCAGGAGCCGATGAAGGACGTAGGAGGCTGCGATAAGCCTCGGGGAGCTGTCAACCGAGCTGAGATCCGAGGATTTCCGAATGGGGAAACCCAGCACGAGTGATGTCGTGTTACCCGCATCTGAATATATAGGGTGTGTGGAGGGAACGTGGGGAAGTGAAACATCTCAGTACCCACAGGAAGAGAAAACAATAGTGATTCCGTGAGTAGTGGCGAGCGAAAGCGGATGAGGCTAAACCAGGAGCATGTGATAGACGGCAGTTGTTGTGTTCTTGGGGTTGTGGGGTCATTCTTCTCATCACTGCCGTGATGGGCGACAGTCAGAAACCGTTGTGTTAGTTGAAGTGGTCTGGAACGGCCTGCCATAGACGGTGATAGTCCGGTAAGCGAAAACTCAACGGCTGTTGTGGATGATGCCCGAGTAGCAGCGGGCCCGTGAAATCTGCTGTGAATCTGCCGGGACCACCCGGTAAGCCTGAATACTCCCTGGTGACCGATAGCGGACTAGTACCGTGAGGGAAAGGTGAAAAGTACCCCGGGAGGGGAGTGAAATAGTACCTGAAACCGTGCGCTTACAATCCGTCAGGGCCTACGCACAACTTTGTTGTGGTGGGTGATGGCGTGCCTTTTGAAGAATGAGCCTGCGAGTTAGTGGCATGTGGCGAGGTTAACCCGTGTGGGGTAGCCGTAGCGAAAGCGAGTCCGAATAGGGCGTTT
>NZ_JBITIL010000048.1:0-2445 GCF_044458905.1 Nocardia sp. NPDC050408 | reverse complement strand
GAGTCGCGTGTTCTAGACCCGAAGCGGAGTGATCTACCCATGGCCAGGGTGAAGCGACGGTAAGACGTCGTGGAGGCCCGAACCCACTTAGGTTGAAAACTGAGGGGATGAGCTGTGGGTAGGGGTGAAAGGCCAATCAAACTCCGTGATAGCTGGTTCTCCCCGAAATGCATTTAGGTGCAGCGTCACGTGTTTCACACCGGAGGTAGAGCTACTGGATGGTCTAGGGGGCCTACAAGCTTACCGAAATCAGCCAAACTCCGAATGCCGGTGTGTGAGAGCGTGGCAGTGAGACTGCGGGGGATAAGCTTCGTAGTCGAGAGGGAAACAGCCCAGATCGCCGGCTAAGGCCCCTAAGCGTGTACTAAGTGGAAAAGGATGTGGAGTCGCGAAGACAACCAGGAGGTTGGCTTAGAAGCAGCCATCCTTGAAAGAGTGCGTAATAGCTCACTGGTCAAGTGATTCTGCGCCGACAATGTAGCGGGGCTCAAGTACACCGCCGAAGCCGCGGCATTCACACAATACATCCGCCATCTTCTACGGGGGGTGGTGCAGTGGTGTGGATGGGTAGGGGAGCGTCCTACAGCCATGGAAGCAGCAGCGTGAGCTAGTTGTGGAGGCTGTGGGAGTGAGAATGCAGGCATGAGTAGCGAAAGACGAGTGAGAAACTCGTCCGCCGAATGACCAAGGGTTCCTGGGCCAGGTTAATCCGCCCAGGGTGAGTCGGGACCTAAGGCGAGGCCGACAGGCGTAGTCGATGGACAACGGGTTGATATTCCCGTACCCGTGTATCCGCGCCCAATGGCGAATCAGTGGTGCTAAGTATCCAAAAGCGGATGGACTCCCTTCGGGGAGCCGGAAGTGGCTGCATACGACCCTTGCTGTAGTAGTCAAGCGATGGGGTGACGCAGGAAGGTAGCTGGGCCAGTCAGTGGTTGTACTGGTGTAAGCCTGTAGGGCGAGACATAGGCAAATCCGTGTCTCATGTGCCTGAGAGGTGATGCGTAGCCGATTGAGGTGAATTCAGTGATCCTATGCTGCCGAGAAAAGCCTCTAGTGAGTTGGTACACGGCCCGTACCCCAAACCGACACAGGTGGTCAGGTAGAGAATACTGAGGCGATCGAGAGAACTGTGGTTAAGGAACTCGGCAAAATGCCCCCGTAACTTCGGGAGAAGGGGGACCCGGTCTGGTGATGAGATTTACTCTCGGAGCTGGGTTGGGTCGCAGAGACCAGAGAGAAGCGACTGTTTACTAAAAACACAGGTCCGTGCGAAGTCGTAAGACGATGTATACGGACTGACGCCTGCCCGGTGCCGGAAGGTTAAGAGGACCGGTTAGCCAGTAATGGCGAAGCTGAGAATTTAAGCCCCGGTAAACGGCGGTGGTAACTATAACCATCCTAAGGTAGCGAAATTCCTTGTCGGGTAAGTTCCGACCTGCACGAATGGCGTAACGACTTCTCTGCTGTCTCAACCACAGACTCGGCGAAATTGCATTACGAGTAAAGATGCTCGTTACGCGCGGCAGGACGAAAAGACCCCGGGACCTTCACTATAGCTTGGTATTGGTGTTCGGTACGGTTTGTGTAGGATAGGTGGGAGACTGTGAAGCTGGCACGCCAGTGTTGGTGGAGTCATCGTTGAAATACCACTCTGATCGTATTGGACCTCTAACCTCGGGCCATGATCTGGTTCAGGGACAGTGCCTGGTGGGTAGTTTAACTGGGGCGGTTGCCTCCTAAAATGTAACGGAGGCGCCCAAAGGTTCCCTCAGCCTGGTTGGCAATCAGGTGTCGAGTGCAAGTGCACAAGGGAGCTTGACTGTGAGAGTGACAGCTCGAGCAGGGACGAAAGTCGGGACTAGTGATCCGGCACCGGCAAGTGGAAGCGGTGTCGCTCAACGGATAAAAGGTACCCCGGGGATAACAGGCTGATCTTCCCCAAGAGTCCATATCGACGGGATGGTTTGGCACCTCGATGTCGGCTCGTCGCATCCTGGGGCTGGAGTAGGTCCCAAGGGTTGGGCTGTTCGCCCATTAAAGCGGCACGCGAGCTGGGTTTAGAACGTCGTGAGACAGTTCGGTCTCTATCCGCCGCGCGCGTCAGAAACTTGAGGAAGGCTGTCCCTAGTACGAGAGGACCGGGACGGACGAACCTCTGGTGTGCCAGTTGTCCTGCCAAGGGCACTGCTGGTTAGCTACGTTCGGAAGGGATAACCGCTGAAAGCATCTAAGCGGGAAGCCTGTTCCAAGATGAGGTTTCTCACCACCTTCGAGTGGTTAAGGCCCCCTACAGACCATGGGGTTGATAGGCCAGAACTGGAAGCCCGGTAACGGGTGTAGGTGACTGGTACTAATCGGCCGAGGACTTACCAACAAAGAAGCTACGCGTCCACTGTGCGGTATCTGAAACAACACACAGATCACCGAGAAGACAGACACGAG
>NZ_JBITIL010000047.1:0-6970 GCF_044458905.1 Nocardia sp. NPDC050408 | reverse complement strand
TGTTCGGCGTGGCCGCGACATTCTTCGGCCTTGTCCGACCAGTAGTCCGCCGCGCGGCGGGTGGCGGTTTCATCACCGCGGGGGAAATGTCCGGCGACACAGTCGATCACCGGTGGAGGCAACCCCGGCGGAAGAGTCAGCGTCATCTATGGCCTGACCCCGTCACACCCCGTACGGCCAGGAAACTCCCGCCCTCTCCACCAGCAAACGATCCAGCACGCCTAATTTTGACCCATTCCGGCGTGAGTTCCCATAATTGGGGACAGTGCTGCGCCGACCGTGCGCGGCGATCCTCACTCCGCTCTATTCTCCTCGCCACGGAAAAAGGCACGGATCTCGCGTAGGTTCGGCGCCTCGTCGGCAATATCGGAAAGGTCCGGCATGTTATCGAGTTCGGTGCCGACCGGAGCGGTCAGCGCCGTGTGCTGTTCACCGGCCCGACCGACTGCCTCCTGGACCGCCGCAAGGATGGTGCGGGCGAGCTGGTCAGGTGCCTTGCGCAGTGCGGCCGGAGTCAGAGAGAGATCGGTGAGCACGCCGTTGGCATCGACGACCACCTCCACCGACTGATCCGGTGAGTTCGCTTGTACGCGAACTGCTTCCAGTTGCCGGAACATCTCGCTGACCCGAGGTTGCTGCTGCTCGTAGGTGTCGAGGAGGTCCTCGATCTGGTTACGCAATCCGCTATTGGCCGATCGCAGGCCTTCCCGCTTCCATCGGTCCACGCCATCTCCTTATCTGAACATCGGTACTGCCAGTTGTGGTCCATCACTCGTCGAAGATGGACGCCTTCGCCATCGTCACCAGCAGCCGATGCAAGGTCTTCGCGGGTCCGCTCGCCGCCTCGCCATCCAACTCGACGGCGGTGAAAGCGTCTGCGAGCGCTACGGAAGGCGCGAATACACCATTGCGGAAACTGTTATCGCCCAACGCGCTACGCCACAGCTTGTAGCCGGTGACCACACGTGCCAGCGTGTCGCCTTTGGCACCGTGCACACGCAGATACTCGGTGATCAGCGTGCGCTGCGCCTCAACGCGCGCACGGAATCCGCCGCTGACATCCAGCACACCGCCGAGGGCGCGCACCATCGTCGCGTACATCGGTCGTTCCGGTTGGTCGACTTTCGGCGATCGTGGTGCCGTGACGCCCGGCAGGTGCGAATTCGCGGTGGTCACTCGGTCCAGTACGATCCACGGTGCCGGATCATCGGATTCCACTGTTGTGTTTCGATTCTCGACACGTGACGCGGCGCCGGCCAGATCGGTGATCTCGATCCCGTGCAGCGGCACGGTGTATCGCTGCAGCACCGCGTCGAGGGCGGCGGCCATCTCGCGCATCGTTTTCTCGTGGATTCCCGCTGTCTCGAAGCCGCGTATCTCGAGATTGTGCCGGGCGGCCATCTCAGTGGCGATCCGCATCGCCTCGCTATCTGTTTCAGCCCGCCGCGCCACTGCCCGCTGTGGTGCGGTCCGCTTCTGCTTGCCCTTTTTCGCCGCATCCTTCTCGGTACTCGGGCGACCACCCGGGCGGGGCGGGGAAACCCGCGGTGGCGCGCCGTTCGACGGGCTAGAGGTCGGGGACGACGCGGCCGGGGACGGCGCGGCCGGAGACTTCGACCATGGCGTGTTCGTCGGATTTCCCGACCAGGGTGTGCCCGCGGTACGCGCGGCCGAGCCGGACTCCTTGGCGGATACCGGATTCGCTCGCGCGCCGGCGCTCGCGGCGGCAGCATTTGTGGCTGGGGCTGCGCTGGTGCTGCCTGGCGCGGCGGTAGTGCCGGTGGATTCCGAATCACTCGCGGGCTCCTGCGAGCCATCGGTCCCACCGTTTCCATTCATGTCCGCGTTACGCCCGTCGTTATCGGCCGGTGAATCCGACTGCGGCGTCGCGGAATTCTCGGACGGGGACTGCGCCGACGGTGCCTGGGCGGATGGGGACTGCGCGGACTCGTGCTGCGCGGCCGGGGCGTCGACCGTTGGACGATCGGTTGTGGTCGAGTCGGGATTCGATACCGGTATCGATCCTTGCGATGTCGGCTGGACGGTCGGTGTCGAAATCGGCGTTCGATATCCACCCGTCCCGGATCCGTCGAGATCTGTGGCGAGTGTGGTCGGATTCGCGTTGCCGACGTGCTTGGCGGCGCCGAGGTCCTGCTGGGCGAGGGTCTCGGCGGCGCTGGCGAGTTGGCTCTGTATCGCCCGCACCGCTTCGGCCAGATTCTGCATACCTTCCATGGCACGGTCCGCGCCGGGCACATACGACTCCGCGATCATCTTTCCGGGATCGTCGTCACCCCAGAACTCGCCTTCACGGGCGAGATCGGCTTTCAGGTCGGCCACCATCCGTGCGACCTCGTCGGCGACCCCATCGAGATGTGCCGAGGAGGTGCGCATGGCGTCGAGATCGGCCCATAGCGATTCGGCCATGTCGATCTCCTAGGTGTGCTCGTGCCGATCGGGCCCGCGCAAACGGCTTCGCGCGCGAGATATCTGAATCCATTCGGCCGTCCATTGTCCGAATTTTCCCAGTGCTAGGACCTCCTCCGACATCCCCAACCGTGGGAAGGATCGACAATGGTGGGCGTCGGGTGGCGGGAAAGGATCTGATCGCATATGCCGGACGGCAGTATGGAAATCGACCCTCAGGTGTTGTACGACCTGGCGAATCAGCACGACCGGGTCCACGACGATACGATCGAATGGGCCAAGAAGCCCGATACGTGGTTGAAGACGTTTCCGGACAGCTACGGCGCGATCGCCCACCCGGTCCATAAAGCCCTGGAAGCGTACTACGACGCGCGTGAGCGCGCCGGTCTCGCGCTGGCGCGCGAGCACAAGCAGACCGCTGACGATTTGCGCAAGGCCGCTCGAGAGTTCGAACAAGCCGACCTCGACGGCGGCGCGGGTGTCCGCCGGATCATGAACGGCCCCGATTCGCACGGGCTGCCGCAAACCTCGCCGTCGCTGCCGAACGGCGCCTCGCCGAACGGTCACTCGCCCGTCAACACCAGCCCGTCCGATAACGTGCCGGGCGGTACTCAGCAGCCTGGTTCGACTCCCGCTTCGGACGACTCTCCGGTCGGTGTCGGGCCCGCAACCAGCGCCCCGACGACGAACGGTGCGGCACCGACCGGGCCCGACGGGACGGGTGTGTCGACGCCGACGTCGGGCACTGTGCCGCCTGGTGGCCCTGGCGGTGGCCCCGGTGGCGGACCTTCCGGTCCGTCCGGTCCGACGGTGACACCGCCCGGCGGCGTCGTGTCGTCGGTCTCCGCGGGACCCGGCGGTGGACCTTCCGGCCCCGGTCCGGACGACCGGACGTCGGACCGTTCGTCCGGTGTCAGCGCGGCGGGCGATCTGCCGCCCGTACCGATGGCGACGCCGTTCGCGTCGGCCGTCGCCGCCGCGAAGGATAAGGAGGCCGCACCGGCATACGTGGTCGGCGATGCCGTCAACAACGACCTGGTGGTTGCGCGCACCCTCCTCGGCGCCGTGCTGGCGGCGGTGGACTCGTCGGTGCTCGGCCTGCACTGGGCCGTGGCGGTGATGCGCGGTCCGGGTGGTGTGGGGGTATTCATCACCTCCAACGAGGGCCGCGGCTGGTTCCCCGCAGGGCTGTATCTACCGCGCGAAGTGTCCACGCCATGGTTGTGGGACGAAATGCTCGGCGCCGGTTCCGCGGAGGCGGCATCGCCATGGGAGGGCGTATCCGACCCGGCGCGCGTCCTGGTGGAATTCGGGCTGGCGTGGGGCGCGAAGGCTGGAGCCTCGCTCTCCGCGGTGGTGTCGTCCGGATCGATCGATTCCGGCCTGCGGGCACGGTTCAACGATGTCGCGATGGAGGGCATGGTCGCACCGTCCTATGACGTCGATCTGCGGGTGGCCACCCCCGACACCGCCGATCGGCTCGGACTCGCAGGCTCCGTCGAGGCGCTGGAGCAGATCGCGGCCGTGCCGGATTCGGCTCTGCGCGCACGCTGCGTCGAATTGGCGGCGGACGCGCACGCGAAGGTCGGCCGGATCCGCGACCTCCCCGCGGACGGCGCGGTCGCACGTGGGGTGCGGGACCGCATTCTGGCCGCGGTCCAGTCCGGCCGCGATATTCCGAGATCCTGGTGGGACGAACTGCGCGACGCCGACGATCTGCTCGCGGCCTCGATCATGCCGCGCCGGGTCGATGTCGGCCGGGTCGAGCCCGGGGACCTGCGGGTCGACGACGCGGACGGCGGATTGCGCACGTTGGTATTCGAGCGGCGGTGCAACGAGTTGGTCCTGTTGTTGGCCGAGGAAACCACTCGTCAGCAGTTGCGCGACGCGGTGTACGCACATGAGCAAATCGTGAAACATCCACGATTCGTCGAGGTTCCGGCGGCGGTTTCGACGGCGGTGGACGAGGTTGTCGCTCGGCCGGTGGGCGCCGGACAGGTCTCGGCGCCCGGCGTCACGGCCCCGGGCGTGACCGCCGGCCCGCCCGCGGGTGTGGTAGCCCCGCCGTCCTCGTCTCGCCCCGTTGATCGTCCCGATGCGACGGACCCGGCGTAAAGGGGCGCGATGAAGATCTGGCCTCACCGGGACAGGGCGGCCTGACCGATGTCGGACATTTTGGATTTGGATCCCGATGCGCTCCGCAGGCTGGCCGCTGGCCATGACGAGGCCGAGAAGCGAGCGCGGCATTGGGCACGGCAGCCGTCGGACTGGCTGAAAAAGTTCGGCTCCAGCAACGGCCCGATCGCTGCGCAGGTGCACAGCGCGATAGAGGGGTATTACGGGGCCCGCGAACGCGCCGGCAACGCGATGGCCGACAAGCACCACCGCGCCGCGCGAGACCTGCGTGCGGCCGCCGACGAGATGGAGCGCGCCGACGGTCACGGCGGTCGGCAGATTCGCCAGGTAGGAGGTAATCCTGGTACCGACGGGCCGTCCCCGGTTCCCGGCCCGGTCGTAGCTCCGCCCGGTCCCAGCTCGCCCGGCCCGAGTTCCCCTCCGCCCGGCCCGAGCGGGCCGCCGGGAGGGAACCGGACATATCCCAGCGCTCCGATAACCGACCCTGGCCTGCCTGGGCCCGGTGCCCCAGTTCCACCGGTGACGGGGCCGGCCACCACGCCCCTCCCCGCCGCGGCGGCACCACCCGGCGCCATCCCACCTGGTCCGGCCCCGATTTCAACCGCCGCAGCGGTGGCACCACCGGGTGACGGGCCATCTGGCCCCGGTGGGGGACCGGCTGGTCCGGGTGGTGGGCCATCCGGTCCCGGTGGTGGACCGCCCGGTCCGATCGGTGGACCGTCCGGCCACGGGCCTGGTCCGTCTGGTCCGGTTGGCGTGAATTCGGCGCCGATGTCGTCGGGCGCTACTGGCGCAGCACCACGATCCGGCGCGGTAATACCCCCCGCCGCAGCAATGGTTGCGCCGCGGAAAAGCACCGCCAACCCTGCTCACGTGGTCGGCGAACCGGTATACGACGATCTGCTGGTCGCCCGCACTCTGTTGGCTTCTGTACTGGGCTCGGTGGACTCGGAGGTGGCCGGGGCGGCGTGGGCGGTGGCGGCGCTGCGCGGCCCGTCCGGCGCGGGCCTGTTCATCACCACCAACGAGGGCCGCGGGTGGCTGCCAGCGGGCATATACTTGCCGCGCGCGGTGTCCACCCCGTGGCTCTGGGATCGCATGCTCGATGACGGCACCGGCAGCCCGTCCGCAGCATGGGAGGGGATCGCCGATCCGGCCCGGGTATTGGTGGAGTTCGGTCGGGTGTGGGGGCCGAAGGCCGGTGTCGCACTCACGGCGCTGGTGGCGTCCGGTCCGATCGATCCCGGACTGCGCGCTCAGCTCGACAACGTGGCCACCGAGGGGATGGTAGAGCCCGCCTATGACGTCGACCTGCGGGTGCCCACATCCGACACTGCCGACCGACTCGGGCTGACCGGATCCGTCGGTGCGATGGAACACATTGCCACCGTTCCCGATACCCAGCAGTGGGGCCGCTGCCTGGAACTGGCCGCTGACGCACACATGCGTCTCGCCCGCACCGGGCGCGCTCCGGCCGAAGCGATCGAAGTTACGCAGTTGCGCGACCGAATCCTGACGAATCTGCAAGCCGGGCAGCAGATTCCGCGGCAATGGTGGCACGACCTGCGCGACGCCGACGATCGGCTCGCTGACACTCTGTCGGCGCGCAGCCTCGATGTCGCCCGCATCGGACTCGGGGATCTGCGTGTCGATGCCGGCGCGGATGCTCTGCGGACCCTCGTCTTCCAGCGCCGCTGCACTGAACTGATACTGCTGCTGGACGGTGAACCCGGCCAGCAACAACTGCGGGACTCGGTCTACGCATACGAGCAGGTTGTGCAACATCCGGCATTCACGGATGCGCCGGCGGCCGTGACGGCGCCGGAGCGGGCTCAGGTTCGGGGTGTGGCGGGGACACACGTCACGGTTGCGGCTGATCGTTCGCCCATCGCTTCCGAGCGGGTGCCTGCGGTACCGCCAGTCGATTCGGAGCGTTTGTCCGATACTAATCTGCGTGGCTGAGAGGTGAAATGAGCGCTGGGTCATTCTATCAGTACACCAAGGATAAAGGGTGGGTCCTAGTCGATGGCACCGGTAGTACACCGGAGAAGGCGGGGTACTACTACGCTGAAGACGGCGCCGGAAATCTGCAGCCCTACTATTGCAAGGGCGGTGGTGATTATCGAGCAATAAATTATAAAGACAAAAATGTCATAGACGCCGATGGAAACCTCTACTCTTACAAGGGAGACAATCTCGATGTAAGCCACTCTGACGTATCCGACAAATCTAGTGGTAACATCTCGAATGTAAAAGTCGATGGGTTCGATCCGCCGAAACCGGCAGACAGTAACCCAAGCCCCAAAACCGAGGACAAATTACCGGCTCTTAAAGACCGTCGTGATGATCGGTTGGAGCCTGGGGAGAAGCTGGCTGCGCCGGGGTCCAAAGAGGTCACCGATGGTGA
>NZ_JBITIL010000046.1:0-8048 GCF_044458905.1 Nocardia sp. NPDC050408 | reverse complement strand
CGCCATGGGCTTGCTTGAGCCGGATGCATGGAAATCGTGCACGTCCGGTTCTGAGGGGGGCCGGGCGCAGCAATGCGCCCGGCCTACCCGGCAATACCGCACATCGCCGCCCGGCCGGCCCGCGCCCTCCACAAGTCGCAGACCACGCTGGATCAGCGCCTGCCCACTCACGGACGCGGCCGGATGTTGCCGTGCGCTGTGCTCCACGTCTGTTACAGGACGCTCACGTAGTTTCCGTAACGACCGTTCAGGGCGTCCTTTGCGGCGTCGGCGACGATCTGGCGGCTGTCTTGCGAGCATCGGCTGAGAAACGCACGTACGCGAGGCCCGGACCAACCGGCTGCTGCGACCGCCGGCCAATACGGCAAGGACTTACGGTTGAGATCGCGAAAATGGGCCTCGGCGTAGTCGAGGACATCGGCGACTGCGGGGAGCAACACAGCACCGGATTCACGAAATATCGGCCAGATCCCCAATGCTGACCCACTCCGATCGGCCTCCAATCGGGGTGGAATCGCAACGCCGACCGGCGGCGAACATCCGCTCGTGCCGCTGACGCGTGATCGGTGGCGGTCGAGAGCGCTGGAGGCAATAGAACCGTGACCGAGACGCAGGCCGCCACACCGTCGCCTTCGATCGCCTACTGCGCCGTGACCGCGCGGGTGTTTTGGAGTCGGCGTGGATCGGCCTCATTTCGGCGGCGGCACTGACGAATTCGTCGAGTATCCACATCTCGGCTCGGCTCGGCCCGCCGAAGGACTCACCGGACGCGAGGAGCAGTCGCCCGGCACATGAGCCCGCCCCCGCGCCGATGGACACCTTGCTACTCGTGCGGCCCTGACCGCGCAGGGCAGCAACGCGCCGCGGAGAAGCCCACCCCCCAACTGGACGAGATCTATATCGGGTGGCCTGGGCGTACCACTGCTGCGAGGCACCGCAGCCCGTCTGCGAGGGCGATTCGCTGGTCGGCGGTGAGGCGTTCGGTGAGAGAGGTTTCATAATCGAGCAAGTCGCGGACTATCCGCTCGATCAGCTCATGACCCTTGCGAGTCAGGGTGACCAGGATCCCGCGCCGAGATGCGGTGGTCGGCTCGCGCGTGATCAAGCCTGCGGTCTCGGCGCGGGCCAGGCGTTGCGAGATGGCGCCAGCGGTCACCAGGCTGCGGGCGGTGAGCTGACGGGTGGTGAGCTGGTAGGGCGTGCCGGCCCGGCGGAGCGTACTAAGCAGGTCGAGGGTGGATTCATCGATGTCGAGTCGAGCCAAGGTGCGCTGGCGCTCATCGCTCAGGAACTTGGCCACTCGCCACAGTGGCGTGATGACCTCGATGGATTCGGTGCGGGCACCCGGTAATTCGCGTTGCCAGGCGGCGGCGATCTGTTCCGTCGTCGGCACTGTGTCGATCGTTGCGCTCGACATCCAGTTCTCTCCTTCATGTATATTTAGTGCTAAATGTAAACGAAGGAGGATATCGATGGCCAGAACAATCGTGATTACCGGCGGTAGTCGGGGGCTTGGACGGCAGGTGGCGCAGCGCTTCTCCGAATCGGGAGAGCACGTGGTGATCACTGGCCGTTCGGACCGGGTCCGGGAAACTGCTGCCGCGCTGGGGGTCGTCGGGATCGAATGTGACGCGAGCGAGCCCGCGAGCGTCGAGGCCTTCGCTGAGCAGTTCGGTGGCGGCGTGGACGTGCTGGTGAATATGGCCGGCGGCAACGCCGATCTCGTCGGTCCCACACCGGGGTCTTTGAAGGACCTTGCGGCGCAATGGAATACCAACCTAGCAGCGAATCTGCTCACCGCTGTGCTGACCACCGCGGCCCTGCGCGACCACCTCCGCCCGGGAGGGGCGGTGATCAATGTCGGTTCGATCGGCGCCGAGTACGCCTCGACCTCCTACGGTGCGGCCAAGGCCGCCCTGGCGGCTTGGTCGGCGGGCCTTTCGGCCGAGTTGGGGCAAACAGAAATAACAGTCAACGTCGTTTCGCCCGGCTACATCGAGGATACAGACTTCTTCCAGGGCAAACTCACCGACGAACGCCGTGCTCAGCTCATCGCAGCGACCCACGACAAACGCCCCGGGCGTCCCGACGATGTGGCCGGTCTCGTCGAATTCCTGGCCTCCCCGCATGCCCGCCACATCACCGGCCAGACGATCCATCTGAACGGCGGCGCCTACACCACCCGCTGAGCAGCGATTACCGCTTGCCGCGGGCCCAATTAGTGAGAACCGAAATCATCGAACCCCGTGACCGAGGATCGTGTCGGTATCGGAGTACGGATGCTCGTGTACCAGGGGCCTGGTTTGACCAGTTCGTCCAGACGTCAACGATGCAGCCGTAATCAGCCTCGGCCCATCTACCGTTCCGGCGCAGTCTTAAGTAGCCGATTAGGTTGCGGCGGCGCCGCCGGGACTCGGGTCACCTCGCGGTGACCGGAGCGGGGGCCTGCCGGTGTGGGGTGCGCGTCCTTATCGCTATGCGGATCGCCTTCCACCGGTTGTGGGCCGCTGGGCGCGAGTGGTGCCAGGCTCGCGGTGCCGGCCCGACTGCTTGCGGGTGGTTCTCGGCGCGAAATCTTGCACGGTTTCGCGGCGGCGTGTCCCCTCCGGCCAGTCGTGTTCGTCGGGTAGGTGTCGGTGAAATTCGAGCTTGGAGGAGAGTCATGCGGTACGCATTGCTGATCAACGAGTTGCCCGGTGTGTTCGAGGCCCTAGGTGCCGCCGAGCAGGAGTCGGTGTCCGCCGAGTACATCGCGATCAGGTCGGACCCGCGGGTGGTGGACGGTGCTCATCTCGCGCCCGCACACACCGCGTCGACAGTGCGGGTGAAGGAGGGTGATGCGCTGGTGACCGACGGGCCGTTCGCCGACACCAAGGAGGTGTTCGGTGGGTATTTCCTGGTCGAGGCCGATGATCTGGACGCCGCGATCGAGGTCGCCACGAAGATCCCGGCTGCGCGGCTCGGTGGATCGGTGGAGATCCGGCCGATCGTGAAGGCGTGATCGACGAGGTATTCCGCGCCGAGTGGGGGCGTGTATTCGCCTACCTGAGTGGCTTCCTCGGCGATGTCGATCTCGCCGAGGAAGCCACTCAGGAGGCTTTCGCGATTGCTGCGGAGAAATGGCCGGTCGATGGCGTGCCGGACAATCCGGGCGCGTGGTTGACCACGACCGCCCGCCGCCGGGCAATCGACCGGCTACGCCGCGACCGTGCCTTCGTGGCCAAGGCGACCCTGTTCGCCGCGCCCGAGGCCGAGGAGGCCGACATGGTCGAGACTGCGATCGGCGACGAACGGCTCGAGCTGGTGTTCATGTGCTGCCACCCTGCGCTCGCGGTCGATGCGCAGGTGGCACTGACACTGCGGGCACTGGGTGGCCTGTCCACCGAGGAGATCGCCCAGGCATTCCTGGTCGCACCGAGCGCCATGAAACGGCGATTGACCCGGGCCAAGGCCAAGATCAAGCTGGCGGGAATTCCGTTCCGGGTGCCACCGGATCATGCACTGCCCGAGCGCGTCGGCGCGGTGCTGAAGGTGATCTACCTGATCTTCAACGAAGGATACGGCGGACGGGACGAACTGGCCGATGAGGCCGTGCGATTAGGCAGGATGCTGGCCACGCTGATGCCCGACGAGCCGGAAGTGCTCGGGTTGCTTGCGCTCATGGTGTGCCACCACGCCCGGCGCTCCGCACGTCACCGCGAGGGCGAGATCGTTCTGCTGGACCAGCAGGACCGTACCGAGTGGGACAGTGCGCTGATCGCGGAAGGTCGAGCTCTGCTCGATCGGGCCATCGCGCGGTCCCGCGGTCCCTACGTCGTACAAGCCGCGATTGCTGTCCTGCACACCGAACCCGAAACCGATTGGGCGCAGGTGGCCGCCCTCTACCTCGAATTGGTCCGGCTCACGGGTTCACCGGTGGCCGAGCTCAACCGTGCGGTCGCGGTCGCACAGGCAGGCGCACCACAGGCAGCATTGCGCATCACCGAGGCGTTGGGTCTGGACAATTACCCGTACCTGCATTCGACACGTGCCGAACTACTGCGTCGGCTCGGTCATCCCGAGGAGGCCATCGCCGCCTACCGGCGAGCACTCGAACTCCTCACCACCGAGCCGGAACGCCGCCTCCTGCGTAGACGCATAGCCGACCTGGAGCAATGAGAATTGCATCGTCTGTTGGCCGCACGTCACAGTAGACCGGGCCGATAGTCACGGACCAGATCAAACGTCAACACATACCGCCCGGTCGTTCGATCTAGTCAAAACCTTGCCCCGCAAGAGATTTGCGGGCCCCACTCACACATGGCGAGGAGCGTGCCTCGTCGGCTTCGTAGCGGGTACGGTCGCCACATGGCTCTTCTCGTGCAGTCGGCAGATACTGCCGACCGCACGGTGGTGCGATTGCTGCGCGTAGCGGTGGGTGGTCCCCGGTCCCGGCTGGCCTCGGCCGTCGAGAACTACAGCGAAAGTCCGGCTGTGGTCCTGCTGTCCGTTACCGACGGCGACAAAGATCATCGCGGAGACCGATCACGACGGTCTCGAGTTCTTCCAGGCTGTTCACTGCACTATCGCTGGGCAAGAATTACCCGGGGGTTGATCGATTCATACTGAGGTGTCATCCGCCTCGTTCGGGTAGATAATCAGTCGATTCAGCGGATGACGTCTACGGGAGTGTGGTGTCTCTGCGACGTAACAGCCAGCGCCGGATTTCGTCCGCACCCCATATGATCACCGGGAAGGGTGCGACGAAGGCGAGCATGTCCGGGGTGAGCGCTGCCGTGCCGAGTAGGTGTTGAACCGGCGGAAAATAGATGATCACGGCCGCGAGCGCGAGTTCGAACGCGATACCCCACAACAGAAGTGGGTTGGACAGCACGCCGATCGAGCGCAGCGAGGCCCGTTCGGTGCGGGCCGCGAACGCGGTGCCGATCTGACCGGCGACGAGGCCGAAGAAGGTCATCGTGGTGGCCTGCAGGTAGGCGTGGTGCAGTGGCGTACCGGGGCCGGTGGGATCGCCCGGATGCCATCCCGCGCCCAGCAGGACATAGAAGAAACCCGCCATGCCCAGTGCCGCAGCGATCGCACCGAGAAACAGCCAGGCGCGCAGCACCATCGGAATTCGGATGATCGATTCGGTGCGCCGCCGAGGCGGTCGGCGCATGAGACCGGGCTCGGCCGGTTCGCGACCCAGTGCGAGCGCGGGCAGGGTTTCGGTGCCGACATCGATGGCCAGCAGCTGTAAAACGGTCAGCGGCAAGGGGATCGCACCACCTGAGAGCGCGAACACGATGAACGGGGTCACCTCGGGCGTCGCGTGAGCGAAGATGTAGAAGATGAACTTGCGAATGTTGTCGTAGACCCGCCGCCCGGCCTCGATCGCCGCGGCGATGGTGGCGAAGTTGTCGTCGGTGAGGACCATGGTGGAGGCCTCGCGGGCCACATCCGTGCCGGAGCGGCCCATCGCGATACCGATATCGGCGCGACGCAGGGCGGGCGCGTCGTTGACGCCGTCACCGGTCATCGCCACCACATGGCCGGTATCGCGAAGTGCGTCCGCGACACGGAGTTTCGCCTCGGGCGAGGATCGCGCGAAGATCAGCTCGGGCGTCGTGGAAAGCAGTGCGTCCAGGTCGGCTTCGCTCATCCGGTCGAGCTGCTCGCCGGTCACCACGACCGGTTCGCCGCGGATGATCCCTACCTGGGCGGCGATGGTCGCTGCGGTCAGGCCGTGGTCGCCGGTGATGACGATGATGCGGATTCCTGCGCTGTGGCACGTTGTGACGGCATCGGCGACCTCGGCGCGGGGCGGGTCCGTCATCGCGACAAGTCCGAGCAACACCAGTTGCTGTTCGGCGTGTTCGCGCACCGTGGGCACGGTATCGGTCGGCAGGCGGCGTTCGGCGACCGCGAGCACCCGAAGTCCTTGCCGTGCTTGCGTATCCACCAGCTCAACAAGCGTTGCGCGCCGGGCGGGATGCATCGGTCGCGGGTGGCCGTCGCCATCGAGTTCGGCGGTGCACAGCGGCAGCACTGTTTCGGGTGCGCCCTTCGTGTGCACCCAGATGCCGTCACTCGAGCTGTCGATCGTCGACATACGTTTCCACGCTGGCTCGAAGTGAAACTGCTTCTGCCGCAGACGTTGCCGGTCGTCAGGGTCCGTATGCGCACCCAGTGCTGCACCGGCGATGAGGATGGCGGTTTCGGTCGGATCACCCAGCGCCCTTCCGGTCTGATCGAAGCGGGCGTTGTTGCAGGCGATCATCGCGGCGGCCAGTCGAGTGAGCGTCGAGTCGGCAGTGGGCGGTGCGTGCGGTCGGAGCTCGTGCGGCCCGGTCGACGTATGGATCACGGTGACCTGCATCCGGTTCTCGGTGAGCGTGCCGGTCTTGTCGGTGCAGATCACATCGGTCGACCCGAGGGTCTCCACTGCGCTGAGCCGTTTCACGACCGCACCGCGTCGCGCCAGGTCGCGGACGCCGATCGCCAACGCCAAGGTGATCGTCGGCAGCAGGCCCTCCGGGACATTGCCCACCAGGAGCCCGACCGCGAAGACCACCGCGTTGAGCAGCGACAGCCCGGCGCCTATGGTGGCGAGCGGTACGAATGCCGCTCCGAGCAGCAGCGAAACCAAGGCGATCAGCCAGGCGACGCGGCGCACTTGATGTTCGAGCGGGCTCTCCTCACGCCCGACCCGTTCCGACAGGGCCGCGATGCGGCCGAGCTCGGTATGCATGCCGGTGGCGAAGACGACTGCGTGCGCGTCACCGCCGGTGCATGCCGTCCCGCTGAAGACGATGTCCTGTGCCTGGGCGAGCGGCACACCGGTGTCCGGGGCTTCGGCCGAACGGAACACCGGCAGCGATTCTCCCGTCAGTTCGGATAGATCGACCTCGACACCGCCCTCGAGCAGGCGGGCGTCGGCCGAGATCCGGTCGCCTTCCTGGATCACCAGCACATCGCCGGGCACCACATCGACGGCATCGATCTGGGTGATCTCCCTGTCCCGCATCAGCGTCGCTCGCGCTGGTAGGTACGCCGCGAGTAACTCCACTGCTCGCTCGGCATGCCGCTCTTGGATAAACGCGAATCCCGCGTTGATCACGATGACGACGACCACGGCGATGGCCACTGGTTCGATGCCGACCAGCCAGGCCAGGCCCGCAGCTGCCCAGAGCAGCAGTGCCAGCGGATGGGTGAACTGCGCCAGTAGCTCGCGCGGCCAGGTCCGTGCGCCCCGTCGACGCAGTGCGTTGGGGCCGACGTGGATCAGCCGACGCTGCGCCTCACGGCCGGTCAGCCCGGATCGAGAGCTGTGCAGATCGCGAAGTAGCAGCTCTATCCGCTCCGTCGGATCGAGCAGCATTCCGGATGTTACGTCGGCCTGCTCGGCGGCGACCGCAGTAGCACTGTCCACTGATGGCGAAACTGGTCTGTTCATAGGGATCAGTGCGGTCGGGCGTCGATGACGGGGATGTCGGCGGCGGGCAGGACCGCTTGGCCGGCCGAGCCGAGCGTCATCGCCGCGTCGGCACACAAGCCGTCGGTCAGCACGGCGACGGCCTGGCGGACATCGGTTGTGCGGCTGTTGATCACGATGATCGCCACGACGTCACCGGGGTTCCACGCGGCCGTTGTGGACCCCCACCTCATAGCTGGTGTCGTCGGCGTCGAGGCTGTCGGTGATGACGCGCGACCACCCCTGGGCTTTGTATACAGCGGGTGTGAAGGGGTCGTCGAGGTGGGGCATGATGTCCTCCTCGGGGCTGGCACCGGGTGAATCGGGGGCGGCATACTGCTCAGCCTGAGGTGCGCGCGGCGAGAGCCCAAGGGTCCAAAGGTGGTGTCCAGCGGGGCGATGGTCCTCGCACAGAGTTCTTGCAGGGCAGTGCTAGATTCCGGGTGTCGAGATGCTGCGCGGGCCGGTGCGAATGCGCCTGTTCATTCCTCCATATGCGCTGGGTTGAGCTTCGTGGCCAGTACAGCGGCTTGGGTGCGTCGTTCGACGCCGAGCTTGGTCAACAGCCGGGAGACATAGTTCTTTACGGTCTTCT
>NZ_JBITIL010000045.1:0-10152 GCF_044458905.1 Nocardia sp. NPDC050408 | reverse complement strand
CGCAGCGACGAACGGGTCAACCACCGCAACGGCTACCGACACCGTGATTTCGACACACGTGTCGGCACGATCGACGTGGCGATCCCGAAACTGCGACGAGTTCGAACGCGCGCTCACCCAGCTCGCCTCTCCCACCGACCTCGACCGCCTCGTCCGCGTCGCCGACACCTTCACCAACTCCCCCTACCTCATCGCGCGCGCCTCACTGCGGTCACTGTGGCGACGCTCCGATCCAGAACTGCGCGCCTGGCTCGACACCTTCGTCACCCGCACCGACCCCCCGGACTACACCGCCCTGCCGAGGACCAGCCCCGCTGGATCACAACGGTCCCTCTCGTCGCCGCCGAGCACAACGCGCGCCGACTCCTCGCCCGGGATCCGAACAAAACCCAGACCGCTACACCCTCGACCGCGACCACGGTCGCCGCCAAGCGCGCGTGGCGGCGACCCGAGCACATCGCCGCGATCCGCACCAAGCGCCGTCCCGCGGGAGAGGCGCGGGTGGTCACCGACTACATCCGCACCCGCTTCCTCGTCGACACCGACCCCGCCTACCAACCGGCGATGTGGGACCGGCACTACGTACGCCAAATCGCCGAACAAGTTCTCCTAGAGCGTGACCGCGCCGGTGCCCGCACCCGCGACAACTTCGACGCCCACGAGATCGCCCGCACCCGAACCGGTCTCGACATCCGCAACGACGACCGACCCGCCTTCCAAGCCAACGGCAGCGGCATCGACTACGACCACACCACCCTCCCACCACTGCAGGGCTGGGTGTGCGTGTACTGCTTCGGCGAACGCGCCTGCAGCGACCACTACCGCACCAACACCCACGGCCACCGCATCAGCGACGACGGACTCTGCCAACACTGCCGCGACCACGACCGCCCCGGAATCGCCACGCTCCCGGCCGGTTTCACCCTCGCCGATGAAATCGCTGCCTACTGCCAGCACCTCACCGACCACTACCCCACCGCCGCACCCGCACTGCTCGATGCGTTACAGCAGCGCTCCACACGGATCGAACGCGGACTGATCATGGCTTTCCTCGACCAACACCCACACCCTTCGGCACCCGGCACACCGATCGCGAGGCTGACCCCGGTGTCGTTGCGCACCGGACGCTGCTGCTCATGCACCCACCACCGCGAGATCGACACCGACGACCTCTGCAGCGAATGCCGACACCACTACCGCACCGCCGCCTAACGTTTCACCTCTACTGCGACCCGCCCGTCGACTCGGGTCTGCGATCACCGGTCCGCCGCGGTGTCCACACCCGCGGCGGACTGGACCACCACACACTCCCGATCGAGCGGAGACCGTTGGAGTGCGGCGATCTCGGATCACCCGAAATCGGCAGGGCCACAACCCAGACTAACGGCCTGCCGATCCCTCCCCACAGATCAACCCAACACGCTCCCACAACCCCACCACTATCCGCATCTGTCCGTTCCGGTTCAACCTTGCAAAACAGCGATTGCCTGACCTGCGGGCCGAAAGGTCGCGCGGAAGGATTAGTTGTCCGAGCGTCCGGACCTACTTTGCGGATTTGTGGATGGACTGTTCCCGCATCAGGATGCAGCTATCTCGGTCCGGTCATCGCTGCGAGGACGGCGGTCTGTCGGGACTGTCGGCTGATTGAAGTCGTATTCCACCCAGCGGTTCCGGTTGGTCCAGCCGACCAGGTCGTAGCGCCACCGGAACGGACGCAGGTGCGCGACTGTGTTGAACAGAACGGCGCCCAGCGCGGCGTAGTCGTCGTGCGCGGACAGCAACGCGCGCTGTTCACGCGGCGAGGCGCTGAAGAAGGACTCGAACATCGCGATCGACTGGTCGGTGGTGAGCCTGCCCAGGCCCCCCAGCCCGCGCATCCGCATCCAGTAAACCAGCCGAGCCCGCCAGGGCCACAGTGCCGCGACCGGATCACGCTCCTCGCTCACCGCGTTCACCGCGGTGTCCACCAGCGCCAGTGAGTCGCCCACGCTGTAACTGGTTGTCGGGTGCATCATGCCGCCGCGCGAACCGAACGGAATCGCCGCGACCACCCCACTTTTCGGCGGCGGCTGATCCAGTGGGTAGTGCGGGGCCTCGCTCGGCTCCTGCCCTGTAACCCGGATGCCATGAGCGGCGAGCCGATTCAGCAAGCGCTCGCGCAACTCACGCTGAGGCATACCACCAGGTAGGCCGAGACTGGTCTCCTCGAAGACTACCGTGCCATCGCCAACCGGCACCGCATACAGAAACGACGGCGGCTCGTCCGAGCCCGCGCCGTTGTCGGGACGCCAATCCAGCAACAATGCTTCACCATCGGTGACCATCGGTGCCGCGGTTTCGGCGGACACGAAAATGCCGTGCGCGCTTACTGCGCGGCGCTGTTTGACCGGCGACAGCCCACGGGCATCGAAAACCGTTGCCGCGCGGACGATCGTGCCATCAGCGAACTCCACTTCGTGTGCGTTCACCCGGGTCGCCCGGCCGGTCAGCACAGTAGCGTCATCGAGCGGCAGAGCGTCGCGCAGTCCCGGATTGGACAGCACGCAATAAGGTCGTTCGATGCGGTGCTCGGTGTTGGTCCACACCGTCGGAGCTTCGATACGGGTGGCAATCGCACTGGGCGGCAGCCACTCCGGCAACTCATCAACCCAGCAGGCATAGGTCGGCGACCACAACCGCTGTGGTCGCGGATCGATCGCTGTGACAAAGAGCCCGGCACGCATTGCGCGATGTGCCAGCGCGCGACCCGTCGGGCCAAGTCCAACCACACAAAGATCTATCTCCAAGCCCACCGGGACAGTGTGCACAGATCAACGCGGCACCTCGCTGCTGGAAACTGCCCACCCCTGGGAGGCGCCGCCCCAAGCCCGTCGACCCGACCGGCGCTACCGCGCCGTCAGCATTCACCGACAACACGCCTTGTGCTGTGCGGCATCCTCCGCTTGGCCGATACCCGACCGATACCGCCTGTCGCCGTAGCCGTTGTTGCTCGCTCGGTCGGTGTTTCATCGGAGCCGGAACTTCCGCTGTTGGCGGGGGCTGGGCGTGAAGTAGGGCCGTTCGCTGACCGACCAAGGCCGCGGAGGGGATTGCTGCCGCGGTTCGGTCCGTTCTGGCCAGGGGGCTGGTTCGACGGCGGTATCGAGGTAATCGGTTGGAACGGGGCCCGGCCGGATGAAGTCGAGGGATCCGATGACGCGCGCGCTGGCAGCGGTGCTGCGTTCGGCGCGAGCCTCAGTGATTGTTGCTGAAGCTGATAGTGCGCTTTCGAACAGCACGTTCGGCTGCGACCAGTCGCGCAGGATGACAGGTGCGAGGCTGCGGTGGTGGAGCATGGCGTCGCCGCCGCAGCGGTGCTGGGCGAACCAGGCGGCGCTGGTGAAGCGGGCCTCTTCGTTGCGCTGCTGGGGTTTGCGGTGGCTGGGGCCGCTGTAGGTGCGTTGGCTGCGGTAGTCGTGGATGGGCAGGCTGGGTGGCCGCCAGCAGTCCTGGTCGATCCAGTGCGCGATCGGGTCGCGGACGACCTGCGGCCGATAGTCGGGCTGTCCGAGGCGTCGCCCGATCTCGGCGGCGAATCGCTGCTGCGTGTCCGGGTTCCCGGCCGCCATCCGCCGCCAGTGCAGTGCTCCGATCACCTCGGCGATATCGACGGCTTCGGGGTAGGTGGCGGCGAACAGCCGTGAGCAACTGAAGGTCTCCAGCTCGGTGCCGGACGGGATGAGTCGATCCGCTCGTCGTGCCCACCGATACCGAGCATCACCGTGCGCGGGTTCGCGCCGGTCGGTCCATCGGTGCGCGCAAATGAGGAATCCGGTCAGCACGGCATCGAAACACGCGGCCGGTCCGAGGCGCTGTAGCAGCCGCAGGTGAGCTCGTTGCGCGGCAACGATTTCCGGTAAGCCAGACAGGTCCGGTTGCGGGAAACCGGTCAGGTCGGGTGGTCCGACCCAAATCCGGTGGCGCTGGCAGACGTAGCGGTGGTGGCCGAACAGCTGCAGCACCGGCCGACCCGGGTGAGCGGCAGCGCAACGCCAGCACCCTGGTTGGGGTTCGTGCCGCAGTGCCAGCCAGTCCGGTTCCGGATCCCGTAGTTCGATGATGGCGCGGGCCAGCCTTTGGCGGGGTTGGTCGGCGACAGTGGCGAACTGGTCCGGGTCGAGTCGGCGGGTGCTGGTGCCGTTGCGGGGCCGACTCACTTGGTTCCAGAGTTCGGTGAATGGCATCTCGTGCAGCGCCGCCAGCCGATTCAGGTAGGAGACCGCGATCTCGTCGGCGGCAGGCCGGATGCGGATCGGCAGTCGCGACACCATCAGGCGCTGGCCTCGCGGCGGGTAAGGGTGGTGCGACGGCGTGGCGGGGTGCTGCTGGTTGCGGCGTAGTCGACGGGGATGTCGTCGAGCAGCGCGCGGGTGATCTTCTCGCTGCCGTCGTCGATGGCCAGGATCGCCGCGCCGCGGATCAACTGCGACAGGCTCCCGATCATGCCGCCGGTGCGCTGATAGAGGTATTCGGCCAGCCCAACGAGCGTGCCGGGTTTGTGTCGGTGCAGCATCAGCATGCCCTCCAGAGAGGCGATCAGGGCGCACCAGGCGTCGCGTTGCTCGCCGGTGCCGTAGGCGAACGATGCCGCGCTGATGAGGGTGAACCGTCCGGCGATCTGACGACCGCGGACCCCGGCGAACAAGCCTTGGGCTTCGACCTCGATTCCGGCGTAAGCGAACGTGGCGGGCAGGCGTTCAGCGAAGTACTTCAACTGGTCGGAGACCTCCGCGCCGGCGCGGGTGGCCAGGTTCAGGTTGTGGATCTCGTCGACCAAAACGAGCTCGACGCAGGTCCGGGCCGCGGTCGCGCATACAGCGTTGACGATATCGGGCAGATTTGCGCGGCTACCGAATTCCAAACCGAAGAACCGCGCGAACTCGACCGCGAGCATCCGAGCTGTCGCCGCGGGCGGAACTGTCACGTAGACGACCGGGATCCGGTTGCGCCCGGCAGGTCCAGGGTGGCGTTTGCGGATCGCGCGTTCGTGAGTGCGGCCCAACTGCGTCAGCGCGGTGGTCTTCCCGGTCCCGGAGGCTCCCGACAGGATCACACCACGGCGGGCGGAGACCTGCCCGCGGTTGAGCTGGACCAGCAGCCGGCCTGTGCGTAGCACCTGCCGGATAGTCGGGGTATTCACCAACGGCAACTGGCCGTGATAGTCACGGCGCGCCTCGTCGAGCTCGACGCGCTCGGCCCGCGACAACACCTTCACCGCAACGTGATCCGGCTGTGCGGGTGGTTCGGGTTGGTAGTCGACGAACCGGCGCCAGCCCTCCTTCGTGGTTAACGGTTCGTCGGCGGGCAACTCATCGGTGTCATCGCTGGACTGGCCGGTCATATCCATCTTTCTGCCTCGGCGTCGGCGTCGAAGACACCGAACGGGATCACCTCAGCGGTCTCGGATTTTGGTTGTCGTTGCGGCGCAGCCTGTTCAGTCGCGGTGGCGGACTCCGGCATCGACGTCCGATGCCTGACTGCGGCGCGGGTGCGGGCGGCGATCTTGCGGCCCGTGGTGTCCGGGCCGTGCTCGGCGCGAGTCAACAACGCGTCGAGGGCGCGGGCGATTTCGGTTTCGGTGACCTCCCGGCCGGATTCGGCGACTAGGCGGCGAGCGTGGCGCCAGGTGAAGTCCGCGAACGGGGCGGCGACCATCGGCAGATGCGTCCACGGTGCAGTGATCCAACCGCCGTCGTGGTGGTTGCGGACGAACACCCGGGACAGGTCGTAGGGGTCGTAGTGCACTTCCCACAACCCTCGCTTGCCCGCCAATCCAGAAGGCTGACGCCGATATCGGCCAAGCTCGACGCAGTCGTAGATGCGGTTGTCGATGCGCACGCCGTAGTCGTTGACCTGGCGCCATTTCACCGGTAGCAGTTCCAGATAATCGGTGCCGGACAACGTGATCGGCAGATAACCGGCTGCGGCGACCAATGCGGCGTATTTCTCGTTCGGCGACAGCTTCCGTCGCGGCGCGGCCGGATCCCGCAACGCGTCGTGACCGCGATGCTGCCAGCCGACGATCACCCACTCGTCGAACAGATCCTGCAACTGTCCGATCGTCCAGACCGCCTCGACTCCGCGGCCCCGCAGGGTCGGGTTCGCGCCCTTGAACCCGGCAACATGTTGCGCGAACAGGGTTTTGATCGCGCTAAAGGTCGCCTCGACGACCGCCTTGTCGGTCGGGGTGTCCTTGCGGGCAGGCTGGATCGAGATACCCAACCGATCGCAGGCGCGCACGAACACCTCAGACACGAACACCTTGCCGTGATCGATGACAACCTGATCCGGAACGATCACCGGCCGCGCCGCCGCCTCCCGCATCCGCGCATCAATCGACAACAGCCGCTCGTGCGGCAGCACCGACGCCGCCATCCGCAACGCGGCGGCCCAGCCTGGCCGCATCGGCTCGGGCACCATCATCTTCGCCAACAGCAGCGACGCGTCAACCGCTTTCGTGCCCACCGGCCGCAGCACCCCCGCGCAGAGGCTGCGGGTGGCGACATCGACCGCGATCGTCAGATCGGCGCGGACCGGCACCCCGTCCTCGGCCAGCACCATCACATCGATCGGGGTGGAGTCGATCTGGACCTGCTCCCCCGGCCGCATCGCGAAACTCGGCGTGAACACCCCCTCCGGCCGGTTCGCCAATTGACGCCGCGTCACCGCCGATCCGAACGTGTGCCGCCCCACCGACAACCGGTCCAGCAACGCATAAAACGTCGTCTTGCCCGGCAATGGCACCACTCCCAGCCCGTAAAGCTCCTCCAGCCTCTTGCTCACGCGTCGGATCAACCGCGAACGCGTTCCCGTCGATCGACCGGTCTCGGCGTCGAGCATCTCCACGATCACCTCGACCAGCCTCGGATCCGCCCGACCCGCGAGATCGAATGTCCGCGTCACCCGCTGATCGACCAGTCCCCACAATCCTTGCGCCGCATAACGAGCGCGGCGGCTTTCGATCGTGCGCAGCCCCACCCCTAACTCGGCGGCCTTGCGCCGCTGCCGCTGCGACAGCGTCGTCACCGCCGGGTCGTAACCTTCCCGCGGACACACACCCGGCGGCGGATCCGGCGGCAACCCGGTTTCGACCTCAACAACATGCTCGCGCCAGCGCTGCGCCGCCGCGACCGCGTCGGTGGGCAGCGCCTCCAGAAGACCGTGTGGCTCCATCGGCGGCAACGCCGCAGCACCCAACACCGCAAAGTCCACCGCCGCCAACAGATACGACGCCAACAGCACCTGGACAACACCGGAGTCCGACCGCAACCGCACCGACGTCCCAGCCAACCCCACAACCAGATGCTCATCACCATCGAACACAACACGGTCACCCACCCGTAGCACCGGACGCGCCAACCCCATCAACCCACCACCGCAATCGGCGAATCGGCCGACGAGATCTCGGTGCCCGGTGACAGCGGCACCGACAAATCCGCGCGCAGGCGATGACACCACAACAGGTGAAACACCACCGGCAACACCGCGATCGGGTCTCCCACCGATTCGACCTCGGACATCAACCCGGACGGCATGACGCCATCGACCAGAACCCGGTCCGCGAGGTGGCCGACCTGCCCCGCAAACGCCAGAAGCCGCGGGCGGCCGATCTCGAGACGCTGACCGAGCTCCGAGAGCAGCTCAGATCGTGGCTGGCGGGCAAGGACATCGACGGCACCCCTGGATACACGAGCGGTCCCAAGCGCAATCCCCGGGTCTTGGACGTCGCCGATGTCGAATTGGGCACCGGACCTCGCCCCGGGGAGGCGCTGGCGTTGCGCTGGTCCGATGTGGATCTGAAGTCCACACCACCGCGACTTACCTTCTCCGGCACCGTTATTCGCATCAAGGGCAAGGGATTGATCCGTCAGGAGTGGACGAAGACCGATTCCGGATTCCGGACGGTGATCCTGCCGCAGTTCGTCGTCGACACGCTTGAGCGCGTCAAAGCCGAAGCGGTGGACAACGCGTTGGATCTGGTGTTCCCGAATCGCGACGGCGGGATTTGGGATCCCCACAACTTCAACCGACTCTGGCGTCAGGCACGCGGCGAGAAGTTCGCGTGGGTCACACCGAAGACCTTCCGCAAGACGGTCGCATCCCTCATAGCCGACCAATACAGCCCACAGGCCGCAGCTCAGCAACTGGGTCACGCGAACACTGCCACCACCAAGCGGCACTACATCGACCGACCGACCGAGGCTCCCGATTTCACGACCGCGCTGGGCAAGCTCGTGAGCTGAAAGCGTGACGTTTCCGTGACGCTCGCGGGCATCAAAGGGAAAAACCAGGGTCAAACTGTAGCGTTTGCCCTGGTCAAAGCTCCCCCATCTGGACTCGAACCAGAAACCTGCCGATTCGCGCTCCGATGAAGTGTCGTAAAACGTGTCGTAAAGTCGGAATGTTCAACAATTCGTGTCGGCCCTTTCTCGTGCACTCCGGGCATCGCGAACACCATCGTCGAACTCACCAGCCAACTCGAAGAGCGCGACCAGGAACTCGACGCGGCTCGAGCAGCCAAGTGTCGATACCGGAGGAGCTTCGATCATGCTTGGAATCAAGCCCTTTCGAACCGGGTCAGCCGGACGCACGCTCGTCGGCATGAATGCGCACTGCCGCGGCCGTACAACGCGCTACTCGTTGGTCTTCCGGCCGCCCGAGTGGCCGTTTCACCCAGCGCGCACAGCAGCATGGACGTGCGTTGCCGTTGTGGGAAGGCTGGGCGTCACCTGATCAACCTGTCCACGAACGATGGCCGTAGCGTCGCATCGGTGAGTGGTGAGAGCCGTTACCAGGCATACGAAGCAGACCTATGGGAACGATTGGCCGCGCTGCTGCCCTCGGTCGACGACACCGAGAACTTTCGCGACTGCAGAAAGACCGGCCGACAGGAAGCCGGACTGTGGATCTTGACGCGACAGTTACTCGAGCACGAAGTGCCCATCAACGATCGAACGCGCGCCGAGATCGAAGGGTCAAGTCCAAAGGCGTGGTGTAACCGGGGTGGTCACCGCATGTTCCGGTTTTCGGTTATGCGGTGAGGGCTGTGGTGGTGGTTTCCTCCTGTTCGGTGGGGTCGGTGGTGGCGCGGGAGCGGGCAAGGACGTCGAGGCCGAGGTAGCGGCGGCCTTCGATCCATTCGTCGTGTTGTTCGGCCAGGACGGCGCCGACGAGGCGGATGATCGCTTGTCGGTCGGGGAAGATGCCGACGACGTCGGTGCGGCGGCGGATCTCTTTGTTCAACCGTTCTTGGGGATTGTTGGACCAGATTTGGCGCCAGATCTGTTTGGGGAAGGCGGTGAACGCGAGCAGGTCCGCGCGGGCTGTGTCGAGGTGCGTGGCGACCTTCGGCAGCTTCTCGGCCAGGGCGTCGAGCATCCGATCATATTGGGCGCCAACGGATTCAGAGTCTGCTTGGTCGAATACCGAGTGCAGCAGCGTGCGCACCCACGGCCATGATGTTTTCGGGGTGATCGACATCAGGTTGACGGTGTAGTGGGTTCGACAGCGTTGCCAGGCCGCGCCGGGCAGGGTCGCGCCGATCGCGGCGACCAGCCCGGCGTGGGCATCGGAAGTGACCAGCTCGACGCCGGACAGACCGCGGGCGACCAGGTCGCGGAAGAACGCCAGCCAGCCGACTCCGTCCTCGCCACTGGTGACCTGGATACCGAGTATTTCGCGATAGCCGTCGGCGTTGACGCCGGTCGCTATCAGGGCGTGGACGTTGACCACCCGACCGTTCTCGCGGACCTTGAGCACCAGGGCGTCGGCGGCGACGAAGGTGTAGGGCCCTTGATCCAAGGGGCGGGTGCGGAACGCCTCGACCTGGGCGTCGAGCTCGCCGGCCATGATCGACACCTGCGACTTGGAAAGCTTTGTCACACCGAGTGATTCGACCAGCTTCTCCATCCGGCGCGTCGAGACACCGAGCAGGTAGCAGGTCGCCACCACCGAGGTCAACGCGCGTTCGGCGCGTTTGCGGCGTTCCAGCAGCCATTCGGGGAAATAGCTGCCCGAACGCAGTTTCGGGATCGCCACGTCGATCGTGCCGACACGTGTGTCGAAATCACGGTGTCGGTAGCCGTTGCGGTGGTTGACCCGTTCGTCGCTGCG
>NZ_JBITIL010000044.1:0-11809 GCF_044458905.1 Nocardia sp. NPDC050408 | reverse complement strand
CTACCCGGACCGGACTCACACCGGCAGGCGACGACGAGCTTCCGACACAGGTCATGACCGCAAAACGATCACCTCCTGATCTCTGGGCGCACCTGCTGGAGCACTATTCCTGGCACTCGATCTTTGTCACCAACATGGTGCTCGGAGTTATCGCCTTCCTCGGCGCCGTTCTCTTCGTGCCTGCAAGTCGCCAACCGGACCGCAAGCTCGACCCCGTGGGCCTCATGCTGGGCACGATCGCTGTCGCCTCATTGGCTTTCGCCATTATCGAGGGCAAGACACTCGGCTACTTCTCGACTGCAATCCTTTGCGCCTACACCACTTTCGCGGTCTCGCTGGTCATCTTCGCCTGGTACGAGTCTCGGCACCACGATCCGATGATCGACATCAAGCTCTTCCGATCGGGTTCATTCACCATGGTCATGGCCGTGGCCGCGACCACCATGTTCGGCTTCACCGGCACATCCCTGCTCGTGGTCCTCTACTGCCAGCACGTCCAGGGTGTCACCCCGCTCGGTGCGGGTGTCCGCGCGCTCGCCATGTTCGTGCCGTTCATCCTCATCAGCGCCCTCGCCGGCAAAATCGCGCACAGGATCGGTTTCAAGGTCATATTGACGGTCGGCTTGATCGTCATGGCCGCAGGGATCTTCGCGCTACGCGCGATCGAGGCAGGCCCGGATTCTTCCCGACTGTGGCCGGGTCTCATCATTGTCGGCATCGGGACCGGACTGCTCGTAGCCCCCTCCACCGCAGCCGCGGTCATCAGCGTCCACCGGTCCCAGGCAGGGATGGCCAGCGCGATGGTCAACATGTTCCGGCAACTCGGAAACGTGCTCGGCGCCAGCGTGACCGGAACCATCCTGACCACCAAATTTAGCGACGGACTCGGCGAGCGGCTGACCGAGCACCATCTCCCGCAGCAGACGATCGACTCGGTGGTCGACGCGGCACAGCGCGGCAACCACGATTCCGCCCGTCTCCCAACAGAACTCGCATCACTCGTCGCAGACAGCGCCCGACGGGCCTTCACCGACGCATCCCACCTGAGCGCCCTGGTCACCGCCACCATAATTGCCGCCATCGTGATACCCACCGTGTTGTTCATTCGCCACCGGCCGGCCGAACCAACGAACATTGATACCGCGAAGACTGCCCGTCCACGGACAGGAAAGTCTTTCGCGCGTTAGGAGCAGCCCATGCGAATCCTTATCGTCGGCGCCGGCGCAGTAGGCGGATATTTCGGTGCTGAACTCGCCGCTGCTGGGCGCAAAG
This sequence comes from Nocardia sp. NPDC050408, assembly GCF_044458905.1. Classification (NCBI taxonomy): domain Bacteria; kingdom Bacillati; phylum Actinomycetota; class Actinomycetes; order Mycobacteriales; family Nocardiaceae; genus Nocardia; species Nocardia sp. NPDC050408. The sequence goes on along the minus strand of NZ_JBITIL010000044.1, from coordinate 10,537 downwards.
TCAGCTTCCTCGCTCGCGGCCAGCGCGTACCTCAGCTCCGAGCGCATGGATTGACTGTCGTGCGGCCGCAAGGTTCGACGACCACGCGAGTCCATGCGCTGACAGCCTCGGAACTCACAGAGCCCTACGATCTGGTGCTGCTGGCGGTAAAGGCAGGCGCACTGCTGCCGGCTCTGGACGACATCGCGCACGCCGTGGCGAAGCACACGAGGATCCTTCCGCTGCTCAACGGCATTCGTCACATCGAAACAATTCGCGAGCGCTTCGGTGAACGGGCAGCCCTTGGCGGCGTCGGTATCGTCGCAACTCAGCAGGACGCGCGGGGGCGGATTCTGATGCTCGCCGCTGGCGCGAACATTGCATATGGCGAGCTCGACGGAAGCCGAACTCCGGTTCTGGACCAGATCGCAGCGGAACTCTCGGCCGCCGAGATCGAACACACCATCTCGTCGACGATCGAGCAGGACATGTGGGAGAAATGGTTCTTCATGGCCGCCGGCGCAATCACGACCGTCCTGCTCGGCGGACCGGTCGGCCGGATCGTCGCGGAAGACGATGGCTCGGCGGCGATCACCGCGATCATCGACGAAACCGCCGTAGTCTTCGAACGATCCGGCCACCCCGTCCGAGCCGAAGCAATCGCACGCGTGACCACGACGCTGACCACCCCCGGCTCACAATTCACGACCTCCCTCTACCGAGACTTCCTGGACGGGAGAGGCACCGAGGTCGAGACGATCCTCGGCGATCTTCTGACGACCGCTGGCCGGCTGGAGATCGAGACACCGCTCCTTCGTGCGGCGACGGTCAGGCTTCGTGTGCATGCCGCGACCCTGACCCCGAGAACGATAGTCGTAGGCACATAGACTGCCACCATGCCGTAGGAGACCTCGCAGAGCGTGGATGCGGTCGCGAGGCACGGTGCGCCGTGGATAGATCGCTGACTCCGAGAAACCCGGGGAACATCAAAATCTCCGGAAATGCCGGGATGATTCATCCCCCAATCATTGCCGGCGTTCTCTGCAGCGATCAACTCTGCGGGTGAGCCTCAGAACGCCCCGTCGGAAAGCTCCATCAGATTGGATTGCGCCGACGCCACCACTTGTCTGGCCGCGGCGAGGTCTGGAAGGACGGTTGTCGCGAAGAAGTCGGCCACGGCGACCTTGCCCTCATAGAATTCGCGATCAAGGTCGGAGGGTCGGCCGTCCAGGGCCGTGAGGGCTATTTCGGCTTGCTCGAGCAACCGCCACCCGATCAACAGGTCGCCGAACGCCATCAGGAATCGCACCGATGCGAGGCCGATTTTGTAGAGCTCCTCCGGTCGTTCCTGGGCAGCCATCAGGTAAGCGAAAAGGCTTTCGATCATCGCCTGGACATGTCCGAGTGCCGTCGCCAAGCTGATGCGCAGGCCTGCCAGGCGTGGGTCCGCGCTGTCGGATTCGAGGAAGTCCGAGATCGCGGCCTGCAGATGGGCCAAGGCGACGCCCTGGTCGCGGGCGATCTTGCGGAAGAAGAAGTCCATGGCCTGGATCGCAGTGGTGCCCTCGTAGAGGGAATCGATCTTCGAGTCACGAATGTACTGTTCGATCGGGTAATCCTGTAGGAACCCGGAACCACCGAAAGTCTGCAACGATTCGGTCAGGTACTGGTAGGCCCGCTCGGAGCCGACCCCCTTCACCACCGGCAGCAGCAGATCATTCACGCGCCGGGCCATGTCCGGTTTCGCGCCGGAAACCTGTGCCGCGCTGACCGGATCCTGGTGCGCGGCGGTGTACATGTACAGCGCGCGCAGTCCTTCGGCGTAGGCCTTCTGCATCATCAGGCTGCGGCGCACGTCGGGGTGTCGAATGATCGCCACTCGTGGCGCGGTCTTGTCGGTCATCCGGGTCAGATCCGGGCCCTGCACGCGGAACTTCGCGTAGTCGAGGGCGTTGAGGTATCCGGTGGACAGTGTCGAGATCGCTTTCGTGCCGACAGACATGCGTGCGTTCTCGATCACCTTGAACATCTGGGCGATTCCACTGTGCACGTCACCGACCAGCCAGCCTTTGGCGGGTATACCGTGAGCGCCGAAGGTCAGCTCGCAGGTCGCCGAAACCTTCAGGCCCATCTTGTGCTCGACGTTGGTGACGAACACCCCGTTACGGTCGCCGAGTTCTCCGGTTGCCGGGTCGAAATGGAACTTCGGCACGAAGAACAAACTCAATCCCTTGGTGCCCGGCCCAGCTCCCTCGGGACGCGCGAGGACCAGATGAAAGATGTTCTCCGCCAAGTCGTCCGACTCGGCGCCGGTGATGAAACGCTTGACACCGTCGATGTGCCAGCTGCCGTCGTCCTGCTGGTACGCCGTCGTGCGGCCGGCGCCGACATCGGAGCCCGCGTCCGGCTCGGTCAGCACCATCGTCCCGCCCCACCGGCGGTCGACCGCGAGCTTCGCCCACCGCTTCTGCTCGTCGTTGCCGACGCGGTAGAGTACATCGGCCATCACCGGCCCCAGCATGTAGAAGAACACGCCGGGATTGGCCCCGAGCAGAAGCTCGTTGAGCGCCCAGGTCACCGGCCACGGCGCCGCAGAACCCCCGAGGTCTTGATGCATTCCGAGCAGGAACCACTCCGAGTCCTGCCAGACCCGCACCGACTTCTTGAAGCTGTCCGGTATAGCGACCGTATGGGTCACCGGGTCGAAGACCGGAGGATGGCGGTCCGCGTCCGAGAACGATTCGGCCACCGGCCCTTCGGCCTGGCGCGCCGCTTCGGCGAGCATGGCGCGAACAGTGTCGGAGTCCAAGCCCGCGAAGTCACCGGATCGCAGGATCGCGTCGAGGCCGAGCACCTCGAACAGATTGAACTCGAGGTCGCGGACATTGCTTTTGTAGTGACCCATGGGAACCTTTCGTGGTGCACTGCGGCACCGAATAACTTTGTGAAACTGCTTGCCGACGGCTCGCGAAGGAGAAGCCTGGCAGCTCGACGGCCGTGCCGAGCGGCTGCGATCAGGTGAGCGAGATCGACGCCCGCCCTCGACTCAGACGTCGGTCGTCTCCTGCAGGAGCGATGCGGTGGCCTCAGCTTTGATGTCGAACTTTTGCCCCATGCGCATTGCCAGCGCCTGCGCCGCCGAGAGCGGACGCACCATCACCATGAAGTCATCGATCTTGCCGTCGTCATCGAAATGCAAGAAGTCGCAACCGGTGATTTGTTTGCCGTCGACGGCGGCCTCGAAAGGCGTGCTCGTGGCCGTCTTCGGACTCGATCTGACGCACGTAGACGAAGTCCTCGAAGACTTCGATCACCGCGCGCAGAATCCCCGCGGTGAGCGTCTTACCGGTACGGCCTGTGAGCCACCGGGCTCGTGAACACGACGTCGTCGGCCAGCAGCGCCTCGTTGGCCGCGGTATCGCGGGCCTCGACCCCTTCACGGAACGGATGCATGAACACCTCCTATAGACAATTAGTTGAGTATTGAGAGGAACCGTAGCCCCGCATTGCCTCCATGTCCAGACCATTAATAGACAACTAATTGATTAGACAAGCCTCGTGATAGCCTGACCCGATGCCGCTACGCAACGCGGTGCTGGCCGCACTTCTCGAGGGAGAGGCGTCTGGATACGACCTGGCCAAAGGCTTCGATGCCTCGGTCGCAAACTTCTGGATGTCGACGCCACAGCAGCTGTACAAGGAACTCGAGAAGATGGCCGCCGACGGGCTCATCGAGACGCGGGTCGAACAGGAGCGCCGCCCCACAAGCGCCTGCACGCGATCACCGCGGCAGGGCGAGCAGCTCTACAACGGTGATCAGTCCAGGCCTTGCGTATTCGGGGCAGGACTGCGGTGCCGAGGAGCCATCACCGCCGCCTCCGACGAGCTCGGTCGCCTCGCCGTGCTCGCTTTCCTCGACCGCGGCACCATGGTCTGTTCGTAGTCGCGCAAGGCGGCGTGCAGCGGGCGGCGGGCGGCTGCACCGGTCAATGTCGTGGTGAGGGCGGCGGCGTCGCGTAGGGCGATGTTGGCGCCGTCGCCTGCGGCCGGGCTCATGGCGTGGATCGCGTCGTCGAGCAAGGAAGTAGGACCAGATGGTGAAGTACGCGACCGCGATCCGCACCGGCACCGCCTCGACGGAGGCGATCCTGCGCAGGTTCATGAAGGCCAACGCCAACCATCCGACATATCAGGCGATGATCGAGCTCGGCCGTGCCCAGAAGACGGTCTTTCTATGTCGCGTTCACAGGGCGGCGTCGATGGCGTCCAGGAAAGCAGTGAAGTTGGCTTCGAGCGTGAGTCGGGACCAGCCTATGAGTCCCGCGAGCAGGGGTGCGCGCGCCTCGACTTGATCGAGGGTGGTGACGGTGCCGTCGGGCGGTGCTTCCACTGGCCGATGCGCCGGTTGGGAGTGCTGAGCAGTCGGAAAGAGCCCAGGCAGCAACTTGTCCCGAGCGGGCCGTAAAGCAGCAGACTGCGGTCGAGATGATTGGGCGGCAGCCAGCCGCCGATCGGACTGGCTTCGGCGGTCTCGGTCCCTGTACCCGGAACCTACGCTGAGCCCGTTGCCACGGCACTCACCACGACGGCGGCAGTGAGCGCCGCGTCGACCGCCTGCACCGCGTCCCTGGCCGCCTTCGAGGCCCAGTTCCCGGCGGCGATCTCCTTGGCCCGCTGCGTCACCACTCGGCGGTCGCGGTCGGGGAAGATCTTCGGCACCGCGTCGGCCGCCGACAACAGCGAGATCAAGGCGGCGGCGCGAGGCTCGACAGGGGCGTCAGGGTGTGCGAACGGCGGTGTCAGCCGGTCCCGGAGTTCCTTGCGGTGTCCCCTCGGCATCCAGGCGGTCCGGGGAAAGATGCCCAGTGCCCGGTGGTGTTCGACGCGTACCAGGCCCTCGTCCGCTAGCCGGTGCAACACCTTCGGCTGCAACCCCTTCGACAGTTTCTCAATCGCAGCTCGGGGTTTCATCGAACGAGCCGCCTCGATCCTGGCGAGCGCGTCGCCCAGTATCGGATCGGCACTCTTGTTCGTGCTCACCACGATCCGGCCCGGTTTCGCCTCGTTGCCCGGCCCGGCCAGCCGGATTGCCCCGGCGTCGATCAGGTCCAGCAGCACTGCTCCGGCGAGAATCCTTGGGGTACGGGTGCTGTCGGCCATCGAGTGCCCAGTACGTTCGTCGAGAAGCAGCAGCATCACGTCTCCGGTGAGCAGGTTCATCACTCGTCCTCCGGTTCCGGGTCGGGCCGGGTCCAGGCCAGGATCATGGTCGGGGTGCAGGCGCCGACGAGCAGCGCGGTCAGCAGCATTACCCCGCCCGCGTAGGCCGCCTGGATATTGTCGAGGTCGGTGAATCCGCCCACGACGATCAGCCAGATCGCAGGAATCATCGCCAGCGTCTGTGTGAGGGTGAGCCCCACCGAGCGAGCCGCGTTGCGCTGCTCGATCTCCCATTCGTCCAGAGCGCCGAGGGGCGCGTCGGCTTGGCGTCCCGAGACGAGCTGCAGCGATATCCACAGCGGAAAGAACAGCAGACAGACCGGCGCCCACAGCAGAGGTCCCCGCTCCAGACCGCACGCGATCAGCACCGCGACGACCGCCAGAGCCAGGAACATCGTCGCGAGGACCACCACTAGCAGCCGGCGGCGGCGACGCGTCCGCCACCGCGGCAACATATGGGCCCAGCGCTCGGCGTAGAACTCGAACCGGCGTGTCCGGCGAGCCTGGTAGCGCTCCAGCAGATTCGGGTGCGTCATCGAATATCCCCTCCGTCGTTCCGGTAGACCGCCGTGGACAGCGGCGCGAATTCCTTCCGCGAGAACACCGCCTCGACCGGCAAGCCGAACACATCGCAGATCCGCAGCGCCAGATCGAGGCTCGGATAGTGATCGCCCCGTTCCAGCGCCCCGACCGTCTGCGGATTCACCTCGATCGCCTCGGCAAGCTGGGCCCGGCTCATTCTCCGCTCGGCACGTAATACCCCGATGCGGTTGTAAATGGGAAGATTTTTCCCACGCCTCATGGGAGTCACACAACAAACTGTTGCATAAACCCAACATTTCGTCAATGGTGGAAGCAGCCCGGTGACGCTGAACTGCGAAGGCGTCGATAGCCGCGAGGGCCTTGCGAGATGCTCACGAATGTTCTCTGACCAGCATTTCGCTGTCTTGTCGATACTGCGGCTACCCCCGGTGCTCAGATGCAGCACCGCAGCAGGGCTTCGCGCAGGATGTCCGGGAGCCGGGAGGTACGCGAAATGCGGAGAGCCGTAACGGGATCGGACATCCAGCGCAGCTTCGGCTGCGATGGTTGCCGGAGAGCCGGATGCCGGGAAACTGGCACGTCCGGTTCGGGAACGCGGCATGAGGAAACGGACCCGATGAAATACCGGCACCGCGCCTCATGCCGACGTTCATCAGTTCCGGCAGGCGGGCGGCTGCCCGGAAGATTCCTGCCCGTCAATTTCCGTCGAGCGGTGCGAGGGAACGATCAGAGGTGGCCCAAACCCAAGCCCAGTAGGTTGACCCAGTCTGAGTACCTGCAGGTCGTGGAGTATTCGATCTGGTTCAACTCCAGCCCGTAGGCGCGCAAGGTGGTGGTGATGAGATCGGCCAGGTACTGCACATCCTCGTGGCTCGGTGCTTCACGAACCGCGAACCAGGCGTCGCTGTTCCCCGTCTGCCACCCGAGGGAGCCAAGGATCTCCCGGTCCATGTAGTGCGGTTGAGACGCGACGGCATGGATCCTCCCGGGTTCGATGAAGACTTGAATACTCCTCGCGTCACCATGTACCGGGGTCATGAGGAACGACAGATCCATATCGAGGATCGTGAGGTCGGACTCGAGAGTGCGGAGCGTATCGGTTGCCCACTCCTGGAAGGTATCCCAGTCCGGAGCCAGCTTGCCTCCGGGAGAATATCCGTTCCACATGCCACCGTTGTCGAATTCGGCGACCCAAACACCGACCTCGGCGGCGACGTAGTCGCGATCGCCCCACTCGCAGGCGCGGTGCTCGGCCCTCTCGGTTTCTTCCTTGGGCACCAACGACATCCGAACACTCCAGCTGTGGTGTTCGAGCTGAAGCAAGACATCCGATATCTGCCACCGGTACCACGGACCGGAGCCGCCGAACAAGTGCTCGGGCCCCAGCTCATCGAAGGCGATGCCACGGGCAGTCCGGAACACCTCCACGAGTTGGTCGGCTTCCAGCCGATCCGCAAGCTCGACGGAGCGACTTACCCCTTCACTTCCGGACCGACGCGCCAGATCACTGAATTCCGCTACAAGACTTCTGATTTCCCCATCGCCGAGACGCACGGTCACACTCTATCCACCACACTTTCCGCCGAGCGATGCGAACACACTCGGCGCAGTGCGACGACTACACGTGCGAGCGCCGCGTTGACGCCCCTGCACTACAGCGCGAAACCCTCTGTCGGTTCCGGAATGGGGTTCTCCTGGACAGCGAGAACAAGTTTGATAGTTCAGTCAAATAAGAAAGCGAACCCTGTTGAGCCACTGAGCAACACAGCGCCAGATCGCTGAGTAGGCCCGGGGCGCGGTGGCGGGATTGCTCCTGCTCCGTTTCCCCGAACCTCTCGCCGAACCCGCCGTGCGCCTCTCGACGCAACGGGCTCTCCACGGTTTCTGCCGTCAGTCCGCGCCAGCAATAACGGCTGACCGTCACGCTGTTCAGGTCGAACAACACGGTCCCGTCCGCCGCCGTGATGGGCAGCCACCGCCCAGTGCGGGTGGTGTAGCGGCGGCGGATATCGGTCCAGTTCCAGCGGTGCCGGGTCTGCAACATTACGATCATCCGTTTCCATACGAACTTCTGGAGAACGGCGAACCGGTTCTTCGCAACGGCATGCTTGAAGCAGTTGGACCAACCACGCAGAATCTGTTCGCGCATCGCCGCAGCGTCGTACTCGGTCCCGTGGACCAGCACGACAAAGTCGTCGGCGTAGCGGACGATCCGCCACGTCGGCAACCCTTTCCGGCGACGGTAGGCCCGCTTGGCCTCGCTGGCCATCGTCCCGCCCCGCTTCCACGGCGCCATCACCTGCTCATCGAGCACGCTCAGCGCGACGTTGGCCAACAGCGGCGAGACTATGCCGCCCTGCGGGGTGCCGGTCATCGTGTCCTGATGCTCGCCGAGCTCGGTGAAGATCCCGGCTTTCAGGAACGCCTTAACCAGCATCAGGACGCGTTTGTCCCTGACCCGCAATCGAACTCGGTCCATCAGGGCCGTGTGGTCGATCCGGTCGAAGCACGCCTCGATATCCGCATCCAGCACCCAGCGGTAACCACGGGTGCCGTAGTAGTGGATCTCGGCGATCGCGTCCTGGGCCCGCCGGTTGGGCCGGAACCCGTAGGAGACCGGCTCGAAGTCGGCCTCGAAAATCGGTTCGGTCTCCTCAGTGCTTGATCGCACTCGACGTCTGGCCTAGCGATTGTCGCTCACCACCCGACGGCCGATGGGTGAAACTCAAACTTGCCGTTAGCGGTTGGCACCCTGGTGAGCATCGAAACGCGCTCTGACGACTCGGGGTCTGCCCACCTTGAGCGCGTACCCGCTGGATGCGCGCTTCTCGGCATGAGCGGATGTTCGGTCGGGTAGCTCGCCGCGACGGTCGAACGCGCGCCGCGCAGCAGCTCAGATGGACGCGGGCAGGTGCTCGGCTCCGACCCAAGGTGAACCCGCCCTACCTGCGGCATTCGTGTCTGTGAATCGTCAATCCTCGGATACGCCGGCACCGAATCAACGGCTACTCGCGGACTCGCGCCGGGATCGGAGGCGGTCCGTTCCAAAGATCTCGACACCGCTGAATTGGAGATGTGTATGCGCGAACTCCTGAAATTCCTCACCCTTCGCCGACTCGAGCGACCGAGCCTTCGCAGACGGGGGACTCCGGTGTGGAACTCCTGCGCCGCGATCGTTGTCGCCGTGGCTGCCGTGATCGGCGGATCGATCGCGAATGCCGTTCCGGCGCAGGCGGCGGGCCCGACCCCCGCCTTCAAAAACGAAGTTCTGACCGCACACAACAAGGTGCGGGCCCAGTACGGTGCGCCGCCACTGACCTGGAGCGATGCCCTGTACCCGGGCACCCTCCAGTGGGCCAGCACATACAAGTTCCAGCACTCCAATTCCGGTGGGAAGTACGGGGAGAACCTCTACTTCTACAACGGCCTGGACACCGCTGGCGCCATCAAGAAAGCGCTCGCGTCCTGGATGGCGGAATCCTCCAAGGACAACTACAACAACCCGGTCTTTTCCGGCGCGACCGGGCACTTCACCCAGGTGGCGTGGAAGTCCACCAAACAGGTCACCGCAGCTGCGGTCAACTGTCGAAAAGGCACCATCTCTGGTACCTCGGCCACCGTATATGTAGTGGCCCGATACAGCCCGGCGGGGAATTTCCAGGGGCAGTTCGAGCAGAACGTCGGTCGCCCGGTATAGCTGCGGGCCGAGACGAACCGGCACAAGGGATTGCGGATCCGGCCGTCGGGCGTGGTGCCCGGCGGATAGAGCTCGGTCGCTGGGCCCTCGGGTAGTCGAGGGCAGGCGGGCCTGGCCCATCGGCTGTGAGCCCGGGCGCGCGATCGTGCGGGTTGTGGCATAGTTGTCGGTTGAGACTGGGTGGATCGAAGTGGTCTGCACGGCTCACCTACAGAAAAGAAGTAGTAAACAACATGGCTCAAGGCAGTGTGAAGTGGTTCAACGGTGAAAAAGGCTTCGGCTTTATCGCTCAAGACGGAGGCGGCCCTGACGTCTTCGTGCATTACTCGGCTATCGGCGGGGCGGGTTTCAAGTCCCTCGACGAGGGCCAGCGCGTGGAGTTCGAGGTAGGCCAGGGCCAGAAGGGTCCGCAGGCGCAGGACGTCCGCGCTATCTGATCAGCGTGACTTGGTAGAGGCTCCGTACCATTGAGGTGCGGAGCCTTTTCTCGTTCGTGTGGCGGCGGCCGACTCCGGATTGGTTCGGAAGTGACAGTTGGGCTACTCCGCTAGAGCGGAAGCCCGCATGAGAGCGGCGCACAACGCCCGATGTTCCGCTGATGTCGCGAACTGAGGAGAGCATTGTGGAGTCTGCCGAGCAAGGTAAACCGTCCTTACGTCCTGAGCGCGACGAAGCACCGCGCACACCGTCGCCTCCGACCAGCCCCCGCTGCCGCCGCCGACCAGGGTTTCCCGCACCAGAGCGGGCAGCATCTGGGTGAGCCTGGCCGCTGGCGGCGCATTCCTGATCGTGCTCCTGATTTTCGTAGTTCAGAACACGACCAGCGTTCGTTCGGCTCGGCTTCCTTGGGTGGCATTTCACTGCCGATCGGGGTCGCGATCCTGGTCGCCGCCGTGTCGGGCTACTGGTCATGGCCGTGGCAGGAGGAATCCGAATCATCCAGCTCCGCCAAGCATTCAACAAGCTGGTCCGGTCCCGGAAAAGCGGCGCACGCCTGCAAAAATGGAACGCGAACACGCCGTGAACGACTGCTCGTCACGCGGCGGCGTCTCCTGGTTCGGGTTCGTCGCGCGCCGGTAGGAACGGCGTCGCATCCGG
>NZ_JBITIL010000043.1:4144-18592 GCF_044458905.1 Nocardia sp. NPDC050408 | reverse complement strand
CCGGCGCACCACCACCCGGCTCGGACCCAACGACTCCATCCAACAACCCCTTCGATCACTCGACGGTGCTGTTGCAATCACCCCTTGAGCCCAAGGGCTCGAATGCCGCCATGGATTCCACTCGATCCCGAGCTGCTACGGCACGGAACCGTTGACGGTGACAGGCGGGGAGTCGTCGGTGCCCTCGGCCGATTCGTCCTCGTGGAACGTGACGTGATCGCCCTTGGTGGTGCGCGCGGGTCGGACGGCCTTGTAGCCGACATTGCGGACGGTGCCGATCAGCGATTCGTACTCGCTGCCGAGCTTGGCGCGCAGGCGTCGCACGTGCACGTCGACGGTGCGGGTGCCACCGAAGAAGTCGTAGCCCCAGACCTCCTGCAGCAGCTGGGCCCGGGTGAAGACCCGGCCCGCGTGCTGTGCGAGGTATTTGAGAAGTTCGAATTCCTTGTAGGTGAGATCCAGCGGGCGACCGCGCAGCCGGGCGGTATAGGTGCCCTCATCGATCACCAATTCACCGAGGGTGATCTTGCCGGTGTTCTCCGGGCTCGCGACACCGCCGTTGCGGCCGACCAGCAGGCGCAGCCGGGCGTCCAGTTCGGCCGGTCCGGTACCGGGCAGCAGAATGTCGTCCAGGCCCCAGTCGGCATTGACCGCGACCAGTCCGCCCTCGGTCAGCACGGCGACCACCGGCACCGACGAGCCGGTGCTGCCGAGTAGTCGGCACAGGCCGCGGGCCGCGGCCAGGTCGGTGCGCGCATCGACGAGCGCGACATCCGCGGTCCCCGCCTCGAGCAGGGACGCCACCTCGGTCGGCGCCGGGCGCACATTGTGCGCCAGCAGCGACAGTGCGGGCAGTACCGACTCAGGGTTGGGGTCGGAGGTCAGCAGGAGCAGCTCCACAAGCCCTCCTCCCATCTAGTAGCTCCGGACAACAGCCACACCGCCGGGGCCACGTCGCTGATCACAGGTAATCGGATGCAAGATTAGCGCGTGAACACCGATGACCTCGCCATCCGGGGTTAGTGTGGCACCTCGACAGAGACGTGCGATACCCGAAACGCACCGCCAAGTAGTGTTGCCCGCATGCGCAAGCTGATCATCGGGCTGCTGTGCCTCGCGGCACTGGCGGTAGTCATCGATTTCGGCGCCGCCGCCTACTCCGAGTACCGCGTGTCGCGTGCCCTGCGTGTTGGCGCCGACCTCACCGCGGATCCCGACGTGGTCATCTTTGGGTTCCCCTTTCTCACCCAGGCGCTCGACGGCCGCTACCAGACCGTCGATATCCGCGCGCGCGTCATGCGACCCGATATCCCCGGCGAAATCTCGATCGGCGCGACGTTGACCGGAGCCCACCTTTCCATCGGCGACCTCACCGACGGGAACGTGCGCGCGGTTCCGGTGGATCGGGTCGAGGGGCAGATGCGGCTCGAGCCGACCGAACTCGGCAAGCTGTTCAAAATCCCTGACCTGCAAGTACATTCAGCCCCGGGGAATAAATCCGACGGCACGGGCGGATCGGGCGGGTCCGGTATGACCACCGGCGGGCAACTCCTGCTCACCGGCACCATGCCCGGCAGGGCGCCGAGCAAGCCGGGTGCACAGCTCGGCGGTGACAATGTGAGTGTGACGGCAGATCTCGTGGTCGACGGCGATCAGGTCAAGATCATCGCGACCAGCATCTACCGTGGTACGGGTGATGCAACGACGACCGCGGTCGTCACCGATACCGAGCGCCCCAAGGTGCTCGAGCAGTTCACCCGGACAATCGATACGAACGAACTGCCGTTCGGGCTGCGGCCGACGAAGGTCTCGGCACAGGGCGGCCAGATCGTCATCGACGCCAAGGCCGAGAACGTGACCATCGACCTGGACAGATTGCGGCGACCATGATTGAAATCACAATCCTGCTGGTGGTGCTGCTCGCCACGGTGGCGGTCGGGGTGGTGCTGCAGCGCCGCAACGGCACGCTGCGCGCGAGCGGCACCGAGACTCAGGACGAGTCGGCGCGCACCGATCTGCTGGCATCGGTCGGCGCCGACAACTCGGGCCCGGCGGTGCTGCACTTCTCTGCCGACTGGTGCGGACCGTGCGCCGCGGTGCGCCGGGTCGTCGCCGGAGTGACCGAGGAATTGTCCGGATCGCCGCGCCCGCCGCTGGATATCGAGGTCGATATCGATGCCGAGCCCGCGCTGGCCAAGGAACTGAACGTGCTCTCGCTGCCGACCACCTTCGTCTTCGATATCGAAGGGCGGGAACGATTCCGTATCTCCGGCGTTCCCAAGTCCGCGGACCTGCGCACCGCGCTCGAGCCGCTGACTGTGGGGTAACTCTTCCGGTGGATCGCCGCTGACGGTGGAAAAACAGGGCGTGACAAGGGTTCATAGCAACTGTGACGTACCCCGGGTCCAATTCTCCGGCAGAACCAGGTAAACTCCTCTGCGTGCAAGCCAACCACGAGCTGATGCTCACCCGACGCCGCACAGTTGACCTGTGTCGCCTCGGTGGTTGTTGCTGCCTGTGTGGCTGAGCGGTCGGCTCCCTCAGAATTCCTGATGCCGACCTGCGTCCGTCGTGCGAGTGATCTCTGGATCCCCCGGCGAACTGGCATTTTTCCCGCCAACAGCGAAATTCAGCGCAGGAGTACGCACAATGTCCACAAATTCCCGAAACACAACCGTTGAGACCGGAATTCCCGCCGTCGTAGATGTGCGCGGTCCACGCTTCGCCGCGTGGGTCACCACCGGCGTGCTCGTTCTTGTCGTGCTCGCCGCAGCAGTTTCGACACCGGTCGCCGCAGTGCTCATCGCCGCCCAGGCGGTGGTGTTCGCGATCGGCGCGGCCTACGGTCCGCGTCGGCATCCCTACGGCCGGATCTTCGCCGCGTTCGTCGCGCCGCGCCTCGGTCCGACCCTCGAAACCGAACCCGTGGCCCCGCTGCGGTTCGCCCAACTACTCGGCCTGGTCTTCAGTGCCGTCAGCCTGCTGGGTTTCCTGGTCGGCTCTACCGTCGTCGGCGCGGTGTTCGCCGGCTTCGCCCTGTTCGCGGCGTTCTTGAACGCGGCGTTCGGGATCTGCCTGGGTTGCCAGATCTATCCGCTGGTAGCCCGACTCCGCCGGGCAGGGCCGATGGGCGGTGTTCGCGGGCCCTCCGTGGTCACGCAAGCTACCGCCTCCGGGCCTGACACGAACACCGCTGGGTCCCCGGCGAACTGACACTGCAAGTCACCACCCCGAAAGGAACAACATGGCTCGCTCCGATGTCCTGGTCTCCGTTGACTGGGCCGAAGAGAACCTCAACGCCCCCGGCGTCGTCTTCGTCGAGGTCGATGAGGACACCTCCGCCTACGACGGCGGCCACATCGAGGGTGCCGTTCGGCTCGACTGGAAGAAGGACCTGCAGGATCAGGTTCGTCGGGACTTCGTGAACCAGGAGCAGTTCTCCGATCTGCTCTCGGCGCGCGGCATCTCGAACGACGACGAGGTCGTGCTCTACGGCGGCAACAACAACTGGTTCGCCGCGTACGCCTACTGGTACTTCAAGCTGTACGGCCACAACAACGTCAAGCTGCTCGACGGCGGCCGCAAGAAGTGGGAGCTCGACGGTCGTCCGCTGTCCCGCGACGCCGTGAACCGCCCGGCCACCCAGTACAAGGCCGCCGCCCCCGACCTGACCATCCGCGCATTCCGCGACGAGGTCATCGCCGCCATCGGCGCCAAGAACCTGGTCGACGTGCGCTCCCCTGACGAGTTCTCCGGCAAGATCCTGGCTCCGGCCCATCTGCCGCAGGAGCAGAGCCAGCGCCCCGGCCATATCCCCGGCGCCATCAACGTGCCGTGGAGCAAGGCCGCGAACGAGGACGGCACCTTCAAGTCCGATGCCGAGCTGACCGAGATCTACGGCGAGGCCGGACTGGACGGATCCAAGGACACCATCGCCTACTGCCGCATCGGTGAGCGTTCCTCGCACACCTGGTTCGTGCTGCAGGAGCTGCTGGGCCACCAGAATGTCAAGAACTACGACGGCAGCTGGACCGAATACGGCTCGCTCGTCGGTGCACCGATCGAATTGGGAGAGTAATCACATGTGCGCAGCGCCTACCCAGGGACAGGCCATTCCGGCCGGAGTCGATGTCGAGAAGGAAACGGTCATCACCGGCCGTGTTCTGAGCACCGACGGCCAGCCCGTCGGCGGCGCGTTCGTGCGCCTGCTCGACGGCAACGGTGACTTCACCGCCGAGGTCGTGGCCTCGGGCACCGGTGATTTCCGCTTCTTCGCGGCGCCGGGAGCGTGGACCGTGCGGGCGTTGTCCGCCTCGGGCAACGGCTCGGCCGAGGTTCGTCCGGAGGGTGCCGGCATCCACGCCGTGGATGTGGCAGTCGCCAAGTAAGTAATTGCGCCGACGGCCCCGTCGTTTCCCGGTAACTGGGAAGCAACGGGGCCGTTGTGCTGGGCCGGACGTAACTCGTTAGACTCCAGTTGTGGTCCTCTTCTTCGAGATTCTGCTGGTGGCCGTGGCCGTTCTGATCGGCTGGTTCGGCCTGTACGTCTTCTACCGGTTGTTCACCGAATCATGAGTGAACTCGCGAGCGAAGGTTCCAACCCGGCCGAGCGAGCGAGTGAACAACTGAACGGCAACGGCCCGGCCGAGTCGGCCCCGCGCCGCAGTGGCGACGAGGCCGTGGCCGAGGCGGCCGAACGGGCGAAATGGACTGGTGCGCGCAATATTCCGGTGCTACCGGATCTGCCGCTGCCCGAGGACACCGCGAATCTGCGGCTCGGTCCGGATCTGAGTTCATCGATGCTTGCGCTGCTGCCGATGGTCGGTGTGTGGCGCGGTGAGGGTGAAGGCAACGATCCTGCTCGCGGCGACTACCGCTTCGGCCAGCAGATCATCGTCTCTCACGACGGTGGCGATTACCTGGCCTGGGACTCGCGTTCCTGGGTCATCGCATCCGACGGCTCCTACGGCGGCCCCGACCTGCGCGAGAGCGGCTTCTGGCGGGTCGGCATCGACGGTGATGACGAGGTCATCGAACTGCTGCTGACCCACAGCACCGGCATCGTCGAACTCTTCTACGGCACCGCGCTGACCCAATCCTCCTGGGAATTGGCCACCGATGTCGTCATCCGCAGCCAATCCGGCATCGTCGTCGGCGGAGCCAAACGGTTGTACGGCATCGTCGAAGGCGGTGATCTCGCCTACGTCGAGGAGCGGGTAGTGGCCGACGGTCCCTTGGAGCCCCGCCTGTCGGCACGGTTGCAGCGCTACATCGGTTAGCTGCGCGGCCAGATCGATGTCAGGTCGATGTCGATCGGAAACGGCACGTTGATCTTCAGGCGGTCGTGGAAGATGCCGACCAGGCCGTAAGTTGCTGTGGCGGGGTCGAGTTCGTAGACGTAGACGACGGCTTCATCGTCACGACGCTCGACCCGCCAGTAGTTCAGGATTCCTGCCTTTGCATACTTGGCTGGCTTCGTCTCCCGGTCGCGTTCTTCGGAATCAGGAGACACTGCCTCGACCGCAAGAACGACGTCCTCAGCGAAGTAGTAGGTAGATGGAGCTGCTCGACGAGTCGCCGCTTTGTTGACCACCAGGACATCTGGTTCCGGCATCTGACGCGGTCCGAGTTTGACGGCCATTTCACGGTCGGCGTAGAGATCCGGCGGAGTTTGTTGATCGAGGTCCCGCCAGAGAACCGACACGGCCCGGCTGTGCCACATTTCCTGCGGACTCACGAAGACCAGACCCCCATCGATCAACTCGGTGTGCTTGGGAAGGCCGCGCAGCTCCAGAAAGTCCTCGACGGTGAATCCACCTGCAGGCGGGATCACCCAGTCGGGCAACGGCTCAACGGTCATTGCCCCAGCGTAGCGCCTGTCGGGATGGAGCTTCATCAGAAAGGAACGGCTCGGACATCGGGCATACGGGTCGAATCAGGTTGGGTGCCAGGTGACGAGGAGTTCGTCGGCGAGGGTTTCGATAGCGAGTTTGGCGCCGTTCACTTCGAGGACGGCGGCGCGGAGGCGGTCGTCGTGCAGGCGGGATTCGGAGACGCCGGCGATGTGGGAGCCGATCAGGTGTGAGTACGGGGATTCGGAGCCGACGTCGAAGGCGGTGTATTTGCCGGATTCGGCGACGTATTCGATGTATTCGGGTTCGGTGAGACCGGCGAACGGGTCGCGCCACGGGGTCGATGCGACAAGGAGTTCCTCGCCGTCGGTGCCGGCATCCAGCAGCAGCACCGAACCGTCATCGAAGGTCAATTCGATGGGGCCTTCGGTGCGGTCCACATCACTGCCCTGTACGTAGAACATGCGGCGAACCGCCCTGATGCGGCGTCCAACCACTGCCGCAAGACCCTCCGATGGCATCGGCTACCCCTCGTGTCGAACCCGGTCGCCGGACTCTACCGTCCGAGGGAATTGTGCCGAAAAAGGAACGACCCCCGAGCCGTACCCTGCCGGCGGTGAAGCCTGCATGGGTCCCGGTCGGACTAGACCGGTAGCTCGGGGGCCGGGTGGCTGCCTGGAATTCGCTCAGCACTCGCGCGAACGGAATCCGTTGCAGCGGTGGCGCTAGCGGACAGCCACCTCACAAGTCCTATGAACATACATTCTTCGAACCACCTCCTTCCTTGTGTACAAACGAATCTAGTCAGTCGTCAGTAGGTCGGCAACGGAATTTCGCGGGGCGCTGAACCGGTGTGCTCCTCGACTTCGCCAATGGTCGTGACCTGGCCTGATGCATCGATTTGCAGCACCACTTCGGCGCGGTGATCGGCTGGCAGCTGATGTGTGACGACAACCACAATTCGGTCGGGTCCGACCAGACCGCTGTCGACATCGAGCAGCTCGCGTAGCAATCGGGCGCCCGCCTCGGCCTCGAGATGTTCGGTCGGCTCATCGAGCAGCAGCACCCGCGCGGGCGAAAGGAGCGCCCGGGCGAGCAGAATCCGCCGCCGCTGCCCACCCGAAACCGCCGCCGCACCCCCTACCAGATCGGTGTGCACACCATCCGGTAGCGATTCCAGCCAATTCCCGAGACCGACCACGCACAAGGCCTTCTCGGCCGCCTCGGCAGTGAGATCGCCACGCGCGACACGCAGGTTCTCGAGCACGGATGTGCCGAAGATGTGCGCATCCTCGGCAAAGAACGTCACGCCGGGTGCGGGCGTACTGAACAGCCCCGCCCACGCCATGAGCAACGTGGTCTTACCCGCCCCGCTCGGTCCGACGACCGCAATCCGCTTTCCTGCCGGACGCTCGGGGAGGTTGACCGGCAATAGATTTCGTGCGTCGCGGATGTCGGCATCGACACCTGGGCGATCGGAAGCCCACGTTAGGCCCTCCGGAGATGAGCCAGCGATGCCACACCCGCTGCCCTCCGTGCAGCCGGTCGCACTGGCCGGCAATAGACCTGGCCCGCCGCGGATGACTGCATCGACACGACCGGAAGTCCGCGAGTGCTGCTGTGCCATCGGGTTTCGCGTGGCTATCTCGAGCAGGGGTAGGCGGTGGAGGGCGGCGCGGGCGGTGGTCAGGGCCTGGGCGGCGGCGGGGAGTGGGGCGACTGCTTCGAAGGCCGAGAGGGGAAGCAGGACGAGAATGGTTAGGGCCATGGGGGTCATTGCCGGCGGGTTGGCGCCATAGCCGGCTATGCCGATCAGGAGGGCTCCGAGGACGCTGACGCCGATCGAGAGGGGCGTCGCCGCGGCGGCCCAGGCGCTGCGTGCGGCCGCGGAATCCTCCGCGGCGACCGCACGTTGTCCGGCGCGGTCGGCGGCCGCCAGCGCGGCATCCAGCTTGCCCGCGACGCGGAGTTCAGCCGCGTGGTCGAGGACCGTGAGTGCTTGCGCGGTGAATTCGGCGCGGTCGGCGCGCACCGCACGCTCGGCCGCACGGGCGGCCCACCCCGACAGCCACGGTGCAACGATTCCGGCAATACCGAGTGATACCGCCAGAATGGCCGCCGCCCCAACCGAAATGGTGGCCATGAGTCCGACTGCGGCCAGCGCCAGCACAATCGCGACGGCGATCGGTACGAACACACGCACCACCACAGCGCCGAGATCGTCGATATCGCTGCCGATTCGAACCAGCAGGTCCCCACGCCGCAACGATGCCGCACCATCCGCGCTCGTGGAGTCCGTCGCGGCGACCGGCCCGTCGACGCTGCGGTCTGAGATATTTTCCGGGCCGAACGAAGTCACCTCGCCACTGCGCCTGGACAGTCCGTGCATCGATGTCCCACCGGTGTAGACCGCTCCGTCTATATCGCCGCCTCGCGCGTCCCGCCGCATCCAGGCGTCCGATTGGGCGAGGGTCCGGTAAACGGTTGTCCGAGCGGCCGTCATCGCACGCAGCGCAACGTCATGGGTGGCAAGGCGTTCCAGATATCGGCACAACCCACGGGAGATACCCAGCGCCCGCACCGCGACAACAGCAACGCTCAGATCGAGCACCGGCGGCATCTCCCAGGCACGCGCGATCAACCACGCCGCCAACGCCGCCAGCCCGAGCCCGCTGCCCAGCGCCAACACGCCCCAACCGATCGCCACCGCAACTCGCCATGGC
The DNA here is from genome assembly GCF_044458905.1 of Nocardia sp. NPDC050408. Classification (NCBI taxonomy): domain Bacteria; kingdom Bacillati; phylum Actinomycetota; class Actinomycetes; order Mycobacteriales; family Nocardiaceae; genus Nocardia; species Nocardia sp. NPDC050408. The sequence goes on along the minus strand of NZ_JBITIL010000043.1, from coordinate 10,017 downwards.
GACAACTCGAGCAGCCCCCACATCTGCCGCAGATCCGCTACCGCTGCGCGGCCGCCACGACGAGCCATTGTCCTCGGCACCGAAACGTCTCCCGCGCGGTTCATGAAGCGACTGCCTGGGGTTCGGTGGAGTGAACGGGGATTATGTGGTCGGCGGCAGTGAGGACAGTCGGGCGGTGGGCTATGACGATGACGGTGGCACCGGTGCGAGCTCGCTGCTGTAGGGCCGCAAGGACGGTCGCTTCGGCTGCGGGGTCCAGGTGGGCGGTTGGTTCGTCCAGGAGGAGGATGGGGCGCTCGGCGGCGAGCACTCTGGTCAGGGCAAGGCGTTGGCGCTGGCCGAGGGAGAGGCCTATGCCGCCCGCGCCGACGATCGTGTTCCAGCCGTCGGGGAGTTCGTCGAGTACCGTGTCGAATCCGGTTGCAATGCAGGCGGCTTCGAGTTCGTCGAGTACGCGGGCCGCGCCCTTGGCGGTGGTTTCGGGCGTGCGTGCGCCGAGCAGTTCGAGATTCTCGCGCAGTGTTCCCGGGACCAACACCGGACGCTGCGGCAGCCAGGCAACACGCGACCACCACGCGTCCTGATCGAGGTCACCTACATCTGTGCCGTCGACCTTCACTGCGCCGCGCTCGGGCCTGATCAAACCTAGAATTGCTTGCAGCGCAGTCGATTTACCGCTCCCGTTGGGTCCGGTCAACACCGTCACCAGCCCCGGCCGGAACTCCGCTGTCAGCCCGGCGGGCGCAAAACCGTCCCGGGCCGGTACCGAGAGATCACATATCTCGATGCGGCCCTGGCCATCTCTGCCGACTCCAGGCCTCGTGTCGGCGCGATTGCCACTCAGTGCCGTTGAACCGAGTTCGCTGATATCGCCTCCGCCGTCCCCACTCAGCACAGCCTCCTCGCTGCCGGCAATCCGATGGCGGGAGCCGACAGCGGCCACAGCATTCGTGCTCGAACCCGAGCGGAGAGCACCCGCATCGCCAACCATGGCACCGGCCCCACCAGCGTCCGAGACCGACCGACCAGCACCCGTGTCCCCGCCAGCCGCCTGACCACCGGCACCCGATTCGGCCTGCACCTGCATACCCGCGGGAGACTCGAGCACAGCAAAAGCCTTGTCGGCAGCCGCCATTCCGTCCTGCGCCGCATGAAACCGCTCCCCCACCATCCGCAACGGCAGATACACCTCCGGCGCGAGAATCAACGCCACCAGGCCGGCATAGAGACTCATCTCGCCGTACACCAGCCGCAGACCGATGGACACCGCGATCAATGCGACGCTCAACGTGGCAAGCATCTCGAGCACCATCGACGACAGGAACGCGATCCGAAGCGCACGCATAGTGCGCTGCCGCAACGCATCCCCGAGCGCGCGCACGCGATGTTCCATCGAACCCGTCCGCCCCGCGCTCCCCTCCCGCCCCAACGCACGCAACGTCGGCATCCCGGCAAAGAGATCGAGCAGTTGATCCGACAACCGAGTTGTGGCGACGAGCGTGGCCTCCGCCCGCCCCTGCGTGAGCAGTCCGATGAGCACCATGAACACCGGAATCAACGGCAGTGTGACCACCGCGATCACACCGGAGATCGGATCGTGAAATCCGATGACCACCAACACGATCGGCGGAACCAGGCAAGCGAGGAGCAGCGCGGGCAGATACCCGGTGAGATACGCCCGCAGCCCCGTCAGTCCGGTACTCACGACAACCGCCAGTTCGGTTCGCCGAGTTTCGAGTTCGCGCGGTGGCAGCTGAGCCCCGGCGGCAAGCACCGCGGTTTCCAGTTCCGCAACCACCTCGGCCCCCGCCCGATGCGCGATCCGCGACTGCACCCAGGTGGCCAGCACCCGGCAGCCGATAGCGACGCCGAGCACAACCAACTCGAATGTCCAAACACCGAAGCTGCGCCGGCCGGGATCGGTGACGACCCCGGCCAGTACCTTCGCCAGCGCGACCGCCGTGACCACGATCGAACCGGTGATCACCACGGACAGTGCCACACTCAGCACCAGATAGCGGCGGGTCGAGCGCGCGTACTTCCACAACCGGGGGTCGACGGGTGGACGAGCCATGATCAGTCCTTGACGGCTTCCAACGGCAGGCCGATCGGCGCGGGAATCTGCTCGACCGTAATCCGTTTGCGGAATACCCAATATGTCCAACCCTGGTAGCCGAGCACCACGGGCGTGACGATTAAGGCCGCCCAGCTCATCACCTTCAGCGTGTACGGCGTGGAGGAGGCATTGTCGATGGTCAGATTGAACATGTCGCTGATGGTGGACGGCAGCACATTCGGATACAGCGACCCGAACAGCAGCACCGTCGCCGCCGCGGTGGTGACCGCCGTGCCGACGAACGCCCACCCGTCGCGGTCGGCGAAACTCGCCGCACCCGCGAGCAGCAGCCCGATCACCGCCAGCGCCAGCGGAATCCAGGTCCATCCGGTTCCGTACGCCAACTGCGTCCACACCCCGAACACCCCGACCACCACCGCGGTCGGCATCAGCAGCAACCGCACCGTCTTCGCCGCATCGTCGCGTACTTCACCGCCGGTCTTCAACACCAGGAAGACCGCACCGTGCAGCGCGAACAGCAATCCGGTCGCGAGCCCGCCGAGCAATGCGTACGGCCCGAGCAGATCCCACACCGAACCGGTGATGTGCTTCTTCTCGTTCAGCGGCACCCCGCGCACCACATTCGCGAATACCCAGCCCCACGCCAATGCCGGTACCCAGGAACCGATTCCGATCGCGACATCACACCAGGCCCGCCACCGCGCATCGTCGATCTTGCTGCGATATTCGATGGCGCAGACCCGCACGATCAGCGCGACCAGCACCAGTAGCAGCGCGATATAGAAACCGGAGAACAGGCTCGCGTACCACTCCGGAAAGGCCGCGAACATCGCACCGCCCGCAGTCAGCAACCAGACTTCGTTGCCGTCCCATACCGGCCCGATCGTATTGAGCACCACCCGCCTTCGGGTATCGCTGCCCTTGCCGAGGATCGGCATCAGCATGCCTACTCCGAAGTCGAAGCCTTCCAGCACGAAGTAGCCGGTGAACAAGACGCCGATCAGCAGAAACCAGAACTGTTGCAAATTCATCATCGGCTCCTAATAGGCGAACGAAAGCTGTTCGACGGCAGGTTCTTCGGTCCGATCACGGCCGCCCGTATCGTCTGGTCCGCCGGGCGAAGTCGTCGCGGGCGCTTCGGCTCCGGCGACCGTGTACCGCCGCATCAGGTAGAACCAGACCACCGCGAGCGCGCCGTACAGCAGGGTGAACACGACGAGCGAGGTGATCACCGTGCCTGCGACATGGTCGGAGACGCCCTGCTGCACCATCAGCCGCAGGCTCTGGTCACCCGTCGGATTCGGCGCGACAACCCAGGGCTGCCTGCCCATTTCGGTGAAGACCCAGCCCGCGCTATTGGCCAGGAACGGAGTCGGGATGGCGATCAGGCACAGCCACGAGTACCAGCGCTTATCGGTGATCCGGCCGCCGCGGGTCAGCCACAGGCCGACCAACCAGAGCAGGATCGCACCGGCCGACAGGCCGATCATGGCGCGGAAGGACCAGTAGGTGACGAACAAGTTGGGTCGGTAGTCGCCGGGCCCGAACTTCGCGTTGTAGGCGTGCTGCAGATCGGTGACACCGTCCAGCGTGACGTCGCTGAACTTGCCCTTGGCCAAATACGGCAACACATAGGGCACCTCGAGCACGTGGGTCACGCTGTCGCAATTGTTGTGCGTGCCGATGGTCAGCACCGAGAAGTCCGGATCGGTTGCGGTATTGCACAGCGACTCCGCAGAGGCCATTTTCATCGGCTGCTGTTCGAACATCAGCTTGCCCTGTACATCGCCGGTGAAGAACAGCGCGACACCGGCGATGACGATCACCCATAGGCCAGCGCGGCCGCCCGAGCGCCACATCGTTTGCGCCTCAACGACTTTGGCGGCCTCACCGCTGCGCGCATTGCGCACCATCCACCAGCCGCAGATGCCGACCACGAAAGTCCCCGAGGTAAGGAATGCTCCGGCGACTACGTGCGGAAACGCCGCCAGCGTCGTGTTATTGGTGAGCACCGTCCAGATGCTGGTGAGTTCGGCGCGCCCGCGCTCCGGGTTGTATTTGGCGCCGACCGGGTGCTGCATGAACGAATTGGCCGCGACGATGAAGTACGCGGAGGCATTCACACCGATCGCAACGAGCCAGATCGTCGCCAGATGCAGCTTTTTCGGCAACCGGGTCCAGCCGAAGATCCACAAGCCGAGGAAGGTCGACTCCAGGAAGAATGCGACCAGCGCCTCCAGCGCGAGCGGTGCGCCGAAGACGTCACCGACGAACCGGGAGTATTCGCTCCAGTTCATTCCGAACTGAAATTCCTGCACGATGCCGGTCGCGACACCGAGTGCGAAATTGATCAGGAATAGCTTGCCGAAGAATTTGGTCAGCCGGTACCAGTGCTCTTTGCCGGTAATCACCCAAGCGGTCTGCATGCCCGCAACCAGCGGGGCCAGACCGATCGTCAACGGTACGAATATGAAGTGATAGACGGTCGTGATGCCGAACTGCCAACGTGATAAGTCCAGGACGCTCAAAACCGATCTCCCGCCGATCTACGACATGTCGTAGTAAGAGTACGCCCGGTTAGAGGTCCAACAAGGAGTCCTACGCCACGACACACCGGGGCTTTAGACCCTCAACGGCCCGTTTTCCGAGCTCGCCGAGCACTCCTACATGCCGTAGTAGGACGAAGATCACGGCCCGGCGAACTCACCAATCGCCGATGGCTCCGGCCCGCTCCACTCCTCGGTCCACCAATTCGATGATTTCGGCCGCGTTGTCCGGCGCCATCATGCGCAGTCCATCCAGTGAATTCACCCTGGCGGCGAGCGTGATGCTCGAAAGCAGCCAAATGCTGTCGCAGGTCAACAGGTCGGCGGTGAACAACGATTCGTAGCCGCACTTCCACCCGGCCTTCTCGGCCTCGGCGAACATCGCGCGCTGGGTGACCCCCGGCAGTACGCCATTCTTCGCGGGCGGGGTGATCAAGTGCTTATCCCGCACGATCACCACCGACGAGCGCGGCCCCTCCAGCACCCGGTTCTCGGTACTGGTGAAGATCACGTCATCAGCGCCCATCCGCTGCGCGAACCGCAACGCCGCCATATTGGTGGCATAGGACAGCGTCTTCGCACCCAGCAGCTGCCACGGCGCGGCCTGGGCCAGATCGATCGAGATCCCGCGCGATAGCGACACCACCGCGACACCGTCGGTGCGCGCCTTCTGCACCCGGTCCGGCACCGGCAGCACCAGCACATAGGAGGTCGGCACCGGCACCGCGGCCGCGAGATCACCTGAAGTCACACTGGACGGGGCCGACAGCTCGGTATCGCGCCCGCGGGTGAGGACCAGCCGCATGAGCCCCTCACTCTCGGTCCCCCATTCCTTGGCCGCCGTCTCGACCGCGTCTCGCCATTTGCCCAACTCGAGCTCGGGTAGATCGAGCGCCTGCGCCGAACGACGCAGGCGGCCTAGATGAAATTCGATCGCGCACGGGTTACCGCCACGAACCAAAACCGACTCGAAGACACCATCACCGCGCAGTACGCCGATGTCGTCGGCAAACAACAACGGCGCGTCCGGATCTTGGACGGCGCCGTCGAGTGTTACAAGAACTCGATCCACCATGCGTCGAGCGTAGGCGGTGTTCGTTGGCCGCGCCTAGGACTCTGTTTGATTGCTGGGTTTGATGGCCGCGCCTTCGGCGCGGCGGGTTCGCGGCCCCCTGGTGTGGGGGGGGGGGGGCCCCCCGCGGCCGCCCCCCGGCGCGGGGCCCGGGCCCCGCGCGCGCACCCCGGCGCGG
>NZ_JBITIL010000043.1:0-4134 GCF_044458905.1 Nocardia sp. NPDC050408 | reverse complement strand
CTCGCGTCCGAGCCGTCGAGACTCGCGCCTGCGGCGCATGCGCTTCGACGGCTCGGACGCGAGACGGGCCGCGAACGGGTCGCTCGTAAGACTCGCTCCGTTGGGGTCGGTGATGGCAGGGCGTTCGGCACCTGATGCACGCGTGCCGGAAGGCGAGACTCGCGACTTCGTTGCCTGCGCTTCGACGGCTCGGACGCGAGACGGGCCGCGAACGGGTCGCTCGTAAGACTCGCTCCGTTGGGGTTGGTGATGGCAGGGCGTTCGGCACCTGATGCACGCGTGCCGGAAGGCGAGACTCGCGACTTCGTTGCCTGCGCTTCGACAACTCAGAAGCGAGACAGACCACGAACTCCTCGCTCGTAAGACTCGCTCCGGTGGTCGCGGAGAAGTAGACGGCGTGCACGACTGGACAGGCCGCTGAAAGCGAGCAATAAGGTTCGCGCTTAGAGTGGTTTACGTGTCCGTGCTCGTCACACCCAGTCCTATCCTCGCTGTCCCGGGCGCCGTCGCGGGCGCGGCCGGTTCGCCGGATGCCGCTGTCGCTTGGCATTACGGGGATCCCTTCCGAGAGCAACGCGCCGCCGCGGAGCGGGTGGCGATCGTCGACAGGTCGCATCGCTTCGTCCTGAAAATCACCGGGGCCGAGCGGCTGACCTGGTTGCACACCATCAGCAGCCAGCACATCGCGAGCCTCGGCGACGGTCGGTCCGCCGAGAACCTGGACCTCGATCTCAACGGCCGGGTGCTGCACCACTTCGTGCTGACCGAACTCGACGGCACCGTGTGGATCGACACCGAGGGCGAGCACGGATCTGCGCTGCTGGAGTTCCTGACGAAGATGGTCTTCTGGGCCGATGCCAAACCGGTCGAGGCCGCCGATCACGCGGTGCTGAGCCTGCTCGGCCCGCGCACTACCGAATTGACCGAAGCGCTCGGCATTTCCACTCTCCCGGAGACCTACGACGCGGTGCCACTGCCGGACGGTGGGTTCCTGCGCCGCATGCCGTGGCCGACCGCGGACTCCTTCGATCTGGTCATCCCGCGCGACCAACTCGCCGACCGCTGGGCCCGCCTCACCGCGGCGGGCGCCGAACCCGCGGGCATGTGGGCCTTCGAGGCACTGCGCGTCGCGTCGGTGCGCCCCAGGATCGGACTCGACACCGACGAACGGACCATCCCGCACGAGGCCCGCTGGATCGGCGGCATCGCCGAACACGGTGCGGTGCACCTGGACAAGGGCTGCTACCGGGGGCAGGAAACCGTGGCCCGAGTGCACAACCTGGGCAAGCCGCCGCGCCACCTGGTGCTGCTGCACCTCGACGGTTCCGCCGACGAGCGCCCGACCACCGGCACGGAAGTAACCGCAGGCGGTCGCGCCGTCGGGCGACTCGGCACCGTCATCGATCACTACGAATTCGGTCCCATCGCACTTGCTTTGATCAAACGGACCATCCCGACCGACACCGAACTGATAGCGGGCCCGACCGCTGCCGCCATCGATCCGGATTCGGTCCCATCCGACGAGGCGCCCCAGGCGGGTCGGATCGCCGTCGACCGGTTGCGTGGCCGTTGATGCAGTCCGATAGCGCTCGGGTGCTTGCCGTGTGCGTCGTCCATGCCGAGTCGGAGGTGCCGACCCGCGTCGGCCGCACGGCCATCGACAAGCGACCCATTCCCCATCGCGTCGCCGCGCGTGCCCACGGTCTCGACGGCGATTACGTATGCGACACCAAGAATCACGGCGGCGTACATCAGGCCGTCTACGCCTACGCCGAGGAGGACGCTCGGCGCTGGGGCGAGGAACTCGGCCGCGAACTGCCCGCGGGTTGGTTCGGCGAGAATCTGCGCATCTGCGGGCTGCCGGTCAGCGATGCGGTGATCGGTGCGCGCTGGACCATCGGTGACACCCTGCTCGAGGTGAGCGCACCCCGCGTGCCGTGCTCGACCTTCCAGCACTGGTCCGGTGAGTCCCAATGGGTCAAGCGATTCACGCTGCGCAGCGATACCGGCGCCTACCTGCGCGTTCTCACCGAGGGCACGATCGGCGCAGGCGACGAAGTTCGCATTGTGCACACGCCCGAGCACGGCATCACTGTCCGCGACCTGTTCACCGGCGACGATCCCGATCTCCTGGCCATTCTGCTCGCGAACGAACCGACCATCTCCGATGATGTGCGCATGCAGATCGAGCGCCATGGCCGCCGCCACACCAATGCCACCCGCGCCCGCGAGCGGCGGATCGATGTGGCGAACGCGCGCGAGCACCGGGCCAACGCCGCAGGCACCCCCCAGCAGCTCGATGCGGCAGGCACCCGCCGGCATCAGGTCGACGCGGCAACCGCGGGCGAGCACCGGGGCCGTGTGACGAGCGCCCGCGAGCAGCACGTCGAACCGACAGGAGCCGAGCTATGACCGTCGAACTGGTCGAGGTGGTCCGCTCCGGCTTCCGCGAATGTGTGCACAGCGGTTCGGTGGTGATCCTCGCCGCCGACGGTGAACCGACCCTTGCGCTCGGCGAGGTGCACGTCCCGATCTTCCCGCGCTCCACCAATAAGCCCATGCAGGCAATCACCCTGCTGCGCAACGGCTTCGAACCACTCGACGATGCCGAGTTGGCCATCGCGACCGCCTCGCACTACGGCGAACCCGATCACGTCGCCTTGGTCGAGCGTCTGCTCGACCGTTTCGGCTTCGACGAGAAGGCCCTGGAATGCCCGCCCGACCTGCCGCAGGATGAGCGCGCACGGACCGAGGCGCCCGAACCCCGCCGCGTGTACATGAACTGTTCCGGTAAGCACGCGGCCATGCTCGCCACCTGCGCCGTCAACGGCTGGCCCACCGAGGGCTACCTGGACCAGGCACATCCGCTGCAACAGGCGGTGATCGCCACCATTACCGACCTCACCGGCGAACCCGAAACGGACCTCGGCATCGATGGCTGCGGACTGCCGATCATCCCGGTCTCACTGGTGAATCTGGCCCGGGCCTTCGCGGCCATGGCTACCGCCGCGCCCGGCTCACCGCAGCGGCGCGTCGCCGATGCGATTCGCGCCAACCCGCGAGTGATTTCCGGCACGAACGCACCCGATTTATTGACCATGCAGGCCACCCCCGACCTGGTCTGCAAGATCGGCGCGGACGGTGTGCACGCGGGCGCGCTACCGGACGGAACGGCCTTCGCGTACAAGATCGCCGATGGTCACGACCGCGCGCGAATCCCCCTGACGCTGGCCATTCTGCATCGCATGGGCATCGAATGGACCACCGCGCACGCCGAACTCGCGGCGCCGCCGGTGCTCGGCGGCGGCACCAGGGTCGGGGTCATCCGAGCGATTCCCGGGGTCATCTGAGGGCGCGGCCCGACGGCGACAACCGGGCAAACGGCACCACTTCCGGAGTTGTTCCCCCACTCCTGGAAGCGCGACTGCCGGACACACGCTAAAGTGTCTGTCAGGAAGAGTATTAATTCGAACGGGGCCGCCAACAAACCCCAGGCCGCCCCGCAGTGACGCGAGGGGGTCAGCCATGGGCCGTGGCCGGGCTAAGGCAAAGCAGACCAAAGTCGCACGCGAGCTGAAGTACAGCTCCGCTCCGACTGACTTCGCGAGCCTTCAGCGCGAGCTTTCGGGTAGCCCCACCTCCCAGCGGAGTGGTGGTGTGCTGTCCGATGAGCACGACGCGGACGAATCCTCATCCCGCTGGGACGAGGACGACGACTACAAAGACTGGCGCCGCTGACTCGGTAGACGACGAAGGGGGAGGCCGACGGGCCTCCCCCTTCACCCGTTGACGCCGCGTGACCGGACTAACCATTCGAGGCTTGCACAACAACAGCGTCCCGCATCCGACGATGCGGGACGCTGTTGTGAATTTCCGTGCGCGACGAACGGAACCACAATGCGCGAGTCTTACGAGCGACCCGTTCGCGGCCCGTCTCGCGTCCGAGCCGTCGAAGCGCATGCGACACAGGCACGGGGCCCGCTCGCCTGGCGCGTGTCCATCAGGCGCCGAACGCCCCGCCATCAGCGACCACCACGGAGCGAGTCTTACGAGCGACCCGTTCGCGGCCCGTCTCGCGTCCGAGCCGTCGAAGCGCATGCGACACAGGCACGGGGCCCGCTCGCCTGGCGCGTG
>NZ_JBITIL010000042.1:0-21733 GCF_044458905.1 Nocardia sp. NPDC050408 | reverse complement strand
GTCCGAGCCGTCGAGACTCGCGACTTCGTCGCATGCGCTTCGACGGCTCGGACGCGAGACGGGCCGCGAACGGTCGCTCGTAAGACTCGCTCCGTTGGGGTCGCCGACGGCGGGACGTTCGCCACTTGATGCACGCGTGCCCGAAGAACACGACTCGCGACTGCGGTGCAGGTGCTTCGACGGCTCGGACGCGAGTCGGGCCGCGAACTCCTCGCTCGTAAGACTCGCTCCGTTGTGGTCGAAGGGCTCGCCTCGAAAGGCGAGCCCGGCGGGTGTGGCGGCTACTTGTGGCGGCCGTGCAGGATCGGGACCAGGCGGCGCAGCAGCTTCATGGTGGTCTGGGTCCGTGAGTAGCTGAGCAGTGCCATGCCGGGAATCGCGAAGCGCTGCACCGCGATCGAATGCGGCCGGGAGAATTCGCGCAGGCCGGGCTCGCCGTGGATGCGCCCGATTCCGGAATCGCCGACACCGCCGAAGGGCAGACCCGCGATGGCGGCGAAACCGAGCACCGAGTTCACCGAGGTCGCGCCGACGCGCAGCCGTCGGGCGATCTCCAGGCCGTTCTTCTTCGAGTAGACCGCCGAGGCCAGGCCGTACTTGGACTTGTTCGCCAACTCGACGGCCTCATCGACGCCGTCCACCGTCCGGATGGTGACGGTCGGGCCGAAGGTCTCCTCGGCCACGGCCTCGGAGTTCTCGTCAACATCGACCAGCACGACCGGCTCGATGAACGGACCCTTGACCGAGTCCGGCCCGCCGAGCACCGCGGTGCCGCCGTTCTTCAGCGCGTCATCGATATGGCGGCGCACGATATCGATCTGGCTGGGCATGGTCATCGGACCGTAGGCCGCATCGGTGCCCGAGCCCGGCTTGACGTCGGTCAGGATGCGTTTGACCTCGGCGACGAAGTCGTCGCGCACCGCGCGGTCCACATAGACCCGCTCCACACCGGCGCAGGTCTGGCCGCTATTCGCGGTGGCGCCCCAGGCGACCGCATCGGCAGCGGCCTTGATATCGGCATCGCCCGCGACGATCACCGCGTCCTTGCCGCCGCATTCCAGCAGTACCGGGGTCAGTGATTCGGCGGCCGCGGCCATGATCTTCTTGCCGGTCGCGGTGGAGCCGGTGAACGCGATCTTGTCCACACCGGCCTGCACCAGTGCGGCGCCGGTCGCGCCGTAGCCATTGACAGTCTCGAAGATGCCTTCGGGCAGCTCCGGATTGGCTTTCTTGAACGCATCGGAGAGGAAATTGCCGATGCCGGTGGAGAATTCGCTCGGCTTGAAGACCACGGTATTGCCCGCGGCCAGGGCGTAGGCGATGGAGCCGTTCGGGGTGTAGACCGGATAGTTCCACGGGCCGATTACGCCGATGACACCGAGCGGACGCTGCTCCACACGCGCGGAGAAGTTCGCCATGAACGCGCCGGGGGCGATCTTCTTCGGCGAGAGCACCTTCTTGGCATTCTTGGCTGCCCAGGCGATGTGCTCGAGCGCGAGCATCAACTCCAGGAACGCATCGTCGAGTGGTTTGCCGTTCTCCTTGTGGATGAGCGCGGTGAACTCCTCGGAGTCCGCGACCAACTGGCTCGACCAGCGCAGCAGATGTTTGCGCCGTTCGTCGAAGCTGAGTCCGCCCCAGGTCGCGGCGGCGGTGCGGGCCTTGGCGACGGCGGCGCGAACCGCGTCGGCATCGGCGATGGTATGGGTGGCAATGACCTCTCCGGTGGCCGGATCGACCGAATTCAACGCCGTCTCCGGTGTCGTTGGGGTGGTCTCGATGGTTGTCACGGTGGGTCTCTCCCTCTTGCCGAGATAAGTTAACGGCCATTCATCTGAGATGATGCTATGTCAGAACTCTCACCAGGTCACCCCTACCGTCAATTCTTCCCGAGTCTGTCGGCGCCGCGTGCAAGTATCGAGATATGTGCGGCAGATATGCGACAACTACCGATCCCGGTCGGCTCGCCGCCGAACTGGACGCCATCGACGAGACGCCGACCGGTAACAACGGCGGTTCCACCAACTACAACGTCGCACCGACCACCCAGGTGCTGACCGTGGTGGAGCGGCATGAGCACGACCACCCCGACGACGACCCGAAGTTGCGCATCCGGCGAATGCGCTGGGGCCTGATCCCGGTCTGGACCAAGGCCGCCGAACCGGGCGTACCGGTCAAGGGCAAACCGTTGTTCAATGCCCGCGCCGATAAGGCGACGACCACGGCATCGTTTCGCGATGCGGTGAAGTATCGCCGCTGCCTGGTACCGATGGACGGCTGGTACGAGTGGTTGGTCGAACCGGATGCCGGGGCCAAGGGCAAGGTCGCCAAACATCCGTACTTCATGTCGAATGCCGATGGCGCGCGCCTGTATATGGCCGGATTGTGGTCGGTATGGCGGGACCGTTCGCAGCGGGAGAGCGAACCGCTGCTGTCATGCACCATCCTGACCACCGACGCCGTCGGCGAGCTGGCCCGCATCCACGACCGGATGCCGCTGCCCATGCCGCGGCAGCATTGGGCGGCCTGGTTGGATCCGGATCATCCGGCACCGGCCACACTGCTCGAGACGCCGAGCGCGGAATCGGTGGCGGACATTGTGGCGCGTCCGGTTTCGTCGCTGGTAAACAGCGTGCGCAATAACGGTCCGGAACTGTTGGCGCCGTTGGACTCTCGCGGTGGTACGGAAAAGGCCGGGCAGATCAGCTTGCTGTGATCGCCCGGCCCGCCGTTCATCCACTCAGAGCTGACACTTCACGCTATCGGTCACGATATTCAGCGCGCACTTGACGATACCGCCGCCCAGGTCGATGACCTTGCGGGCCACGCCGCCGCCCAGGTCGATGACCTTGCCGGCGACGCCGCCGCCCAACTTCTCGGCCTTGTCGGCCTTCTCATTCTTCGTCGGGGGGTTGTTCTTCTTCGGCCCGTCGTCAACGACATGCTCATCGAACGGGAAGTCGTTGACGTCGATCACCAGAGGGCTGCCGGGTGCGGCGGTGGCCGCAGGCGCTAGCATCGCGACCGGGCCGGTGGTGAGCAGGAGAACTCCGAACAGAGCGACGATCATGGTGCTGCACAATCGCTGGCGCGCGGACATTTCGCATCACATCCTCGAGTCGGACGATCTGGGCCTGTTCAGTAACGCACAAATGTTGCTGACTGGTGCGGATTTATACGGATGTGACTGGTGAGGTTACCGCGCCGGTGAGCCGGATCAAGTCCGCAGGTGCCAGTTCGATCTCCAGACCGCGCCGTCCCGCGCTGCAAAGCATGCGGTCCCAGGCCAATGCCGAGGCATCGACCACGGTGGGCAGCAGCTTGCGCTGGCCGAGCGGGGAGATGCCGCCGAGAACGTAACCGGTGGTTCGCTCGACCTTCGTCTTATCCGCCATGGCGGCCTTGGGCGCACCGAGTGCCGCGGCGGCCGCCTTGAGCGACAAGGTATTCGGCACCGGCAGCACCGCGACCGCGAGCGCACCGGTCGACAATTCGATCACCAGCGTCTTGAAGATCTGCGCCGCCGTCACCCCGACCTCGGCGGCGAGTGCGTCGACCGCCTCGGTGCCATAGGAATCGGCGCGCGGATCGTGCTTGTACGCATGCACGCGATGGACCACACCGGCCTTGGTCAGGGTGCGGATCGCCGGGGTCGAGGCTGCTGCCATGCCGGTCACCCTAATGGCGGTCGGCAAGGGGATTTCGGGTCGGGGAGTTCGCTATGGGAACACAGTTGGGCGCGGACATGTTGCATGCGATACGAAAGCCGTACGGCGGCTGTAGGACGTGAAGGAGAGGTCGGTGCCCGTTCTGCTCGACGAACGCCCCGTGACGTCGCTGGTGCTCGATCTGCGACACTCTCGGCGCCCTCCGTGGTTACGCTCCGCTACCGCCTCCGGGCGTGTCGAGAGCGCCGCGGGGGACGCTCAGTTCTCACTCGATCTGCCCGCGCCTGTAGATTTGGCAGGTACGGCGATCGAAGGGATTGGTGTGACGAGCGACGATGACGTGGTGACCGACGGTGCGGTCGGCGCCGCGGTCGAGGATACCGAGCTGGTGCGGCGGTTCGAGCGCGATGCGCTCCCGTTGCTAGACCAGCTCTACGGTGCCGCGCTGCGCATGACCCGTAATCCGGCCGATGCCGAGGATTTGGTGCAGGAGACCTACGTCAAGGCGTTCCAGGGCTTCAAATCCTTCAAGGAGGGCACCAATCTGCGTGCCTGGCTCTACCGCATCCTGACCAACACCTACATCAACTCCTACCGCAAGAAGCAGCGTCAGCCCGCACAGTATCCGACCGACGAGATCACCGACTGGCAGCTTGCCGCCACCGCCGAGCACACCTCGACCGGACTGCGTTCGGCCGAGGTCGAGGCGCTGGACGCACTGCCCGACGACGACATCAAGGCCGCACTGCAGGAGCTGCCGGAGGAATTCCGGATGGCGGTGTACTACGCGGATGTCGAGGGTTTCCCGTATAAGGAAATCGCCGACATCATGGGCACCCCCATCGGTACGGTGATGTCCCGGCTGCATCGCGGTCGCAAGCAGCTCAAAGGATTGCTCGCCGATGTGGCGCGCGAACGTGGATTCAACCGCAACGGCGCGGAACGCCAGGAGGTCAAGCAGTGAGTACGGAGCGTGACCCCGATATGGAGTTGGACTGCACGGCTGTGCTCGCCGACGTCTGGCTCATGCTCGACGGTGAATGTGACGATGCCACCCGGGCCCGGCTACAGCACCACATGGATCACTGCTCGCCGTGCATCGAGGCCTACGGCATCGAGGAGAAGATCAAGGGCCTGCTGAGCCGCAAATGCGGCGGCGATCGGGCACCGGATTCGCTGCGTGATCGGCTGACCCTGGAGATCCGCCGATCCGTCACGGTCACCCGGGTCGAGACCACCGAGTAGTGCCGAAGACAGAAAAAACACCGAGTGCCTTACGAACGATCTTGGCCCTCGGTGTTTTTCGTCTGTTACGGCTCAGGCGTTAGGACGCTTGCCGTGGTTGGCCGCGCTTCCCTTGCGGCTGCGCTTCTTACGACCACGCTTACCCATAGGTAGTCTCCCTTCTGATCGAAGGTCATTGTTTCATGTGTGGTTGGCTGTAGTTTCAGCGGATACGGGCGAACGAGTGGATGGGGTGTCATGGCGGAGGAAGTGCTCTCGGAGCTGGTGTCGGTCGTGCAGCAAGTTGTCGTTGCCGAGGGTGATGAGGTGCACGAGGGTGACACCCTGGTGATCCTCGAGTCGATGAAGATGGAGATCCCGGTGCTCGCCGAAAGCAGTGGCACAGTGACCTCGATCGGCGTCGAAGAGGGCGATGCGATCAAGGCCGGGCACCTGATCGCCGTCATCTCTTAACTTCTGAAGCGGGTAGATCGAATATGGCGACACTGAGTGAGCTGCTGGCCGAACACACCGACCTACCCGGCGTCGCCGTGGACCATCTGCAGCGGGTGGTCGGCGATTGGCAGTTGCTGGCCGATCTGTCCTTCGCGGATCTGCTGCTGTGGGTCGGTGCGGGACCGATCGTCGACGGCGCCGATATCGTCTGCGTCGCACAGTGTCGCCCGACGACCGCGCCCACCGTCCATCCAGAGGATCGGGTCGGCGGAACCGCCTTGCACGCTGATCATCCGCAGGTCTTCGACGCGCTGATGACCGGCAAGATCGTGCGCGCGGACAGCGATATCGAGGCCGAGGGCGTCTACCATCCGCCTCCGGTGCACGCCATCCGCGAGGCCATTCCGGTGCGCTGCGGCGACGATGTCATCGCGGTGCTCAGCCGCGATACCGATCTGCAGCGTTCCCGGGTGCGCAGCACGCTGGAGATCGCCTATGTCGCCTGCGCCGACGATCTGTGCCAGATGATCGCTGACGGCACCTTTCCGACCACCGAGGACCGCGCCGCGACGCATTCCAGTCCGCGCGCGGGCGACGGCTTCATCCGGCTCGATACCGAGGGCATCGTCGTCTACGCCAGCCCGAACGCACTGTCGGCTTATCACCGGATGGGGCTGCAGTCGGATCTGGCCGGTCAGGATCTGGCCGTCACCACCCGCTCGCTGATCACCGATCCGTTCGACGCCCAGGAGGTCGTCGGCGATATCCAGGCCGCCCTGGCGGGCCGGACCGGGCGCCGCATGGAGGTCGAGGCGCGCGGCGCCACCGTGCTGCTGCGCACCCTGGTGCTTCGCCCGCACGGCGAATTGGCCGGTGCCGCGGTGCTGGTCCGCGATGTCACCGAGGTCAAGCGCCGCGACCGCGCACTGCTCAGCAAGGATGCGACCATCCGGGAGATCCACCACCGGGTGAAGAACAATCTGCAGACCGTGGCCGCGCTGCTGCGACTGCAGGCGCGCCGCACCGAGAACGAGGAGGCGCAGGTCGCGCTCACCGAATCGGTGCGCCGGGTCACCTCGATCGCCTCGGTGCACGAAATGCTGTCCATGTCGGTGGACGAAGAGGTCGATCTCGACGAGGTGGTGGACCGGCTGCTGCCGATCATGGCCGATGTCGCGACCGTGCACACCGCGAGAATCAAAGTGCGCCGGGCGGGTTCGCTGGGCGTGTTCTCCGCCGAACGCGCCACCCCGCTGGTGATGGTGCTCACCGAACTGGTGCAGAACGCCATCGAGCACGCCTTCGATTCAGGCGAAAACGGCACGGTGACAATCCGTTCCGAGCGTTCGGCGCGCTGGCTGGACGTGATCATCAGTGATGACGGCCGCGGGCTGCCGCCGGGTTTCAGCCTGGAATCCTCCGACCGCCTCGGCCTGCAGATCGTGCGCACACTGGTCACCGCCGAACTCGGCGGTTCCATCGGTTTACATCCAGGTGCCGATATCGGCACTGACGCGGTGCTGCGCGTCCCGTTGGGCCGCCGCTCAGGGCGCTGAGTTGAACTCGCCTGGTAGGCAATAAGTCTCAGCTTCCACACACATCTGACCACAACGGAGCAAGTCTTACGAGCGACTGTTCGCGGCCGTTCTGGCGGCCGAGTCGTCGAAGCGCATGCGCCGCAGGCGCGAGACACTAGGGGGCCGCGAACACGCAGCGCCGCAGGCGCTGCAATCAGACACAGGCACAAAATAGCCCGGCACCTGGGTGCCGGGCTTGACTGCGTTACCGGGCCGGGCTGATAGGTCCGGTAACGCTGGTCGTCCTACTAGACGACGGTGCGGGTACGTGTGCGGGCGTTGCGACGTTTGAGCGCCCGACGCTCGTCCTCGCTCATACCGCCCCACACGCCGGCATCCTGCCCGGACTTCAGGGCCCAGGACAGGCAGTCGGCGGTAACGGGGCAGCGAGCGCAGACCAGCTTGGCATCGGCAATCTGCGCGAGCGCCGGACCACTGTTACCCACCGGGAAGAACAGCTCGGGGTCCTCATCGCGACAGATGGCCTTGTGGCGCCAGTCCATTCCTCTGCTCCTTTGCTGGGCGCCGCGAAGGGCGCCTACGGTTTGTGGATCGTTCACTTGTGCGACTCGAATGTTTCCGCACGGTTGCTTGTGAATGCTTTCACGAACACCGTAGATGTCAATAGGTATCTGGTGCACCGTGGGGAAGCTCACGCTCTCAAGGAACCCCTGGGGGAACCTGCCCGGTCCTTTGTACTCGCTCTACCCGGTTTTCGCAGCACAACACCGGGTTTTTTCGCGCGTTTCGTGCTCATTTCGAGCGTGGAGCGACGACCTCGAGCACGTCCGGCACAGCTGTGAAATCCACCATGTTGCGTTTTCCGATGAAGTCGCCATCGATTTGCAGCCCGATGGGCTCGCTCGCCTCGATACGCACGGATGGCACATCGTCCTCGCGAAATAGGTTGCGGGACTTGGGATTTCCATGGGCTGCGAGAAGCTGCCTGGCGAGCAGTAGCGTGGAGACCACCGACATCGACCGCACGGCAAACACGCCGAGACCGGTTTCGAAGGCCGTTCCCGGGTTGGTGTGCACCGGGGTGGCGTTCAGGTAGGTCCACGGGCTGGTGTTCGTTACGAAGGCGTAATGGACCTCACCGATAGGTTCGAAACCAGGGATCACGATCCGGACGCTCGGCTCCTTGCGCTTCGACTTGAAGAACTGTCGGACGGTTGTGCGAACGTAGCGACCGGGGGTGGCGGCATGGCCGTTGGCGCGGCTGTTGTCGATCGCCTCGCAGACATCCGCGTCCAGGCCGACGCCCGCGCTGAAGCCGAACCAGCGATCATCGGCGAGGCCGAGCCCGATCTTGCGGTCATGCTCGAGGGTGAGCAGATCGATGAGCTGGTTGGTCGCGGTCACCGGATCCGGGGAGATGCCGAGGGCGCGTGCGAACACATTCGCCGAGCCGCCCGGAATCACGCCGAGGCGCGGCAACCAGGCATGTCCGTCGTCGACCTGGGGTAGCGGCAGGTAGCCGTTGATGGTCTCGTTGACCGTCCCATCGCCGCCGTGCACCACGATCAGATCCATCTCGTTGGTTGCCGCCCACTGCGCCAATTCCGCCGCGTGGCCGCGGTGCTGGGTATGCGCGACGGTCAGCTGGGTCCGGCTCTCCAACGCGTGCGCCAGCAGGTCCCGCGTCGCCGGCGTA
Source organism: Nocardia sp. NPDC050408 (assembly GCF_044458905.1). Taxonomy (NCBI): domain Bacteria; kingdom Bacillati; phylum Actinomycetota; class Actinomycetes; order Mycobacteriales; family Nocardiaceae; genus Nocardia; species Nocardia sp. NPDC050408. Next base: position 13,151 of record NZ_JBITIL010000042.1, on the reverse strand, counting down.
GTCGAGGTGGCATTCGGATTCACGATCAGCAACGTCCGCACCTTCGCCACCCTAATCGGCGCACGGCCCGGTCCGAAAAGCCGCCGAGTGCGTTCTAGGCTTGGCCCCGTGGCGGACAGCGGCAAAGACGAGGTTTCGGCGGGTGTGCCCGCGACGGTGCGCGGTGCGGGCGGATTGGTTGGGTTGGAGGGGGCGGTGGCCGTGGTCGTGGCGATCGTGCTGATCGTGCGCGGCCTGCTCGGACACGATCAGAGCGCCGCGAGCGGGTACGGCACGGCAGCGTGGTTCGGCATTCTCGGCGGGGCGGTGCTCGCGGCCGGGGTCGGACTTTTTCTCGGGCACCGATGGGGGCGGGCCATTGCTGTGATCGCCCAGGTGCTCCTGCTTCCCGTCACCTGGTCGCTGCTGACCGATTCGCATCAGCCGGTGCTCGGGGCGCTGCTCGGCATTGTCGTGGTGGGCGCACTGGTACTCCTGTTCGCGCCCGCGTCGAATCGCTGGATGGCCGAGGTTTACGGGATCGAACCGGAATCGAAGTAGCCGGGGTTCAGGCGGTGGCGGACCGCAGCGTCTGACGGCATAGGTGATCGGCCTGCCGGGTGGTTTCCGGCTGTCGGTAGCGCGGGGTGAGCGTGAGCACCTGGGCGCATGCGGTGTCCAGGTCGATGAGATGGCCGACCGAGACGAAGACGGGTTTGACGTCGCGTCGGGTGCGCAGCGCGCGCCCGACGACCTCGCCGTCCATGGTGATATCGCTGACCGCTCCGCGTTCTGGACCGGGTTCGCGGTAATCGCCCCACGGTGTCTTGGCCACGCCGATTGTCGGTGTCCCCGTGAGGATTCCGATGTGGCAGGCCAAGCCGAAGCGGCGCGGGTGTGCGAGTCCTTGTCCATCACAGATCAGCAGATCCGGTGTGGTAACGAGCTTTTTGAGGGCGGCGAGGGTTATCGGCAGTTCACGGAAGGACAGCAGGCCGGGCAAGTAGGGAAACGTGACCGGCCCATGCGCTACGGCGGTATCGACGGGATCCAGTGTGGCACTGTCCAATACGACGACGGCCGCAGCGGCGATCCCGGCTTCGTCGTCGTAGGCGGAGTCGAGTCCGGCGATGGTGCGGAATCGCGGCGGATGCGGATCGGCCGCAATCACCAATGGCCGCAAGGCATCCTGGATCGCCATGGCCTCCTCTGCGGTGGTCGGCCAATCCGTGGGTGCGGTAACCCTCACTCACTCACCAGGCTTCGGCGGCGAGCTTATCGATGGCCGCGCCGGTGAGCCGGTAGCCGACCCACTGGTCCTGCGGGTTGGCGCCGATGGATTTGTAGAACTCGATGGCTGGCGCATTCCAGGTCAGCACGGCCCAGTCGACCCGGCTGTAGCCATTGGCGACGGCCTCCTCGGCGAGGGCGGCGAGCAGTGCCTTGCCGTAACCCTTGCCGCGGGTTTCCGGTTTCACGTACAGGTCCTCCAGGTAGATGCCGTGTACGCCGGTCCAGGTGGAGTAGTTCAGGAACCAGATCGCACACCCGACCACACCGGTCTCGTCCTCGACGACATGCGCGAAAACCGCGGGCGACGGCCCGAACAGCGCGGTGTCCAGCTGCTCGGCGGTGAGCGTGCACTCCGCGCGGGACTTCTCGTACTCGGCGAGATCCTCGACCAGGCCAACCATGGCGGGTACATCGGCGGAGGTGGCGCGACGGATCTGGCCGGGGCGAGTCATAGTGCTGCTCCATGGTTTGCGGGAACTAGGTTGTGCGCCAGGATGGTTCGGTCATCATGTTCGTAACCGAGCACGGTGATCGCGGCGGTCGACATCGCGAAGCGCCGCCCCTCCCGGATATCGAGCTCGGCCCAGCGGGCGATCAGCGCCCGGGAAAAATGACCGTGACCGACCAGCACGATATCCCGGTCCGGCAGTGCCGGGCCCACCGATACCAGCACCCGATCGGCGCGTGCGCTGACCTGCGCGGCCGTCTCGCCACCGGGCACAACTCCGGTCCAGATGGTCCAGCCGGGATCGTGCTCGCGGATCTCGACGGAGGTTTTGCCCTCGTAATCGCCGTAATCCCATTCGGCCAGATCGGCATCGACAACCGTATCGGTGAGCCCAGCGAGCGCCGCCGTGTGGACAGCGCGTTGACGCGGACTGGTGAGCACCAGCGGGTCACGCAGCTTCAGCTCGTCGAGCAGGCCGCCCGCGGCGCGGGCCTGCTCCTCACCGCGCTCGGTGAGTGGCAGATCGGTGCGGCCGGTATGGCGCCGCTGGCTGGACCATGTGGTTTCGCCGTGCCGGAGCAGAACCAGTCGGGCGTCGTCGCGTGCGGACATGAGTTCCATCATGAAGTACGGGTCCGACACCGCCGGGGACGGGCGGGTGCTAGCCGAGCGCGAAGATCTCGGTGCCGCGCTTTTCCAGCACGGTGGTACCGAGGACGGCGAGCGAGATGGGGGACCCGTCGTAGCCGGGGCGGGCCACCGGAATGCGCGACACTTCGGTGCCCGAAGTTGGGTCGAGGACTGTGATGGCGCCGTCGACCGGCACGAGTAGTCGGCCCGCCATGAAGACGGGACTGCCGAGTGCGCTGGGAGCGGCCCAGATCGGATCGAAAGTGCCCGCGTTCAAGGCGATCAGGCTATTGCCGGTGAATACCAGGAACAGCGAACTGATTCGGGTGGTCGTCGTCTTATCGCTCAGCGGTGCGGAAAGTTGGTGCACCACAAGCGCATTCCCGGTGCCGTCGAAGACCTCCAGCCGCGGCGATATCGCTTCGGCGGTCGCGGTGGCAGGTGTACCGGGCAGGTACAACACGATTCGGTTGTCGGACACCGCGATTACGCGTCCGTCGGGGGAGTCCGAACCGGATCCGTTGAGCACATGCGAGCCGTACTCCTCGGGCACCGTATTGTCCTTCGGCGCCGGATTGAGCACGGTCAGCCGGTTGGTGGGATCTTCGGGGCAGCGTTCGAGCACCGCGAGCCGGGTGGAGCTCGAACTCGACGAGATCAGCTTGCAGCCCTTGCGCGGTTGAGTTTTCACGTTCACCGGTGCGTCGACGTAGCCGTATTCGAGGGTGCGCACCAGATCCGAGCGCCACATCTCCAGCCGCCGCGGCCCCTGGGCCAGTACATAGGTGCCGTCGACCGATAGCTGCACGGCGGGATCCATGTAGCTGCTGCGCGCGGTCCGGCGCGAACCGTCCTCACCGGCCAGCAGCGTGGCCTGGCTGCAGCCGCGCTGGTCCTTGTACACCGCGATCACGGTGCCGAACTGCGACTCGACGCCGCACAGGGGTAGGTCTCGCCGGTAGTGCCACACTTCCGTACCCGTGCGCGGATCGTGCCCGGTGACCGTGCCGTCCGCGCCCGTGACGACGGTGCCCGCAGCCACCAGCGCCCGGTTCGCCGCCGGGTCGGGCGCATGCCACAGCTCATGCAGACTCGTCGGAACCTGATCTGCCGCCGCCGGAGTGGAAACCGGATGTTCCGCCGTCACCGATTCGGTTCCCCTGGCATCGCTGCGCGCCCACACCACCACGGCCGCGATCACCACGACCACGGCGATCGCGACTGCGGAGATGATGTCGGCGCGCGTTCGCCGCTCGGGTGCGAGCACGTTTGCGAGAGTACAACGTATCGCTCGGCCGATGCGATCGGTCTCACCGTGGACACCCGCCGACCGATGACGGCTACCGGTGCGCTCAATGGTGCTTACCTGCCGATATTTCCGCGTTCCGCGCTCGCATGCGACAGTGCATCAGGAGAACGCGCGCGCATCCGCGCTGGGGCCGCTGAGACGCCTGCCCACGACAGACGTGCCTGCTTATCGACGACCCGTCGACGCTTACCTGCGACCGTGTATCGCAAGACGCGGCCGGGGCCTGCCGCTGAGACACCACAGGCGCGCCTGTCCATGACAGACGCGCCTGCGTATCGACTATGCCGAGGCGGTCACCGTTTCGGGAGCGGTGTCCGCCGCTGCTTCGCCAGCCGCTGCTTCGCCAGCGGGCTTGCGGCGACGGCGCCGACGGCGCGCGGGCTGTTCGGTGGTTTCGGCGTCATCGGTATCGCTGTCCGAGTCCGCTTCGGCGCTCACGTCCGCGTTGTCATTCGACTCGGTGCCGTTCTCCGTGCCGTTTTCGGTGGCACCGCTGGACTTGCGCCGACGGCGGCGGCGACGGGCGGGCTTATCCGCCGTCTCGTCGTCGGTCGCATCGTCGAGTGGGGCGGCGGCGTCATCGGTTTCGGTGTCGTCGGTTTCGGTGACGTTGGCTTCGCCGTCGAGCGGCTGTCCCGCGCGGGTACGGCGCCGATTGCGCTTGCGCGGCGTGCGGGCGGGGCGCTCGACTACCTCGGCGTCCTCCTCGCGGACCGGCTTCGGCTTGCGGATCGTGCCGGTGACGCCCTCCGGAATACCGAGGTCGGAGAACAGATGCGGCGAGCGCGAATACGTTTCGACCGGATCCGGGATGCCGAGGCCCAGGGCGGTGTTGATGGCGGCCCAGCGGTTCAGTTCGTCCCAGTCGATCAGCGTGACCGCGACACCGGTGCGTCCGGCCCGGCCGGTGCGCCCGATCCGGTGCACGTAGGTCTTCTCGTCCTCCGGGCACTGGTAGTTGACCACGTGGGTGACATCGTCGATATCGATGCCACGCGCCGCGACATCGGTCGCGACCAGCACATTGATGGCGCCCTTGCGGAACTTATTGAGCGCCTTCTCCCGAGCGATCTGCCCGAGGTCACCGTGCACGGCGCCGACGGCGAAGCCGCGGTCGGCCAGATCGTCGGCGACCTTCTGCGCGGTGCGCTTGGTCCGGGTGAAGATCATGGTCGCGCCGCGGGTCTCGGCCTGCAGCACCTTGGCGACGAGTTCGCTCTTGTCCAGTGCGTGCGCCCGATAGACGAACTGCGCGGTGCGATCGTGCACGGCCGAATCGTGCGGTTCTTCGGCTCGGATATGCGTCGGCCTGGTCAGGAAGGTGCGCGCCAGGGTGATGATCGGGCCCGGCATGGTGGCCGAGAAGAGCATGGTCTGACGCTGCGTCGGAACCATGCCGAGAATGCGTTCGATATCGGGCAGGAAGCCCAGATCCAGCATTTCGTCGGCCTCATCCAGGACGAGCACGCCGATCTTGCCGAGGATCAGATGGCCCTGATCGGCCAGATCCATGAGTCGGCCGGGGGTACCGACGACTACGTCGACGCCGGAGCGCAGCGCGGCGATCTGGGACTCGTACGGGCGGCCACCGTAGATCGAGAGCACGCGCAGCTGGCCCTGGTGGTTCTTCAGGTACTTGCTCGCGTTTTCCAGATCCTGGGTGACCTGAATGCAGAGTTCGCGCGTCGGCACGATGATCAGTGCCCGGGGTGTGCCGTCCAGCGGGGTCGTCCCGGTGTCGGCGGTGGCGATCCGGTGCAGCAGCGGCACACCGAATCCGAAGGTCTTACCCATCCCCGTGCGGGCCTGACCGATCAGATCTTCACCGGCCAGAGCCAGTGGCAGGGTCAGTTCCTGAATTGCGAAGGTACGTTCGATTCCGATCTCGCCGAGCGCTCGCACGATTTCATCGCGAACCCCCAATTCGGCGAATGTCGGAGCGGTGTGCGTTTCGTCCAGTTCGGCGGTCAGTAGCGTATCCGCCAGACCAGGTTCCTGTTCGACAGTGATCTTGCTCAGGTTCGTGCCTTTCCTCGTTATCGCGTCACACGCGCACGAGGTGTGGGGCGGACCGGCCGGCCCGCGACAACCACATATCCGCCTGTGATACTCACCTCGGCCACTGCCCTGATACCTGCGGCAACTCGTCGTTTTCGGCGGCTGACCTCAGCAGATATCGGCGCGGCGCAAGGGTGATGCGGATCTGGTGCGCGCACATATTCCCGGACTTCGAAAACCTCGTCGGCGACACTCGGGCGACCGTACGATCCGGCGACTCGACAGACGAAAATTTCCGTTGTCCGCAAAGATTGTAGCGTGATATTGTGCATGGCTCGAATTGCCGTCACGGTATTTCCGGTCGGAATGCGCGGTGTCTATGCGTTGACCATCGACGTACGCTGCGCCACATGGCAATTCATCTAGCGCGTCGAATCTGGCACACTCTCGAACCCATCCACGATGTCGTGTATTTCGGCTCGGATGTCAAGCAGGCCGGAGTCGTGCTCGGACTGCGCGGTTTCTGGCAGACCTACTTCGCGTTCCGGGCCGCGCCGCTCGGAGCGGTGGGCGCTGGCACCGTACTGGCGACCTTCGCCGGATTCCATCCCGACACGGTGGCCAAGGCGGTCCCGGACGCCTGGACCCGGACGACGCCGCAGGCCTGTCTGCAGGCCCGGCTCGCCTTCTCGGTCGGGTTGTTGCGCGGGGCCGGAGCCGGTGACGCCGATTGCGCTCGTGCCGTCGAATTGCTCGAACCGGTGGTGCGCACTGCCGATCCGACCGGCCGCCCGTTGTATGCGGCGAATGCGGAATTGCCGCTGTCCACCGATCCGGTGGCCGCACTGTGGCAGCTCACCACCACACTGCGCGAACATCGCGGCGATGGCCATGTGGCGGCCCTGGTTGCCCGCGGTCTGTCCGGATCGCAGGCGTTGGTGCTGCAGGTCGCGGCCGGTAAAGCGCCCGAATCGGTGATGCGGCCCGCGCGCGGCTGGTCGGAGCGGGAATGGTCCGATATCGCCGATGAGTTGCGTGCTCGGGGTTTGATCGCGGGGGAGCCGATCAGTCCGCAGCTGACCGGCTCCGGTGCCGAATTGCTCGGACGGGTCGAGGCAGATACCGACGAGGCGGCCTGGAACGGCGCATTGGCGGCGCTGTCGCAGGATGCCATCGCGGAGCTGACCTACTTGCTCGACCCGTTGGCGAAGCGCGTTCAGGAGAGCGTGGTGCCGCCGCTCAATCCGATCGGCATGACTCGGGGCTGAGCGATGCACGATCGCTCACAAATCAGAGTTGCCTGTTACCGCCGGTAACGGGATGTGAGACATTTTTGAGGTGAGTTTCACCGACACAGTCACCATCGCGGCGCGCAATGCGTGGGCGCTGACCTTCGGCCATGGCGTCGAGGCGCCGGACCCCGCCCCGTCGACGGTGCTGTGGGACGAACCGCATCGGCAGCTGCGCCGCTTCGAGGCTACCGGATCCGCCGCTGCCGCAACGGATTCGGCGGTGCTGCTGGTGCCGCCGCTGGCCGCGCCCGCCAGCTGCTTCGATCTGCGTCCGGATCAGAGCCTGGCCCGATTCCTGCTGGAGACGGGCCGGGCGCCCTACGTCGTCGACTACGGCGAAATCACCTTCGCCGACCGGCGGATGGGCTTCGAGACCTGGATCGATGACATTCTGCCCGAGGCGATCCTGCGCACCTGCGCCGATCGCGACGGCCGTCCGGTCGATCTTGTCGGCTGGTCCATCGGCGGCACCCTCGCCCTGCTGACCGCGGCCGCGCACCCCGAACTGCCGATCCGCTCTATTACCGCCGTCGGCTCGCCGCTGGACTACGACAAGATGACCGGCATTCCGCAGGTGCGCGCGGTCGCCAAGCTGACCGGCGGCATCGCCACCTCGACGGCGGTGCGCGCGGCGGGTGGCATTCCGGCCACGCTGACCCGGATCGCCTACAAGGTCACCGCATGGGATCGCGAACTCACCCGCCCCTGGTTCGTCGCGAGCAATATCGCGCGCACCGAAGCGCTGGCCAAGATGGAGTCCATCGACCGATTCATGTCCGAGATGCCCGGCTATCCCGGCCGCTTCTACGGCCAGCTGTGGGGCCGACTGATCCTGAACAACGACATCGGGCGAGGTGTCGTGCAGTTCGGCAAGCGTCGCATCGAGTTGGCTGACGTGACCGCGCCGGTGTTGCTGGTCGGCGGACCCGCCGATGTCATCACCCCCGCCGCCGCGGTGGCCGCCGGACAGCGCATCCTCACCGGCGCGCAGTCCGTTCGCTACGAAACCGCACCCGGTAGTCATCTCGGCATCCTCACCGCCGAAACCGCACGCGACACGACCTGGACCTATCTCGACAAGTTCCTGGCCGGATATCGGTAGAGCGTTGAGCTCGAGTGATTTCATCCGTACATGGGTAACTCGTCGGGTACGCCCAGAATTCGATCCCCCGAATCCGTCAGCCCGTAACACGACACGTTCGGCAATAACTGGTCGGCTGAATATCCGGGGAGGCGGGGGAGCACTACGCTGTGCGATATGGGAGCACAGTCACCAGCAGCGGTAGGGGTTTCGTTGTCCGGCTCGTCCATTTCCGCCAACGATACGGGCGTGATCGACCTGTTCGCGGTGCTCGCCTACGGTGAGATCTCGGCGTTCTACCGGCTGGCCGAGGAGGCCAAGCTGTCGCCGACGCTGCGCGGCAAGGTGGCCGTCGCGAAGATGGCCGCCGCCGAGATGCGTCACTTCGAAACCCTGGAATCCGCGCTGGCCGAACGCGGTGTGGATATCTTCGACGCGATGGCGCCGTTCGTGCGCGCCCTGGACGCCTACCACGACTCCACCGATCCCTCGACCTGGCTCGAATCGATGGTGAAGTTCTATGTGGGTGACGGAATCGCGGCCGACTTCTACACCGAGATCGCCGGCGCCCTGTCTCCCGAGGTCTCCGCCGTGGTCCGGGATGTGCTCGCCGAGACCAGCCACTCGGAATTCGTGGTGGAGGAGGTGCGCCGCGCCGTCGCGACCAGCCGCTCCGAGCGCGACCGGCTGACGCTGTGGGGTCGGCGGCTGCTCGGTGAGGCGATCACCCAGGCGCAGTACGTCATGGCCCAGCGCGACGAACTCACCGAGCTGGTGCTCGCCGCGACCGGTGACCTCAACGGCATCGCCGCGCTGTTCGAGCGCATGCAGGCCAGCCATGCCGAGCGCATGGCCGTCTTGGGAATCTGATTACTCGTTGACCGCGCGGACCAGCCGCAGGCCGGGTGATTGCGCCTGTGCCTGGTCGGTGAGCCAAACGACGACGCACTGATCCTTATCGGCGTTCATGGCTTCGAACGGGATATCGATATGGCCGTACTCCGGGTGGTCGAATCGCATCGTGCCCGAGGTCAAGTCGTCGATATGCTGTGGCTGCCAACGGCTTTCGAATTCCGGATAGGCGAGCAGCGCGTCGATCAGCTCGAGTAGGCGGTCCTCGCCCGGCCAGCGGATCGTCGCGCGCCGCAGTGCGGCCGAGAAAATATCGGCCACCTCGTCCCAGTTCCGGAGCACCTGCTTGGCGCGCGAATGCGCGAAGGTGAACCAGGCCAGATTCACGACCTCCGGATTGTCCAGTAGCCCGACGGGTTTCGCGATGTTCTCCCAGGCCGGATTCCAGCCGAGCACATTGAGCCGCCGCCCGATCACGAAGGCCGGGGTGGGATGCAGTGCGCGCAGGATGGTCTCGATCGCGGGCGTCGGATGCTCCACCACGGATTCGGTGGTGGGACAGCGGGACTCATTACTCGAGGTGACGGCGAGCCAGCCGAAGTGGTGGCGGTCCTTACCCTCGATCAGCAGCGCCTGCGCGAGCGCATCGATGACCGCCCCCGACGGATTGGTATCGCGCCCCTGCTCCAACCGGGCCAGATAGTCGGCGCTCACTCCGGCGCGCACCGCGACCTCTTCACGGCGCAATCCCGGGGTACGTCGGCGTCCGCCCTCGGGAAGTCCCACATCCGCCGGCCGCAATTGGGCGCGGCGCGCGATGAGGTATTCCGCGAACGGATTGGGTGCCATACGTTTCATCGTGCCCCGTCCTGGGATGGTTATCCGCGCCCTGACGGGTCCAGGATAACGGCGGTCTGGCTAGCGGACCACGGTCCGGTCATGGTCTATGGCATGACATCTTCCGCTGAATCCACTGCCACCACGCTCACCCCGGGTTCCTGGACCCTGGACTCGATGCACTCCCAGGTCGAATTCACCATCCGCCACCTCGGCATCTCCAAGGTCCGCGGCCGCTTCAACAAGTTCGAGACCGAATTCGTCGTCGACGACAAGGGCTTCGCAACGCTCGGCGCCACCATCTACCTCGACTCCTTCGACACCGGCAATGCCGATCGCGACAACCACGTCCGCACCGCCGACTTCCTCGATGTCGCCAACCGCCCCACTTTGAGCTTCCGCGCCGTCGAGCCGGTGCTGATCGCGGAATCGTTCGAGGTCGAGGGCGAGGCCACGCTCGGCGGGATCACCAAGCCGGTCACCCTCGATGTCGAGTGGGGCGGTGTCCAGGAATTCGCCGGGACCGGCGACCGGCACGCCGGTTTCTCCGCGACCGGAACCATCAAGCGCACCGACTTCGGCGTCGGCGGTCCGCTGCCCGGCATGCTCAGCGATGCCGTCAAGGTCGAACTGGAAATCCAGCTCATCGAGCCCAAGTAGGCATACCCGCGAGCGGGACGGCGTTCGCGACAGGCGAACGCCGGCCGCGCGGTCGCTCGACGGCGCTATCGGATCCCGGACGTGACTACTGATTTCCCAGGTACATGGGCAACTCGTGGGGTACGCCCAGTACTGGCGAGCTATCCGGTCGCCGGTCGCCGACGTGGGTTTCGTGGCTCTTAGTGGGGCGCAGAATACCCGGGGAGGCGGGGGAGCATTAGCCTTGATTCGACAGCACACAGGACTCTAGGTTCGGAGGTTGGCCGTGGAGGTCAAGATCGGTATTTCGGATAGCCCGCGCGAGCTCGTGATCAACAGCGGGCAGACCCCCGACGAGGTCGAGGCGCTGGTGTCCGGTGCGCTGAGCGGTGAGAACGGCGTCGTCGCACTCACCGACGAGAAGGGCCGCAAGTTCCTGATCCAGGCCTCGAAGGTCGCCTATGTCGAGATCGGCGCCGCCACCGGCGGTCGTGTCGGCTTCGCGGCGGTCTGAGCCGAACCGCGACCCAACAAACGAGAGCCCCCGCACTCGGGTGAGTGTGGGGGCTCTGCTGCCCGAATACTCGATCAGTTGATCGGATGCAGCGGCACGTGCGACAGACCGCCCCACGCCAGCGAAACAGTGGTGTCGACCGCCTCTTCCTTCGGAATCGGCCGATCCGCCTCCAGCCAGTACCGTGCGGTGAACTGGCTGGTACCGACCAGTCCGACCGCGAGGATCCTGGCCCGGTACGGGTCCAAACCGGAATCGTGGGCGACCAGATCGAACACCGCGTCCACACAGGCCTCGGTGGCCTGCTCGACCCGGCGCTGCACCTGCGGCTCGCTGATCAGATCGGATTCGAAAACCAGTCGGAAGCCCTGCATTTCGTTGTCGACGAAATCGAAGTAGGCCTGCACCGCGGCACGCACACGCTGCCGGTTGTCGGTGGTCGAGCGCAGCGCCTGGCGCACACTCGACACCAGCATGTCGACGTAGTTCTGCAGCACCGCCAAATAGAGTTCGAGCTTGCTGGCGAAGTGCTGATAGAGCACCGGCTTGCTCACTCCGGCGCACTGCGAGATCTCGTCCATGCCCGCGGCGTGGTAGCCGCGCTGAACGAACACCTCACTGGCGGCCGCGAGTAGCTGTTGACGACGCTCGTCGCGCGGAAGCCGGGTACCGCGCTTGGTTGGCGCGATGGCATCGGACGACATTCTGCGGGACGCCATCCGGTCCACGAGGTCAGTCATTTTTCGGCTCTCCCAGTCGATGCCCCGGCAAATTGGGGTGTACACCGGGTATCCCATGAACGATACCCGGTTGCACCGCGTCTGCCGATCGGGGCCGCAGTTGCGGTCCACTCGGTGAGATATATCGCAGCCAATCGGGAGCGCAGGCATACCCGGGTCGAGGGTATTGCGCCCTGTGAGACTCTGGTTGACGTGACCGACCGAGCGGAAAGACCCTCCGGCGGTGGGCGCAGCGCGCACCGCCGGGCTGGCTCCGCCGCGTCCGGTTCCGTAGTCTCGGGCTCTGTGGAAAGGCCAGGCCCCGAGGTGCGTACGGGGGCAGTCACCGGAAACGGTGCCGCTGCCCGGGATGGCGCCGAGGGTGAGATCGAATGGAGATCCGGTTCGCCACCGAGCACTGCGAACGGTGTCGAGATCTATGACCCCCTCGGCTTGAACGAATCACCCGTCGATCGTGCCTATCAACCGTTGCGGGCCCGCTGGGACCCCACCGCCCCCGACGAGAGTCGTTCCCGCGCATCGAGACCCGAGCGCGATACCAAGAAGCAGAGCGCACTCGGTCGTTTCATCCGCACCTACGGATGGCGTGCCTACGCACTTCCCGTACTTTTCGTGGTGACCGTGCTGGTGATCGTGGACGCGGTGCGCGGGGTCAGCGATCCGGCGAATCTGGCAGGCGGAGCACCGGGATTCGGACGATTGAGCCCACGTGCGGCATCCGCGGGCATCATCGGCGCACCGCCCGGCGACGGCCACTTCCCGACGACCTTGCCGACCGGCGCGCTGCCCGACGGCGGACCGTTCACCGAAACCGGTACAGGCACATGGCATGTGGTGCCCGGGACCACCGGGCAGGTGGGTACCGGATCGGAGTTCCAGTTCAAATACACCGTCGAAATCGAGAACGGCGTAGACACTTCCGGATTCGGCGGGGACGAGTCCGTGGCCAAGATGGTCGAAAGCACCCTTGGCAATCCCAAGAGTTGGGCGCACGACACCAAGTTCGCCTTCCGGCGCATCGACCAGGGGGAGCCGGACTTCCGCATTTCGCTCGCCTCCCGCGAATCCTCGCGCAAGGCATGCGGTTTCGATATTCCGATCGACTCCTCCTGCTTCAATGCCGATCTGCGCCGGGTGGTGCTTTCGGAGGTGCGCTGGGTGCGCGGCGCGCTGGCCTTCGAGGGCGATATCGGTTCCTATCGGCAGTACCTGGTCAACCATGAGGTCGGCCATGCCATCGGCTATCACCAGCATCAGCCGTGCGAGACCGACGGCGGGCTCGCGCCGGTGATGATGCAGCAGACCTTCGGCACCAAGAACAACGACATCGCGGCGCTCGATCCAGACGGTGTAGTCCCGATGGACGGTAAGCACTGCCGCTTCAATCCCTGGCCTTATCCGCGCGGTTGAGCTGTGTCTAATGGCCGCGCCTTCGGCGCGGCGTGTTCGCGGCCCCCTGGTGTGGGGGGGGGGGGGCCCCCCCCCCACCCCCCCCCCCCCCCCCCCCCCCCCGGCGCGGGGCCGCCCACCCGCGCCCCC
>NZ_JBITIL010000041.1:0-24876 GCF_044458905.1 Nocardia sp. NPDC050408 | reverse complement strand
GCCCGCCATGGGCTTGCTTGAGCCGGATGCATGGAAATCGTGCACGTCCGGTTCTGAGGGGGGCCGGGCGCAGCAATGCGCCCGGCCTACCCGGCCATACGCGCACTCGGCCTGGTGACAGATACGACCTGTATGTGACAACCGTTCTCTTCGGCAGTTCGGCGATGTACCACGGCCCTGGAACCGGCAGATGGGTCTCGGTCCTGCTTTGCCGGTGCGGATGTTGCTGCGCGAGTGGGGCGGTGAACTGCCTACGCGATGGGCGGCCAGTCCGACGGAAGCACGTGGGCCGGTTTCAGAGCCTCGATGAGCGCTCCCTTATGCAGCAGCCAGTCGAGACCGCCGAGGGGATCCGAAGAAACATCCGCGAAAAGAAGTCGCGGTGAGTCCCTTACAGGGTCGAGGCTTAATGCAGTGTTTGGCGAGGTCGAGCGTGACCGAGGATCGCGGCAGCCACCGCTACAGCTGTCTTGGCCTGCTCATGCGTGGGTTCGTTACCCGCGTGTGCTGCTGAATTCCTCAGCTTGGCTAGCCGCCCCTCGACATCGTTGCGGGATGCTGTCGTGCCTCCGTTCTTGCGGACGATGTCCGCTACATTGGCTATACCATTGCAGCGCTTGAGAAGTTGCTCGATGACCATCGTGCTCGTCCCGGCGAGCAATTGGTGCACTTGGTACGCAAGGGCGATCTCGGCTGCTGTACAGGCGTCGATGACCGCATGCCTCGTCTGCCCTGCATTCAGCCAAGACCGGGCCTCGCGCATGTACTGCCACTCTGCGGGGAGTTCTGCCCCCTCACCTGCCAGCCGAAAACAACGTGTCAGCACATCGTGGTCAGGGATCTCGATCGCTGGCGGAATGAAGGTCTTCTCATGAGTCCTCCAGTTAATCCAGTCCATGTCCACCTTCTTCCAATTCACCCTGTTTGGAAAATCGTCGCTGTCACGGGGGTAGGAAAAGGCAGAGAAGTTGGGTTCGAGCCTGACGGAGTGGGCTCTTCTGTGGCGGAGCAGGTCGAGCTCAGTGAAGGTGTCCAGCCACATTTCGAGTCGCTCCCACCATGCGGGGAATTCCTGCCCGATGCGTCTACATGCTTCCCGTACATCGCCACGTGAGCCGGTCATCTCGAATCGGTACGCCAGTTGTTCAATGTCAGCGCACACCCACCTGTTACGGTCTGCCGAAGCGACCCTTCCGCACACCACCGACGGTGAGAACACCACCTTTGGAGACACCAGAACTGGATTGCTGCTCGAATCTTGCGGGTCCGGAGAAGGAAATAAGACCTTCACGGTCTGACCGCCAATCGCAGTGTCATACGCCTCACCAAGGCAATCCGGTGCGACCACAAACCCCTCCAGTCCGCCGAGTAAGCGGCCCTCGACTACACGAGCGGTCACCTCGGTCAACCAAGGTTCCTTCTCTGGCTCGGTCATGCCGCCACAATGTCAGATCTGCAACGAGCAAGATGTGCAAAAACGGGGCCATTTTGCGGTGCCGGACCGCTCCGAGTCGCCGCGATGTGGACTTGCTTTGGGCCGCAACACCGTTGGTTCCGCCCTCGGTCGAACCGTGCGGAATAGGCGCTGACCTGCGCACGCCATGGTCGACGCACCCACGATGCCATGTCATCATTACGAACATATGTTCGAGTCAGTGGATCGAGATGAGCCCAGCGCGCGCCCAGACGGTGCGCTGGCTGCTCTCCCGCGCGCCCAGCAACTCGACCTCCTACGCGCCCGAATGGCGGCAATTCCCGGCCGCGTCGGAGCCGACACACGACCACCACCCGCACGTGCAACCGACCTGCTCGCCGCCGTACCCGGAGGCCTGGGTGAGCTCCTTCCCAATGGGGGGCTCGCCCGCGGCAGCGTCGTGTCCTGCACCGGAGGCGGTTCGATCATGCTTGCGCTGCTGGCGGCCGCGACCAGCGCCGGTGTCTGGGCGGCGGTACTCGGTGCCCCGCGGCTGGGATTGCTCGCGTTCCACGAGCTCGGCGGCGACCTGGCCAGGCTCGCCCACATCGCCCAGCCAGGAGACGATCCCCTCGCCATCGCCGGTGTCCTGCTCGAGGGAGTCGGCGTAGTCGCGATCGATGCTCCTGGATCAGCGGCTCCGACCCGCGCTCGCGCGATCGTCACCCGCGCTCGCAGCCACGGCGCGGTACTGATCGTCACCAGCGACGGATGGGCTCGCCCCGATATCGAGATCCGCTCCCGTATCGCCGGATACACCGGTCTCGGCCGCGGCCACGGCCGTGTACGGGACGTGCACCTCGACGTCCGAGTGTCCGGCCGCACCGCACGGCCGCGCACCGCGCGCCTGGTCCTCACTGGCGCCGGGATCGACCGCACACAGTTGACGCGAGCCACCCCGGTCGACGCCACGATGCCCGAGCCTCAGGTGCGGATCGGATGAAGGGCCGGATGCACGAGCCCAAGTGGTCGGCGCTTCGCCGCGTCGAGCCACCAATGCGCGTCCTGGTGGATCCACGGCGAGTGTGGGTGCACCCGCAGCGAGACCGGCCCCGCGTAGACCCGGTGACCCTCGGCGAGAAAGCCGGAAGCCTCGACATCCGTCTCGATGACGAGTGGATGCCCGCCGTGCTGTACGCGTGGGCCCGCGTGGCACTTGGGCGAGAACCGACGTGGTACGCGGAGATCGCCGCGGTGTTCCGCACCAACTCCGGCGTCATGGAGGTGACGCTGCGGCAGTGGGTGCCCTGGGACGCGGTCAAACCCGCGCAGGAGTAGCCCCGCGCAGGGCAAGTTATACGTTGCACGGTGTAAGTGAGGGCACGCCTTCAAAGGCAGGCGGCATCCCCTGTGGTGTCACCCTCCGGCAGCCACGCTGGCGGCAGATTCACCGAAATCGCAGAGCCGCCCATACTCATCGCTTCTTCTGCGCTGGAAACAGCAAATAGCGTGGTCACACCTTTTGCACCCTCCCTATACCCCCCTGCGGTATTCGCGTTTCCGCTGGTCACAGCGTTGCGCCAGTCGCCGCGGAGTGGGAAAGGGGTCGGTTGGGGTCGGCGACCCCAACTGGACCGCCGGTGTGCGGGGGTGGTTGGGGTCGACCCCAGGGGACCCCAACATCGCGCCGAGTGACCCCGGGGTCGGTTGGGTGTCGTCCGAAGGGGTCGGGGTCGCCGACCCCAACCGCCTCTGGGGTGACCCCAACCTCCCTTGGGGTCGCCCTGACCTCGTCATTTGCTCTGCAAGCGCTGCTGCGGCGAGTCGCTCGTCGGGTATCGACCCCAACAAACCCAAGCGGGTTTGGGGTCGAGGTTTGGGGTCGATGGGGTCGGGTTTGGGGTCGACGGGGTCAGGTCGGATCGCCGACCCTGGCCCCTCGCTTGGGGTCCTCGGATTGGTTGGGGGTGCCCAGGCGCAAGAAGGGGTGGCGCCGCAAAGGGGTACGAGGTGTCGCGAGGGGGCACGGGGTGTCGCAAAGGGGGCACACCCCCCAGGCAAGGAGGCACCCCCCGAGAGGACACCCCCCAAACAGAGCACCCCCAGAGGGAACGCTCGACAACGCATCGACGTCCTGCTCCAGGCCACGCCAGAACAACGAACAGGCCCACACACCTTTTACACCATCGCGGCATTTCCGATAATTCCGTCCGGACGAAAATCGGTAGCCTGGTCGATATGGAGCTCAAGGGGTGCCCCCGCTGCGGGGGCAGGGTCCTGGAGCGGCCAGGACGAGGGCGGCCACGGCGGTGGTGTTCGGATCAGTGCCGCCGGCGTGCGTCCGAGGAGCGCCGCGCAGCGCGCAGCGCCGGGAAGGTCGTCGAAGTCCGCGAGGAAATCCGCGAACGGATCGTTGAACGTAGTCGGCCGATAACACCAGACGGCGCCGTCGACCGTGTGCTGTCCGACCCGGCGGCGACCCACAAACTGCTGCGCGTGCTCGCCTACCGGATGCGTCACCATCCACCCACGACACCGGAGGATCGCTCCGAGCATCAAAAGCTGCGGCCGCCACTCCATGACCTGTGGTCGGCGTATCACGAGGCCGACCACGCCGGCCAGGACTTGGTGCCGGAAGCGCTGTCCGGGCCCCACTTGCCGCCGAAGAATCATGCTGACGCGCATCGCGAAGCCGTCGCCCTGGTGCTCAATTCACCACGCAGCACACGGGAAGTCCTGAGAACTCTCGCCGCTCGCGCCCGCGACGGCCAGCTCGCCAGTGGCGAGCACAGCGGCACGGTCGCCGCCGCGACCGACTTGCTCAACGCACTCTCCGCGTCCCGGACCCATAGGTCGGGCTACAGGCCCCGGTAACTCCCGGGTTCGATTGCGAAACAGGAACCTTCGTAGTTCCGACGTGCTTACCGACGATATTGCACCGACAGATGGGAAACGGATGCTCTACCTGATTCGACCACCGCGGACCGTGGAATGGGTCGACCTCCCCCACCACGTCTTAGACATCGCGGTTGAACACGGCGGCCTCGACCTCGCCCGGCTGCAGTGGGTTCCCACTGAGCAGATCAAGTTCCATCCCGCAATCCTGCGTCTCGCACTCCGGTCAGGGGTGCCCTGCAGCGCGGGGATCGTCGTCAAGGGCACCGATCTCGTCCCTTACACCTGGCTGTTGGAGCTGTATGAGGTCAGCAAAAAGCCCGCGCGCCTTCAGGACCTTCCCAACGAGGACCTGATGGAGTTTCTGACGCCCGGTTGGAAGGAACGGTCGCGCGAGCTCGATGAGCGGGTCGCGCAATCGATGCTCGACACAATCACAAGGGCCGAGAGGGAGCTGGCCGAAGAACTGGCCAACCTTCCCACGGAAGGTGTGGTGCAGCACTGGCGCGAACTGGGCGGGGCATTGCCCGACCCTGTCTGACGCCACCGGTGTGGTGTCGAGAACCCGATCGCATCTCGACACCACGCCGTCGGATGTGCAAGTGCCGCAGATGACACCCAAGCGGATCGAGGCGCGAGGCTGGATCGGCTTTTATGATCCGTGTGCCGTGCACCGGTTTGTCGCCCATGGGCGACAAACATCTGAACGACTGCTGGTTCTCGGCCGAAGAGGTTGGGGCGGTGGAACGCTAGGCCTGCGTTTATGCCCCTGTGGGATGTAGCGCGGCCTGGACCGCGAGCGTTGCATGAATCTGTGCCTGCGCCTGCAGGGCGCGCACGCGCTCCCACATCATCCGGTCCGATGCCTCCCTGCCACTACCCGCATAGTTCGCCCATCCCCCGGCTCTGTCCGACAAATCCGAGGTCGCGTCCAGCGCGGCTTGCAGGGCCTTGTTCGCCTGCGCCGCCAACTCGTCGGCGCGCTCGAAATGTGTTGTCCCCTCCATGGACGGGAACCGTAGCCGCTTCACTCGGCCGCTGTGCCGGATTCGGCTGCGGCAGGTGGTGTCCCCCGCTGAGGACTCGGTGGCCGAAACCTGTACAGCCAGCCGCCCCTTCGACGAGATGCTTGCCGCGCGCCACTTTTACCGCGGTAAAACCTGCCGCCAGAGTCGCCATGCGCGAAGACTTTCGGCGCGTCGTCCCGTGTCCACCAGCGAGAGAAGGCGGTTGGGTTTATGCTGCGGGCGCCATCCGAAGTAGCCAAGTACGGCGAAGCACACGGGAGAGTTTCATGGCGCACGTCTATGTGCTGCTCAATCAAAAAGGCGGAGTAGGGAAAAGCACCCTCGCGGTCAACCTGGCGGCGGTCACCGCAGAAGTCACCGGCGGCGGGCTGGATCCGGACGCCCCCTCACCGGTCGCGGCGGTGTCGATCGACCCGCAGGGCTCGGCGGTCTGGTGGGGATCACGCGTCGACAACCTGCCCTTCCATGTCGTCCAGGCGCACGGTGATCTCAACGGGCTGCGGAAGTTACGGGACCTCAAGGGCGTCAACCACGTTTTCGTCGACACCCCGGGCTGGCTGGATATGGCCGAATCCGACGACACTCGCGATCCGCTCGGTGAAGGACCGGCCGGGGACGCGTTGCGCGCGGTACTCGATGTCGCCGACCACGTGATCATCCCGATCACCCCGGAACCGCTCTCGTTCGACCCGACCGCCCGCACCATCCGCAAGGTCATCGAGCCGCGGAAGCTGAAACACACTGTGGTGATCAACAATTGGGATCCCCGCGACGGTGAAGCCGACCGCGACGAAACGCTCGAATTCATCAGGCGCAACCAATGGCCCGGCGCGAAGACGGTGGTACGACGCTACAAGCTGCACACCCGCGCATCGCTGAACGGACAAGTCGTCACCGAATATCCGACCAACGGGACTTCGCTGCGCGCTCGGGAGGACTTCTACAAGCTCGCGCTGGAATTGCGGGTGGCGTGATGGCACGCGGAGGAGCACGCAAGAACCTCGCCGACCTGATCGACGCGGTCGGAGACCAGTCCCCCGTCGACGGCGCCCGCCCCCAGCCGAATATCCCGGTGACGTCCGCTCCCCTGGTTCAGTTCGTCGCGAACCCGCGCAACCCGCGCGACGATCTCGGCGATCTGAGCGACCTGGCGAGCATCGCCGAGGGACAACTTCAGCCCGCACTCGTCGTCACCCGCGGCGCCTATCTCGCGCTGTACCCCGACGATGCGACCGCAGTCGAGTCAGCGCAATGGGTGGTCATCAACGGCTGCCGACGGCTGGCGGCCGCGCGCAAATACGGGTGCGCCGAACTGGAATTCATCGTCAAGGACGAGATCGCCTCCACCCAGGTTCGGCTGCTGTCTGCCTCGATCACCGAGAACATCGCCCGCCAGGACTTCGACGTGATCGAGGAAGCCAAAGCGGTCGAAGCGCTCGTCGAGGCCTGCGGCACCGCCGAGGCCGCGGCCGCCCAGCTGAAAAAGACTGGTGGCTGGGTGTCGCAGCGACGCGCCCTGCTCAACCTGGCACCCGAACTGCAGGCCGCGCTGCGTCGCGGCGACCTCGCGATTCGACTCGCCCGCAGCCTCGCTCGAGTCCCCCTCGAAGACCAGGTCGCGAAATGGCAAGCCGAACAGGCCAGGAAGGAAAACGAGGACACCAACGGCGAAGACGCTGGTCCGCTGGAACGCCCGCCCGTAGACGCGCCTCGGATCGCGAAGGCACTCAAACGTTTCGGTGCCCGACCAGACGTGCTCGCCGACGCGATCAGCGAATACATGGAGCCCGACCAGCTTCGAAGTCTGATCCTCGCGCTGACCGCAACATTGGAATCAGCCAGGGCCCGCTGAGCCTTCCGCGGCGCATGGGCGGGTTTTTACCGCGGTAAAAACCCGCCCTGCCCGCCTTCGCCCGCAGCTGCTGTGGGTGCGCTCGAGCTGTTGCTGCCGGGCGTTGACCCGCCTGAATCAAATGACCAAGCGTTCGATCGGTTGAACTAGTGCGGCCTGCCGCGCGGAGGGGACGATCTCACAGCGGGTTGGGGGCTGATATGGGCGGTGAGCTGCGGTCTTGATGGTTCGGGGGTGAGTGCCGTTTGCTTGGCGTGATGCACATTTCGTGGGTCCTCGCTCAGTGGACCGGTACCTCGCTATGGTTCGTGCTCCCCGCGGGACTGGGTGGGCTCTGGTTGGGCATCGTCGACTGCGTGCGTGGGTACCAGCGCCACGTCGAGACCCGGATGATTCTTCGGGAAACCTGCGGCAGCAGCCGCCGGGTCGTTCATGTCACGCGAGGGGGAACCGCCATCTCGGCCAGCCTGCTCGAAGTCGTACCCGCGCTGGGCCGGCCGTGTGTGCCGCTCGTGCTTCCAGCACGAGGGATGCCGGCCGGATGAGGTTGCGCCGCCGCCGACCCCCATCGCCTTTCGAGGACTTGTACCGCCGTAAGTATCCAACTGTCCGGCAGTGGTTGCTGTACGCGGTGCGCGGTGACGCCGATCGCGCCCAAGACCTCGTGCAGGAAACGTTCATACGGATGTGGCGCACCTACCGCGATCGCATCCCGGAGATGAGCCAGGACCAGGTAGAGAGCCTGCTCATCACGATCGCCAAGAGTTGCGTGATCGATCGCTGGCGCCAAGACAGCAAGCTCATCTTCTGGGAGGCCTACGTGGACACCGACATCCCCGTCGACGGGGTGACGACGGGGCAACAGAGGCAACTGGACCAGGTACTCGGCAACGATCTCGTAGGGCGGTTCTTTGAAAAGGCCTCAACGAAACTGACCGATGGGGAATGGCGGGTGATGTTCATGTCGGTGGTGATGGAGCGCTCGGACCCTGAGATCGCCGAGGCCCTGTGCACGACCGTCAAGACGGTGAGAACGCACAAGTGGTCTGCGCGCAAGAAGTTCAAGGCGTGGGCGAAAAGCGACGGCTACGAGATCACCTTCGCCGACGCCAGCGCCGACGCCAGCGTCGGCGTCGGTCAGAGCGCGCCCACTACCCCCGGGATAGGAGAAGTGACGGTATGACGAGGAAGCGGAGGAAGGACGCAGTCCCAGCGATTACCGTGCACCAGGCATTCGAGAACCTCCGCCATTGGATCGCCGAACATGACACCGGCGGCGATATCGACGAGGGCTGGGCACGGCTACGGCAGGCCATCGAGACCGAAGAGAAGGAGAAGAGCCGGGGGAAAACTCCGGCCAGGGTGAGGCGGCGTGCGGTGAAGTCCCTCCGGAGCAAGGTCAGCCGAACCGTCCGCGCTCGACGGGTGCTGCCAAGCTTCGAAACCGTTGTCGTGTGTCTGGCGTTCGTGACCAGTTTTTCGATGTTCTTGCTCGGCGGATCCTGGCCGGTCATGTCGCTTCCGTTGCTCGCGGCCGCCGGGTGCATGTGGTTGGCGCAGGACCAGGATCGGCGAAAGCAAGAACTGCGGGAGCGCAAGCGACGCCAGGTGCTCGAAGAGTTCAAGGTGAAACGACGCAAAGCCGCCATGCTGGACAAGCAACGGAAACTCGAAGCGGCGCACCGACAGACCACGCCATCACAGCAGCAACCGCGCCTTCCTGTGTGCCGCAACGAATCGGATCTCAACCTGGCCGGTGCCGACCTGCGGTCGGTAGATCTACTCGGGCTCAATCTGATCGGTGCATGTCTTCCCAATACGACCATGGACGGCTGCGGCCTGCGCGCCGCGAACCTATTTGCCGCGAACCTTTCCGGCGCGAACCTGTTCAGCGCGGACCTTTCCCAAGCCGAGTTGACCAACGCGGATCTGACCCGGGCAGAACTCGCTGGCGCTCACCTGGTCGGAGCCAGACTCACCGGTGCGAACCTGTCTTGGGCACACCTGCCCGGGGCCAACCTGTCCGGCGCGATCCTGGCTCGGGCGGACCTGACCGGTGCGGACCTGTCCAGCGCACTGCTGACCGGCACGGACTTCTCTGGTGCGGACCTCTACAGCGCGGATCTCGACGGCGCGCACCTGTCCAACGCCCACATGCACGGCGCCAACCTCGACAGCGCGACCCTGCGCCGGGCCAACCTGCGCAGCGCCTACCTCTACCGGGCCAACCTGTCACATGCGGACCTGCGCGACGCCAACCTGGCCGGCGCCGTGCTCACCTACGCGGTACTGATCGACACCGACCTGTCCGGAGCGATAATTTCCGCAGTCAAGGACATACGCGATGTCACCTGGTCCGAGCGAACAAGATGGGGCAGGTATTTCAGCGAGGTCGTGGAGCGATCCGTCGCCCTCGGTCGCGGTCGCTTCAAACTGAATCCCCCCGACAGCCCCTGCCGCGGCGCAGCCTTGCGCCCCAGTGTCTCGGTATGACCGCCGAAAGCCACGCGACCGACCACCGTTGATCGCCCGCCGCAGCGTCGGAATCGCGGAATCGGTCTTCCAGCTCGGCGCGGGCACGGCCGCCAATCGCGAGTTACCGTAGCGACGGCGGTTCACATGAGGGAGACGAAATGACCACGGGGGGAACGCGGTCCGCGCGGCGTCGACGGGGACCAGTCGCGGGCCGCAGCAGGTCACTGCGCCCCCCGACACCGCCGCCGCCAGAGCCGCCAAGACCGCCGGAGCCGACGCAGCCGCCCACGCCCCCTGCCCCGCCGACCCCGAGGTCGGGTTCGGCTCGGTTCCTGCACTGGCCAGGCTGGACGAAGCTGGGCGCGTTGCTGACCACCCTGGCCACACTCGCGGTAGCGGGAGGGACGATCGGCGCCCTGTGGTTCACCAATCAGTCCCTGCGGGCGACGAACGCCCAGCTCGGGCTGTCGCAGCAGACTGCGGTCACCGACCGGTTCCGCTTGGCCGCCGAGCAACTGGCTTCCGACAAGGTCGATGTCCGACTATCGGGCATATACCTGCTCGAACGCCTCGCGAAGGATTCGCCGGTCGATCATGCGACGGTATTCGCGGTCCTTGCGGCGTTCGTGCGCACCCATGCTGCCATGAGCGGGTGTCAAACTCCGCTCGATGGGATGCCGGTCGATACCCAGGCCGCGCTGACCGTCATCGGCCGCCGCGATATCACCAACGAACCGATCCCGGCCAGACCGAATCTCCACCGTACTTGCCTCGAGGGCGCCGATTTGGACAAGGCGAAGTTGAATAACGTGGACCTGATCAGCGCGAACCTGGGCGATGCGTACCTGGGTGATGCGAACCTGGAGGGCGCACTCCTTGCTGGTGCACGCCTCACCCTCGCGAACCTGTACCGTGCGGACCTGACCGGCGCGCATCTGGTCGGCGCGAACCTGGCGGGCGCGAACCTGACCGACGCAAATCTAACCGACGCGAACCTGGACGGCGTTGATCTGACCGGCGTCGATCTAACCGGCGCGGACCTGCGCGGTGTGCACTTGGACAGCATTCGCTACAACGAGCGCACGGTATGGCCGGTCGGGTTCGTGCCTCCATCGTCGCGGTGATCGTCGGAGTCCCAGAACCGGCCTGCCAGCTCGGCGCGAGCGCTGTCGCGAATCGCGAGGGACTTAGCGTCGGTCAGATCGTCGCGACCCAAATCGGGCCCTCAGGGACTCATTGATGATGGAGGGCGATCAAGTCTGCAAGGTCATCTCTGCTCGAGGCAGACTGCGTGGGCAGGTCGAGGGTGCCCTTGTAGCTGCGGTGGTGTTCTCGGGTCAGCTGCCACTCGACCGGGATGGTCTCCATAGCTTCGTCGGCGATGATTACCAGATCGTCGTCGTCGTTGGTCCAAGAGGTGTCGGGGCGTAGATCGATACCTGAGATGGTCACGACAAGGCCCTCGTCGTCGTTCCCCCAGGTAAGTGGGTATGGGGAACTGGACAGCGGCGATTGCGGTCTCCAGTTGAGATCTATCGCTGAAACCGGCCCGTATGGATCGTTGGGTTTGGGCTTCTCGAACAGGGTCGGCACCAACGTGGTGAGGTCGACGCCGACGTGGTTGGTCTTCTGAATGCCCGACACTCCCTGCGGGAAGTGGAGGATCAGCTCGATGTCCTCGAGCCAGGTACCGGCTGTGTTCGCGATCGTGAACTGGGTGCCAGGCCAAACCGCCCCTGCGAGGGTGCTCAGATTGTCGCGCCATTCCTGACGAGCGCGCTCCTCGACTTGGGCCAGCCGGGCATGAAGAGCCTCCTCACTCTCCCACCACCCGTCCTTGATCCTTGCCGATCCAGACTTCCACATCGCATCAAACCTCTGACGAACGTCGCTGTCGAGATAGCGGCGTGGCGGGCCCGCGACCACCTCGATGAGAAGCTCGACCGGGGGCAGCGCAAGGTTCGCGCGACGTTGGAGCGCCTTTATCTCGCCGCTTCGAGCTACTCGTGTTGATGCTTTCTCTCGGTAGTAGACACGCCCGTCCTCCATCGAGAGCGACTTGTCGTCACCCTGAAACTCGCTGTGGCAGATCTGCATCGGATCACCCTCAGCCGGTGGCGCCACCGAGATCACGCAAACACCACGACCAGCTGTGCCCACCGGCACCCAGTGCACATCCCAGCGTGGAGGAGAGTCTGGGTCGAAGTACCGGCGGATCTTGTCTTCGAGGACCTTAGTGTCGAACATGACGATTCCGGGCGCAGCACCTTGGGTGACGCCGAGAAAGAGGTAGGCGTACCCCTCGAACTTCTCGGCCGCATCGGCTGGAAGCCGGTTGGCTGCACCGAGGACGAACTTCGCGATCTTGGCCGCGCCACTCTTGGATGTCGGATCCACATCATTCTTGATCTCGAGAGCATGGGTCTCGATGGCGTCGCCAAGCTCGACCGCGGCATCGACTACAGCTTGCATCGCGCGGCTGCCATCGAGCTTCTTGCTCATATCGACCTGCATCGTCATGCTCCGCTCTCCAAAAGAAGTCCTGACCGTATTTCCTGAGCGAATGGTGTCGCATCGAAATTTCTCGACGGCACCACGACCCAACCAGCATTGTCGGCGGTCAGAATCCGTTGCACCCCTTGTCTGTACGTTCCGCATCATGAACATGTGGCAGGCAGTAGCGGTCACTCTCGGCTGCGCGGCGGTGGTCGGAATCTTCGGGCGTCTCACCCCTCGGGTGAAGCAGGGCTGGTCACAGTGGCGGCAACGTTGCACCGCGAAGGTCGCCGCGCGCAAGGCCGCGCGGGAGCACGAGAAACGTGAGCATGCACGCCAGGAGAAGATCGCCGCGGCAGAAGCAGAGGGGAAGGTCATTGCGGTCAGTCGCCGGGGCCACCGGCCGGTGGAGGTGACGTTCAGCGATGGCACTCGGTCGTACTATTTCTGCGGAGACTGGGAGGCGTACACGGCGGCAATGCGAAGCGGGAACTACCCGCTGACACGGACCTTTCACACCTCTCCACCGCCGATCGAGTGAGGTTGGTGGCGACGTCTCGGTCACACGGCAGCTCTGAATGCTCCGGCGAACAGCCGGTCGCATTCGGGCATGTAGGCCAGTTCAGGACGGATGTTCGGAAACGGCCATCTTGTTCCGCTTGCCCGCGAGTCACGACTTCCGCGAGTTGCCCCAAAGCTGGACTGAAAACAATCTAGCAGTTTAAACTGTTGAAATGGCGCGCAGATTGGTTGTGGGGACGCTCAAAGGTGGTGCAACCAGCACGACCGCGTCTCAGCTGGCGATCTGGCTGTCTTTGAAGGGTTTGGGGCCGGTGTTGGTGGGCGACGCTGGTGCCGACCGGAGCACCTACGAGTGGATCACGGCGATTCGCGAGCGGCTGCTCCAGCTCGGTGGTGGCAGTCCGTCGGCGCGGATCGACGCGGTCAACTTGTCCCGCGCCCGCGCCAACCGGCTGCACCACCTCGAGCGCGACTACGCGTACTCGGTCATCGATGTTCAGGCGCACCGTCCGGAGCTGCTGCAGGAGATGTTGAAGCAGCCCGACGGGCAGCAGGTGGACCTGATCATGCCCATGAAGCCGTACCCACTAGATGCGCGTTCCTTGCCGCGGACGCTGGCGCTGGCCCGAGAGGTGAGCCAGCACAACCCTGTCGCTCCCCGGGTGTTGCTGGTGCAGGTCCGACCGGGCGCCGACCATGCCGACCGGGTTCCGGACATGTTGAGCGAGAAGAAGATCGCCCGGTTCACGACGGTGATCACGCTGCGCGAGTCGATCGGATTCAGCCCCTTCACCACCTCAGTCGATAACTCCTACGCCGATGTGCTCGCCGAGCTCGGCATCATCCCCGCTTCCACGCCGGCGCAGAGAAAGGACAAGAAGACCGATGCCTGACAGCCACACCTCCGCGCTGCACGACGCGTTCGACAGCGGAGAGCGGGCGGCCGCGAAGCCCAGTTCCTCCGATAGGGACGACTGGATCACTTGGACGCTGAAAATGTCGCCCGCGCAGGCCGACCGATGGGACGACCAGGTCAAGAAGCTGGCCGCCGCGACCGGCCGCCGAGTCCGGCGAGGCGGCCCCAGCACAGACAACGCCATCACCCGGAAAGACATGGTCGAGGCCTTGGTCGAGCTGGCGGAAGAGAAAGAAGCCGTCTGGAACCTGCTGGTCGACAAGATCCGGTCCTCGTAGCCCGACGTAGTTTGTAGTCCGCTCCCCCACCGCCAGATGGGTTGGGGGTTACACCTTTTGCACCGTCCGGAGCGTGCGCCCATGTCGGGGTCACGGTAGTAATCGGGCGAAAAACAACGACAATGGCTTGATCAGCGCGGTGATTTCGGACTATCGGAGATCCGGCAGAAATCGCCGAAATCCAACGAAGTTCGCGTAGCGCCTGGTCAGCTGCGGTGCGGTGAGGCTATGGAGTCGTCTGGCTGAGGTGCCGGTAGATGGTGGGGCGGGTGACGCCGAACCACGCTCGCCGCTGGGGCGCAGCGACAGGTCAACTGCTGGGGACACTCCACAGCAGCACGGTGTTGTCCTCGCGTACGGTGGCCAGGGTGTGGCCGTCCGGGCTGAACGCCGCCGCGGTGCCGCCAATCGCGGAGGCGGTCTGCTGGCCGCTGTCCACGTTCCACAACCTTAGGGTGTTGTAGGTGACGGTAGCGAGGCTGTGGCCATCCGGGCTGAATACTGCCTGGATACTGTCGTCGGTGGTGATGGGCTGGCAGATCTGGTTGTGGGTGGAAGTGTCCCACAGCTGCACTCTTCCCAGGTCGCTCGTCTTGCTTACGGTCACGAGCAAGCGGCCGTCCGGGCTGAACGCGTAGTCCTCAAGGTAGTCCTTCTTCTGCAGGGTGATCGGGTCGCCGACACGCTGCTGGCTGGCCACATCCCACAGTGTCAGAGAGGTGGTGTCCACGCCGTACACGCCGTACAAGGTGGTGAGCAAGGTGCGGCCGTCCGGGCTGAACGCATAGTCCGTGACGCCCTCGGTGTCGAGGCGGCCGGTCTGCTGACGGCCGGGCACATCCCACAGCCGCACACTGCCGTCGGCGTCGAGGCCCCCGTCCATGATGGCCAGGGCTCGGCCGTCCCGGCTCAGCGTCGGCGTGTGGGGCACCCTGCGGGCCCCCTTAAGGCCGGTGTTGACGACGAGAGGCTGGCCGGTCTGGCGGCCGCTGGCCACATCCCACTGCTGCACGACGTTGTCTTCGCCCTCGACTTTCGCGGTGATCAGCGTGCGGCTGTCCGGGCTGAACACCACGGCGCTGTGATCGTTATTCCCAGAGAGGCTGATAATTTGGCCGACTTGCCGCTGGGCGGTCACATCCCACAGCATCACGGTGTTGTCCTTGGAGACGGTGGCCAGGATGCGGCTGTCCGGGCTGAACACCACGGTTTCGGTCGCCGTGGCGGCGGTCATCTTGCCGAGCTGGACGAGCTGCAGCGGCGAGGTGGTCTGCGGTGACAGGGTGGTCTGCGGTGACAGGGTGGTCTGCGGTGAGAGGGTGGTCTGCGGCGGCGGTGAGCTGGCTTGCGATGACGGCCACAGTGCCCAGACCAGGACGCCAGCCAGTGCCAGAGAGGTAATAACAGCGCCGAGGCGTAGCCAGCGTTCTGCGGCGTCTGGCTGCGCAGTGAGGACGTCCTCCTTGCGAATTCGGCCACTCACCCTGGTGCTTTCGACGGAGGCGAGGTTGACCTCGTGCTCGGTGTCGGGGTCCTGGCGCGGCGGGTCCTCAGATGAGCTGGCCGTCGTCGCCGGGGCCGCCGCCCTCGCGTGCACTTGCGGCGGTGTCGCGTGATTGCGGGCGAAGACGAACGCGGCCGCGGCGTCGTCGCTGCGCTGGTTAGGGAGGGGAAGCCCCTTGGCGTTCAGCCGCTGCCGCAGGCGCGGGAAGATCGCCCCGAGCGTCAGGCCCGGCGGGCCGTCGGGGACGCCGTCGCGGGTCAGCAGGTCTAGCAGCTCGCCGGTGAACGCGGTGCGCGGGTTGCCCTCGTCGTCGGGGGGCACGTGGGCGCGCTCGTCGGCGGCGGTGAGGGTGTAGGTGCCCGTGCAGTCGCTCAACTCGGCCAGCTGCGCGCCGCCCAGCCCGATGGCCCGCCCGGAGTAGCAGCAGTCGAGGATCGCGATCTTGGTGGCGGCGGGGGTGCCGCTGTGGAGCATCCGCTTGATCTTGGTGTACTCCAGGCCGGTGGCGTCGGGGTTGGAGTGGTCGGTGTCGGCGATGGCCAGGCACAGCTCGCCGGTGTGCTCGCTGGGCACGCCATGGCCGACGAAGTACAGCAACAGCACCCCGGTGGTCTCGGCCGCCAGCTGGCGTAGTCGTCCCATGAGCTGGCCGGCGTTGGCGGTGTCGGTGATCTTCTCGACTTGCTCCTGGCGCCACCCGCACAGGCCCGATTCGACCAGCAGCTGGTAAATGCCATCAACGCTATTGCCGACGGCGGGGTATGACCGGTACTTGGCGTCCTCGTAGTGGGCCACGCCGATCAGGACCGCCCGCGAGTTGGGCGGGATGACGGGGGTCACCGCTCATCGGCGTCGCGCAGGATGTCGTGGAGCAGCCTCAGCGCCTTGGTGTTCGCGTTGCGGGCGTGCAGCATCACGGTACGGCGTTTCGGGGTCACGGTGATCTCGGCGGTGACGTCCGGCCGCCGGTTCTCCAGCCACTTGTTCAGGGAGGCAGTGAGGGCGACGCCGAGCCCGCCGGAGCCGACCGCGACCGTGAGCATCTCGATGACGCCGGCGTCGAGCTTCCCGTCCGCGGGTGGGCCTGTCACCTGGCGGATCCGGCCGCGGAAGTCACGGCTGCCGTTCAGATGGTCGGCCAGCGCGATGTAGTCGTCGACCGTCCCGCCGTCGATGCGGATCTGCAGATCCATCGCCCGTCCCCTTCCCCGCTACCCACGCCGACCGCTGGCCCGGCTGGAATCTGCCCTGGGGGAAGATCGTTTCAGGAAACGGCCCTTATGTGAAGGGAACCGGCCATGTCCGTCGCCTCGTCCTCGGCTAGCACCGCCCAGGATCCCAGCGAGTTCGCTTCACGAAAGACACTGACGTCCTTGGGATGTCCGCGGAGGACATCGAGACACTCGGGTTCTCGATCCAGGCGTATCTGACCGCAGCGGCGCGCCGCGCCGCTCGCCGACGCCAGCCGGGTAACCAACAGTCGCTGAGTTCCTGATCTCTCCGCCGGTCTCCCGCCCCCCTTCGGTCCTGGATAGGTCTCCCGGCTCATCAGCGCCGCAGCCCGCCGGGCCTGCTTCCCCCTCTTCGTTTGCCCTGGGTATGAATCCATCCATATCTAGACTGTCAACCATTCGAATTGTTAGACTGTTGACAGTCGAATTAGACGTAATCTTCGGAGGATTCACCATGTCGCACAACCTGCAGACCAGGGACCGCCAGTCGATCGCCGCCGCCATCTGGGCGCACATCGCCCGGCCGCTGAAGAACCAGGCGGGCCGATTGGTGGCGTACCTGCTCCGGACCCCGGCGCTGCTGATGGGCATTTTCGTCGCCGCCACGGTTATGCAGATCTCGCTCGTGCTGACTGTGGGCAACAGCCAGCACGACATGCGGATCCCAGCCGCCACTCCCCCCGGCACCTGCGCCATGTTCTGCACCGACTCGGCACCGGCCGCTGCAGACCCCGGCGCCAGCCCATCCAACATTGCCGCCGCGGAACCGCACGTCACGGCTGTCGACACGCGACCCGCGTCCGTCGCGCCATCGTCGACGAGCTGCTGGATGTTCTGCCCCGCACAGCGCACCCACGTCACCGCGCTCGCAACCTCGTCCACCGATCCCGGCAGCAGCGCTGGCACATGGCGGATGGACCTGTAGCCGTGAGTGTTCATTTCGCCGCACCAGCAATCGACGAGACCATGAGAGCCGTTGCGTCACACAACGATCGGCGAGACATAGCGGTGTTCCCACCGTCCCCGGTCACATCATCGAGCCCGGACTCCGGGGAATAAGAGGTCACCATCATGTTGGTCATCAATGGCAACCGGCCGAAGATGTCGGGCGCGGAGCGGGCAGTTATCGACTGGCTGCACACTGTCCCCGCATCCGGTATCGCGATCTCGGGATGCCACATTCCCGACCGCGACGGCCGCCACAGCCAGGAAGCAGACCTGGTGCTGTTCACGCCGGAAGCGGTTGTGGGCATCGAGGTCAAAGGAATCCTCAAGCGTCGTGCCGCAGGGGTGCTGTCCTGCGCGGTGAACAGCCGCTGGCACCTGCCCGGCGTCGACGGCGACCCGATCCACGTCCGCGGCGGCGACACCAATCCCCTCGAGCAGCTGGCCGGCGTCATGTTCAACCTCAAGCACGTCGCCACACAGGCAACAAGCCACGAGGTATTCGTGGTGGGCCTGGTCCTGGTCGTGCCCAACGACGGCGCGATCACCCTGGACAAGGGACCGGTCCCGATGCCGACTGGCCGCGACGTGCTCCTCGGCGGTGACCCGGATGACCTGGTTGACTGGCTGAACACCGCCCGCCGCCGTCCCCAGGCATGGACCGCGGATCTGGTGCACACCGTGCTCACCGCCCTCGGCCTGGCCGACGCCGTCACCCGCGATGCGCTGCGCGACGAAGGGTTCCCGGCTTCGCTCGCTCCGGAGTCCGGCGGCGCCGTCGTCGTGGACCTCTACCCGACCGCTCCTAGTCGGCCGACTGCGATCCCGCCGCGCTCGATCGCGCCTCAGCCCGCAACCCCGACCCGTCGCCGCGTCGCCGACCATGACCTCGGCCGCTCCCCCGCCGCCGTCAGCATCCCTTCCATAGACCTGGCCCCGCCAACGGGAAATGGGCCTGCCAATCGAAACGCTCACCGCGCACCCGTCCGCTCCCTGGTCCTGGCTGGCGCCGCCATCAGCCTGCTTGTCGGCGGCAGCTGGATCCTGGCAAACACCGCCGATCAAGCAGGCAACGGCAACAGCCACGAGCCCGGCAGCGCGGTCGTCAATCCCCAGCCCGCCGACGCACCGGCATCGCCCGCGGTAGAAGACGCACCCCCGCCGCACGCACCGCCGCGCGTCGTCCCGGCGCCGAAACCGCCGTGCTTCCCGTTTCAGCAAGGCTGCTGAACAGGCTTAGCGGTCTAGCCGCGCGCGAACGGCTCTGCTTGTGCTGCCTACGCGATGAGCAGGACCCACCTGCCGGATTGCCCGCGCGCTCACGGCGACAAGGAATTAGCGAACAATTTCGCGCGTCCCATATCCTCTGATCCATGACGACGGAGCTCTCCCTGGATCCCGCGGTAACCCGCGCGATCTTGGACGGCTTCTTGGAGTCGCCCGCTGCGCGAGAAGCGCAGAAAGAGATGTTCCGCACCATCAGCGAGGTGGTGGTGCCCGATGTGTTCACACCAGCGCTGACGTACTTCGGGTCCGAGTTTCCTTCTGTCACCTCCCTGAATGTGGGCGGATTCGCGCTGCCAGACCACGGGGCTGAAGCGATTGGTGCGGCACTTAAAAGGGTGTCGACCATCGTGCCGACAATCAGGCTGCCAGGAATCGTGCAAGTCGCTGGTTCCCCTGAACTGATCGCGAACATGCGCGAGGTGTTCGAAGCGGTCATCAAACACCGTCGCCTCAAGGCGAACTGGTGGCTTCACATCACCCCAATCCGACCCTTCCAGATCCGCGGCCTCGAGGAAGCTCTCCCTGGTCGTCGCCGCTCAGTCGACAAGATCATCCACGCCCAGAAACAGCTGCGGGCGCTGCTGCGCCATCGGCATCGACATGTTCCGGATACGCCAGGTCGGCTCATCACCGCGCGCTGCCGCGTCCCCCGCGGCCCGAACTTCCGCAGGTTGACCTCACCTCGTCAACCTGCGGGGCTCGTCGTGCGCGCATAATTCCAAACGCGCACACGCAGTCTCGCGCTCCAGATTGGAAAAGAGACTGTGTTTATTCAGCAAGCCATGGCGCTGCTGGCTGCCCAACCGGGCCTGACCGCCATAACGCTCGCGGCGCTGGTGCCCATCGCTGTTCTCACCGCGTTGGTCGCGGTAGCCGCGTTGGTCGCGATCTTGGCTGGCCACGAACGCGGTGACCGTGCCCGGCTGGTGCTGAGCGATCTGCTCGGCGTGTTCCGGCGCGGTGGTCAGCAATGAGCGCCAGGAAGAGGCGCGGCGCACCGATGCGGTGCCCAGCGCACATACTGGCCCGTGTCCTCGTTATGCACCGCGCCGGGATGAAGTGCCCAGCCATCGCCCGCGCCCTCAACAAGGACGGCCTCCGCAAACCAGCGGGTGGACAAGGGTGGGAACGCTGCCATGTGTGGCGTCTTCTGGGGACCGCCGACGCCAAGACGATGTCGGCCGACCTCTTCGGAGAGGACCGATACATGAAGGTGTGAACAGCGAAAAGCGCTGGCCCTCAACGAGGGATCGCATCGGGATGGTCGCGGTCGAGGCCGCGGCCATCGCGATCGGTCCACCATGTCACCCGGCCACCGGGCGCGAACTCCCGAAGCTGTTCGCTCATATGTGCGACCATGCCACGTACCGGTCGTTTGCTCGGGATAGGCTACGAGCGTGGTAGGCGTGGGCGATCAAGTGCTGCTGGTGACCGGCGTATCGGAATTCCGAGTGCTTGAGATCGACGGTGACCACGCGACCGTCGAGTCGACCCATCCCACCGCGCCGGGCCGCTATCCGTTCACGGTGCGCCTGGCCGAACTCGTCCCGGTCGATCCGACTTAGCAAAGGTGCTCGTCGGTGCGGGATGTGGAGCCGCGCCGAACTTGAGATCTGGTGCTCTTCCACGAGCGGAAGTTTGGTGCAAATTTCCGTGCGAATCCCTACAGTCAACGGTGGTAGCAAATAATTCTGTCTTCTTATTAGCGTTCCGTGGTCACCTTCCCAATTTCGCCGCCGAATCCGCATTGCCATCGCTGTTCGTGGTCTTCCGTACTTTCGGCGTATAGCGGTCACATTCCCATTCACCATGGTGGGTAGAATTCGGTCCGTAAGCGTTTGGTTCAGACCAACGCTGACAAAAGACGGGCCCCGGAGGCTCATACGAACCATCCGGGACCCGCTGGGCTAGCTACACGATCCTCCAGGCCTGGAAACTTAGGAGATCGCCGCTAGCAAGTGCGCCGCCAGCTCGTTGATCGCCTTGATCACCTTGCTGGCGGCGTTTCCGTCGTCCAGCAACGAGTAGGCGTTCAACCCTGCGCGGACCCACAAAAGTGAGTCGAGCACGGCCCGGATGGTGATCCGGCGCGGTCTGGTCGGTGCGGTGTTCAAGTCGGGTTGCGCCACGCGCGCCCCTCCTATTTCTTGTTGGGCCAGCCCGCCGCGGCGCGGCAAGCGCAACGCCCCTACCGAAGCTGAGGCGTCTGTCCGTGGTGCTCTTTGTGAGCACAGCCCGAACAAGAAGATCGGCCGAATCAGATTGCTCTGACCCAACACTGGCCGACTGGAGTACAGCTTAATAGGAGCGAACCACACTCAATGGTCGACATGGTTTCAACGATGGCCCTGACCGGAACTATCTGCAGTTTCGTTGCACTTGCACTTCCTCTCGTCTTCCCCTCGCCTTCCTCTCTCTTTCCTTTTTCCCGTACATGAAGAAGAAAGTAAGAGGAACGCCAGGCAAATCATGCGTGTTCGCGTGTGCTCGCGTGTGGCGGAGATCACATTAGGAAGTTGAGAGGAAATTGAGTGGATGAACTTCCACAATCACTCACTTCGACCAGCCACGCCGCCGGCCGCGCTGCCGATATGCCCGTTGACGGCAGGCATCGCTGCAGTAGGTCCGTGCCCGGCCACGGGTGGGTTCTTCGACGTCGGGTAGCGGGCATGGGCACATCCGGCATCGCGCTGCCATGATCGGCCCAACCTCCGTCCACCCATGGAACGGGCACTTGAGTAGTGGGGCTGCCCTGGCCTTTTCGCGGATCTGCCGGATGAAGCGCTCGAACTCGTCG
This sequence comes from Nocardia sp. NPDC050408, assembly GCF_044458905.1. Classification (NCBI taxonomy): domain Bacteria; kingdom Bacillati; phylum Actinomycetota; class Actinomycetes; order Mycobacteriales; family Nocardiaceae; genus Nocardia; species Nocardia sp. NPDC050408. The sequence continues at coordinate 3,235 of NZ_JBITIL010000041.1, read as the reverse complement.
GGATCGACCAGAGCCCCATCGTTCTGCCTGGTGTCTGCCAGACCTCCCACCAGTTCGAGGACGCGACGGAATCGCCATTGGATGTTCTCCAGCCTCTCGCCTCGTGTTTCGGCGATGAGCAGCAGCGACTTCCCGCTGAGAACATCTGCGAATAGGTCGGCGTCGTGCGCCTCGACGATAAATGTCCGAGCGGTCGGTCGCCCGTCTGCAGCGTGACTCAGGACGACGGTGCCATCAACGAGGTCTCGGAGGGCGCCGAGCACTGTCGAGTAGAACTCGGCGGCCACAACGGATGAGATGACCTCGTTCTCCACCGGGCCGCCGGAGCGTGTGCGACGCCTGGTCACGCGGCCTCGTCCTCCGTCGAACTGTCCGCTCCCTTGCCCTGCCCGGGATCCGAGCCCTGACAGCCATGATCGTCGTCGCGGTCGGTGACGGCTGCGTCGGACTTCGAGTGCTTGTGGAACCCGAAAGCTGAGGTGAAGGACGCGAAGATCTTCGGGACATCGCCGCGGTCGGCCCGACACAGGGCGATCACGGTCACGACGGTGACGACGCCGAGAAAGACGGTCGCTGGAAACACACCGGCCGCCGCGGACTCTGCGACCGCGGAAAGGATAGTGGTGAGCACAAAGCCTCCGGGTACGAAAAAAGCCCCCGGCGATGCCGAGGGCTTGGTCGATGAACTTGAGGTGAAATCGAAAAAGCCCCCGAGTCGCTCGACTGGGGGCCGCTGGATATAGATGTCCTGCCGGAGGGGAAGGCTAGCAGATGTGACGGAACATGCGAAAAGCCCAGCTCAACAGCGCGATCTTATTGCGTAATTGGTCGTCGGAATTCGTAACGCACTGCGCCCCTGGACAACTCGACCGCAGATCACTCCCGGGACGGGAGGGAGCCTCAATGCGGCCAAAACATCGCCACTCGCTCCCCCCAGTTCGCCGATATCGCGCCCTGCGCTGGCGGCTACCAAGGCGATGAGCACCCAGATCGATCTGATCTACGCGGCAGCGCTGAATTTTTTCCCAGATCGGGGATCATTCTTTCCGGACCGAGCGCGGCTGGCACGCATCCGGCACGCACCCGAGCAGGTTTTGCGCGGTCGGCCGGTACCTGGCTGAGTGATCGGAGCCCCACACACCATGCAGCAGGAGGTGTCCCGCAGCACCGATGCGCGGTGATCCTCGACAGGCTGTGACAAAACGTCGTCCGGGGTGGCGTGTGACGAAACTCCAGCCGGGCGGGCGACAAGAGGCTGTGACAAAACGTCCGAAGAGGGCGGAGTATGTGACGAAACGTCTTGGACCGGCCGCGAATCCGCAGCGGGCACCGTCGGCGCGCTGGACGGCCCGGAGATCTTTCGGGAGGCAGATCCACGCTGAGCCAGCTTCGGAGTCTCCACGGGCGCGCTAGGCCGTACTGCCGGTGCCGTGATGCTGTCCAGGTCCTCGATAGTGATGGTCATACGAGGGTTGCTGCGGTCGATGACGATCCGCAGGCTGGTCTCGACGACGTGAGCGGAGTGGTCATCAGGGAGGACGCCCATCTTCACCAGGGCATCGAGCGCGGCTTTGAGGAAAGGGCCCAGTGCGTCCGAGTCGCGCCGGCGGGCGTCAGGGGCGTACCAGGTGACCGTGATGCGAGCGTGGTTGATGCGCAATCCTTTCCGGAGCTGCTCACGACCCCGCCAGCCAACCTGTTCGGCGACCTCGGCTTTGGCCTTGCGCACCTTGGTCCAGTGCATGCGCCGTTGGTCGTTGCTCGTCATCGGCGGTCGGCACAGCGGCAGCGTGATCACGTGCACGCCGAGACGGGCGTCCGGACTGCGGTCAGCTTCGCCTGCTGTGCTGCTGTGGGATCCGCTCACCATCGCCAACTCACCCGCCCTTACTCGTTCTCGTAAGCTGCTGCAGCGGAAGCATTTTCGTCTGAATGATGCGGCTGCCGACCGGTGATCTCGTAGGCGGTGCGGAGCAGTTGCTGAGTGTCGCGGACGATTCCTTGGTAGTACTCGTGCAGCTCTTTGACGTCCTTGCGGTGTTGCTCTTGAAGCTTCTCGATCGCGGCGCGGTGCTGCTCCTCACGAGTCTCGAGCTGATCCGTCAGACTCTGTACCTGTTTGCGCAGTTCAGCGACCTCCCCTTCCGCATGAGCGCGGAAGGCGTTCGCAGCGTTGACCTTTTCTTCGGCCTGGTCGCTTGCGGCAGCCGCGGATTCGGATGCCTCGTGGGCAAGACGGCGCGCGTCCTCCGCCTCGGCTTTGGCCTCCGCGACCTGGCCTGCGGCTTCTTCCTTGACCCGCGCGACTTCGGCATGAGCCTGAGCCACCTGCTCTTCCGCATCCTCCGTGGCCTTCCGCGCTGCGGCTAAGGCCTCATCGCGCTCGACGGCCAGCCGTCGCTGAGTTTTCGCGCTTTCGGCGGCGGCTTCCTCGGAGATCTTGCGGGCCACCACTTCACGGGTGAGCTTCTCGGAGTTGCGTTTGTTGGCCTCGATGATCTCGCGTTCAGCCGCCCCGGCAGCGGCTGCCGACGCCAGAGCAGCGGTGATCTCGGGTGCGAGTGTCTCGGTCGCAGTCTTGATCAGCTGCGCGATCGCCTCGTACCTCGTCACCAGATGCTCGACCCGATCCACGGCATCGGTTACCGAAAGCTGCTGCTCAGCAACGTTTTCATCTGCCGATTCCGACTCAAGTTCAGAAGTCTGACATTCCAGATTGTCAACAGTCTGGACTTCCGAAATGCTGTCTTGCGTCTGGTCGCTGACGGTACGCTCGAAGGGGAGGTCCGGAACGGGAGCGAGCATGCGCTCCTGACGCTCAACGGTTGGTGCGGCTGAGGACTCGATGGCGGCGGTCATTCGCTTCACGTCATCTGGTTTCAGGCCCAGACGATCGCGAGCAGCCGCCGCAGTCTTGCCAGTGTGCCTGACGCGGATGCCGTCAGGCCCCTCCACATCCTGCTCGCAGAACATGGGCTTGCGACCATGGATGCTCTTCGCGTACACCGGGTTGCCGCAGAGGTGTTCCCTGGTCATGGGGTAGATGCAGGTGGAGACCTGCTGACCTGGTTGGACTCGCCTCTCCAACGGGACACGCTGATGGTACTCAACCACTATCGTCACATCCTTCCGGTCTGGTATGGTCCCTCACCAACGATCCTACCAGAATGAATGGAAGAAAGGAAGGGAAATAATGGGAAGGAATGAAAGGAAGAAAGTAAGCTATATAAAGAAC
>NZ_JBITIL010000040.1:0-26186 GCF_044458905.1 Nocardia sp. NPDC050408 | reverse complement strand
CCCGTCGCGGGACGGCGCGTTGGACGGGCGGGCGCGGCGGGGGGGTGTCTCGCCGGCTCGGACGCGAGACACCAGGGGGCCGCGAACACGCCGCGCCGAAGGCGCGGCCAATAACAGAGCCGCTGCAATCAAACAGAGCTCAGGCGGAAGATCCGCAAATCCTCCGGCACCCCACTCAACGGTGCGGCGAAGAAACTGCGCCTGTACGGCTTGACCGAGTACCCGAGTTCTTCGAGTGTCTCCGGCGCGAGGGACTGCAACGTCGCATGCGAAAGCATGGTGTTGCCATTGCCTCCGGCCTCCATCACCCGAGCGGCAATCGTCACATCCACACCGAGCCAGTCGCCGCCGATCTCGCGCGGCGAGCCGGTGTGCAGTCCGATCCGCATCTGCGGGCGATAACCGCGCACACTGACGTCGGCCAGATTCCGTTTCGCCTGTACCGCAGCGCGCACCGCGCGATCGGCCGAGGTGAACACGGCCATCACGCCGTCGCCCATTCGCTTGACCACCTGACCGCCGCGATCGGCGATCGGCGGTTCGATGGCTTTGGCTACCCCGCGCAACAATTCGAGGGTCGCCTCATCGCCTGCAGAGAGCGACCAACTGGAGAACGCCACCAAATCGGTGAACATCACAGTTATTTCTTCGCTACCTCGGCCGCGGCCGACGCGCTCCAACATCGCCTGCCAGACCTGCAGTGCGCCGAACCCGATTTCCCGGGCCGCGCTCGGCGTATCGCCGACCAACTTATCCGCCGCGCGCGCCACCGCGCGGGCGCCGCCGGGACCCGAAACCGAAAGCGGGTCACCGAAAGACGGGTCACCTGGCAGTTGTTCGCGCGCCTTGCGTAGCACACCGATGATGTCGGGCCGCTGGTTCGCGGCATTCATCAAGGCGGAGAACTGTCCGCGTCGAATTCCCGAGCCGGGACGACGAGCGGATCGGTCCTCGTCGGCGGGCACCAACGGTATGGTCACCTCGGACGAGCCGCCCCCGTTGTCCTCCGGCTCCATCCCCGGCTCAGCACCGCCGGAAGGTGTTTCGGTCACGCCCCGAGCGTATCTCAGCCGACCAACCGTCGGCGGGTTACTTATTATCGCCACCTGCGCCCCCTCGATCAGACTGAGCGGGCACTTCGACGGGTCCGCCAATGGATAACTCACTGGTTGCTGAACCCCGAGCGTAGCCAGGGCTGATTCCGGACGGAAGCGGTGCCGGGCATAGTTTCCGGGATGTTCACATGCCGCCCGGATTGTCCCGAATACATACACCGGCCCGGTGTGGAAGGGGATTCACACACCGGGCCGATGACACATCGTCCACCGGGCAGTGGCAGACGGTGCGCGGGGCGTCGGACCTCCCGACAAGGTCGGCACCCGTCACCCGAGCGGCGAGGGAGGGCAACTCGGGTAGTTCAATCATGCATCGCGTTGGTTGACCATAACCAGTGCACCGCCAAAGACAATTGCCACGAAAACCGCGAAGTAGAGCAGACCGCCCCACGGCCCCCAGTGCCAGTTCGCCGTCGATTCCGACGCGCTGTAGAAGTGGCTCGCATTCGCGAAGGGCAGGAACGGCTGCACATTGCGTCCGAAGCTGCCGAAGGCGCCGAGCAGCGGCTCGATCAGCAGCGGCCAGAGCACGATCAGGGAAATCGCTGCGGCCGATTGTCGGACCAGCACACCGATGCCGACCGCGAGGATCACGCCGAGGAACGTATAAATCGGAATGCCGTAGATCTCGCGCCAGGCATCACCGCCGGAGAGCGTCAGATTGTCGGCCGCACCACCACCGATTGCCTTGGCGATCGCGTAGGCGGCGAAGGCCAGCACAATCGTGAGCACCGCGCCGTACACGCCGACCAGCCCCGCCTTGGTGGCGATCACCTTGGCGCGATGCGGTGTCGCCTGGAAGGTGGTCCGGATGATGCCGAAGCGGTATTCGCTGGTCACGGTCAAGGTGGCCATGATCATCAGGACCATGACGCCGAATCCGCTGATCCCGCCGACCGCCGTGGACACGGTGAGATCGAGCGCGTTCTCCTGGCCCGATGACGAGCGGGCCACCGCCGCGAACAGCGCGGCCAGGCCGAGTGCGAGCACCACCACGATCGCCGTGCACCACCACGGCGACCTCGTCGAGGTGAGCTTGATACGTTCCGCTGCCAGCACGCCCATCAGAGCGCACCTCCCATCGCTGTGTAGGGCGCGGGGCCCTGCGGGGTTACGCGAGCCGCCGCCTCCGGGCCTGACGCTCCCACCGGGTCGAAGCCTTCGGCGTGGTACTGCACCGCGCCGCCGGTCATCCGCATGAATGCCTCCTCCAGCGAGGCCCGCTGCGGCGCCAATTCGTACAGCGTGATGTCGTTCGAACCAGCCAGTTTGCCGACCGTGTCACTGGTCACCCCGGCCACGACCAATGCGGCGCCGTCCTGGCCCGTGCCGTCCTCGCGGACGGTCATGCCATTGGAGGTGAGCAGACTGCGCAACTGCTCGAGCTGCGGACTGCGCACGCGCACCGACTGTTCCGAGGCGCGTTCGATGAATTCCTGGGTGGTCGAATCGGAAATCAGCTGACCGCGCCCGATGACGACCAAATGCTCTGCGGTCTGGGCCATTTCAGAAAGCAGATGGCTGGAGACCAGCACCGTACGCCCCTCGGCCGCGAGCCGCTGCATGAACCGGCGGATCCAGAGGATGCCCTCGGGATCCAGGCCGTTCACCGGCTCGTCGAACAGCAGCACCGGCGGATCGCCGAGCAGTGCCCCGGCCAGGCCTAGCCGCTGCGACATGCCGAGGGAGTAGCCACCGGCATTCTTGCCCGCCACCTCGGACAGGCCGACCAGCCGCAGCACCTCGTCCACCCGAGACATGGCGATGCCATTGGAAGCGGCCATCCACTGCAGATGCGCGCGGGCCGAACGGTTCGGATGCACCCACTTGGCATCCAGCAGCGCACCGACGGCACGCAGCGGATGGTCCAGCTCGTGATACGGCTTGCCCTGGATCAACGCGGTGCCCGCGGTGGGCTTGTCCAGGCCGAGGATCATCCGCATGGTGGTGGATTTACCGGCGCCGTTCGGTCCAAGAAAGCCCGTCACCTGTCCGGGTCGAACGGTGAAGGAGAGATCTTGAACCGCGACGGTCTGCCCGAAATGCTTGGTCAGGCCCCTCAGCTCGATCATGGTGCCAGCTTTCCTCATTGCGCTGCCATGCGCGTCATTAAATGGTGCCGATTTCAATCATCCTCGAGGATGACGAACGATCCCATCGGCCCCGGGCCGCATCAGGGAATCACCCTGAACCATCTACCCGTTAACGAGCCGGGGCTCGGAGCCGCCCGCATCGGACGTGAGCGGCGACCGTGCGCCGCAAACCCATCGTTGGGTCCGGAGCCAGCACCATGCCGTAGTCGACCGGGGGCCTTGTCTACTCGTCCTCCTCGTCATCGTGGCCATGGGGCGGCCAGCAAACCGCGCCGACAAGCACCGCCAGCGGCAACCCAACCGCCATGGCCAACCCGAACGCAACCGTACCGCTCACCACAGCTGCCTGGCAGGCGCGACCGCCGCCCAACGATGGAACGAAAGTCGTGGCAGCACGATCTCCACATCGGCCACACTCATGATCGCGTTCACCGCAAGCACATTCAGGTGTTCGAGCGACGGTGTTATCACCGCATCGACATCAGCACAGCGCACCTGGTCGACAAGCGGAAGAGGCGAAACCTCCGGCCAGATCAGCGCATACCCGAGCCGCTGCGCCAGCCGCCGCACCTGCGCCGCATCCCAGTCCTCCGCCGAACTGATATCGAGGTCCACCCATCCCAACGCGGTCGGCTCTTCTCGCATCGCATGTACCCCCTCGTTGGCGTGGTGGGCACCCGCCGCCGAGGTGCCGAAGGCATCGACCCGGCGGCGCGTGCTACCTCGAGCGTCACACTGGGGACCTATGGCACTCAATGGCACTTTGCCGAGCGACATTGCTGAAGTGCCACAACGAAGTCACGCGCCCAGAGCCCTGCGGGCAGTCGAAAGGTATTGGCGCGCTTAGTATTCCAGACAGACCAGATCGGCCAGCTCGCGCATTTCATTGGTCAGTGTGCGCCGCCGGGCGATGATTCTGCCGACCAGATCCCGAGCCATCCGCTGCTCGATCAGCCACGGCCGGGCTTCGTGAGACAAGCGGAACAGGGTTTCGAACGCCGCGTCGTAGCGACGCAACTCGATATGCGCGTGCGCGACGTCCAGCAGATGCCGATTTCGGTTGTCCGACGTCGGCCGCAGACCCGCCGGTACGTTGCGGGCAAGTCGGAGCGCCAGGTCCGGGCGATCGTCCACGACCGCGTTCTCCACCCGTTTCATCGCGACCGTCGCCGGGTCGAAAGTTGTCCAATACTGGTGGTAGCCGCCCGGTTGGCGGCGGACCGCGACCGCTCCGGCCTGGGCGAGCCGCATCATGTCGTCAGCCTCGTCGGACCGGTTGTCCCGGATGGCCGCGGCAGACGCGCGCAACAGCAACCAACCCCAGGTAGAAATCTCCTGCGTGGTGGCCACCGACAGTCGCGGCTCAACCCGATCGGCCCATTGCGTTGCCAGCTTGCGAACCTTTTCGAACTGCCGCTCGACCAGCAGCAACCAGCACAGGGTCACCACAGCCGACGCCGCGTCGAGCACATTGCCGGTCGCCTCAGCTTCGGCCAGCGAGCGCTCGAGCGCCACCCGTGCCGGCTGCAGCTGGCGGGTCTGGACCAGCACCGAACCGGCAAGTTGCAGAATCCGCGACCGCATGAGTGGAGACCCGGCGTAGCCGTCCTCGATCAGCCGAGGCAATACGGCGGCGAGCCGCTCGTATTCGTTGTCGTGGTACAGCTTCACGGCTCCGGTGAGGGCTTCCTCCATTGCACGATCGGCCACTACCCCGCCGTCCTGCCCAGAGCTCGGCGACAGGATTGCCGTACGGGTCGGCAGCCAAAGATTGCCACCGCCACCCTCCGGTGCCCCTGGGTTCGGGCCGAGCAACATCGACACCGGGCACTCCAGTGCGACGGCCATCCGGCGCAGGGTCTCGATCCGGGTGTCGTCGCGCTCACCCTGCTCGATCTTGCGGACCAGCGACACCGAGATACCCGAAGCCTGTGCAAGCTGCCGCTGTGTCAGTCCGCGCCGCTTCCGAACCGATTGCAGGCGTTCACCGAGATCCGCGCCCATGATCCGAGCCTACGGGGATGTGCATGCGCCCGTACGAGTTTGCGCCGCTTGTGGCGCCGCTTCACGCACCCGACCTGCGAATACCGGCACGAGCACCGAACCACAGGCGACGGCGTCACCGCAGACTCAGCGCACCGGTGACGACGCCTCGGCCCAAAAGGGTTTTGGTGCTCCGGCCTGCCCGACGCGCCAGGTGACCGAAGGTGACCCCATTGCGCACAGCCGCCGCCACTTTCGGGTGCCCCCCGTTTCGGCCCGACCACCCCAGTCACCAGCCACCCCAGCGCGACGGCCATACGCACCCGCCCGTCACGCCTCCGGCTGCTGCCGCGCATTGATTCGCGCGCCACGCACGAATTCGCGCGAAATAACATGCGTGGCAAGCGAATCGCTGCGCCGGATGGTGCTATCGGCCGCAGGCATGCGTCAGCGGCGGGTGGTCCCGGCTCAGCGGGCCGGTGAGGAGGCTTGGGCCCAGAAGCGTTTGGGGATGCGGCCTGCGTGGCGTGCCAGGTGACCGGCGGTGACCGCATTGCGCATCGCAGCCGCCATGAGGGCGGGCTGCTGGGCGCGGGTGACGGCGGTGGCGAGCAGGACTGCTGAGCAGCCGAGTTCCATGGCCAGGGCGGCGTCGCTCGCGGTGCCGATGCCCGCGTCGAGGATGATCGGGACGCCCGCGGCGGCCACGATCATCTCGATATTGTGTGGATTGCCGATGCCGAGTCCGGTGCCGATCGGGGCGCCGAGTGGCATGACGGCGGCGCAGCCGGCATCCTCCAGTCGGCGGGCCAGGATCGGGTCGTCGGTGGTGTACGGCAGCACGATGAATCCGGCGTCGACCAATTGCTCTGCGGCGGTGAGTAATTCGATCGGATCCGGCAGCAGGGTGCGCTCGTCGGCGATCACCTCGAGTTTGACCCAGTTGGTGTCGAGTGCCTCGGCGGCCAGTTGCGCGGTGAGCACGGCCTCGGCGGCGGTGCGACAACCCGCGGTATTGGGCAGCGGCGTGATCTCGAGGCGTTTGAGCAGATCGAGCACGCCGGTGCCGCCGACGGCGTCGACCCGGCGCATGGCGACCGTGGTCAGCTCGGTGCCCGAGGCGATCAGCGCCTCCTCCAGCACGGCCAGATTCTCGGCGCCGCCGGTGCCCATGATGAGGCGAGAGCCGAACCGCTTGCCCGCGATCTCCAGTGCGTCAGGGGTGTCCAGTGCTTCAGCCACCCTGGACCGCCGTCAGCACTTCGATCTCCCAGCCGCGCCCGACCGGCTCGTCCCAGCGGGACTTCGGGAAAACCGCACCGTCCACCGCGAGCGCGACGCCCTGCGACGGCAGCCCGAGCTGGTCGAGAAGTTCACGCACCGTGAGGGATCGGTCGAATTCGTGGTCCTGCCCGTTCACCGTGACACCGATGGGGACCGAGGTCATCGAACTCCTCCTGCAGATATTGCCGGTGACGGCGAGTGCGCCGTCGAAAAACGTTGAGGGTCGGCGGCTTTCGCATCAGGGAGCGGTGCGCCGTCGAGCAGGCTCAACACCGCGTCGACGGTGAGCGGTACCGCGAGCATGCCGTTGCGGCCGTGACCTGTGGCGGCCACGAGCCGGTCGGTGAGCCGCCCGATCAAGGGCAGGTTGTCGGGGGTGCCCGGCCTGGATCCTGCGCTGGCCTCGGCCAATTCGTATTCGCCGATACCGGGCAGTATCGCCTCGGCGTCGGCGATCAGGTCGCGGACTCCGGCGACGGTCACCGTCGTGTCGAAGCCCGCCTCGTACTGTGTTGCGCCGACGACGATTCCGTCCGCGCGGGGCACCAGGTAGACCTGCCTGCCGTGTACCCGCGCGCGAATCACGCGCTGTGGCGGCGGTGTCGCGCCCGGACGATGGCGCAGGCGCAGGATTTCGCCCTTCACGGGGCGGACCGGGAGTTCGGACCACAGCCCCGACGATGCCGCGCCCGCGGCGAGCACTATTTGGTCGTGCGACAGTGCGTCCACTCTTTCGACCGTTTCAGCACGCACCTCGACTCCTGCTTTCCTGCAAGCCTTTTGGAGCGCGTCCAGGAGTCGGCGATTATCGATAGCGGGTTCGGCGGGGGCGCGCAGACCGGCGCGCACGGTGCGTGCCAACGCGGGTTCGAGCGCGCGCACACCGGCTCGGTCGAGCACTTCGAGCTCATGGCCTCGAGCACCGACCCATTCGGCCACCGCGCGCAGATCGGCGGCATCCGCGCCATCCAGCGCGACGGTCAGGGTTTCATCGGCGACGAATACCGATACACCGGTCGTCGATTCGAGTCGCGCGGCGAACTCGGGCCAGCGGGCCAGCGAGGCCGCGCCGAATTCCAGGACCAGATCCTCCCCCGGCCAGCCCTCGGACATTGGTGCGAGCATCCCTCCGGCAACCCAGGAGGCGCCGGACCCGACGGCGGGATCGAATACGGTGACCGACCAGCCCGCCTCGGCCGCCCGCCAGGCGGCGGCGAGTCCGATGGCGCCGCCACCGACGACGGCCAGAGTCCGCATCAGATCCACCTGCCCTACTACTCACGCTATTCGCATCCCCACGGTAGCGCGACTACGGTCGAGCACGTGCAACCCTCCCACCAGTTCCGGTCCCTACCGCCCAGGGAGCGTTTGGCTACCGCCCGGCTGTATCTGTGCACGGACGCACGCAGGGAGAAGGGCGACCTGGCCAAGTTCGCCGAGGCCGCGTTCGCGGGCGGTGTCGACATCATTCAGCTCAGGGATAAGGGTTCCCCCGGTGAGGCGAAGTTCGGCCCGCTCGAGGCCAAGTCCGAAATCGGCGCACTCGCCGAATTGAAGGCCGCGGCCCGCAGGCACGGCGCACTGATCGCGGTGAACGACCGCGCCGATATCGCATTCGCCGCCGGAGCCGATGTGCTGCACCTCGGACAGAACGATCTACCGCCGTGGTATGCCCGACGCATTCTCGGCCCCGATGTGGTGATCGGGCGCTCCACCACCAACCGGGCGCAAGCCGGGCTCGCCGCGATCGATGACCACATCGACTACTTCTGCACCGGACCGGTGTGGGCGACGCCGACGAAGCCGGGACGTCAGGCGGCAGGCTTGGAGCTGGTGCGCTCCACCGCCGACGCCCACCCCACCCGGCCGTGGTTCGCGATCGGCGGCATCGATGCCGAGCGACTACCCGAGGTGTTGGCGGCGGGAGCGCAGCGCGTTGTCGTGGTTCGCGCGATTACCGAGGCGCACGATCCGGAGGCAGCGGCACGGCAGCTGAAGACCGCACTTCTGCAAAACGCTCGGCTCGGCTAGATCTCACCCAGCGCTACCCGCACGCAGCGGCGCGACAACTCCAGCCAGCTCTGCAGCAAAACGCCTAGGTCGGCGGCGACTCGGCGCGCGGGAACCCGAGGTGACATTGGTCGGTCAGCACAGCCACGGCCTGCCGAGTGCGAAACCGAAGCACCGCCCCTCGCCCTGGGGCCTGCCGATCACGAACTCGAGGCGACCTGCCCAGCACGACTCGAAGTTGTATTGCCGCATTTCAGCGCTGCGGAGAGGTGGGGCTTTCGTACCCCCATCTTCAGGACAGCACCTGGACTCGGGTAAGCGCCAAGATCGAATCGGTCGGGGCGATCGTCGAATTCGCATCCGGCCGCAAGGCATCCGTCGAAACCATATCCGCATCGACTATGCGGGCGTAGGCACCAGGTCCTTCGGGATCGGAGTGCAACCAGACGAAGCCTTGATCGGCGAGGTCAACGGTGCGAGGCAGCGCGGCCGCGACGGTATTGGCGTCGTCCACGTCGATATCGTCGAGGCAGACGCGCGCCGGGGCCGCCCGCAGCGCAGGCCAGGAAACGGCGAAGCCGGGGTGCAGCGGATGGCTGTCGACCTCGTCCTCGGGAACCCAGGCCAACGCACTGCTCTCCCGGTTGCGGCTGGTCGGCAGCGTCATCACCGCATCGGCCACCACGGTCGTGTAAGTCCAGCCGCTCAATGCCGTCGCGGTGATTCGCTCTCCCCGCACCCGAACATCGGCGGGATCGATACCCGCTTCCTCCCATGCCTCGCGGACCGCGGCGTGCACGGGGGTCTCGTGGCTGTCACGAGCGCCGCCGGGCAGCGCCCAAGTGCCGCCCTGATGACTCCACGGCGCGCGGTGCTGCAACAACACCGCCGAAACGCCGCCGGCGAGCGGCGCGCGCAGTAGCAGTCCGGCCGCCCCGAAGCGGCCCCAATGCCGCAATCCGTCCGGGCCGCGTGACCAACCGTCACCGTCACCACGCATCTGGTTACCATCCTCATCTAGCCGTCGCGCGGTTGTTTCACACGCCACGGCGCCGGTAAGACCACAATAAGCTCCCAGCAGGAGCACATGTGCGCACCAACCGGGGAGGTGGAGATGGCAGCGCTCGATTCGACGACGGCCCCGCGGCCGCCGTCGGTCACGGCCGATGTCGGGCCCGAGCGGCTGGACGTGCCGCGTGAGGCCGGGCTACGTGCCCATCTGGACCCGGCCAACCTACGATCGTTCGCGCTATCGACCCCGGGTCGGCTGATCGCCATCGGTCTGCTGCTCATCGGCCTGTGTCTGGCCGCGGGCGTGATGACCGCCGCGACGGTGAGCGATCGGCAGCAGTCACTGGACATCCTGCTCGACGACACCGAGCCGGACGCGAACTCCTCCCATCACCTCTACACCTCGCTGTCCATCGCCGATGCCGCGGCGAGTACCGCGTTCATCGCGGGCGGTCTGGAACCGGAGACCGTGCGCGACCGCTACAGCCAGGCATTGGGCGAGGCATCGGCGGAATTGGTGACGCAATCAGGTCACGCGGCCGGACAGGCCACCGATGACGATCCGGACACCCGGCTGCGCACGGGCATCGCCACCGGCCTGCCGGTCTACTCTGGTCTGGTCGAAACCGCCCGTGCGAACAATCGCAACGGGTACCCGGTCGGCGCCGCGTACTTGAGCGAGGCATCGAATCAGATGCAGACCGTCTTGCTGCCGATGGCCGCACAACTGCAGAGCCACCGCTCCGATGCCGTGAGCGCGGCCCAGCGGCATCACGTGCAGCCGCCGTGGTCCGCGATCGGCATGCTGATCCTGGCGCTCGCAGCGCTGATATGGGCGCAGTTCGATCTGGCGAAGCGCTGGCACCGCGTACTCAATCCGGGACTGCTGCTCGCCTCGGCCGGGGTGCTGATCCTGTTGGCGTGGACGCTGATCGCCGGATCCGTATCGGCCGCGGAGATGATCGGTGGCCGCGATGACGGCGCGGTACCGAGTTCCCGTTTGACCGAGAGCCGCATCCTGACCCAGCAGGCGCGTTCGGCGGAGACGCTGAAGCTGGTGCGCCGCGACGCCACCGGCGACTACGACCGCACCTACGAGTCCAGCGTCACCCGGCTCGACGAACTGCTCAGCGGCTATCCGTCCGACGCACCCGCGGCCGATGAGATCACGAAAGCCCGTGCGGCACTCACCCGTTGGCGAGCGGCCCATCAGCGCATGAACGACACCCTCGCCCGCGGTGATTTCGTCGGGGCGGCGACAGTGGCGACCGGACCGGGCTCAGCGGATGCCGCGGCACAGGTGGAATCGCTGGACCGGGCACTGGGACTGGGCCTGGATGCGACGCGCGATACGTTGCGCGACAACATCTCCGGCGCGGCCCGGTCACTGAACTTCCTGGCGCCGGGCGCGATGGTGCTCGGAATACTCGCCGCGGCCTATGTCGGCCTCGGTATGTGGCCGCGACTTCGGGAGTACCGATGAACCGCGTGCGCGGACTGCTCGCCGCGCTCGCCGCAACCACCCTGCTCGCCGGGTGCGCGGCGGGCTCGGACACGATCGATACCAAGACCACCAAATACACCGAACCACCGCTGCCCGCCAACGCCGTTTCGATATCCACGGATTCACCGATTCCACCGGAACGCGACGAGCAGTGCGGCGATCCGACCGCGAGTCTGCGGCCTACCGGGGCGGGTGCGGCCGCCCACGGACCGACCATCGATGCGATTCGCGCCCGCGGTCGGCTGGTGGTCGGATTGGATACCGGCAGTAACCTTTTCAGCTTCCGGGATCCGGTCAGCGGCACGATTGTCGGGTTCGATGCCGATATCGCGAGGGAGGTCGCCCGGGATCTGCTCGGTAGTCCGGATCAGATCGAGTACCGCAGTCTCGGGTCCGCGGAGCGCGAGAGCGCGCTGCAGAATCACGTCGTCGATATCGTCGCCAAGACGATGACGATCAACTGCGAACGGCGGCAAAGGGTCACCTTCTCGACCGTCTATCTGCACGCGAATCAGCGTGTGCTCGCGGTGAAGAATTCCGGTATCCGAAGTCTGGCCGATTTGGCCGGTAAGCGGGTGTGCATCGTCTCCGGCACCACCTCGCTGGACCACATGCGCCGCGAGCAGCCGGGCGCGACCATCCTCACCGTGCCGACCTGGGCCGACTGTTTGGTCGTGCTGCAGCAGCGTCAAGTCGACGCGATCAGCACCGACGACGCGATCCTCGCGGGTCTGGCCACGCAGGACTCGTCCTACACCGAATTGGTCGGCCCCAGCATCAGCGTCGAGCCCTACGGCATCGGAATTCCCAAGGGCAACGACGATCTGGTCCGCTTCGTCAACGGCACGCTGGAGCGCATCCGCAACGACGGCACCTGGGCCCGGCTTTACCAGCAATACCTCATCGCACTGGGCCCGGTCCCACCCGCGCCCGTCCCGACCTATCAGGACTGACGGCGATGACATCACCGCACGATGCCGCCGATTCGACCGAGAACGAGCCGCAGGAATTCACCGAGGAATCCGGAGAAAGCACCAGGGCGACCGCGTTCTTCGAACAAGCCGAATCCGGCTCCGCGGCCATCGAAACGATCAGGTGGTCACCGAGCACCGGACCCGAGGCCGAAACCCCGCATACCGGGGCGGCCGAGGGTGCCAGTGCCGCTTCCGGTGAAACGGTTCGGCACCAGCCCGCCTCCGCCGAGACGATCCGTGACCACCGCGCCTCCCCCGAGACCATCCGCCGCCGACCCCCCTCCGGCGAAACCGTTCGCCGTGACCATATGGCCGCCGAATTCACCGTCGGCGCATGGAATGCCCCGGAGCCGACCTCCGCCGCAACCATGCGCACCTCGGGCCGCAGCGTGCGCACCGCGCGCTCGCGACCGACGACGCGCAAACTCGGTGCCGGACTGGTCACGATCCCGAATATCCCGCCCGCCGATCCACGCACCGCGGTGCTCGCCGAACCCGTTGTCTCCGAGGGCAGGCGCTTCTGTTGGCGCTGCGGCAACCCGGTCGGGCGCGCCACCGCGACCCGCCCCGCGATGACCGCTGGCACCTGCGAAACCTGCGGTGCGCCATACGATTTCCGCCCGTCGCTGCACGAGGGCGATCTGGTTTCGAACCAGTACGAAGTCCAGGGCTGTATCGCGCACGGCGGGCTCGGCTGGATCTACCTCGCGATCGACCGCAATGTCAGCGACCGCTGGGTGGTTTTGAAGGGCCTGCTGCACGCGGGCGATACCGAGGCCCAAGCGGTGGCCGTCGCCGAACGCCAATTCCTCGCCGAGGTAGCACATCCCAGCATCGTCAAGATCCACAACTTCGTCGAGCACACCGGCCCGGACGGCGAGTCGATCGGCTACATCGTCATGGAGTACGTCGGCGGTCGCTCACTGCGCGATATCCTCGACACCTACCCGCGGCCGCAGCGGATGCCGGTCCCCGAGGCGATCGCATATCTGCTGGAGATCCTGCCCGCGCTGGAATATCTGCATTCGATCGGGTTGGCCTACAACGACCTCAAACCCGACAACATCATGGTCACCGAGGACCAGGTCGAACTCATCGACCTCGGTGCCGTCACCACCCTCGATGCCTACGGAAACCTTTACGGCACCAGAGGTTTTCAGGCGCCCGAGATCGCCAGGACCGGACCGACGGTGGCGTCGGACATCTACACGGTCGGGCGGACGCTGGCCGTGCTGACGCTCAGTATGCCGATGGAACAGGGACGGTATCTCGACGGCATTCCCGACCCCGGCGACCATCCGGTGCTCGAACGCTACGAGTTCTTCCACCGCCTGCTGCTGTGTGCGACCGATCCCGATCCCGAGCGCCGCTTCCCCTCCGCGCGCGTCATGTCCGCGCAGCTGGCCGGGGTACTGCGCGAGATCCTCGCCATGAACACCGGTGCCGAACATCCACAGCTGTCCACAGTTTTCAGTCCACAGCGCGCCAGCTTCGGCACCGAGGAGTTGATCAGCCAAACCGATGCCTATGCCGACGGCATCGCCAGAAGCAACCTGCTGCGCGCCGACGAAGTGGCTGCGGCACTTCCGGTTCCGCTCATCGATCCGACGGACGCATCGGTGCCGGTGCTCGCAGCCGTGGCACATCCGGAACCGAACGACGCGCTTGCGGCATTGCAGGAGGCACATGAGCGTGCCGTAGCCGATCCCGAAAAGCCCCAGGAGACATTGGATCTGGAGCTGACGCTGGCCGAGGCCAAGCTTCGACTCGAACTCGGTGAATCGGCGGCGGTGCTGCATATGCTGTCGCGGCTGCCCAGCGATCACGATTGGCGCATCGACTGGTACCTGGGCCACGCTCAGCTGCTGGAGCTGGATTACGAGCAGGCCTATAACAGCTTCGATGCGGTGCTGCGGGTGCTGCCCGGCGAGATCGCCCCCAAGCTCGCGCTCGGCGCGACCGCGGAACTCGTTCTGCAGCATTGGGATTCGGTTGACCACGAACAATGGCGAGCCTATGCCGAGAAGTTCTATGCCACCGTCTGGCGCACCGACCGTGCCGTGGTGAGCGCCGCCTTCGGCCTGGCCAGGCAGTCGTCCGCGGCGGGTCAGGTCGAGGAGGCCGTGCGCGCGCTCGACGAGGTGCCCGCCGCCTCCCGGCACTACACAACAGCCCGGATGACCGCGGTGTGGCTGTTGCTCACCGCCGCCCCGATCGCCGAACTCCCCGAATCCACCCTGCACCTTTCAGCTTCGCGCGTGGCCGGCCTGCCCAGCGGGGAGAGCCGCGCGATCCAGATGCGCGTGCTCGTCCTCGGTGCCGCGCTGACCTGGCTGCAATCGGGCAATACGCCCGCGAGCGACGACGCCACCCTCTTCGGCGCGCCGTTCACCGAGCGCGAGCTGCGCGCGGGCACCGAGGCCGGGCTGCGTGCGTTGGCCCGCAGCGCCCCGGGCCGCAACCACCGCTACGCCCTGGTAGACCTGGCGAACTCCATTCGAGCCAAGACCTGGATCTAGGCGGGGAACAAAGCAAACCCGGCCGGGAGGGAACTCCGGCCGGGCTCGGATCCAGATTCGCGGAGCAGTCGGCACACCGATCATCCCCGGGTTCCGCGCGATTCCGGCCCGCCCCGGGGGCAGCCGGGGCGGGCGCATCGGGAGTGGCGAGGGCATCGCGGTCCCGATAGCGGCGGAGGTTCCGCCCCGGTTTCGGCGTCCGGCGCGAATCTGATCCGACACCAATACTGCCGCAGCGACTGTGAGGATTCCGTGAGGTTTTCTAGGCCCGCTCAATCAGCCCGCTGAGCTGCGACAACTTGTAGTGCGGCCCGCGCGATCGCCAGTTCCTCATTGGTCGGCACGACCAGCACGGCGACCTCTGCGCCCGGCGCGGAGATATGCCGGGCGGCGCGATCCTTGGCGAAATTGCGGTCCGGATCGACTGCGATGCCGAAACGGGACAGTCCGGCGAGTGCGTCGGCGCGGACCTGCGGGCTGTTCTCGCCGACGCCCGCGGTGAAGGTGATGGCATCGACGCCACCGAGCTCGATCAGGTAGGCGCCGAGATAGCGGCGCAGGCGGTGGATGTACACGTCATAGGCCAGGCGGGCCGCGACGTCACCCACCTCGATCAGCCGCTGCAGCTCACGGAAGTCGTTGACGCCGGACAGGCCCTTGAGTCCGGCATTACGGTTCAGCATTTCATCGATCTGGTCGACATCCAGGTGGGCCGCACGGACCAGATGCGCGATGATCCCCGGATCGAGATCGCCGCCCCTGGTGCCCATCACCAGCCCCTCCAGCGGGGTGAAGCCCATGGTGGTGTCGATCGGGTGTCCGCCGCGGATGGCAGATGCCGATGCGCCGTTGCCGAGGTGGAAGATAACCTGGTTCAGGTCGGCGGGATCTCGATCGAGCAGCGCGGCGACGCGACCGGAAACGTACTCGTGTGACGTGCCGTGGAAGCCGTACTTCCGGATGCCCTGCGCGGCAGCGAGTTTCGCGTCGATGGCGTAGGTCTTGGCGGCTTCGGGCAGGCCATGGAAGAACGCGGTATCGAAGACCGCCACCTGCGCTACCCCGGGCAGCAGTTCGCGCGCACTCTCGATGCCCGCGACATTCGCCGGATTGTGCAGCGGCGCAAGCGAAGACAGGTCGGATATGGTCGCGACCACGGCATCATCGATGAGCGTCGGCCGATAGAACACCTCGCCGCCGTGCACAACGCGGTGCCCGACCGCGCGCACATCGGCGGTGGCCAGATCGTGGCCGGATTCGGCGAACACATCGAAGACCAGCCGCAGCCCCGCCGTGTGATCGGCGATCGGCTGGCGATGTTCGATGGTTCGGCCATCGACCTGATGCTCGATCCCGGCCTGCTCCTCACCGATCCGATCGACCATGCCGGAGGCGGCGACCACACCCGACTCCGGGTCCAGCAGTTGGTATTTGATCGACGACGAGCCGGAATTGATCACCAACACCAGATCATCGCGCCCACCCGTCGCCTGACCACCGCCGCTTGTCGAATCGCTCCGCGATGCCGCGTTCATCACACCTCCTGCGTTTCGTGCGTTCCCCGCACTCGTTCAGCAATCACAGTCGCCGCCAGTGTGGGAAGCCATGGTCTCCGCATCGAACGACCGCGTCGAGAGTCGGTTCGCATCAACCCTCCTGCGCCTGGATCGCCGTGATCGCAACGGTATTCACGATGTCGGCGACGAGCGCACCGCGAGACAGATCATTGACCGGTTTGCGCAGCCCCTGCAGCACCGGGCCGATCGCGACCGCACCGGCACTGCGCTGAACCGCCTTATAGGTGTTGTTACCGGTGTTGAGATCGGGAAACACGAAGACCGTTGCGCGCCCGGCCACTTCGGAATCCGGAAGTTTGGTGGTGGCCACGGTGGGTTCGATCGCCGCGTCGTACTGGATCGGGCCCTCCACCAGCAGCTCCGGTGCGCGCTCGCGGACCAGTTTGGTCGCGACGCGCACCTTGTCCACATCGACGCCACTGCCGGATTCACCGGTCGAGTACGACAGCATCGCGACGCGCGGATCGATGCCGAAGCGGGCCGCGGTGTGCGCGGAGGAGATCGCGATATCGGCCAATTGCTCCGAGGTCGGATCCGGGACGACGGCGCAGTCGCCGTAGGCGAGCACCCGATCGGCCAGACACATGAGGAACACACTGGAGACGGTTGAAACCCCCGGCACGGTCTTGATGATCTCGAAGGACGGCCGGATGGTGTGGGCTGTGGTGTGCGCGGCACCGGAGACCATGCCGTCGGCAATGCCCTTGTGCACCATCATGGTGCCGAAATACGAGATATCGGCCATGGTTTCGCGGGCACGCTCCAGCGTCATGCCCTTGTGCTTGCGCAATTCGGTGTACTGCGCGGCGAATTCGTCGAGGTAACCGGAGGTGCGCGGGTCGAGTACCCGCGCTGCCGAGATATCGACACCGAGTTCCGCGGCGCGGGCACGCACCGCCGCCTCGTCACCGAGAATGACCAGATCGGCGATCTTGCGCTGCAGTACCCGACCGGCGGCGCGCAGAATCCGGTCGTCGTCGCCCTCGGGCAGCACAATGGTCTTGCGGTCGGCTCTGGCGCGCTCGATCAGCTGGTATTCGAACATCTGCGGCGTCACTACCGACGTATCCGGAATCTCGATGCGCTGCAACAACTCCGACGCGTCGACATGCTGTTCCATCAGTGCCAGCGCGGTATCGACCTTGCGCGGACTGCCCGCCGACATGCGGCCGCGGGTGCGGAAGGCCGCGCTCGCGGTGTCGTAGGTGCCGAGCTCGGTGGTGAGGATCGGCAGCTTGGGTTTGAGCCCGTTCATCAGCCTCGCGATGGCCGGATGCGGCAGCATGCCACCATTCATGATGATGCCCGACAGCGACGGAAAACCTTCCGCCTCATGCGCATTCACGACACTGAGCAGTACGTCGGAGCGATCGCCGGGCGCGATGACGACGACACCGTCGACCAACCGCTCCAGAATATGTTCGGCCGTCATGCCACCGACCATGATCTTCAGTGCCTCGCGGTGCAGCAATTCGACATCACCGCTGTACATTTCGCCGTCGATCGCGGTACACAGCTCGGCCATGGTGGGCGAAATCAACAGTGGCACTTCAGGTAACGTCCAGGACGGCACACCGAAGGCCGTCAGAGCGGCACCTACTTCGTCCAATTGCCCTGGATCGCAACGGTTGGCGATGATGGACATCAGGTGCGCGTGTTCGAGGGACAGCTCGTGCGCGCATAACTCGGCCAGCTGCTCGACCTCGCCCGGGGTACGGCCCGCACCGCGCACCACCAGCAGTACGGGTGCGCCGAGGTTCACCGCGATGCGGGCGTTGAAACGCAACTCGCTCGGGCTGGCCACATCGGTGTAGTCGCTGCCGACGATCACCACCGCATCACACAGCTTCGCGACTTCGTGGAACCGCATGACGATCTCGCTGATCGCGGCATCCGGATCCGCGTGTACCTGCTCGTAGGTAACGCCGATGGCCTGCGCGTAATCGATATCGGCGGTGCTGTGCTCGAGCAGCAACTCCAGGATGTAATCCGGCTCGGTGGTCGAGCGGGTGATCGGCCGGAATACGCCGACCCGGGCGGTGGTCGCGCACAGCATCTGGAGCATGCCGAGGGCCACCGTCGATTTTCCGGTGTCACCCTCCGGAGATGCGATGTACACAGCGGATGGAGCGGAGTCGGCCATGTCCGAGAGCTTAGTGAATCCGCCGCTACCTCGACCGTTCGGCGAGACGGCGATCACGAATTCCTATTCGCACCGACTGTCGGGCTGCGCGCGCAAGGTTTGGTGAAGCACCGATCCGGATATAGTCCGGGGATGGCTGAGCAGTTTCCGAAACGGCAGTGGGGTTCGAACACCAATTTTCTTGCCCGCCTGGCGACCAAGCTCGCCTCCACCAAACCCGGGTCGTGGCTGATTCGGAAGGTCACCCCGCTGGATCGGGCCATCCTCCAGCGCACGAATGCCAAGTACACGCTCCTCGGCCCGATCGGCGCCCCGGTCATGCTGCTGACCACCACCGGCCGCAAATCCGGCGAGCCGCGCACTCAACCGCTGCTCTGCCTGCACGACGGCGACACCATCTACGTGATCGGCAGCAACTTCGGCCAGCATAAGCATCCAGCCTGGACCGAGAACCTGCTGGCGAACCCGAATGCCACCGTCGCCATCGCAGGCCAACGCATCCCCGTGCGCGCCACCCTGGTCGAATCCGACAAGGACGCCCTCTTCGCCCGCTTCGCCGAAATCACCAGCGCCTACAACGTCTACCGCACCCGCACCACCCGAGACCTCCGCATCTTCGCCCTCACCCGCGCCTGACCCGAGTCGAATAATCGCCGCACCACCGCGCCTCGGCAGCGCCGAAGGTAGTCAGATGGTCGGTGCGGGACCCGGCCGAATATCGGCGGACGGAGCCCAACGACATTCAGCCGGTACCGCCGCGATCGGAACAGCCGCGCCTCAGCCGAGGGCGCGGAGGCGGGGGGCCAGGTCGCGCTGGAAGAGGTCGAGGAAGCGGGACTGGTCGTGGCCGGGGGCGTGGAAGACCAGATGGTTGAGACCGGCGTCGAGGTAGGGCTTGATCTGTTCGACGGCCTCGTCGGGATCACTGGCGACGATCCAGCGCTTGGCGATCTGTTCGATCGGGAGGGCGTCGGCTGCGGCCTCCATTTCGATTGGGTCGGTAATGGAGTGCTTCTGCTCGGCGGTCAGCGACAGCGGTGCCCAGAAGCGCGTGTTCTCCAGTGCCAGTTCGGGATCGGTGTCGTAGGAGATCTTGATTTCGATCATCCGATCGATCTGCTCGACGGTGCGCCCCGCCTTGGCGGCGCCCTCCGCGACGGCGGGCATCAGCTTCTCGGTGTAGAGGTCCATGCCCTTGCCGGAGGTGCAGATGAAACCGTCACCGGCACGGCCCGCGTAGCGCGCGACCAGCGGTCCGCCCGCGGCGATGTAGATCGGAATGCCGCCCTTGGGCACGTCGTAGATCGAGGCGCCGACGGTCTTGTAGTACTCACCGTCGAAGTCGGTGCGCTCACCGGTCCACAGTGCGCGCATGAGGTCGACGGATTCGCGCAGCCGGGCGAAACGCTCCTTGAATTCCGGCCATTCGCCGGTGTAGCCGGTGGCTATCTCATTGAGCGCCTCACCACTGCCGACACCGAGCATGATGCGGTCAGGGTAGAGACACCCCATGGTCGCGAAGGCCTGTGCGATCACGGCGGGGTTGTAGCGGAAGGTCGGGGTGAGCACCGAGGTACCGAGTTGGATGCGCTTGGTGCGCTCGCCGACCGCGGCCATCCAGGCCAGCGAGAACGGTGCGTGCCCGCCCTTGTGTCGCCACGGCTGGAAATGGTCGCTCACGGTCGCGCTGTCGAGGCCGTGTTCCTCGGCCGCCACCGCGATTTCCACCAATTCCCGCGGTCCGAACTGTTCTGCCGACGCCTTGTATCCGAGCTTGAGATCACCCATATGCGCCACTCCTGTCGCTTCGCTCAACGGTCCGTGCGGGAGTTTCCGCACACCGTCGGCCGCCTGAATCCCGCGACCGCATCCCGGTACAACCGCAAGGGCGACACGGGAGTTCCCGAGCCGCGATCGGCCTACCTGAGCGCTGCGCGATCGGTTCTCACACGGCCTCCCCTCGACCATAGTCAGCCCGAGCCAGCGCGATGTGCAGGGTCGCGCTACGCGAGCGCATTAGGTGATTCGCCCACACATAACCAGGGGGCATGGCGCATACCTCGCAGTGCCTGTTGCCGAATTGTGGCGGATTTTGGCCGTGACATAAGTCAAGCCGCTATTTCGACGGCCGCCACGCAATCATGCTCAGCCGGAAGTGATTGATCCCCCGAGGGTGACGATGATGTGATGGAATAACCGCTCGGCGGAGCATTCGGCACACCCCCCAACTTCTGCGGGATGCCACCACTTGTACAGCTTCGCTCTAGAAAGTGCGCCGCGCGGTGTCTCGCGCACAGCTCTGACGTCTGCGGGATATCCACCGCTTGTACAGCCTTGCCCTCGAAGGTGCGCGGCGCGGTGTGGGGATGGTCGCACCTGACCTGGTATCCCAGCGGTGAGCGGGCGGGTAGCCGACAATTGACCCGTGAGCACACCAGATGAACCGATCCTGTCCTACTTGACCGATATGGATGGGGTGCTGGTGCACGAAGACCATCTGGTGCCCGGCGCCGACAAATTCCTTGCCGAGCTGCGCAGCAACGAGATCCCCTTCCTGGTGCTCACCAATAACTCCATCCGCACGCCGCGCGACCTGCAGGCCCGGCTGCGCCACACCGGACTCGATATTCCGGAGGAGGCGATCTGGACATCGGCGCTGGCCACCGCGACCTTCCTCAACGACCAGCGCCCCAATGGAACCGCCTACGTCGTCGGCGAATCCGGCCTGACCACCGCACTACACGAAATCGGTTATGTGCTGACCGATAGCGATCCGGACTACGTGGTGCTCGGCGAAACCCGCACCTACTCCTTCGAGGCGATCACCACCGCGATCCGCCTGGTAGACCGGGGCGCCCGCTTCATCGCCACCAACCCGGACGCGACCGGACCGTCCCGCGAGGGCCTGCTCCCCGCGACCGGTTCGGTCGCCGCACTGATCACCCGCGCGACCGGTAGGGAGCCCTACTACGTTGGAAAGCCGAACCCGCTGATGATGCGCTCGGCACTGCGCCGGATCGGCGCGCATTCGCAGTCGACGGTGATGATCGGCGACCGGATGGACACCGATATCGTCTCGGGCCTCGAAGCGGGCATGCGCACCGTCCTGGTCACCACCGGCATCTCCACCCGCGAGTCGGTCGAGCAATTCCCCTACCGCCCGACCCTGGTCGTCGATTCGGTTGCCGACCTGGTCGGCCGAACCGACAAACCCTTCGCCTGACCGGCGCGGGTTCGCTGATCAGGCCTGGTCGGTGATGGCGTCGAGCGCAGCGGAGAGTCGGGTCATGACCTGCGCGGTCAGGGCGAATTGCTCGGCACCGAGTTCATCGGCGAGCCGTTTCGCCATGACGGCATGCTGTGGATTGATGCGTTTGATGGCCTCGCGACCCGCCTCGGTGACCGCGACGAGTTTGGCCCGGCGGTGCGCCGGATTCGGTTGGAACTCAGCAAGTCCCTTGTCCACCAACAGGTCCGCGATGCGCTGCACACTCTGTCGGGTGATCCCCATCGCTCGGGCGATTCCGGCGACCGGCAGTGGTTCGCGCAGCACCGCGCCGAGCACCTGCCACCACGCCGCCGTAATTCCGCCGGGCGCGGCCAATTCCTCTGCGATGGCGAGGAATTGACCGTTCAGCTGAAACGAGGTGATGGCGACGCTCGCGAAGAGTTCCTGCTCAGGCGTGTCACTCATATCGGAACTCCTGTTCTGCACGCCTTCCTGGATCGGCGGTTCTCTGCGGATTCTTCCTCACACGGAAGCGGTGGCCCTATGCGCCTCGTACTCCGACAGTGCGGCGAACGCCGCCGGATCACTGTGGCCGAACAAGCGATACCACGCGTCCAGCACATGCGGTTCATAGACATCGAGCCTGCGCAACACCTCGCGCGCGAATTCGAAGGGCGCGGTCGGACCTGCCGTGATGAGATCGCCGTCCAGTACCGCCGCCTGGTCCAGATAGCGATCGCCGCCCGAATATCCGCTGTAGGCAAGGTATTCCGCGGCAGCACCGGTATGGGCGTGATTATCGAGGAGCCCTCCTTTCGCCAATCCGAAGGTGGCACCGCATATCGCCGCGACCGGAACCCCCGCATCCAGAAACTCCCGCGCCTTGTGCACGAAGGGCACGAGTTCGCCAGTCTCCCAGGTGTCAGCGCCGGGCAGGATCAGCATCGCGCTCGCGGCGGGCGTGAGATCGGCGAGCACCACATCCGGCACGATCCGCATCCCACCTGTCGTAATGATCGGATCGGCGGTGAGCCCAACGGTCTGCACTTGGAAGGTTCCTGGCGCTTTCTGCCAGCTGGGCCGATTGATATGCGCGGTCGCCGCACCGACCTCCCAGTCGGCGAGCGTGTCGTAAACGGCCATGTGAACTGTTTTCGTCGGCATGACAGTATGCTGTCATATTTGACAGCATACTGTCAATGCCTCAATGTCCGCGTTCGATCTTCGCCAGATGTGCGATATTGGCGCGATCCTCCACATCAGCACTCGGCTCACCGCCGAACCACGCGTCAAGAATCTCCGTCAGCTCTGCCCGGGAAGTCGAACGCAGGCTCAGCGCAAGCACATTCGCGTCATTCCACTTCCGGGCACCAGCGGCGGTCGCCGCATCCCCACACAGCGCGGCCCGGACCCCCGCCACCTTGTTGGCGGCAATAGAAGCCCCCGTCCCCGTCCAACAGCACACCACCCCCTGCTCCGCCCGCCCCTCGGCCACATCCCGCGCGGCCGCCTCACTGGCCCAAGCCCAGTCGTCGCGCTCACTATCCGATAGCGCCCCATGCACCAACGTGTCGAACCCCCGCCGCCCGAGCTCCACCACCAGCTCCTCGGCCACCCCAACCCGCTCATCCGCCGCAACCGAAATTCGCATACCCCAAGCGTAATAACGCCCCGACCACACAGCCCCACAAAACGGCGAGTGGCCCGTCCCCTGTTCCGAGGACGGGCCACCGCGCCCGTCACCAGGCAACTGGGCCGAGGCGATCGATGAAGATCCCGGTCGGCCCGTCGGCGTCGATCATCGCGAGTTCGACGATCGAATCGGTGCCCTCGGTAACCGTCAGCTGTCCGGTGTGATGGTTCATGTCGGTGGCGGCAAACTTGCGATTCGCGACCTCGCCGGGAGTGGCGACATTGAATTTGATCTTCGGAAGCGCCTGGGCGTACCGCACGGTAATCATGTTCAGCGCCGCTTTCGACGAGCTGTAGGCGAGCTCGTGCATTTTCGAGACGGGCTGATCCGGATCGGTCACGACCGCGAAGGAACCGCCACCACTGGACACCATCACCACCCGTGGATTCTCCGCCGCCTCCAGCAAGGGCAGAAACGCATGCGTGACCCTGATCGGTCCGTACACGTTGGTGTCGTAGACGGAATGAATTTCGTCAGCCGTCGCGTCCGCGGGCGCGACAATATTCCCCGGTGCACCGGCGTTGTTGATCAACACATCCAGCCGGTCGGTGTGCTCGCGAACGAGCCGTACCGCATCCGACACCGATTCCTGCGAAGTCACATCCAGCGGCACCATCACGACGTTCACCCCCTCAGCGGCGAGTTTGTCGGCGGCGGCCTGCCCTCGAGCTGCGTCACGCGAGCCGAGGAACACCGTCCACCCCTGTTCCCCGAGCCGCCGCGCCGCTTCGAGACCGAGTCCCTTGTTGGCTCCGGTGATCAACACTGTGGTCTGTTCTGTGTTCGTCATGCCCACTAAGACGGACGGGGCCGCGCACGCTGTGACAACCTGTGAGCGGCCTCACAAACGCCGGGAATCGACACCGTGCACCGATCCGGCGAATGGGCCAGAATCCTGGCAGCGTGACTAGACGCGGAAAGCGGAGGGACCGGCAGTGTCAGCTTGGGGTGAGGTCGTTGTCGGCCTGGTAATTCTGGTCGGTCTGGTCGGGATCATCGCCCCGATTCTGCCGGGCGCAATTTTGATCTTCGGCGCCATTGCCGTGTGGGCGTTCATGACCGGGGGCGCGACAGCGTGGACCGTATTCGCCATCAGCACAGCGTTCTTGGTGCTGTCCGGGGTCATCAAATACACCTGGCCGGGCCGGAAGATGAAGGATGCGGGTGTATCCAATCGCGCGCTGTTCATCGGCGCGATCTTCGGCATCGTGGGCTTCTTCCTCATCCCCGTGGTCGGGTTGTTCGTGGGATTCGTTCTGGGCGTATACCTTTCGGAGCTGCAGCGGCTTCGCGACAACCAACCCGCTTGGCAGGCAACGGTTCACGCGCTCAAGGGTGTGGGCCTGTCGATGCTCATCGAACTCTTCGGTGCGCTGCTGGCGACCGGGGTGTGGGTCATCGGTGCCATCGTGACCTGAGTCGAGGCCGGGCATCGATGGCGTTTCCCGCCGCCGGGCTCCGGGCTACGAGGTCATGTCGGCGATGACGCTGATGATCGTCGTACTCACTCGATGGCAGGGAACGGAATCGTGTCCGCCGATTCGAGCTTCGGCAGCTCATCACGCCGCAGCGGCAGCGTCGGCTGCTCGGTGCGGCGGATCGGCAAAGTGGGCGTCGGATCAGCCGGAATCGCCCGTTGGCGGGCGGGCAGTCGATAGAACGCCCGCGCATTGTCCTCCAGCACCTTGAACATATCGGTGCCCACCACATCGCAGATCAGATCGACATCGGAATCCTGGAACGGCCGCCCGGCGCGGGTACCGGGCAGATCGGTGCCGAACATCAGCGCCCCGGGATTGACCGCGTGGATCCGGCGCAGCGTATCGGCCACCTTCATCTGCACCCGCCCGAAACCGGTCGCCTTCACCCGCGCCCCGCGATCAACCAGATCCAGCAGATAGGGCAGACCCTCCTCGGACATACCGAGATGGTCGATGGAGAAAACCGGCAGCTTCGATATCACCGGCCGCATGGAGGTGAGCATGTTGCCGTCGATATACACCTCGACATGCCAGCCGACGAGGTCGTGCGCGCGCAATGCCTGCAACGTCATCGCGGTGATATCCGCGGCCGCGCGCTTGACGTTGAATCGCAGCGCCCGTACACCGATCCGATCGAGTTCGATGATCTCTTCGTCGGTGGCGTCCGGGTCCAGCGCCGTGACGCCGACCCACCCCTCGCCGAGCTCGGCCAGCGCCGCTTTCAGGTAGGTCTGATCGGTGCCTTGGAACGATCCGCTGACCACGGCGCCACCACCGACATCGAAGCGCGACATGCGCTTTCGATAATCGGCGATGGTGAACGGGTCGGGCAGGTAGCCCTCGTTCTCGGCCAGCGGGAACCGCGGGTCGAAGATGTGGAGATGGGCATCGAACACTTGTACAGAATGCCTCATTGCATCGCCTCCCGCCTAAGGTGGGAGATTTCTGGCTCATGCCGCCCACTCACTCGGCGAGCGCTCGAATCCGCCCTGCGGGACGGGGCATCCGCGCCACGTCTTCGGTGAAGGATTTTCCGTCGCCGCCCGGCGGTGGACTAGACCTTGTGCGGCTCGCTGGCGCGCAGCATGTCCTCGCGCTCGACGACCTTGACACGCTCGCGGCCCTCCGGCTCGCCGAGGGCGCGCTCATGCGCGTCGAGGCGGTACCAGCCCTGCCAAGTGGTGAACGGGATGCCCTTGCCCTCGAGGAATTCGGTGACCGCATCCAGTTCCGGCTCGGCGGCCGGGGTGAAGTTCACGCTGTCGTCGAGCAGGCAGGCTACGGTCTCGTTGGCATCGCCCTTGGTGTGGCCGATGAGTCCGACCGGTCCGCGCTTGATCCAGCCGGTCACGTAGGTGGCGGGCAGATAGCGGTCCGCACCGTCGGCGTCCTCGTCGGCGAGGACACGTCCGGCCTCGTTCGGGACGACCCCGGCCTGATCGTCGAATGGCAGGTTGGTGAGGTTCTGCGACAGGTAGCCGACGGCGCGGTAGACCGCTTGGATGTCCCAGTCCTTGAACACGCCGGTGCCCTTGACATTGCCGGTGCCGTCGAGCTGGGTGCGCTCGGT
>NZ_JBITIL010000039.1:0-30803 GCF_044458905.1 Nocardia sp. NPDC050408 | reverse complement strand
GTGGGGCAGAAGAACGATCAAGCGGGAAACCGTTCGGTCACAGTGGCTTCCACACCTACAACCGCTCACGACACCGCGCCAGTTCCCGACCCAACTACTCGGTTCGGTAGTGTGCTGGGGGCGGTGTTGGATGTTGTTGCGGCGGAGTCGGATTCGCTGTGTGGGAGGATCGGTGGCCGTTCGCGCGGTCGAAGCCGCGGGGCCGGGCGCGGGGTAGATGGCCGGGTTGGATCGGAAAGGTCCAAGTGTCGTGTCCCGGCGTGTTCCTCTTGGCCACGCCCGCAGATTTCCCGGCTACGCAATCGCACGGCAACCCATCAGGCGCGACTGCCTCGCACTCGATGGGTTGCCCGTCAGTACCGGCGTCATCAGCCACGTTCACCAGCATTCGATGCCTGGCAGTTGGCCGGCGATGCTCAGCGATTCGGCGATCTCGGCATGGGCTTGTCTGGGGGAGCGACCGAAAACGGGCCTTATGAGGCCGTTCCGCGCGCGGAGTGAGCGCGCGGTTTGGCGCGCGACTGACCATGCGCCGCGTTGCGACGACCGCTGCCTTGGCGCGGTCCGCCGCTGCCCCTGCGCGCTCCGCCACTGCTACGGTACGGTCTGCTGCTGCTGCGGCGGTCGTCTTCACGTGCCGCCCGCTCGCTGTAGGAGGGCGCGACGAATGGGGCAATCGTGCCGACGAGTTCGGCCACCACGGGCGAATCGGCGGTGACCCGTTGCGGGGTCACAGTGATCTTGGCCTTGCGCATGATGTCGGCCAGGTCGCGTCGTTCGCCGGGCAGCACCAGGGTGATCACTTCACCGGAGTTGCCAGCTCGCGCGGTACGGCCCGAACGGTGCAGGTACGCCTTGTGTTCGGCGGGCGGATCAACGTGCACGACCAGCTCGACACCGTCTACGTGCACGCCGCGCGCGGCCACATCGGTCGCTACCAGCACCAGGGCATCACCGGCGGCGAAGACCGCGAGGTTGCGGTCGCGGGCGCCCTGCGAGAGGTTGCCGTGCAGATCGACGGCCGGAATTCCGGCGAGGGTCAGTTGCTTGGCCAGTTTGCGAGCCTGATGTTTGGTGCGCATGAACAGGATTCGCCGACCCGAGCCGGAGGCGAGCCGGTGTACGACCTCGCGCTTGGCTTCGACGCTCGCGGTTTCGAAAACGTGATGGGTCATGGCGGCGACCGGGGAGTTCGCCTCATCGACGGAATGCAGCTTGGCATCCGGCAGGAAGCGGCTGACCAGCTTGTTGACGCCGTTATCCAGGGTGGCTGAGAACAGCAGGCGCTGACCGTCATTCGGGGTGGCCGCGAGAATGCGGGTCACGCCTGGCAGGAACCCGAGGTCGGCCATGTGGTCGGCCTCGTCGATCACGGTGACCTCGACGGCATCCAGGGAGATCAGACGTTGGTTCATCAGATCCTCGAGCCGGCCGGGGCAGGCGACGACAATGTCGACACCGGCGCGCAGCGCCCGGACCTGCCGGTTCTGCGGGACCCCACCGAAAATCGTGGTGACGGTCATGCGATAGGCCGCGGCGAGGGGTTCCAGCGCGGCCGTGATCTGGGTGGCCAATTCCCGAGTCGGCGCCAGCACCAGGCCGGTCGGGCGGCTCGGTGCGCGCCTACCGGCGAGACCGCCGCCGAGACGGTTGACCATCGGGATGGCGAAGGCGAGCGTCTTGCCGCTGCCGGTCCGGCCACGGCCCAGCACGTCGCGTCCGGCCAGCGAATCGGGCAGGGTGTCGGTCTGGATCGGAAAAGGTTCGGTGATCCCGGCGCGAGTCAACGCCTTCACCAGCGGTGCGCTCACGCCGAGCGCGGCAAAAGAAATGTCAGCAGAACTCATAGGTGTTGCGGTGCCTTTCGGGCATCAGGTGGTGCCCGAGCCGTCTGTGGACCTTCCGGGTCCGCGCCGGGGCACGAAATGGCGAGATTGCCAATGGGCAAAATCGATCGCCGTAAGAAGAGCGGATGCGGCAAGCGCTGGTTGCGAAGCGAATGCGATCTACGACGCTTGGCGTGACATGTCACGCACTTGATCAACAATAGCCTGTGATGGGCGGTTCGTACTCATCGGGTGAGGTTTCTCGCCTCTGGCCAGGGATGGGCCGCCAGGCTCGTGTTTCTAGGCCGGAACCGTATTGGCCGGCGGTAAGGGAACAGAGTCCGCCCAGAGGGGCGGGGTGCGAAGGCTACGGTCAGTTGGTCTTCCGCAGCATTCAGGCAAGGCCGGGGCGGTCGTCGAGCCGGAAGGTGGTGAATCCGTCAGCAACTCAACAGCATTGAGATAGCCATTATTCAGCATGGTTGATTCCTGTCGCAGTCCGTCTGAGGTTGGATCTCATGCCCAAGGACCTCCACGCCGGGGATGTATGCATCAATGTTGCGTTGGATACAACGTTGCGGTGACCTTGCATGCTCAAGGTTGGGCGCACCTGGAGGTATCACAACGTTGGGTGCCGTTGTTTGCAGCCTGCAGAGGTCGATCAGGAACCTTCCCGCATCCGACGTCGCCATTCGGCGAGGTTGCTGCGGGTGGTGAGGGTGTCGGGGTGGTCGGGTCCGAGGATCCGCAAGCGGTCGGTGAGCAGCTGCTCGGATTCGGTGATCGCTCCGGCGATGTCACCACTTTTGCCGCGCAAGTGGGCGAGGTTGCTGCGGGTGGTGAGGGTGTCGGGGTGGTCGGGTCCGAGGACCCGCAACTGGTCGGTGAGCAGCTGCTCGAATTCGGTGATCGCTCCGGCGATGTCACCACTCTCGCCGAGCCAGTAGGCGAGATTGCTGCGGGCGGTGAGGGTGTCGCGGTGGTCGGGTCCAAGCGTTTGGTTGATCAGGGGGAGCCAGGAGGCCCACATGTCGCGGTCATCTGCTGCGCGCGGTGTCACTAGGGAAGCGAGCAGTTTGATGGCGGTGTCGGGTTCGCCGAAGGCTAGGTAGTGGCGTACGCCGGACCGGCGGGCGTAGTCGGCGCTGCGGTCACTGGTGCCGGTTTCGAATGCTGTGGTGATCGCTCGGTGTGCGTCGATCGGTGGTGTGCCGAGTCGGTGTGCTTCGATACCGGTCGGGTGGAGGAATTCCTCATGTGCGAGTCCGAGTAGCTCCTGTGAGGTTCCTGGGTTGCCTCGGCTGACCAACATCCCTACAGCGACGACGCTGTCGCGCAGACCTGCAGCGGTCACCGTGTGACCGAGTGCGGTAAGCGCGGCGTGCAGGAGTTCGACTGGTAACACCGGGCCGGATCCCGCGGCGGCGAGCACGGCCAGCAGGGCAGGTATCGGTCGTGACGCCGTGTCGGTGGTGTGGAGGGCCTGGTGGATGCGCTTTTCAACCAGATCGGCCACGGTGATGTCGCCACGGATTTCGAGTGCATCGCCGCTGTCGAGTTCGGTCAGCAACCGTGCCAGCAGCCACCCACCCACAGCCGTGTGTCCCTGTAGTCGGGTGATCCACCGCTGCCAGTCGCTGGCGGCGGTGTCGGGGAGTTCTCGAGTCGCGGCCATGTGGGCTGACTCCACGACCGTCGCGATCTCCTCCGGTGTTGGGGGTGGGATTTGAACGCGATGCATCCTGGCGAACAGCGGCTGGTCCTCAAGGCCGGTGTGCTCCCGGATTCCCACGATCAGCTTCACATGCGCGAGTTCCTCGGTCTCGACCAGTTTCGCCAGCGCGGCCACGATCAGGTCGCGGGTACCGGATTCAGCCTGATCGAGACCGTCGATGACGATGTTGATCGGCTGCCACCGAATCGCTATCCGCGCCAACGGTTCCAGAACCATCGACTCGAAAACATCGACCTCGGAATCATCCGTGCCACGCGTCGCGGCGATCGAGGCCGCGTCGGCGAACCCGTCGACTCGGCGATGCAGCTGCTCTGACAACTCGACAGCCAGTGATTCCAGCGACGTTGCCGCAGAGACGAAACCGGCGGCGGCCACGTAATCGGGGCTGAACCATGCCTTGCCGAGCAGTCCCGGACGGATCAACAGCGAGACAAGCGTTGATTTGCCGCAGCCGGCGGGTCCGATCAATCCGCGCAGACGACTACCGGTGTCTCCGACTACCTCGAAGATTCGTTGCCGCAGCGAGTCGGTCAGGACCACGCCATCGGTGAGTTGATCCACCAGCCCCGCCGTCGACCGCCCACGTACGGCGTCGTCGCGGCGAGCCAGGTTGGGAACCAGCCACAAACCCGGATCTCCACCATGGGCCACACCCCAGTGCCCGGGCACCTGACGCGGGCAACCCGAGTTCAACGGATCCAACAGGTCCACCGGCAGCAGGTTCTCTCCACGGGCGGGTAGTCCGTGTTCGAACACAGACAGCGTGGTGCGGGTGAAGCAGCCGTCATAGGCGCTGTCATGACCGGTGGCGACCAGCAGCTCGATTCGCTTGGCTGCCAGTGCGGTTCGGTCGGTCAGCCGTTGCGAAGCACCGGTGAGGCCTTCCTGGGTTTCGCAGGCGTCGATCATGACGATCAGCCCATCCACCGGGTGGCGGTCCATCTGCTCGCTAAGCACCTGCACTAGGTGCAGTGCGGTATCGGACTCTGGTAGTGCTGGCGAATCACGTGCCAGCAGAAAGAAGTTCCCGTCGCCGGTCACCACACCATGACCGATGAAACTGATCAGCAACGCCGCCTGCTGCTCCGACGCCGCTATGAACGCGGCTTTGACCGACGAAACCAGTTCCCTGGTTGTCGGATTCAGCAGCGCGCCACCCGAAGTCCCGGCTGATTCCCAACCGCCCAACGCGCTCAACCGGTCAGAAAGCTCGCTCGCCAACCGGTCTGCAAACCCCAACCGACGCAACGCCGCACACTCCGACCCCACCACAAGCGCAAGCCTGCCTCCCACTCCGCGAACATACCCTTCACACAGGCATTGCCGATGAAGAACCCTGACGTCCACCCAGTTGCGCCCTAGATCCAACCGAACGGCAGGTGTCCTATCCGATCAAACGATGTCCTGATCGCTCGACGAATATCGACGTGACGCTGCGCGCGTTCAAGCAGGAAGAAGTCGATCTGCTCGCCCGCTTCGCAGAGTCCGTCGATAGATTCGCCATCGGTTGCTGGTAAATAAACCGCGGACAGGCATCCGCTTGTGCCGCAGATCCAGCGATCACCCGGCAGCCGCGCTCGACGCACTACTGAGCGTCTGACAGCCGGTGGATTCGGCCCGGCGAGCGGTGGGATGTCACAGCCACAGTCGAGGCATGAGGAAAGGCCACCGAGCGGACCGTGGCGAGGTCGATGGTCCTGCGCACAGGTGACCGGCGGCCCTGGGGTGCTGAATGGATCGCATTCGATGATGGTCCGATGACGACGGAATCCAAGGTCGACCGCATGCTCATAGAGTCGGCGGTGCCAACGTTCGACACTATGATCGCCGAGCATCTGGTGGTACACGCCGGTCCCGAAACGACCTTCGCCGCAGCACGGAATGTGGATTTCCTTACCGTGCGGACACCACTGCTGGCGGCGGCGATGTGGATCCGGGGTCTGCCCGCACGATGGTCCAGACATACCGTCGTGGCACCGCGGCGGCTGGTGTTGGCCGAGGGGGTCGGGCTGCCGGGCTGGTTGTTGTTGGGTCAGACGCAAGGGCGTGAGATCGCCTTCGGCGCGGTAGGAAAGTTCTGGCAGCCTGATATTGAATGGCTTGACGTGCCGCGGGCGGACTTCGCGGGATTCGCCGAGCCTGGGTGGGGCAAGATCGCCGCGAACTTCACCGTGACCGGGTACGGCGAACAGTCCAGTTTGCTGAGCTACCAGGTTCGAACCGTCACCACCGATCCCGAGTCGCGGCGGCGGTTCCGGCGTTACTGGTGGCTGATCAGGCCTTTTGTCGCGCACATCATGCGAGCCACCCTGCGCACTGTCCGCGCCGACGCTGAAGCATCCGGGTGAGCATCATCTACCGGCGATGAGGGAGTTCTTGGCCTACGCGGCAGCGACGGTCACCGGGCTTTGGGGCATTGCTCACGTCGTGCCGACCCGGCGGGTTGTCGCCGGTTTCGAGCCGACAAGCGTCGGTAACCGTCGAGTGATCATTCAGGAGTGGATTGCCGAGGCAGTCGGACTGTGGGGCATCGCCCTTACCGTGATCGTAGCGACGGTCGTCGGCAGTGATACCGCCATCGCCGAGTGGGTGTACCGGATCGCGGCGATGACACTCCTGGGCCTGGCCGTTCTGACGAGTGTGACCGGTGCCCGCACCAGAGTGATCTGGTTCAAAATCTGTCCGATACTGCTGGGCCTGTCTGCGGCGCTGTTGCTCGCAGCCAGCCTCACCTGAGAATCAGGCACTGCCCGGCCCGCAACAACTGCGTTCGCCCGGAAACGGCCAGGTCAGTCAGCTGGCGGGCCGCCGCGACGTTTGAGACCCTCAGCCGACGGCCGGAGGGGCGATTCGAGCTTGGTCATGAACAGCATGCAGCGCGGGGGATTCGACAGAGGCTTTCCGGATCTGTCGATACAGGCTGCCGCGCTGCTCGGTCATCGGTCGGCGAGAACCGATGCCGATTAGGTAGCGCGTCTACTGCGGCGTTTTTAGCGCTAGCCATGCCCCTATTGCGGTGGACGGTCGCGAACTCTCGAGTCGGCGATCCGATGGTCGGAGGCGAGCGTAACCTACGACCCCTTCTTTCTGTGGGGCGCGAGTAGCGGTCTCGGCGCACGGATCACTGCGGGGCGCTCGCCCGGCGGAACACCTCTCAGTGCGTAAAAGGGCAATGGTGACCTTCACGACGGCGGCCGACACGGCCGCCGGAACCGTCGCGCTGGCAGCCGCCAGGGTAAGTCGATGGCCCGGACATCGGTGCCGAACCCGAGGCGATGACCTCCACCGCGCAGTTCGACGTGGTCATGCGCAGATAACCCGAAATTAGCTATATGGTGCCGGTTCCCCGGAGTAGCCTACGGTCCATGAGCGCATGCGAGGTTTGCGGTAATGATTACGCTATGCCGATCGTCGTCGAGGCTCAGGGAATGCGGCATGTCTTCGACTGCTTCGAATGTGCGATCCACCGCATGGCACCCATCTGCGAGCACTGCAATTGCAAGATCATCGGCCACGGTGTGGAGTCAGACGGCCGATTCTTCTGCTGCGTGCACTGCGCCGTGTCCGAGGGTGCCAAAGGCTTGGTCGACCACGTGTAAGGGCGGTGTCCTCCCGGAACCGGTCAGGCGCATGGAGTTTCAGCTGCTCGGTGTCGGGGCGATGAGCTCGCCGCCGTACCGTCCGGCTGGGCTGCTGCTGTGCTCGTCCGGGCGGCGGATCATGTTCAACGGCGGCGCCGCTACGGTGGCCCTGGTCGGGACGCGAAAACGGCGGGCCGAATGACCCGCCGTTCTGTTCTCGGCGCTGATTGCGGCTCAGTTGCCGGGCTTGTCGTACCACTGGCCGTTCGCGTCGCGAGTCCAGCCTTCGAATTCGGTGCCGATCAGGCTGTCGACCCCCAGCGTTCCCCCAGGCCGAGTGAGGGGGACCGTGCGGGTTCGGGTGGGGCATTGCGGCGTTTCTCGTTGAATGCAGCGAGTATCTCGCGATTGCGCGCCCGTTCTTCATCAGAAGGGATCAAGCCTCGTGCTTCCGATTCCTCGCGACTGTAGAAGGTGAAGCGGCCGACTTTTTCCGAGCCCGGTTCCGGCATGGGTGTGTCTCCTATCGTTCGGTCAGCGTGATAATGGTGCGACCCGTTTGCGGATCGGTCACTTTGCTCTCGCAGAAGAATTCGGTTCCCGTTTTGAACATGACTTCGTCGGGAGTTCCGCCGTAGTCGTGGACTTGCCGCCCACTCTTGCTGACTATCTGGAATTCGGTGTTCGTGGTGTGGGTCATGAGTTCGTTACCGCTGCGGCTGGAACTGGTCATGAACCCGTTCACCGGTCCCGCTTGTTCGGGCTGGAAGCGGGCGAGTTCCTCGGGCGTCAGATCAACATGGCGGGTCACCGGACCTTGGTACGGGGGTAACTTGTCCAACGCGCACTACGCTGGACCGCCATTGGTGTTGCGTTGTGCGAGATGCCCTGCCACGTCTTCGACCGATTGCATCGCCAGTGAGGAAATCAGCCAGCCGTTGCCATCGACTGCAAGCTCGTGTCGAGCCCTTGCTCCGATTTGGATCAGGGCCAGCGAGTCGATTCCCGTCTCGAACAATGGCCGTTTGACATCGATCGGCCACGGTTCCGGCTGAAATTCTCGTATCCGCGCCAGCAACCATTCGAGCTCGGCCGCTGCTGGTGGCAAAGCCGGCGGATCGACCAGAACGCTCTGGTGCTCGGCTGCATCCAGCACCTCACGTGCGCTAGCAGCGAAACGGTCGAGATCGCTGCGAATCTGCGCCTCCAAGCTCAGGCACACCCCAGCGGCCTCCACGGCATTCCGCTCCGACGGCGGCTTCAGCAGCAACTCTTCCAGTAGCCGCCGGAAGATTACGATGTTCTCCTCCGCTCGGCGCGTCGGCACCAGAATGGATTGCGGCCCTTCGACGAAGTTGGTTGCACTGGCGCGTCGGACCTGATCGGTGAGGGAATGAGCCGACTCCAATCGCGATCGGATCCCCGCATCGTCCAGCCCCGCCGATCGGACAAGTCGCCAGATCGCGGTGAGTTCGTCTCGGGCCTGTGCACCGGCGTCCAAGAACGCGGCATAGGCGTCACGTCGCTTTTCTCTCTGCCACTGGACGCTGTCGCTTGCCTTCTGGGATAAAGCAACACGGCGAGCCGATCGTCCCGCAATCGCTGCTGCGCTCGAAGCCCCCACTGCGCCAACAGCTGCACCGATCAGAGCGATCCAACCTGGGTCCATGACAAGCAAGTATGACCGTTTCCATAGCCGCGTGGGCTTGGACCTGTTGGTGTGCGACGGATCACGTCGTGGTCCTGCACATTGAAAGCGACTCCGGCACCGGCTCTGGGGAGGCCGCGATCCGTGAAACGGTGCTGTTCCGGTACTTTCCACCGGGCGCTGCACGACTATCGATTCGTGAATCCTTCATCACGGGAGCGCAATTCACGTCGTTTCCTGACCGACGACAGCAACGCCAACGGTTACCGTGCAGCCATCGACGGCAACGGCGTCGCGGTCGAAAATCGGCGACGATCAGCGCGCAGCGCTATCACGCCGACGGCCGAGTCAGCC
Source organism: Nocardia sp. NPDC050408 (assembly GCF_044458905.1). NCBI lineage: Bacteria > Bacillati > Actinomycetota > Actinomycetes > Mycobacteriales > Nocardiaceae > Nocardia > Nocardia sp. NPDC050408. Next base: position 21,659 of record NZ_JBITIL010000039.1, on the reverse strand, counting down.
CAGACCTGCTCATCGCGCAGGGCATCGGTCAAATGGTTGCCGGCACGGTCCAGTAACCGCTACGCTCACGGGTTCCGCACCCGCCTTCCCCGGGGTGCGGAACCCGCTCGGCTGCACCATTATTGACGCTCCAATACGACAAGCACCCATTTGTCCCGCCGCACTGACCAGGACAACAACTGACGTGGTCAACGGAACCTCATCACCCCTGATCGCGTCCAACCCCATATGACCAACGCCAACGTTCAGCCCGGGTAATGGCTGCTGATCGAATGCATCCGTGACGAGCCGACCTTCATGGCTATAGGCCGCAAACCCATACGCCTGCAACCGCTTCACGAAGTCCTGTGCAACGAGCCTCTCAAAGCGGCCCGCCGCTCGACTCCGACGACGAAGGTCTGCGTTCGATCACGCTGGATCGCGATATGCAGCGTGCGATCGCCGCGGGCGTGCTGGTGTCTTTGCGGTCGGCGGTCGCCTCGATCAGATGGTCTACGTCGGCCTGGTCGAGGGAGGCGGCTACGGCCGCGTCTACGAGCTGGTGGCCTATATCCCGCACGCCGACTAAACCGCACCAAACCAGAGATCCGCCACTACTGCACGGTACGAGTCCTCGCCGCCAGCAGGATCGGCTACAAGCCGGCACTCGACAGGGCTGTCGCGGACTGGCATGCCAACGCTCGAGATATCGCCGACTTCTTCGCTTCGATCAACCCCAACTGGTCGCAGCAGGACATGCGTGAGGCGATGAGCAAGCACATCGACCAGACCGTCGCTTACGCAGCCGCCGTCATCGGCGGCAAGTACAGCGACGCGACCGCCAAGTTCGACGAGTCCAAGGCGCACATGATGGATGTCGCCGACATCCTCAGCCAGGGCATCATCACCCAGTTCCCGGACAAGTTCTGAATTCCCGGACCGGCGGACGGGGCTCGTTTTATATGCACCCGTACTGCTCGGCTCACAAATCACAGTGTCGGACCGGCTTCGCTTGTCGATCTCTTCGCCCATCGACTTCGAGGTTCTAGCGGTGGTTGCAACCTCAGCATCGAAAGGTGTTGCAGGGACTGGGTTTCGACCGTCGCAACGGGGCAGTCTCCTGGGTGCGGGGGTTGCATTACTTGCGTGCAACGCCCGCGTAGGCGGACACTTGCGCGTCCATTGTCTTCGGGGGTTCGACACCGTCCGGGCGCCAGCGGTGCGGCACCTCTACACCGGGATCGACCAACTCTAGTCCCTGGAAGAACCGCATGAATTCGTCTCGGCTTCGGACTTGGCATGGCAAGCCGCTGCGGCGGTAGATGTCGACCACGGTTCCTATTGCGGTCGGGTCGAAGTCTGGCGTGACGTGTGTCATCACTAGATACGAGCCAGGAACGAGCTCGTCCATCAGAGTGTCGACAATTCCGTAGGGGTCCTGCTCGTCGGGGATGAAATGCATCAGCGCGTTGAGACTGAGCGCGACCGGTTGGGTCAGGTCCAGTGTCTCGCGCAATCCCGGGGCGTTGAGAATCTTTTCGGGTGTCGTGACGTCGGCGGAGACGTAGTTGGTACGGCCCTCCGGTGAGCTGACCATCAATGCCCTGGCGTGGACGAGCACGATCGGATCGTTGTCGACGTAGACGACTCGCGCGTCGGGCGCAACCTGTTGGGCCACCTGATGCAGATTCGGCTCGGTCGGGATACCGGTTCCGACATCGAGGAATTGACGTATGCCCGCGTTTGCGAGGAACCGTGTCACGCGGTGTATGAACGCCCTGTTCTTCTGTGCCGCCACCCGCACTCCCGGCCAGATGGCCACGACCTGTTCAGCCGCTTCCTCGTCCGCGCTGTAATGGTCCTTGCCGCCGAGGTAGTAGTCATACATTCGGGCGGTGTGGGGCTGATTCTGCCGCAGGTCGACAGGAGGGCCGGGTTTCATGGTCGGAGTCCTTTCGTAGTCGAGGCAACGTCAAGGTAGCAAGTGGGCGTGTTGTTTCAATCTTGTTGGGAGGGTTGCACCTTGCGGCCCACTACAAGCGTGTGAGTGCGCCGAGAACTGATTCCATGCTTGCCACGCTAATCTACTGGGCGCCTTGGATTTACCGGTCATCTCTACTGCTGGACCTGAGATTGAAAGCGCTGGACCGAGTTTCGGGTCCTTCTGCAGCCATTGCGTCAGCGCTGGCCGGGCGAGAAGTTGTATGTGATCGTCGATAACGTCTCCCCGCGCAAAACGCCGCGAGATGCTCGAAAGTGGTGCGCGGTCAACGACGTCGAGCTGGTGTTCCTGCCGACTTACTCCTCGTCGCTGTACTCGATCGGGTCCGAGTTTGCCGCACTGCGGTACTTCGCTCCTGACGGCACCGATCACCGCAGCCGCGGCGAGCAGGACGACGCCATCGCCGCCTACATCCGCTGGCGCGACAAGCACCCCGAACCAAAATGCAACGTCGCGGTCGACTCGAAGATCGGGCTGCCCGGCGGCTGGTTGCAACTGAGCGGCGGTTGGAATGACGCGGGCTCACCCTTCGACACGTGCAGGTTGCTTGTGAGTGGTTGTGCGCGAATCGATTCCGTATGCGCTGGATATGAGGAATGTCGGAGAATGGATCTACCGACCGTACGAATGACAGGGCGCAGCTATACGACGGTGCCCTCGATCAGGACACGGGGGTTTCGTGGCTTCGAGGTCGGACTACCACCGAGTTCTCATCAGCGGACCGCGAGAATGTTACTGGTGGCTGGAGCCGCTCTCGATCAGTTCTCGCAGGAAACAGAGGGGGCAGATGGGGTCGAAAGGAGCTGTCGTGGGGGTTCGGGCTGTGAGTGCAGGCTCCGGCGGCGTGCCGTCCGGGGCTGCGGCCGCGATCGTCGGCTGCAGACCGAGTGCCAGCGAGATCGCTGCGGCAGCAATGATTTTCGGCATGAGACGGTGCACGTGATCCTCCGCGGTGATGCGATGAGCCTTCACGGTATCAAGGTCCGCACCGCGGGCCAAGACACCTGAGTTCTCAGAGGGCCCTCGGTCGGGGGTGCAGAACAGCGGATGGACGGAGCGTCACCTGGTTGCATCACGTCGACTCGCAATAGGCCTGGGGCGATAGTAGAGACAGGGGCAACTAGCCGAACCAACAATGCGGTGTGCCGCCGCGGGACCGAAGACTGGACATACCTACCGTAGCCACACTCGAGTGATGCCTGTCACATTTCCGTGGTGCGGAACATGATTTCCGCGTTCGGAGAGGATGAGGGTATGGGGAAGTCGACTTGGCGTCGCGGCCGGGCGGACAGTGGACGACCGGAGGACGCAAGACACTCGCCGGGACAGTTGGCCGCCTACGGAGCCCAGCACATTCTGACGATGTACGGGGGTGTGATCGCGCCACCGCTGATCGTCGGCGGCGCGGCCGGGCTGTCCGCCGCCGAGATCGGATTACTGGTGACGGCGGCCCTATTCGTATCGGGCCTCGCCACGCTGCTGCAAACCCTCGGAATCGGACCGTTCGGCAGCCGATTGCCCATCGTGCAGGGGGTTTCCTTCGCCGGCGTATCGACCATGGTGGCGATTGCCACCACCGGCGGGTTACGTCCGGTATTCGGCTCCATCATCGTCGCCGGGGTAATCGGATTGGTGCTGTCATCGTTCTTCGCGCAACTGGTGCGAATGTTCCCCGCGGTGGTGACGGGCACGATCATCACCGTGATCGGCCTTTCATTGATGCCGGTCGCCTTCAACTGGGCAATGGGCAACAACTCCGCCGCACCCGACTACGGTTCCCTGGCCAACATCGGATTCGCCGGCCTGACGCTGCTGATCATCCTGGTGATCAGTCGCCTGTTCCAGGGCGCGCTGTCGCGACTGTCGATTCTTATCGGGCTCGTGCTCGGCACCGTCATCGCGGGGTGCGCAGGCAAGGTCGATTTCTCCGAGGTGGGCAACTCCCGCCTGGTCGCGCCGCCGCAGCTGCTGCACTTCGGGGCGCCGACCTTCGAAGTCGGGGCCATAGTCGCGATGACAATCGTGATCCTGGTGACCCTGATCGAAACCACGGCCGACATCCTCACGATCGGCGAAATCGTCGGAACCGACGTCGATGCCAGGCGCGTGGCGGACGGGTTGCGAGCCGACATGCTGTCGACGACGGTTGCGCCGGTCTTCGGATCCTTCACCTGCAGCGCATTCGCGCAAAACGTCGGCCTGGTCGCACTGACCGGAATCAAAAGCAGGTTCGTAGTGGCAACCGGCGGCCTGATTCTCCTGCTGCTCGGCCTGCTCCCGGTGGTCGGCGCGATAGTCGCCGGAATTCCGTACCCGGTACTCGGCGGCGCCGGACTCGTGCTATTCGGATCGGTTGCGGCGAGCGGGATTCGAACTCTGTCCCGGGTGGACTACCAGGACAACCTCAACATGATCATCGTCGCGGTCGGGATCGGCTTCGGCCTCATACCCGTTGCGGCACCGGAATTCTGGGACGCCCTCCCCGAAAGAATCGCAGTGGTCCTCAACTCCGGAATCAGCGCCGCCGCAGTCGCCGCCGTCCTGCTCAACTTGGCCTTCAACGAATGGAAATTCGGCAAACGACCGGGTTCCTCCGTCCTCACCGCAGCCGTCGACGAGCGGGACCGGCTCGAAAACGACGTCAAGCCATGAGCACCCGGTCCTCGCCCGACATCACTCGCGCCCACATCGAGGATCTACTCACCCGGCCCATAGTGAAGAAACTTCTTTCCCAGTGTGACGGCGCCGATTTGGGGGGGACCTGCCCACCTCCGAAGAGGGCTGTCCTGGGTAGGCAGGCGATCAGGGTCTCACGCTGTGGCACTACGATCAGACCAACGTTCTGAGAGGAAATCATGACCAAGTCGACGGCCTTCGCCGCTGTGCTCTGTGCGGCCGCTGCCGCTGTACTCTTCCTGCCCGCCGCACCCGCGCACGCGCAGTCCCCCCACTGCGCCAAGGCCATTGAGCTGATCAATATCGCGATCGACACGAGCGGCGGCACCCTGGATGAGTCGACAGCGACAGCACTGTCCGACAGGCTGAGCGGCCTGGCCGATCTGGCCCAGGGCACGGAGAAGGATGCCATCACCGCCTACGCCGACGCGCTGGTAGATGAGAACGTCGCCAGCCTCGACCCCTACACCGACGAGCTCAATCGCGTCTGCGCCTGACCGCTACTGGGCCTGAGTTGGTGAGCTGATGGGGCTATAGCTATGTAATTTCGAGGCTCGTCAAGATCGCTGGATGGGCGGCTCGACAGCGATGTATTTCGCTCGAATGCTCTGTCCTGGCCAGCGTTTCGACTGGTCAGGCCAGCGATACCCCAAGAGCCTACGTCGTCTGCGTACAGGGATGCCCTCCTTCGCCATGTCGCTATGCAGGAGGATGATTGACTAGCCGGGCTTGGACGGTCTCCTCGAGCTCGCCCATTGTCTTGGTGAAGACGGTTTCGAGATCTATCTCGTATCGGTGAGCCAGGATCAGCACTGACCAAAGGCAGTCGGCGAGTTCGTGTTCCAATGCAGCGCGGCCCCCGGGCATCGACCGGGTGCCTTCGGCCGCCATGACCAGCTTCGCGAGATCACCGACATCGCCGACGAACCCGAGCATGAAGTCCTCGCGAGTCCATGTGCGGCCTCGCTCGGCGAGGTTCAGGACGTCGTAGAGGTCGTGAATCGCGATCGCGCGGGTCTGAAGTTCCTGAATGTCCATGTCCCTTGTCTACCAACATCTTTCAAAACATCGGTGCACGCAGGCCGGATTTCGCGTTTGATCAGTCGTTGGTCTCGTCCGCGAGCATTCCGAGCATGTCGACCACTCGAAAAGGCCCATGTCGCGTAGAGGGCCAGGCCGCACCAATCGGGCGCCACCCACTACCAGTTTCTCGCCGCTGCGTGGGGTGTCAACTGGCGCAAGGAGTTCCCGATCTCCCGACGTCATGCGCGAGTCGATGGAGTAGCCGACGGCCCGGTGGGAGATGCGGCGGTCGAGGTGTCGGAGCCGGTAGCGTCGGTGACGTGCGGGATCAGTTCGAGACGGGGCTGTCGCGGCGTTGGAGGGTGCTGCTGGTCGCCTGCACCATTGCCACGTTGTTGCCGGTAGGGTTGTTCGTTCCTCAGGCGGTGCCCATGGCGACGGGCCGCGTCGTCGTGATCGGGTTGGTGGTGTGCCAGGCGGTCGTCGTTTGGTGGATGGACCGTCGGCCTGTTTTCGTCACGATTTCCTCTCTGCTCGTGGGAGCAACGTTGGAACTGCTGCACGTTCCGGTGGGGTCGGGCGTCGCCTTGATCGTGTTGACGACCTTTTCGTGGCTGCGTCCCGCGCGCACGTCGTTGTTGGGTCTTGCCGCGGCGGTGTTGTTCTTCGTGCTCGCATTGGGAACCACCGGGCGAGGGTTGCAAGCCTTGCTGTGGTCTGGTGCCGCTCTGCTGGCCTGGACCTGGGGCGCATTGGGACGCGCGAGATCCGCCCAGCGCGACTCCGAAGCCCGGCGTATGGTCCAGCAGGAACGTGCCCGTATCACGCGTGAGCTACACGATGTGCTCGCGCACACGGTGTCGCTGATGGTGCTGCAAGCCGCAGCGGCCAACGATGTTTTCGACACTCACCCGGACAAGGCCCGGGATGCCGTTGCCGCATTGGAGTCCGTTGGCCGACAAGCCCTCGGCGAAGTACGTCGACTGCTCGAGGTGATCGACCGCGACTCGAGCGTTTCGCCTGGACTGGGGGATCTGGACAGGCTGGTGGAGTCGATGTCACAGGTCGGAGTCGAGGTGGTCGTGAACCGGCACGGGACAGATGGCATCGCTGTCGCGTCGAGAGTTGCCGAAGCTGCCTACCGGATCGTGCAAGAGTCGCTGACCAACGTCCTGCGGCACGCGGGAGCCGAACGAGCCGAGGTCGACGTCCGGATCGCCGCGGGGCAACTCGTGGTGGCGATTACCGATAACGGCGGCGGTAGCCGACTCGGTCACGGTAGTGGTCGGGGCCTGGACGGGATGCGGCGACGTGTCACAGAGCTGGGCGGACGATTCGAAGCCGGCCCTAACGCTGCCGGTGGCTTCCGCGTCGCGGCATGGCTTCCGGTCCGGTCGCAACCACGATGAGCAAGTTTCGAATCGGGCCTCACGCCCACCCGAACGGCGCTACCTCACCACCCGGAATCCGTTCCCACGCAGCAGCTCGGCACGGACGCCGATCATCTCCCGCCTGATGTCATCGCCGCTGACCGCCGGCCATCCGAGGCTGGTCTCCAACTTTCGACAGAGACAAATACAAGCCTGCAAGTTGATGTTCTCGGCTCGGCGACAAGAAACACTGGAGGTACGCCGCAAGGAACCTGCGGCATGAACGCCTGGCGGAGGAAGGAGTCGATCAGTGGTACAGCAGGAATGGCGGGGGACGGTTATCAAGAAGTCGCGTGGGTTGTTCGACGGGGCAAATCTGTACCGGCGCTTGATAGTCCGGCTAGAGGACGGCAGTACCGTGAAGCTCCGGGTGAACCGGGCACTATGGAATACGGTGGAAGCCGGTGATTCAGTTACCAAGCACCTGGGAGCGGATCCGGTGAAGGACTGACATGCCCGCAGGTCCGGATCCGGACACTCGGATGATTGGATGCTCGCGATGGACCGGCCGCCGCGACGCGCGTGCGCGCGGCAGATCACACGGAGGCGGGGATGACAGTCAGTGTGCTGGTCGCCGATGATCAGGCCTTGGTCCGCACCGGGATTCGGATGATCCTGGAGGCACGCGAGGATATCCGGGTCGTCGGCGAGGCCGGGGACGGGGCGGAGGCGGTGCACCTGGCAGCACAGACACAGCCGGATATCGTGCTGATGGATCTGCGGATGCCTCGTGTCGACGGTGTGCAGGCGACGCAACGACTTTCCGCATTCCAGCCCCGGCCCTCGGTCATCATCCTGACCACCTTCGACGAGGACGAACTGCTGTACGCGGCCCTGCGCGCCGGTGCGGGCGGATTTTTGCTGAAGGACACCCGGCCCGCCGAACTGGTCGAGGCGATACGTGTGGTGGCCAGCGGAGAGGCGCTGCTCGCGCCGCGGGTGACGCGCCGGCTGCTGGATCGGTTCGTCGCCGACATGCGCCCCGAAACGGCGGCAATGCCGGATCTCGCCGATCTCACGAATCGAGAGGTCGAGGTCCTCACACTCATCGCGCAAGCTGCCTCCAACGCCGAGATAGCGACGAAACTGGATGTCACCGAAGGCACTGTAAAAAGCCATGTTTCGGCGATTCTGCGCAAACTCGGGCTGCGGGATCGAGTGCAGGCGGTGGTGCTCGCCTACGACATCGGGCTGGTCCGGCCTCGGCAATAACAGCCATGCCCGACCGCTCATCGGCCGTTGAAGGCGGCCGGTCTACGCTCCAGCATGGCTGTGACGGCCTCGCGGTGATCTTCGGTGTGGTGAGCGGCCGCCTGCATCGCGGCGGCCAGCTCGAGGTGGCTGTCGAGGCTCTGGTGTCGGCCCTCGCGCAGTAATCGCTTCGTCATCCGGAGTACGTGCGGTGGGTTGGTGGATATGCGGGCGGCGAGGCGGTGGGCAGTATCGAGCAGGGCGTCGGGTTCGACGACATCGGAGATCAGGCCCCAATCGAGCGCGGTGTGCGCGTCGATCGGTTCACCGGTGAAGGCCATCTCGCACGCTCGGGCCATACCGATTGCCTTCGGCAACAGCCATGAGCCACCGTCGCCGGGCACAAGTCCGACCCGGACGAAGCTCTCGGCGAATACCGCAGTGCGTGCGGCGATCCGCAGATCACACAGCAGCGCCAGATCACACCCCGCGCCGATGGCCGGACCATTGACGGCGGCGATCGTGGGGATCTCACAGTCGTACAACGCTTTTGGAATACGCTGGATACCCTGCCGGTACCCTTGGCGCAGCTGCGCCGGTGCACCACCGAACATTCCGGCACGATCGCGCATCTGTTTCAGGTCGCCGCCGGAGGAGAAGGCTGTCCCTGCGCCGGTGAGAATCGCCGCCCGCACGCTGTGGTCGTGATTGGCCGCCGTCACCGCGTCCTCGAGGGCGGTAATCGTGTCTTGCGCGGATATCGGGTTGCGCGCCGCCGGGCGGTTCAGTGTCCAGACGACGACATGGCCGACACGGTCGACGCGGATCGGCTCAGTCATCATCGTCTCCGGAATTCTCGCGCAATACAATTCGAATATCGACCGGGACTAGGTCGGAACCGGATGCGATCACCGGATTGAGATCGAGTTCGGATATCTCCGGGTGCGCGGCTACGAAATCGCCGACGCGGACCAGAAATCGGGCAAGCTGGTGCCGGTCGACTGCGGGGAGATGACGGTAGCCGTCGAGCATGCGGGCGGCGATCGTCTCGTCGATCATTTCGCGGGCCTCGAACTCGGTGAAGGGCGCAGCACGAAATGTGACGTCGCGCAATGCCTCTACCATCACGCCACCGCTACCGAAGGCCACCACCGGCCCGAAAATCGGATCGCGAGTGGCGCCGACCAACAGTTCGATTCCGGCATCGGCCATTGGGGCGACGATCATCCCATCGATGTGGGCGTCTGGCACATGCGCATGGACGGAGTCGATGATCGCCTGTGCCTGCTCGGCCGCCTGGGCGGCCGGCACGCCGACCCTGACCCCGCCCACCTCGGATTTGTGGATGACCTGCGGGGAAACAACTTTCAGCGCGCACGGTCGCTGATAGTCGGCGACAGCCGCGGCCACATCCTTGACGGTGCGTGCGAAAGTCCATGCGCCGAGGTCGATTCCGGCGGCGGCGACCACCCGCCGTGCGGTGGGTTCATCGAGAAGTCCCGATCCGGGGATGGCGGCGGCTGGCGGTGGAAGTACAAGTGTGGAGCGTTGCGGGGTAGTCGCCAGCAGGCGACCACGCCGCTCCAGGGCCGCTACGACCCGTACGGCGTGATCGATGGAGGTGATCACCGGTACGCCGCCGGCCCGCAGGCGGTCGTGGTTGGCGATGTCGAGGCCGGCGTAGCAGCTCTGGATCACCAGGGGGACATCGTGTTCGGCGACGAGTGTGAGCAACACTCCGGCGGCGGCATCCTCGATCGTGCGCAGCCGTGGGTCGAAGCGCAGGTGGTAGCCGCCATAGAGACCGATGACCAGCACGAGACCGACATCGGGATCGCCCATGAGGATCTCGGCGGCCTCGGCGAACACCAATGGGTCGGCGTCGGTGGCGCCCGCCACGTCGACTGGACCAGCCACGGCCGCATTAGCGCCGAGTAGATGCCGCAGCCGTTTCTGTGTCCGATCGCCGAGTTGGGCTAGTTCGATGCCGTTGGCGGCGAGGGCGTCGGCGGCCAGCGTGGCGTGGCCCCCACCGTCGCTGAGGATCGCGACCTTGCGCCCTGGCGCGATCGGGGCGGAGTCGGCAAGGGCGCCGGCGACGACCGCGAGCTCGTCGGAGCGGTCGACCAGTTCCACCCCGGCCTGCCGCAGCACGGCCGTCGCCACGGCGTCGAGTCCGGCGATCGAGCCGGTGTGCGACCGCGCGGCGCGGCGCCCCCCTTCCGAACGGCCACCGCGCAATACGGCAACCGGTTTTTCCGGAATGGCACGAGCGGCGGCGATCAGGAACGACCGTCCGTCGGTAAACCCCTCGGAATGAATGGCCACGACGCCCGTACCCGGATCGCGGACGAATTCGGTGAGGCACTCGTCGTACCGGATATCGGCCTGGTTACCCAGCCCCACACAGATGTGGAAACCGGGGCCTTTGGTCGCCCGATCATCGTTGACCAGCGACAGCAGCATATTTCCGCTCTGCGTGATCACACTGATCGGGCCGCACGGAACATGCTCGAGGCCAACGAGATTCGCGCCCGAGGCGACGTTGAGCAGGCCGGAGGTGTTGGGCCCGATGACCCGAATGCCGGTCTCGGCGATCGCCACTGCGAGCGCGGCGGCGAGTTCGGCGCCGGTTCCCCCGATCTCTCCGAAACCGTTGGCGAGCACGACGGCTCCTGCGATACCGGCGGCGGCGCAACGGCGCAGCATGTCGGGGACGGCGGCGGCGGGTAAAGCGATCAGCGCGACGTCGACGCCGTGGGGGAGCCGATCGACCGAGGAGTACACGCCGAGGCCGAGGATCTGCAGTGCCGTCGGGTGGACCGGGTAGATGGGATGTGCGTAGCCGGACTGTTGCAGGGCGCGGATGGCCTGGAAGCCGCGCTTGGCCGGATTGGCGGATGCGCCGACGATGGCGACGGAATGTGGGTCGAACAGCCGCTCGAGTGCGGTGCGGGCGGGCGCGCCGAGGCCGGACGTGCGGTCGTCGATGCTGGTCATCTCTACTTTCCTTCGAAGACGGGGGTGCGGCGTTCGGCGAATGCGGCGACGCCTTCTGCCCAATCCCGGGTGGCCATCAATGCCAGGAGCTCGTGCTGCTCAGTGGCGAACGCGACGTCGAGGGGGTCATCGCGGCGCAGTGCCGCCTTCATCCGGGCCAGTGCGAGTGGCGCCTTCGCTGCGAGGGTTTCGGCGAGCCCTTTGGCCGACCCGAGCAGAAGATCACTGGTTACCGCGGAATGGGCCAACCCCCAATCGAGTGCCTGCCGACCGGTGAATCGCTCTCCGAGGATCAGCATGTCCGTGGCTCTACGCAGACCGACCAGACGTGGCAGCCGGTTGGTTACACCACCACCGACGAAGGTGCCGATGCTCACCTCGGGAAACCCCATCTGCGCGTCCTCGGCTATGACCATGAAGTCCGCGCTGATCGCTAGTTCCGCACCGGCACCGAGGGCATATCCGTTGACCGCCGCCACCACCGGGGTGCCCATCGTCTGGATCTGCTCGCAGGCACGCTGGCCCAAATCGACGTAGCGCGCCTGCTCCGCGGGAGTCCTCGTGCCGGACTTGTGCGCTTTCAGGTCGGCCCCCACGCAGAACGCCCGCCCGGCACCGGTGAGGACGACGCAGCGGATTCTGGGATCGGAGTCGGCGGCATTCAGTTCGTCGACCAGCGTCCGGTACAGCTCTTCACTGACGGCATTGAGCCGTTCGGGGCGGTTGAGAACGAGCGTTGCGATGGAACCGGATCTGCTCACCAGCACGGTGGACATGGGCCTCACTTCTTCCTCGGCGGGTTCTATGTCAGCACTATGCCATAGAATTTGCAGACATCACACAGTTTGCAATTACTATTGCGTCGAATCGGCAGGGCGTGTTCTATGTCACTACTTGCATCGGGCACCGGCCCACGGTTTATGGAAGAAGGCATCGTGCCTAGCTCGGGAAATCTGAAGCACAGCATCAACACTCGGCAGCTGACGATGATCGGTATCGGTGGAGTGATCGGCGCCGGGTTGTTCGTCGGCAGCGGCAAAGCGATCTCCGCAGCAGGTCCGGGCATCGTCATCGTTTACCTACTCACCGGCCTGGTGATCATTCTGGTCATGCGCATGCTCGCCGAGCTGGCGACGGCCAGCCCCGAAACGGGATCGTTCTCGAGCTACGCCTCCCGCGAACTCGGTACCTGGGCAGGACTGTCGGTGGGCTGGGTCTACGCCTATCACTGGTGTGTCACAGTCGCTTTCGAGGCCATTGCCGGCGCGGTGGTCGCCAATCAACTCCTGCCGTCGGTGCCGACCTGGCTGTATTCGCTGATCTTCATGAGCGCCTTGACCGCCGTAAACCTCGCGGCGGTAACGTCTTTCGCGCGTTTCGAGTTCTGGTTCGCCATGATCAAGGTCGTCGCGATCGTCGCCTTCATCGCAATCGGCATCGCAGCCATCTGTGGCCTGCTTCCGCACTACCAGGCGCCGGGAACGGCCAACCTGCTCGGGCACGGCGGCCTGTTCCCGAATGGCGCGACACCTTTGCTCGTGGCGTCGTTGACGGTGTTCTTCTCCTACTTCGGCACCGAGCTGGTAACGATCGCCGCGGGTGAGGCGCAAGATCCGGTCAGCGCGGTGCGCGCGAGTATGCGCAGCGTCGCTGGACGCATCCTGATCTTCTACGTCGGCTCGGTACTTGTTGTCGTCACGCTATTGCCCTGGAACGCAACGCAAGTCACGCAGAGCCCGTACACCGCGGTGCTGGACCAACTCGGCGTTCCCGGTGCGCGGACCACCATGAATCTGGTCGTACTCACGGCCGTGCTGTCTTGCCTGAACTCGGGTCTCTACTCGTCATCGCGGATGCTGTTCTCGCTCTCGCGCCGCGGTGAAGGCCCACGCGTGCTGGGCAGGACCGCCCGCTCCGGGGTGCCGGTCGCCGGTGTTCTCGCCGCCTCCAGCGCCGGATTCCTGGCGGTCGTGGCGAACTACTTCCTGCCCACCGGAGCGGTTTTCACCTTCCTGCTCAGCTCCTCGGGTGCGGTCGCGGTCGTGGTCTACCTGTGCATCTGTGCCACCCAGATCGTCGGGCGTCGCCATAAGACCGCGGCGCAGATCACCGCACTGCCTGTGAAAATGTGGGGTGCCCCGTACCTGTCCTACGCGGTCGGAGTCGTCTTGCTGGCCATCGTCGGTGGAATGGCTTTGAATTCCGGTACCCGTACGCCGCTCGCGCTGACCCTCCTGGTCACCGCGACCGCCGTCACTGCCGGCCTGATTCATCAGCGCCGGGCCGGTGCGGCACAGCTGGCTACGGCGGAGTAGCCGACCGCGCCGATCAATCGGGTGCGTAGACGCCGAACTCGCTCAACAGCTTTTCCTCTTCGAGCAGTGTCGAGCGCACTTCATGCCCCAGGAGTTGTGCGACGGCACCCGTCATTGCCTGGGCGAGGGAGGTGAAGGCGGTCATCGATCGCAGGATGCTGGCGCTGGACGCATCGACGTAAAACGTATCGTGCGCCGATACCGCCAGCGGCGACACGGCGGTATCGGTCAATGCGATGACGTGGGCACCGCGCTGTCGAGCCCACTGCGCGGCGCGCACAGTGTCGAGGCTGTATCGATGGATCGACATCGCCACGAAACAATCGCCCGCACGCACCCGACGCAGTTCATCGGTCAGCGTTCCCGCACTGGCATCGATCGCCGACACATCCTCGCGCAGCATCCGCAACAGGTAGGTCAGCAGATACGCCGGGGCGTGGCATTTGCGCAGGCCCATCACATGCACCCGTGGAGCGTGGGCCAGCCGATCGACGGTCGAATCCCACATCGCGTCGTCGATACGCGCGAACGTGCGGGCGATATTCGCTTGATCCAGCCCCACGGTCTGTTCGCGCAGCCCGACACCTTCGGCCGTGAGGTGCTCGAGATTGTCGAAGCGGCGCAACAGTTGCGCTTGTTCCTGCAACCGTTCGCGGCACAGTCGCGTCAGCCCCGGATATCCCTTCAGACCCAGAGCATTGGCAAAGCGCACGACCGTGGCCTCATTGACATTGACCGCGCCGGCGAGTTCGGAGACAGTCATGAACGCCACCGCTTCGGGATCCGACAGCACTCGCTGAGCCAACTTCTTGTGCGCGGTGGACAGCGAATCCATCCGGCGACGTATCTCGACGGCCAGCTCGTCGAAACTCGCGGTACCCGTCGTCTCCGCGTTCGTATCCACCGAACCTCCTCCGCAACCTCGCACCGCGTGCCTTGCCGCACGGTTGTCTGCCAAGTTAGCCGATCCCGCTGATGGCCGATCACCAGGTGCAATAGCGGCTGGGGGCACCGACAACGGCGCGTTCATGTCATGTGGTCTACCCACGAGACAGCTGGTCGTCCGGTAAGCCGAGTGCCCATCCTGAGGTAGGTACTGGAATCACCGACGCGTCACGGTCACCTGCACGGTGTCCTGTCCGGGGCTGGTGGTGAGTTGAAGTAGCTGAGCATCGGGTGCCGACACGATGTCGGCGCCCTGGATTTGGACCTGGTAGCCGTTGGGGTAGGTGCTCTGCGGCAGATACACCACGGTGCGGACTCCAGGTGGGAACGATTGTCCGGAATCGGCTCGGCGGGCACTGTATTGGATGGTGAACGTCCCGGTCGCGCTGTCGTAGTGCCACTGCTGGGGGGTGCCCGCGATTGCCTGTGGATATGGGCGGACGATCGCCGGGTCCATCAGGTTGGGGCCGGTCGGTGGCTCCTGGGGATGACCGGGTGTTTGGTCCTGCGGTTGGGACCAGAACAGCCAAGAGGCCATGTTGTCGTCGAATGCGTCGGTGAGACGAGTCAGCTTCGCCGAATCTTTGGTCGCGCCGAACTCGGTAATCAGCCCGACAACGCCGTCGGCGTTGGCGCGATACAAGCCGTTACTCACGCAGGTGTCGACAGGGCCGAAGCAGTAGTCGTGAAAGCTCAACCCCGCGTTCGGATCGCCGGTGGGATTCGGCATCCAGTCCGGCGTACCGAGGTCGTTGGTTACCGACGGCTCATAGAACAGCATGTGTTTCGGGTCGGCTCGGCGGATAGCGTTCATCGCTTTGGCTTCGGCCGGCGCGAGCACACCGCGCTCGAACTCGGGGCAGCCCTGCGGAAAGCAGGTCGGGTATTCCCAACCGGGCCACGGCTCATTGATCAGGTCGTAGCCCAGCACGTACGGCTCGTCTGCGAAGTGCTGCGCGACATGCGCCCACATGGCCGCATAGTGGTCCTGCAGTCCGACACCATCGGACGCGGCGCGGTTGTGGTAGAAGTTCGCCCACGTTTGGTTTTGCGCCGGGCTCGTAAAGTAGACCAGCGGAAAGCCGGGATCGGGCTGCAAGGGGAACCCGTCGGTGATCGTCGCCCACTCGGGGAACCCGCTCCAACTCGCGCCGACCGATTCGTTGAACGCGTCCTGATGGGAATCGACAAGGCTGTAGATGTTGTACCGGGCCAGCAACTGCTGGGTCTGCTCGATTTGCGCGATGTAGTTATCGTCGTAAACGCCGGGCCGCGGTTCGACGGCGTTCCATGCGAAACCCAAACGCACTGCGTTGAAACCGTTCTCCGCCAGGAACTTGGCGTCGTTCTCACCGAAACCTCCCGCTGCGGGGAAGTACGGCGGGTACTTGTAGACCAAATTCACCCCGTGCAAGGTGACCACCCGGCCCTGGTCGTCGGTGAGCCAGCGGCCCGCGTGCCCCAGTTCGGTAGCCGTCGGTGTCGCCGCGGCCGGTGTGGTCAGTCCCAGCAGTAACACGACCAATCCGAGGCACCGCGCTGTCGAGGCCATGATGGTCATCGCGCAAACCTTTCGAGGAGTATGCGCCGACGGCATTGTTACGGCGCTGACGACTGCGGTGGATCGATCCGTGCACGAGGCGGTCGAGGCGAGGGCTCTGATGTGGAAATGCTATATATCGCTGACCCGATTCGATCACGACACTCCGTGGCACATCCGGGACGGCGGGGCTCCCGGCCTTACCGTGTCGTTGCGCGTCGGACGGCAGCCGGTTGTACTCACCACCTTGGGAGTGGACGGTTCGGGCCCGTTGATAGCATGAATCTGCCGGTCGGACAGACTGCTTCGGCGTACGCGACCAGGAGGTGGTGGCCGCCATTGACTTGGGTCTGGCCAGGCCTGAATTCTTCGGGGGCATGCGTTTAGATGTACGTATGCGAGAACCACCTCCTTCGCGCGCCATTGGGCAGGCGCCCAGAGGTTGATGTGATTCACGCATCGGCGGATCGGGAACCGTTGTGCTGCATGATCTCTCGTCGTCGATTCTCCAGACGACGAGCTGGCCGAATCCCTGCTGCCGAGGGTTGATCGACTGTCGCGAGCGGTGAGCGACGCAGTGTGTCAGGTCGCCTGTTCGCCGAGGCTGTACTGGCGGTGCAGGCGCTGAACCGCGTCGTCCATGTGCTCGACGAGCAACGTGCGCGCCCGGCGCGCCGGTCCCGATCCGATCGCATCGCGCAGTTCGACATGCTCTCGGGCCTGCTCGCGCAAGTCGGGATACGTTGTCTGTAACGCCCCCAAGCACATTCGGGTTTCGATCAACAAAGTGCGGGCCGCTCGAACCAAGCGGGGGCTGCCCGCGCTGTCGACCAGCGCCTCGTGGAAAGCTTGGTCGGCATCGGAAACGCCTGCGGCATCACCGTTTTCGGCGCACGCGCACATGTCGGTGACGCTGGGTTCCAAAGCCGCGTAGGCGATATCTCGGCGGCCGTCGAGGATGAGTGCGAGGGCGCCGCCTTCGATGGCGGTTCTGGCGCGGTAGATGTCGACGACGTCGTCGATGGTCAGCTCGATGACGAAAATGCCACGGTTGCGGATGCTGTACAGCAGGCCCTCGGTGAGCAGGCGTTGCAAAGCCTCGCGGACCGGGCCGCGCGATACGCCGAATCGGGTTGCGAGGTCGGCTTCGCCGAGTTGGGCGCCGGGGGCCATGTTGCCGTGCATGATCGCATCGCGCAGCCGGTCGGCGATCATTTCCGCGGTCGACTGCCGATTCACCGGCTCGAAGTCAACGACCGACATGGATATGCCTTTCCGAGAAGAGGGAACCGAGCACGGCGGATGCCACAGCGGTGCCGGTGAGCCGCAGGCCCTCCCAGATGGTGACCTGATTGGCCGTCAATACGATCTTGCCCAAGCGCGCCTCGAGTTCCGGCAACACCCCGAGGGTGTGCATGGCGGTATCCGGAATCAGCAGCGCCTGCGCGTCGGGATGGTCATTCGCCACAGCCAGTTCGCGCACCTGTGCGGCGGTCAAAGTGCCGACCTCCGCTGCGGTGTCTATACCGGCGCTGGAGAAGGCGACCACTTCGATTCCGGCATCGGCCAGGAATTCCACGAACAGCTGCGCGACATCGTCCGGGTAGCTTGCGGCGACCGCGACCCGGCGCACGTCGAGCGTCTGCGCGGCCGCGACGAAGGCCAGGCTGGTGCTCGAGGCCGGTACCTCAGCTGCCGAAGCCAGCGCTTGCACCTGCTCGCGCGCACCCTGCGGTCCGTATACGAAACTCCCTGAGGTGCATGCCCAGACGACGGCGTCGGGCTTGTCCGGTGCGAGCAAGGAGGCACCGTGGCGCAGCTTGTCCGGACTGCCCAGATCGAGCAGCTCAGGAATGGCGTGCAGATCGGTGCCGTAGATGTGAGCCACCGGAAACCGCACGCCGAGCAGCGACGCGGCGAGCGGGTAGTCGTCCTCGGCCGCGTGGTCCGGGTAGATGAAACCGACGGTGGGTGCCTGCATGTTCGTCCAATCAGAAAACGTTGAGTAGCCACTTTCCCGGACCGGTCATCGGCAGTTTCATCCGGCCCAGGCAGGCCCACATGGTGAGCTGATTCGCGGTGAGTACGGGTTTGCCGAGTGCCTGTTCGAGTGGCTCGATGACGTCGTAGGTGGGCAGGTTGGTACAGCTGACGAAGATGGCCTGCGCCTGCGGGTCGTCCGCGCCGATGATGCGTTCGGCGATGGTGCGGTAGTTGACCTTCCAGATGCCACCGCCCAAACCCAGATGGTCCGAACGGATTACGGTGCAGCCGGCCTCGCCGAGGAAGTCGTGCAGTTTGTGGGTGAGGATTTCGTCGTATGGGGTGAGCACCGAGACTCTGCTGATATCCAGGTGCCGGATCGCCTCCACCAGTGCGCCGGAGGTGGTGACGGCGTCCAGCGCTCCGGCCTGACAAATGGTTTCGCGCAGTGACTTCTCGTAGGCGAGGCCCCTGATGAAACTGCCCGAAGTGCACAGGTAGGCAACGACTTCCGGCTCGACGTGCATCACATCGCGGGTCGCCGCCGTCAGATGTACGGGATTGGAGACCAGCTCGGCCATCGCCATCGAAACCGGGACCGGTTCATACGGCGTGCGGGCCAGGTGCAGGCTCACATCCAGCGGCGCCCAGCGCCAGAGTTCGCGTTCGAGCGCGAGGTCGAACGGTGCGATGATCCCGATCCCCCGTTGTGCTACGGGCCCTTCGATATCGGGAAAGCCGAGTTCCAATGCGGCCCCTCTCGCGCTCAGCCGTTAGACCTCCGAGAACGATCGGATTGTTGACAATCATACGATGCGATTTTAGTGTGTCAATGTGGAACAGGGCCCGATTGTCACCGTCCTGCACAGTGACAGTGTGCCCGAGGCGGACCTCATGGCCCCGGTGGCCGATCGAGCAGAAGTGCGGTACACGCAAGCGCCCGGACTCGCCGACGCACTGCGCGGCGCCGACGCGTTATTCGTCTACGACTTCCTGACTCGCGCGCTCCCCGGCGCCTGGCATGCGGCCGATCGTTTGCGCTGGCTGCATATGGGTTCGACCGGCGTGGATCCGGTGATGTTCCCCGCACTGCGAGAAAGCGAGGTCGTGGTCACCAATACACGTGGCGTATTCGATACGGCCATCGCGGAATACGTATTGGGACAGATTCTCGGCTTTGCCAAGGATCTGTCCGGATCGCTTCGGTTGCAGCAACAGCACGAATGGCGACATCGCGAATCCGAACGCATTGCGGGCGCCACCGTCCTGATAGTCGGAACGGGCTCGATCGGCCGCGCCATCGCGCGGTTATTGCGCGCTGCCGGGATGACCGTGCGGGCAGTGGGTCGGCGCGCGCGGGCCACCGACCCGGATTTCGGCACCGTGAATAGCGACCTGCACGCTGAACTTCCCATTGCCGATTATGTCGTCGCGGTCGCACCGCTGACGCCGCAGACCCGGGAAATGTTCGATGCCAAGGCATTTGCCGCGATGAAACCACATGCCAGGTTTGTCAATGTCGGTCGTGGGGAACTCGTTGTGACCGACGACCTTCTCGCCGCAGTCAGCACCGGATCGATAGCCGGGGCGGCACTCGATGTGGTGGATCCGGAACCGCTACCGGCGCGGCATCCGCTGTGGGATCTGCCGAATGTGCTTATTACTCCGCACAATTCGGGTGATTTCAGCGGCTGGCGAGCCGAGGTCGTCACGGCGTTCACCCGCAATTTCGATAATTGGATCGCCGACCGGACTTTGGACAACGTGGTCGATAAAGAGCTGGGGTACGTGCCCGGCTGAAGGAGCCCTGCCATGAGCGAACGAAGTGAGCGAATCATGTGCCAGCGCGCAGTGCGCATGCCGGAGCCGAGCGTCAGCGAGGCGAAGGCATGAGCTACCCGGACGTCAATACTCAACCGGCCGCGATGACCGCCGTCGAATTGGTCTCGGCCTACGCGGCGGGCACTCTGTCGCCGGTCGAGGCGACCGAGGCGATTCTGGAAGCCATTGTGGCGCGCGACGGTGCGGTGAACGCCTACTGTCTGGTCGATCCGGATCGCGCACTGGTGCAGGCCAAAGATTCGGAGGCGCGCTGGCATTCGGGTTATGCCCGCGGACTGCTCGACGGTGTGCCGATCTCGATCAAGGACATCTTCCTGACCGAGGGCTGGCCCACCCGGCGCGGTAGCACCTCGATCGATCCGAGCGGTCCCTGGCAGGTCGATAGCCCGGTCGCGGCCCGGCTGCGCGAGGACGGCATGGTGTTCCTCGGGAAGACGACAACACCCGAAATCGCGTGGAAGGCGGTCACCGACAGCCCGCTGACCGGCATCACCCGCAACCCGGTCGATCCCACGACAACCGCGGGCGGCTCCTCCGGTGGCAGCGCGGCGGCGGTGGCCGCCGGGATGGGGCCGGTGTCGGTCGGCACGGACGGCGGTGGGAGCATTCGCATTCCCGCCGCGTTCTGCGGCATCGTCGGCTTCAAGCCGACGCACGGTCGGGTCCCGCTGTACCCGGCGAGTCCGTTCGGTCCGCTGGCGCACGCCGGGCCGATGACCAGGACCGTCGAGGACGCCGCGCTGCTCATGGACATCCTGTCGCTGCCGGATCCGCGCGATCCGACCGCGTTGCCGCCGACGGTGACGACCTTCCGCGGCCAGATGTCGCGCGAGGTGCGCGGACTCACCGTCGCTTACTCGCCGACGCTCGGTTATGCGAAGGTCGACCCGGAGGTCGCCGCGATCGTGGATGCGGCGGTGCGGCGGCTGGCCGATGCCGAGCTACGGGTCATCGCGACCGATCCGGGCTTCGAAGATCCGCGCGACGCATTCGAAGTGCTGTGGGCCGCCGGTGCTGCCACGATGTTGGCGAAATTCCCGGATGGTGCGCGCGAAAATGTGGATCAAGGGCTGCGCGCGGTCTGGGAACGTGGCGAAACCGTCAGTGCCGTCGACTATCTCGACGCCCGTGCGGTGGCTGCCCAACTCGGTATCACCATGGGCGCCTTCCACACCACCTATGACCTGTTGATCACCCCGACGATGCCGATCACCGCATTCGAGGCGGGTCACGATGTCCCGCCGGGCAGCGGGCTCGATAGCTGGCCGCAGTGGACGCCGTTCACCTATCCGTTCAACATGACCCAGCAACCCGCGATCAGCATCCCCGCGGGCACCACCGCGGCAGGACTGCCGGTCGGCCTGCAGATCATCGGACCGCGCCATTCCGATGATCTGGTCCTCGCGGTCGCGCGCTACGCCGAGTACGTGCTGGGTTAGCCAATTCTCATTTCAAGCCTCTCCCACCCCCGACAGAGCGAGTCTTACGAGCGACGTTCGCGGTCCGTCTCGCGTCCGCGCGGAGGCGCGGCCATCGACTCAGCCGAGTCGTCGAAGTGCATGCGCCGCCGGCGCGAGTCTCGACCTTGCGGCACGCGCGCACCGGGTGCCGAACGCCCCGCCATCACCAACCACCACGGAGCGAGTCTTACGAGCGACGTTCGCGGTCCGTCTCGCGTCCGCGCGGAGGCGCGGCCATCGACTCAGCCGAGTCGTCGAAGTGCATGCGCCGCC
>NZ_JBITIL010000038.1:0-32598 GCF_044458905.1 Nocardia sp. NPDC050408 | reverse complement strand
GGCCCGCCCCGTCGGCGGCCCCCCCGGGCCCCCCCCCCCCCCCCGCCCCCCCCCCCCCCCCCCCCCCCCCCCCCCCACACCAGGGGGCCGCGAACACGCGGCGCCCGCGCCGCCAAAAACACAGCTATGGTTGCGAGGCACTGGCGGACCGAGCAGGGGGTCCGCCGATAGGTGGCGAGGGTGACCGACGGGTTGTCGGCCGAACCGAGGAGGGTGTACGGCAGTTTGAGTACCCACGTTCTCCGTTGCGACGGCGCACCGGTACCCATCGCCCTCGCGTCGCTGCCGCTTTCGCAGACGACTGCCATCCCGGAAAACAGCGTCATCGATGAGCTATTGCCTGTCCTGGCCGCCGATAGCCTGCCCCGGCTGATCGTGCTCGGCGACGACGCCGCCTTGGCCTCCGTGCTGACCCATCTGATGCGGACCGAGCGGCTGCATGTGGAGATCGGGTATGTGCCCGTCGACAAGACCTACGGTTCGCGCGCCTACCAGACCGGCACCGGCAATGCCGCCGCCAAACGGGCGGTGGAGGGCCGGGCCGTCGAAACTCCGCTGATTCGCGACGACACCGGAACCGTGCTGGTCGGTCGGGCCGAGATCACCGGGCCCGGCGGCGAGAAGCTCGAGGGCGAGGCCTATGTGGATGACGCGCAGTTGTTCTCCGGCAAGGTCAGCGCGATGGTCGTCTCTCCGATGCTGGATTTGCCGGGGGTGCGGGCGAGCGTGCAGAAGAACATCATCCGCAGGCGGCGCTGGCTGGAGGGTCGGGCCGCGCAACTCGGCACGCCGGGGGCCGTGGTGACAAGGGACGGCATCGCCAACGATCGGGTGCTGCCGCGCTCGTCGTTCTATCGGCATCACGAAAACTGGCTGCTGGTGCGATGACGGTTCCGTTCTCGAGGGATCGCCGCCTGGGTGCCGTGCGGCCGAGCCCGATATTCCTGCTGGTGATCGCGGTCGCGGTGGCCGGTGGTGTGCTGGCGTGGGATGCCGATCCGCAGTCGACGCGGGCGAAGTTCGGGGTATTTCTGCTCGTCGTATTCGGCTGGATCGTCACGCTGTGTCTGCACGAATTCGCGCATGCGTACACGGCGTGGCGGGCGGGCGATCGCGAGGTGGAGTTGCGGGGTTATCTCACGCTGAATCCGCTGAAGTACAGCCATCCGCTGCTTTCGATCGTGTTGCCGATGGTGTTCATCGCGCTCGGCGGTATCGGCTTGCCGGGCGGTGCGGTGTACGTGCACACGCATAACGTCAGCGCGCGCATGCAGCGGATCATCAGCGGTGCCGGACCCGCGGTGAATGCGGTGTGCGCGGTGCTGTTGCTGGTGGTCGTGCGGTTCTTCGGCAGTGACACTTCACATCGCGCGTTCTGGTACGGCCTGAGCTTTCTGGCGTTTCTGCAAATCACCGCAACGCTTTTGAACATTCTCCCGGTGCCCGGGTTGGACGGGTACGGCGTGGTGGAGCCGTCGCTGAGCTATCAGACCCGGCGGGCGCTCGATCAGTTCAAGCCGTTCGGAATGCTGATCCTGTTCGCGCTGCTGTTCACGCCGTCGATCAACAAGGTGTTCTTCGATGCGGTGTACTCGCTGTACGAATTGTCCGGGGTCGATGCGGACTGGTCACGCTACGGCAGCTGGTTGACCCGGTTCTGGACCTAGCCGATATCCGGTCGCCCGGTCCGACCTCCCGGACCGGGCGACCTCTTCGCGCGACCTCACCCGCCCGGCCACCACACCATATGGCCGGTGGGCGGTTAGCCGTCGGGCGAAGCGTCCCAACCGCGCTACCCCTCGTAACCGCGGTTGCCTCTCGAGCCTATGAGCGTGGGCGTGGGCGAACACGAGTAGCGGACTACGTGAAGATCATGATTCGGTGCCCGAGACCGAGCACGCCGTCCCGCAGCGGCGGGAATATGTCCGAAATCCGCTGAGTAGTCGGCTCAATTCTCCGGCGGCACATGCGGATTCGGGACCGTCGGGGGCAGCAGGGCCATGGCCGAGATGCGCTGCATGCCGCAGACTTGCATTAGATCGACCAGCATCGAGCGCATCTGCGCGAAGACCACATGGGCCGAAAGTCCTGCGCCCTCAACGAGTTCCGGTCGCGCGGCCTTTGCGATACCGCGCAGCACCCTGGCGGCCTCGGCTTGGTCCGGCTGCTGCCCGGGATCGGCGAGCATCATCCGGCGCACCACCTCGACGGCTTGGGCGAGGCGCTCCAGTCCCTCGATCAGTCGGGGATCGAGGATTTCGTCGTCCTGGACCAGTGTGAGAGAACGACGTAGCAGCACCCTCGTATTGCGGACGGCATTGTCGAGCGGATCGGCGGTGGCGCGGATGCGATCGAGACGCTGGCGGTAATTCCAATAGAGCGGGGAGATCCGGCTGATCTCGCGGCCACCCTCCAGGGTGGAGCGCAGACCATCGATCTGGGGCTGGGTGGCGCGGGCCGCCGCCAGGGACGTGCGAATCTTCTCCGGATCCTGTTCGAGCAGGCCGTCGGCACATTCGTGCAGCGACTTCGCCAGCACCGCAAGGACTTCCGCGGCTTGCTCGCGGGCCCGGCGCACCGGATGCAGCGGTATCGATGCGACAACGACAACGCCGACCAACCCACCGATGAGCGCGTCGATCATGCGCGAGAAGCCGCCGCCCGCCGAAGGCGGCAGCAAGGTGGCGACCAGCACCGCCGAACCGGCGGCCTGCATGGTGATGATCGAACCGCCGTCCAGGAATACCGCCAGGGCCATGGCCACCGCGACGACGAAGGCGATCTGCCAGACGCCGGTGCCCGCGCGGGTGATGAACAGGTCGCCGATGCCGATGCCGACCGCGACGCCGACCACCAACTCCACCGACCTGCGCAGCCGGGCGCCGAACGAAATGCCGATCGAGACAACCGCCGCGGTCGGCGCGAAAAAGGGCTGGGTGTGCCCGACTATTTTGTGCGCGATAAACCAGGCCAGCGCCGCGCCGACCGCGCACTGCAGAATCGGCAGCGCGGACAGTCGCAATCGCGCCCACGAGCTGCGCAGCTTCTGCATGCTGCTGGCGCGGGCGACGCCAACAGGGGAATTGGGGTCGAGCCCGCCCGTTGCCCGACCACCACCCCTCATCGAATCGCTACGTGATGCCGCAATCACTACTTAGTCGAGGCCCAGCTCACCTGCGGCGCGCGGGTCGCAGTCTTCCAGCAGGTCGAGGCAGCGTGCGTACTCTGCGGTCTCGCCGACCGCCCTTGCCGCTCTGGCAAGTGCGGCGACACAGCGCAGGAAACCACGATTGGGTTCGTGGCTCCACGGCACCGGACCGAAACCCTTCCAGCCATTGCGGCGCAATAGGTCCAGGCCGCGGTGGTAGCCGGTGCGCGCGAACGCGTACGCGGCGACGATGTCGTGATTGACCACCTGAGTATCGCCATCCGCCCCGCCGCGCTCCAACGCGGCCTCCGCGAGATGGGCCCAGGCGATCGAAGCTGCCGGATGCGCGGCCGCGACCTGCACCGGATCGGCGTTGTTCAGCAGCGCCTCCTCCGCATCGGAGTCTTCGGGCAGGAGTACCGGTTGCGGTCCGAGCAAGTCACCGAACGAGGTCATGCGGTTCATTGTGCACTGCGCGCGCGTGCTGCGCCGCCACGGCGTTCCCTGGCTGGGCCGCCGCTGCTGCCCACCCGCCGCTGTCGAGCGGGGCAGAGCGGCCACTGGGCAGGGGAACCCTCACAGTCGACCGAATTGCTGGCTAGGCTGGCCGTCGAGTTCAAACTGTTCCGCCCGACCGAGGGGTTATTAGGTGTCCGACCCGAACGACGAGAAGAGCCCGGCACGAAATCCCGGCCGCCCCGCCGCAGCGGCCGACCCGCGCCCGGCCACGCCCACGGACCGGAAACCCGCATCGTCCACCGAGTCAACGGGATCGGGCGCACCCTCGCGCCCCGGTCCCGCCGCAGGCACCTCGTCGGGAGCCGGGGCCGGCGCGAAGGACGGCGCAGCAGACGCGACCCGACCGTTCCCGTCATCGTCAGGGCCCGGCTCGTCGGGGTCCAACGCACCCTCGGGAACCGGGAAAGCCGCCGGCGAGCGCGGACCAGCGGCTCCTACTCGGCCGATTCCGTCGCCATCGTTGCCGAAGCAGCCGCCCACCGGTGCCGGACAGTCCGGCGGGTCGGGTGCGGCAACCGGGGACATCGCCGCGCTCGGGAAGCCTGCTGCCCCGGGCCAGCCAGGCGGAGTGGTCAATGCACCGTCGTCACCATCCGCCCCGGGCGGCGCGGGCAAACGAAATAGCGGCACCGCCTCGCCTGCTCCCGCGCCGGGCAACACAGCCGATCTCGGCGCCACGGACCAACGCGGTAGCGGCGAATCCGCTCGAACTCCGAACGCCGCCTCAAAGCAGGGCGGCACAAGCCAGCGAGGTAGCGGCACCGCACCGTCCGCTTCCGCGCCGGGCAACGCAAGTCGGCCGGGCGGTACTGGCCCACAAGGTGGCAGCGCAAACTCATCTACTCCCGCGCCGAGCAATGCAGCCAAGCCGAGCGGCGGGAGCCAACAAGATGGCGGCACCGCACCGTCTGTTTCCTCGCCAGGCAACGCAACCAGGCCGGGCAACGCAACCGGGCCAAGCGGCACAGCCCAACGAGATGGCGGCACCGCCTCGCCTACTCCCGCGCCGGGCAACACATCCAAGCCGAGCGGCGGGAGCCAACAAGGTGGCGGCGCAGCCTCATCCGCTCGAACACCAACCGCCGCACCGAGGCCAGGCGGCGCAAGCCAACGAGGCAGCGGCCCAGCCTCATCTACTCCTACACCGGGCAACATAGCCAACCTCGGCGCCACGGGCCAACGAGGTAGCGGCGCATCCGCTCGAACTCCGAGCGCCACCCCCAAGCAGGACGGCACAAGCCAGCGAGGTAGCGGCCCAGCCTCATCTGTTCCTGCGCCGGGCAGCGCAACCAAGCCCGGCGGCGCGGGCACACAAGGTGGCAGCCCGACCTCATCTACTCCCGCGCCGAGCAATGCAGCCAAGCCGAGCGGTACCGGCCACCGAGATAGCGGCCCCGCCGAACCTGCTCGCGCGCCGGAAGGCGGGAGCCAACAAGGTAGCGGCGCAGCCCCATCCGCCCAAACGCCGAGCGGCGCACCCGGGCCCGCCGACGCGAGCCAGCGGGATAGCGGCCCGGCCTCATCTACTCCCACCGCGGGCGGCGCAACCCGCCCTGGCGGTGTGACCCAGCAAGGTGGCGGCGCAAACGTCTCCGGCGGCGCGGGCCAACGAGGTGGCGGCGCGGCCGCATCTGCTCCGACGCCGGGCAACGGGCCGAGCCGTACAACCGGGCCGAGCGGCCCAGGCCAGCGAGATAGCGGCCCCGCCCGACCTGCTCCTGCGGCCGGCGGAACTACCAGGCCGGGCGGCGTGGACCCGCGGGGTAGCGGCGCGGTCTCGTCCGCACCCGCTGCTGCGAAGCCGGGCGCAGTTGCCGGTTCGGGGCAGCCCGGGGGTACCGCGGCGAATTCCGAAGGGAAGACTGCGGAGATCTCGCGTGGTGATGTCGTAGACAAGGGAAAGTCGGGCCCGGCGAAGGCGCCGGGTGCGGGGTCGCCTGGCCAGCCGACGCCAGCTGGTGGGTCCGGCCGGGCGGGCAGTACCGCCTCCGGGCAGAACGCACCGACGGTCGTGATCAAACGGGGCGGTCCCGCAGCCCAGGGTGCCGGCGGTACAGCGAAGTCTGCTGCGGCCGGCGGAACTGCCGCGGCGGCCGCCGAAGGATCCGCCGCAGGCGAGGCCGAAGCAGTAGCCGACAAGTCCGCCGGATCGGCCGCTGCCGAATCGACTACTCGGCCGACGGGAGCTACGCCACCGGCCGAAGGCACTGCATCACCGGGTGACACTCCCGCATCCGCTGCGGAAACCGCTGTGATTCAGCGGGATTCGGATGCGGCAAAGGCCACGGCACCAGACGACAAGGTCGACGATTCCGCAGGTGCGGATGCGGCGACCATGGTGATGCGACGGGTCGACCCGAAGGCAAAGAGTCCGGCTGTGGCTCCGCCGCAACCGGAACCGGATTTGGCGGGTGCGGACGACAAGACCGTCGCAATGCCGGTGATTTCGAAGCTGGATGCCGAGCAGACCGTCGCATTGCCGATTCAGAAGCCAGTCGATAAGAACGCCACGGAGCGGATGCGCGATGCCGGGACCAAGCCCGGTACCGACCGGGTCGTCGCGCCCGCGGCGCGGCCCGGGCCGATCACCAAGCCGCCGAGCACCCCGCGTCCTGCGGCCGGTCCGAAACAGGCTGGGGCGCAAGGGCCTTCGCAGAGTGGGCCCGGCGTAGAGGAGACCGCACCGTCGGCGCCGCGCGGTCCCGGCCGGCCAAGTCAGGTCGCGTCGGCCCCGTCACCTGCCGATACCCAGCAGACTCGCCCCGCTCAGCCGGTCAACGGACCGCGGCCGATGGCCCAGCCGCAACGAATCACCCCGCCTGATCAGCAACCGCCGGCCGAGCGTTCGAAGCGCTGGTTGTTCATCGGGGCGGCCGCGGTTGCGCTCATCGCGGTGATCGGGCTCGCGGTCGTGCTCGTCGGGAATCGGGGCGACAACTCCCCGGAGGCCAAGGTGCGCGCCACCATCACCGATTACACCGCGGCGCTGGAATCCGGCGATCTCGGGGCGCTGCGCAACACCACCTGCGGGCAGCTGCACGACTTCTATCAGAACATTGCGGCGGACCAGTTCGCGGGCGTGCATCAGCTGTCGATGGATCGCAAGAACATCCCGGTGGTGGCGAGCGTCGATACGATCAAGGTCACCGATAAAACGGCGATCGCGCAGGCCACCGTGTACACCGATGCGGATCCGACGAAGCGCTCGGCGAGGACTTTCGATTTGGAGCAGACCGCCGACGGTTGGAAGGTCTGTGATCCGCCGAGCGCTGGGACGCCCTAGTCGAAGGCAGCGCCGAGTCGAGCAGGACATATCCAAAAGGTAAGCCCTCTAACCGGTAGCGAACGTCACACTCACCTGGTCATCAGACCGGTTCGCCAGTAGCATGGCCCGGATCATGGTCAGGGAGCAGACAATCGAAAAGCCGGAAATCGAAGCGGTCGAACAGACAGCCACGGCGGCGGGACGCCGGTTCCGGGTGCGCGAACACTATTCGGTCGGCCGGGAAAAAATCCGTGAGTTCGCCCGCGCGACGCAGAGTCGCCACGGTGCGCATTACTCCGAACCCGATGCGCTCGAGCTCGGTTACGACGGCATCATTGCGCCGCCGACCTTCGCCTCGGTCATCGGCATCAATGCGACCAGGGTCCTGCTGGATACGGTACTCACCGAATACGACCTGTCCCAGATTCTGCAGACCGACCAGGTCTTCGAGCTCACCCGCCCGATCCTGGCGGGCGACCAGCTCAGCACCGAGATCGTGATCGACTCGATCCGCCAGTTCGGCGATAACGACTTCATCCTGGTGACGTTCTCGCTGACCAATCAGCACGGCGAGATCGTGCAATCGGGTTCGACCACCATCGTGGCGCGCCGCGGTGTCGAGGTGGATCCGAATATCGCGGCCGCCGTCGAGAACATCATGATGCACGCGCGCCCGGTCACCATCGGTGACATCACTAGGCCGGATCCGCTGGTCGCGTTGTCCGCGGATGCTCCCGCCCCCGGGCAGCCCGCAGTGCGCAGCGCTTCGGTGCGCTCCCTCCCGGAGTTCGACCGACTAGCCGTCGGCGATCAACTCCCGCCCGAGACCGCACAGGTGACGCGCGGTGATCTGGCCAACTATGCGGGGGTTTCGGGCGATCCCAACCCGATTCACTTCAGCGAGCGCGCGGCCCAGTTGGCCGGACTGCCGACCGTGGTGGCACACGGCATGCTGACCATGAGCCTGGCGGGTGATTACCTGACCTCTTGGCTCGGTGATCCGACGGCCATCGAGAAGTTCAGCGTGCGGTTCTCCGGATTCGTTCCGGTGAGCGCCGAGGCGCCGAGTTCCGTCGAATTCAGCGGGCGGATCAAATCGCTCGATCCGCGCCGACGGACCGCCACCATCGTGCTCGCGGGTAGTTCGGAGGGCCGCAAACTCTTCGGCCGGGCCATCGCCGAGGTTCGCTTCGCCTAGCGATGCAACCTCATTCGATGGTCGCGTGCACGAGATAGACGTTGTAGTCGCTCCAGGTCGAAATATTGAAGTACAGGTCCGAACCCGAGGACCAGGGGTGGATGAATCCGCCGTACAGCTCGGGATATTCGCGCGCTGTCACCGTCGGCGCGCCATCGGACCACACCCCCTGCGGTGAATCCGCTTCGCGGACCACCAGTGCCACTTTCGCGGTATCCAAATAGCTCATCTGCCAGACGTTTCGGGAGGTGTCGAAGCGCACCGACAACTCACCTACGGGCGCGTCGACGATCGGGCTCGCGGAGCCGAATCCGCCTACCGGAGTCCAGTTTCCGTCGCTCCAGTACTGATAGGCGGTGGTATTGAGGAGCTGATCCTTCGGCACTCGCGCCAGTCCCACCGAGCCGAGCCGGGTATTCGGCGTGCCGAACATGTAGACGTAATCGCCCTGCGGAACCATCGCGCTCACTTGGAAATTCGCTAGTCCGAAGATATTGTCCCAGCGCGCGTAGGGGTCTTTGGTCCAGGTCTGACCGTGATCATCGGAATAGGCGATGCCGCCGTAATTGGTGAAGAACGTTCCCGGAATGCTGTTCCAGGTGCGAATCGACATATAGCTCAGGTACTGCCGCGCACCGAGTGCGAATCCGGAGGTCGGAATGGTGGTGACCTCGACATTGTCGAGTTTGCGGCTGGCGAGCACCTCGGCCGCGTGGCAGCGGTCGTCGGTCACCATCCGGTCGTAGGTCATGCCGTCGGTGAGATCGCGATCGGTGCTGAATGCGAGCACATTGCTGCGCCAATCCAATCCCATCCCACCAGGTGGATGGAAGCCGCGTCCGACGGTGTCGCCGAAGGCGGTCGCGATCTCGCCCGGCGCGCTCTCCCACATGATGCCGAGATCGGTGCCATCCACCTGCCAGCGCTTATCGGTGCGATTGACCGAATTCGCGCCGGTCTGCTTGGCCACCTCGGTGACCGTGCTGATCCGGGGCGTCGGCCGCACCGCCGACAACGGGGCGGGTTCGATCGACGGATCGACGCGCGGCGGAGGCGGCGGCACCTGACCGGCATCCGGTCCCGGTCCCGGAATCGCGAAGTGGAAAGGCTTGGGGCTCAACAGAATTTCCGGAATGCCGAGTTGGCTCGCCGGACTCGGTGGCGGTGCCTGTGCATCGGTGAGATCCGGGCACGGATTCACACAGGGATCCGACGGCAACTCCAGCTCCGTGCGAACCGGCGCGGGTTCGGCCGAAGACGGCGGCAGCACGGTGATCACCGGATACGGAATCGGCACTTCGAGCGTCTTGGGCACCAGGCCCACATGCGTCGCAGGCGGATCCGTGACACACGGACCGGCCACCGGTCCGGCCGGCGCGGCACCGGCGGGTCGCGCCGCACACATCACCCCGGCCGCACACACGACCGCACCGAACACCACCACCCACCGCCGAGTCATCCGCATCCCCTTGATATCTCGCGCGAAACGGAAACCCGTCCACGCCGCATCGACGCACCGCATGATGCCGCGCGACCAGCGCCCGACCCTACCCGGTTCGCCCCCTGTGCCTCGTCAGACTTACCGAATCGTCCATGTGCCGCACGGATATCCAGAATTAACAGGAAACTCCTGCTTCATTTCCGGGACCGCGGCCCGCCGCCCTGCTACCGTCCACGGCACGACAACTCGTGTCGGGGTGAGTAGCCGTCCACCGGAGGAGCAAAGGGCCTCCGGTGGTTCAAAAACCGCACTGCCGCCGGCGTGCAAAGCGGAGCAGGATGGAGATGTGAAAGCTTCACTGATCTATCGCCGCGCTGTACCCGCGCTCGGCGCCGCATGTCTGATGATCGGCGGCCTCGGGATCGCGTTGCCGATCGCCGCCGCCGATTCGTCCACGGCCCAATTCGTGGCCGGGCCCGATAGTTCGCTTCCGGTGCCGAGCTATCGGCCGGGACCGAAGGGGTCGAATGTGCCGCCGCCGGAGGAGTCGAAGGAGGAGTCGCCGAGGTATTACACCGATTGCGATCAGGTTCGGGCCGAGGGGAAACTGCCGCTCTATCGTGGTCAGCCCGGCTATAACCCGTATCTTGATCCGGATGGGGACGGCATCGCCTGCGACTGAGCGCTTACTGGACGGCCTGGAATACCAGAACCGTTGCGCCGATACGAATATTGTCGCCGTCGGCTAGCAGCGCACCACTATCGATCGCCTCGTCGTTGACGTACACACCATTGGCCGAATGCAGATCCTTGATCAGCAGTCCGGCCCGGCTCGGCATGATATGCGCGTGGTAGCGACTGGCCTTCGGATCGTCGAGGATCAGATCGTTATCGGTCATCCGGCCGATTCGCATGCCGCCCTGCGCGATTGCCGTGACCCGGCCGTCCGGCATGCGCAGCTGACCGCTGCGGACCGCGCGCGGCATCTCGGTGACGGTCTCGGTCATCGCCGCGGCCAGCCGCTCGGTGCGCTTGAGCTCCATCGTGCTCAACGGTTCCTGCCGCAGCACCCGCTGTTCGAGATCGACCAGGACCGGACCCGGATCGATTCCGAGTTCGTCCGCGAGCACCGTGCGCACCCGACGGCACGCGTCCAGCGCATCGGCCTGTCGGCCGGATAGGTACAGCGCGGTGACCAGCTGACCCCACAGCGGTTCGCGCAGCGGATGTTCATTGGTCATCGAGACCAACTCACCGATCACCGATGAAGCGCGCCCACAGGCGATTTCGGCATCGATGCGAGCCGAGGCGGCCTGCAGCCGCTCCTCGTCCATCGCGGTGGCGAAACCGTCCGCGAACTGCAATCCGGCCAGATCAGCCAGTGCCCGACCGCTCCACTCGCGCAACGCATTTCCGAACAGCTGCGACGCGCCGACGTGGTCGCCGACCTCGGCGGCACGCGCGCCCGCATCCCTGGCCGCCTCGAAGCGGCCGAGATCGCAAGCGTCCTCGGCGATCTCGAGCCGATAGCCGGAAGATTCGGTGCGCAGCACCATGGCCGGATCGACACCCGAATTACGCAGTGCCTTACGGATATTCGAGACGAATACCTGCAGGCTGGCGGCATAGGAATCGGGGGGATCCTCGTTCCAGACCATCTCGGCCAGCGCAGCCGAGGCCACCGCGCGCCGTCGATTGACGGTCAGCGCGGCGAGCAAGGCTCGCGGCTTGGGCCCGCCGACCGCGACCGGTTCACCACCGACCAGCAGTCGCACGGGCCCGAGCACACGTACATCCAGACTCATGTACTAAAAGCCCCCCGAAGGGTAAATAGGGTCAGGCGCTGATCGAGCGACCCGCAGACTTCAGATCATTGCACGCCTCGACGACACGCGCTGCCATGGCCGATTCGGCCTTCTTGAGGTAGCCGCGCGGATCGTAGCTCTTCTTGTTGCCGACCTCGCCGTCGATCTTGAGCACACCGTCGTAGTTGGTGAACATGTGCGCGGCGACCGGCCGGGTGAACGCGTACTGGGTGTCGGTGTCGACGTTCATCTTCACCACACCGAAGCGCAGCGAATCCTCGATCTCCGACTTCAGCGAGCCGGAACCGCCGTGGAAGACGAAATCGAACGGCTGCGCGTCCCCCGCCAGACCGAGCTTGGCCGCGGCGACGCGCTGCCCCTCGGCCAACACCTCGGGCTTGAGCACCACATTGCCCGGCTTGTACACACCGTGCACGTTGCCGAAGGTCGCGGCGAGCAGGTACTTGCCGTTCTCGCCCGAACCGAGCGCGTCGATGGTCTTCTGGAAGTCCTCGGGAGAGGTGTAGAGCTTCTCGTTGATCTCGGCCTCGACACCGTCCTCTTCACCGCCGACGACGCCGATCTCCACCTCGAGGATGATGTTCGCGGCGTTGGTCGCCTTGAGCAGCTCCTTGGCGATCTCCAGGTTCTCGTCGATCGGGATCGCGGAGCCGTCCCACATATGTGACTGGAACAGCGGGTTCTTGCCCGCGTTCACCCGCTCCTGAGAAATGGCGATCAGCGGGCGCACGAAAGTGTCCAGCTTGTCTTTGGGGCAGTGGTCGGTGTGCAGCGCGATGGTCACGTCGTAGCGCGCGGCGACCACATGCGCGAATTCGGCCAGTGCGACCGCGCCGACGACCATATCCTTCACACCCTGGCCCGAACCGAACTCCGCGCCGCCGGTGGAGAACTGGATGATGCCATCGCTGCCCGCGTCGGCGAAGCCCTTGATGGCCGCATTGACGGTTTCCGAGGAGGTGCAGTTGATGGCCGGGAAGGCAAAGGAGTTCGCTTTGGCCCGACCGAGCATCTCGGCGTAGACCTCCGGAGTCGCGATGGGCACTGTGAAGACCTCCGTGTTGTGCGGCAAAAGACAATTCTGTCAGTCCACAGACTAGGCCAGCGCCTTTTTGCCGTGTTTGACGGCCAGCCACTAAGTCGCATGGCCCGTTCCCGACCTGCCCACGCACGGAGCGAGTCTTACGAGCGACGTTCGCGGCCGGCTCACGTCCGAGTGGTCGAAGCGCATGCGACGAAGTCGCGAGTCTCGACCGCTCGGACGCGAGCCTTGGTGGCCGCGAACACGCCGTGCCGCAGGCGCGGCAAATCAAACACAGGTACTGTTGGCCGCGTAATTGCGCTGGCAGCTTCCGATGCGGTGGCAAGCAATGTAGGCCAGCCGTACCCGGGACAGGAGGCCGCGTGATTCTGCTGGCAGCGACAGAATCGGTGACGAGCAACGTCGCTTTGACCCAGTTGCTGGACCCGATGCACCTGCTCACGGAGACGTGGCTCAAGAACGCGGTACTCCCGGCGATCCTGGTGATCGTCTTCATCGAGACCGGGCTGCTCTTCCCGATCCTCCCGGGCGATTCGCTGCTGTTCACCGGCGGCCTGCTGTCCGCGACGGAGCATCCGCCGGTATCGATCTGGCTGCTTTTGCCCGCCGTCATGGTGACCGCCTTCGCTGGTGACCAATGCGCCTATTGGATCGGCCGGGCGATCGGGCCCGCGCTGTTCCACAAGGAAGACACCCGGTTGTTCAAGAAGCATTACGTCACCCAGACGCATGCCTTCTTCGAAAAGTACGGGCCGAAGACGATCATCCTGGCCCGATTCGTGCCGATCGTGCGCACGTTCATGCCGGTACTGGCCGGTGTGTCCAAAATGGATTACCGCAAGTTCGTCACCTTCGACATCGTCGGCGCTGTCCTGTGGGGCGGCGGTGTCACGGTGCTCGGCTACTTCCTCGGCAATATCGAATTCATTCGCAAGAACATCGAGCCGATCTTCCTGCTCATCGTCCTGATCTCGATCCTGCCCGGCATCATCGCGGTGGCCAAGAAGGTGCTCAACCGCGGTGCGGCGGCGCGCCCGGAGGCAGCGGAGCATGACCACGGAGGGCGCCGGGAGCGCCGCGAATCAGGCACTGACGAGGCCGCTCAGCACGACGCCGCGCTGACTGCCTCGACGAACGAGCAGACCCACTGAGCCGGTGTCCACGGCGCAGTTGCCCCTAGCAGTGGGCAGTTTCGATCCGCTGACCTCGGCGGGGCCCGCGCTCGTCTGGACGGTGGTGCTGACCTTCGTCTTCCTCGAATGCGCGTTGATCATCGGGTTGTTCCTGCCTGGCGACTCGATGCTGATCACCGCGGGCATCGTGATGGCCTCCAACGCCGCGGGAGAGGCCCATGTCTGGGCGTTGTCCATCGGCACGATGATCGCGGCCATCGCGGGCAACCAGGTCGGCTACGTCATCGGGCATCGCACCGGCCATCATCTGGTGGCCAGAAAGAACGGCCGCTACATCAACACCCGCAATCTGCAGCGGGTGACCGAATTGCTGCAGCGGCACGGTTTCCTCGCGGTGCTCATTTCGCGCTGGATCCCCTGGGTGCGCACGCTGTGCCCGATGGTCGCGGGCGCGGCGCGGATGGATCACCGCAAGTACACCGTGGCCAGCACGATCGGCGCCGTTATCTGGGCGCCGGTGCTGCTGCTCATCGGCTACTACGCGGGCAGTTTCCTGGACCGAGTGCCGTGGCTGATGCCAGGAGTCATCGGCACTCTGGTAGTCGGTCTGATCATCGGAACCGCCGTCGGCATCCGTCATTACCGCCAGGAGATCGCCAAACCCGCCGAGGATTTCGATTTCGAAACCGCTGGCGACGACACGAAAACAGCCTCGCTCTGACACCTCTGACCGGCGCAACCGTTCGCGTGCCGGTTCAGCCCTTCAAGCGCAGGACCGCGAGGACTCGGCGGTGGTGGGTGTCGGAGGGTGGCAGATCCAGTTTGGTGAAGATATTGCCGATGTGCTTTTCGACCGCGCGCTCGGTGACCGTGAGTGCGGTCGCGATCGCATTGTTCGACAGTCCCTGTGCCATCAGTTCGAGGACCTCGCGCTCGCGGGGTGTGAGCCGGGCGAGTGAATCCTGTTGGCGTGACGCACCCATCAATTGACTCACCACCTCCGGGTCGAGTGCGGTGCCGCCGGTGGCTACGCGGTCCAGGGCATCGACGAAGTCGCGGACGTCGGCCACCCGATCCTTGAGTAGATAGCCGACGCCGCTCGCGCCACCGGCGAGAAGTTCGGTGGCATAGCGGGTTTCGATCCACTGCGAGAACACCAGCACGCCTGTGAGCGGGTACTTGCGTCGCAACTCGATCGCCGCGAGCAGCCCCTCGTCGGTGAAGGTCGGCGGCATCCGCACGTCCACCACAGCCACGTCGGGGTTGTAGGTGCCGACCACATCGCTCAAGGTGGTGGCATCGCCGACAATGGCGACGACCTCGTGGCCGCGCTCGGCCAGCAGTCCGGCAAGCCCGTCGCGCAGGATCGCATTGTCCTCGGCGATCACCACCCGCAACGGCGTACTCATCGCGGCCCGGCCGTCGGCAGCAGGATGGTCACCACGGTCGGCCCGCCGGTCGGACTCTGCACAGTCAGCGTGCCGTCCACCGCACGCGCCCGTGCCGCCAGTCCGGAAAGTCCGCTGCCCGCAACATGTTCCCCCTCGATCGGCTGCAGCGCGCCGCCGATTCCATTGTCGCGCACCGAGACCGCGATAGTGTGCGCATCGGTCGGCACGACCGACACCCACGCACTCGTGGCATTCGCATGTTTGACCACATTGGTGAGCAGTTCGGCGACCGAGAAGTAGGCGATCGCCTCGATGGCCGGATTCGGCCGCTGCGGCAGATGGACTCGCAGCTCCACCGGAACGGCACACCGTGAAGCCAGCGTCTCCAGTGCTGGTGCGAGCCCTAATTCGAGTGCGGGCGGATGGATTCCGCGCACCAGCTCGCGCAATTCGGTCAGCGCCTCCTTGGCATTTGCGTGCGCGTCGGCGATCAGATCGCGCGCGTCGCCGCCGAGGGATATCCGCTCCTCGGCCCGGCCCAAGGCCATAGCGATGGTGACCAGCCGCGCCTGTGTGCCATCGTGCAGATCCCGCTCAACTCGCCGCAGTGTCGCCGCCGAATCCTCGACCGCCGCACGCCGACTCGCGCGCAATTCGACCAACTGCCGGTCCCGCGCCGTTGCCGACAGCAATGCGATGGTGAGCAGCCCGTGCACCCAGCACACCGCGCGCAGCAGCCACGGCAGTGCGAAACAGCAGATAATGCCGACAGCGGACATCAGCAAAACCCTTGGCCAAGTGTCGATATAGACGGATCCGAACTGGGCCAGCGAATGGTGTGCGACGCCGTTGTCGTCGATATTCGTGGGGTTGAACAGCACCCACGGGATGGGCGAGAGCGCGACGAATACCGTCACGGCCACCACGACCAGCACCAGATAGCCGCCGACCACACCGAGTACGGCCTGCGCGAACAGGAACACAATGGCTCGCCAGCTCGCACGATCGGTGAACGCGCTCTTCAGGAATCCGAAAAAGCCCGGCCGCGAAACATACGGCGGCGGCGCGTCCACCGGCGTATCCAGCAGATCCCTGGCCAGCGCGCGATACACCTTCGCCCACAGTCGCGCGCCCAGAATCACCAGCGCCAGAATCGGAATGCCGATGAGGACGATCGAGGCGTATAGGCCGCCGCCGAAACCGAAGAACAGATAGCAGACGGCGAGCATACCGATCGCGAAAACCGTGAATACATAGACGAGTTGCTTCCAGGTCCGAGCCTGGATCGGCGCGCGCAGGATCGCGCGCAGCACCTCTCGCGCGTCCGGACCGGCCTTGCCGGTAGGCGCGTCGAGCACGAGGGTTTGTGTCTCGGTCATGGACTCCATGGTTGTCGCGGGCACGGCAGCATTCGATCGAGCTGCCCGCCGAATCCTAGGTGTGGCCAGCTACACCACCAACTAGCATCCTGTGCATGAACTATCCGCCGCCACCGCAGTACGGTTCGCCGTACGGCTACCCGGCCTATGGCCCGCCGCAGGATCATCCGCAGGCCATCACGATCATGATCCTCGGCATTCTCGGCCTGCTGATGTGTCAGTTCCTGGGCCCGGTCGCATGGGTGATGGGGAAGAAGGCACTCAACGAGATCGACGCGTCCGGCGGTGCCATCGGTGGTCGTGGCAGCGTCCAGGCCGGATATATCTGCGGCATAATCGCCTCGATATTGCTGATCCTGACCATTGTGTTCCTCATCCTCATGGTGGTACTCGCCGCTGTAGGCGTTCTCGGCTCCTCGTCCTCGACCTACTGAATCCGGCCACCCGAAGGTGGTGGGGTTCGATCTGCGGTATTCGCGGGGTCGTCCATGGTTACGCTGCGCTACCGCCTCCGGGCCCATCGCGCATGCCGCGGGCGGCCGGAATTAGCATCGTCGGAGTGAACCACCCCGCGCCGGATACGGCCGAGCAGCCAGGACCCACCGAATGGGGCGAGCATCCGCACGGTGTCGGACCATGGACGCAGGAGCACGGGGAAGCCCCGCCGGAGGATCCCCACTACGATCCGGAGCTGCTTGTCGGTGGTGACCGCCGCAACGTCGTCGATGCCTACCGCTACTGGAAGCGCGAGGCGATCATCGCCGATATCGACCGTCGCAGGCATCCGTTCCATGTGGCCATCGAGAACTTCGGCCACGACGCGAATATCGGCACCGTGGTGCGTACCGCGAATGCCTTCGCCGCGGCCGCCGTGCACATTGTCGGCCGACGGCGCTGGAATCGCCGCGGCGCCATGGTCACCGACCGCTACCAGCACATCGAACATCACTCCGATATCGGCGAGCTACTCGCCTTCGCCGAGCGGGAGAATCTGACCGTGGTCGCCGTGGACAATGTGCCGGGCTCGGTTCCGCTGGAAACCGTCGAGTTGCCGCGCCGCTGCCTGCTGCTGTTCGGGCAGGAAGGTCCCGGTGTGACAGAACATGCCAAGGGTGCGGCCGCGTTGACGGTTTCGATCGCGCAGTTCGGTTCTACCCGCAGTATCAATGCCGGAGTCGCGGCCGGCATCGCGATGCACGCATGGATTCGGCAACATGCCGATTTGACGTCAGCATGGTAACGAAAAGATCGGTATTAATCGGCTCGAAGCTGGCACCATTGACCCATGACCTCGCGGAGCCCGGATATCGGGCGCGATGCTGCACCCACGCCCGCGCTGTGGTCCGAGCGCGCGGATATGGCCGAATCCGCGATCGTCTCTCGGCACCTACGCGCGCTATGGGGCGTGCCGGGTACCGAATTGGGTGTCGTCGGTTGGCCGGCGACCCGTCGTGAGCGGGGCTTCGCCTCCTGGCACTACTGGTGGCAGGCGCATCTGATGGACTGCGCGGTCGATGCCGCCAACCGGGTGCCGACGCCGACGCGCCGCAAGCGCATCGCCGCCATCGCGCGGGCGCATCGGCTGCGCAATATCACCGGGTGGACCAATAACTACTACGACGATATGGCCTGGCTGACAATCGCTTTGGAGCGTGCCGAGCGAACCCAGGGGATCACCGAGGCGCGCGGCGGTCTGATCGCACTCGAGAAGGAGCTGTACGGCGCTTGGGATCCGGCGCGTGGCGGCGGTGTGCCGTGGCGGATCAACTCGGACTATTTCAATGCCCCCGCCAACGGACCGGTCGCCATCGCGCTACTGCGTCTCGGCCGCCACCTGCGCGCGCAGGAAATGGCGGACTGGATCGATGCGACGTTGTGCGACAAGGAATCCGGCCTGATCCTGGACGGCATCCATTTGCCCTCCGGCGAGATCGAGCGCCCGACCTTCACCTACTGCCAGGGCGTGGTGCTCGGTCTGGAAGCGGAACTCGCGGTGCACACCGGCGAGCCGCGCCACAGCGAACGGGTGCACCGGCTGCTCACCGCGGTCGAGGAGCAGATGACCACCAATGGGGTGATCAATGGTGGCGGTGGCGGAGACGGCGGCCTGTTCAACGGCATTCTGGCCCGCTATCTCGCTGTGGTCGCACTGATGCTGCCCGGTGATGAGCGCGATCAGGCGGCCGACCGGCAAACCGCGGCCGCTATCGTGCGTGCCAGCGCCGCGGCGGCCTGGGCGAACCGGCTCGAGGTCGAGGGCGAGCCGCTGTTCGGGCACGACTGGAGCAAACCCGCCCAGTTACCCGGCGGCCGGTCCGGTGCCGGACATTTCACCGAGGGCGGTTCGGTCACCTCGTCGCGGGTGCCCGAACGCGATATGTCGGTGCAACTGTCGGGCTGGCTGCTGATGGAGGCGGCCTACCAGGTCAGCGCCGCCGGACTGTAGGCATCGGAGTCCCCTGCTGTAAGCAGCAGTTCCATCCGATGATCAAATGCCTTGCCAGACAAGTGATCAACCGCAGTTCGCGGTATCCGGCACAACCCGTACGGTCGGACGGCAGAGCTGCGCGCAAGTCCACGCGTGGAGACCGAACCAACCGAGAAGCATTAACGGGCTCGCGCACCATGCGGTTGCCCATCTTGCCGGATGAACGGCGGGGGTGCGGTGGAGACGGGCAGGTCACGGTTGTGGTCAAGGGGCGTTCACGGTGGGATGGGCGGTCCTATTCTGGATGGTGCAGGCAGTCGGGTGGAGGCTGGCATGGATCACGCACGCGTTCTCCGCACAGTGCTCGGGGTGACCGCCGGGTATTTCATCGTGCTCGCATTCTGGCTGGGCTGGCTACTACCGCATACGCCGCCGGGGACCGAGCCGTTCCAGATCGTCGCGCTGGTCGGTCTGTTCGGATCATGCGTGGGCGTCGGGATGCTGTTGGCCGTTCGGCCATCGCGCGCGGATCGGCAGTTGTGGCGGCACGGGCTGGAGGGGTGGGCGACCATCGAGGGTGCGCATACGCTGCAGCGCACTGATCATCACACCGAGTTGACCGAATTCGATCTGGAGCTCGTTGTGCCGGGATCCGAAAGTTACCGTGGCACCATCGTTTTCGATGTCACCCCGGCCGATAAGCCGCGGCTCGCGGTCGGCGAGACAATCTCCATCCGAGTCGATCCGCAGAATCGGGATCGGATCATTCTCGTTCTGGGGCAATAGCTTTCGATCAACGGCGGGCGGATCCCGCATTTCGCCGCATCGGCGGGCGCGAGGTCAGTCCCGCGAGTGCGCTTGCGGGTCCGCGAGCAGATATTGCGCGGCCGCGTAGGTAGCCAGGATGACGCCCTCTGTGACCCGCCGGGAACGCTCACCGCGCGCGAACAGCCGC
Organism: Nocardia sp. NPDC050408; assembly: GCF_044458905.1. Lineage (NCBI taxonomy): Bacteria > Bacillati > Actinomycetota > Actinomycetes > Mycobacteriales > Nocardiaceae > Nocardia > Nocardia sp. NPDC050408. The sequence continues at coordinate 12,873 of NZ_JBITIL010000038.1, read as the reverse complement.
CGCAGCACGATCAGCCCATCGGAAACGGTGAACAGCAACGCACCGAGGCCGAGCCGACTACGCGGATCGGCATTCGGAATATTCAGTCCGGCAATATTTTTCGCGTCCGGAGCCAATCCGGGATCGGAGGCGAGCACCGCCGCACTGCCCAGCGTCGCACCGTAGGCCGTCAGCGCAGCCGCGACTGTCGGCGCCTTGGCCCGCATCAACGCCGCAGCACCGAGCCAGGCCAGCAGCCGTGGAACCGCGATCTCTGGACGCGCACGCCCGCCGCGGCGCCACCACAGCACCGAATATCCGGTCTGCATCACCGCGAACGAGGACGCTCCCGCGATCAGCCGCCGATCACTGTCCGGCTCGATCAGCAGCACATCACCGATGGTCGCGGCACCGAGGCAGCCGAGCAGCACCGTCCGATCGACCGGATCCAACGCCCGATCGGCCGCCGCATCCGCCGCCAACAGCGGCATCAGCAGCGGCTTCGTAACCCATTGCACCTTGTCGCGGCCGGTAACCACGCCGTACACGGTCGCCGCCGCAGCCACCAGGAATCCGGCACGGAATGGACGCACGACCCACGGCGTGCCCGAGGTGGGTAACCACACTGCGGCGCGAGCGGAGTGCCCGGAGGCGGCAGCGGAGCGTAACCACATGGGCCACCAGGAGCGCCGCAAATCAGACAAAGCGCCCCATGAATGCCGCAAATCAGACACCGAAGCTCGGCTCTTTCGGTGCGGGTGGCAGCGTGACGACCTGACCCGCGTAGCTCAGGCCCGCACCGAAGCCGAGCAGCAAGGCCACCTGTCCGCCCTTGGCCTTGCCGGTCACCAACATCTCCTCCATCGCCAACGGGATGGATGCGGCGGAGGTATTGCCGGTGTTCTCGATGTCATTGGCCACCGGGATGTCATCGGCCAGCCCGAGGTTCTTCTTCATCAACTCGTTGATGCGCGCATTGGCCTGATGCGGAATGAAGACCTCGATATCGTCCTTGGAGACACCGGAGACCTCGAGCGCCGAGGCCAGCGCGCGCGGCAAAGTGACCGCCGCCCAACGGAATACCCGCGGCCCCTCCATCCGCAGCGACATCCGGCCGACGGGCTCTACGGCCGGGTCGGTGCCCTGCAGCCGCTGCGCTTTCTCCATGTATTCGAGGAAGTTGACGTCCTGCTCGATCGCCGAGGCATTCTCGCCGTCGCTACCCCACACCGTCGGGGAGATGCCGTTCTCCTCGCTCGGGCCGACCACCACCGCACCAGCGCCGTCGCCGAAGATCATCGCGGTGCCGCGATCGGTCGGATCGAGTCCGACCGTCATCGTCTCGGCACCGATGAGCAGCACATATTCGGCCGACCCGGACCGGATCAGGTCGGCGGCGACGCCGAGGCCGTAGCCGAATCCGCCGCAACCGGAGGTCAGATCGAAGGCCGCGATCCCGTTCATCCCCAGGTCGTTGGCGACCTTGGGGGCGCCGTGCGGGGTGAGGGTCAGCCAGCTCGAGGTGGCCAGGATCAGCGCGCCGATCTTGGACCGATCGATGCCGCTGTTGACGATCGCCCGCTCACCGGCGGCCGCCGAAATCGACTGCAGCGTTTCGTCTCCGCTGATCCACCGACGGTTGCGCACACCGGTGCGCTCGTAGATCCACTCCGGGGTCGAATCGAGAACCTCGCACACCTCTTCATTGCTGACCAGGCGTTTCGGACGGTAAGCACCGATGCCGAGCATCGCGACATTCGCACGGCTCTTATTGACTGCAATGCTCACCACAGGTAACTCACACGACCCTTCACTGTCTCGACCGCCTCGCTGCACTCGGCGGATGCGTCCCCCTATCGGGTCGCACCGCTGTCGGCGTTTCAGAGCGAATCAAAGCTCCGACCACCGGCGACTGCGATCCGGGAGGCGCATTTGCAGCTTAGCCGAGGGCGAGATCCTTCAATCCGAGGATGGACCGGTACTCCAGGCCCTCGGCGGCGATCACCTGATCGGCGCCGGTCTCCCGGTCGACGACGGTCGCGACGCCGACGACGGTCGCGCCGGCCTCGCGCAGGGCGCGCACGGCGGTCAGCGGCGAATTTCCGGTGGTAGTGGTGTCCTCGACGACGAGCACCCGCTTGCCGACGATGTCCGGGCCCTCGATCTGGCGCTGCATGCCGTGGGTCTTGGCGGCTTTACGCACCACGAAGGCATCAATCGGTCGGCCGGGCGCGTGCATGACGGCCAGCGCGACCGGATCCGCACCCATGGTGAGCCCTCCGACGGCCTCGAAATCCCAGTCCGCCACGAGTTCGCGCAGTAGCTTGCCGATCAGTGGTCCGGCACCGTGGTGCAGCGTGGCGCGGCGCAGGTCGACGTAGTAGTCGGCCTCTTTGCCCGAGGACAGTGTGACCCGGCCGTGCACGACGGCGAGCTCGCGCACGAGTGCGGCCAATCTGTCGCGGTCGTCCGTCGAAACGGCGGCCTTGTTCGCCTGGTCGATCATGTCTGTCAAGTCCTTCCGCGTGCGTTGAATATGCCGCGATTCAGTCGGGCCGCCAGGGCTCGCGGGATCATCCCGGCGGCGGTGGTGAGCACTTTGTACTGCACACCGGGCACGCTGAGCACCCGGTCCTTCTCGAGATCACGTAGCGAACCGGCGACCACCTGGTCGACGCTCAGCCACAGCTGTTTCGGCAGCGAGGACATCTCGATGCCGGCCCGCTCGTGGAATTCGGTATGCACGAATCCGGGGCACAGGGCCTGGACCCGGACTCCGGTGCCGGCCAGTCCACCCGCCAGCCCTTCGGTGAAGGATACGACGTAGGCCTTGGAGGCCGAATAGGTCGAGCCCCGTCCGGGGATCAGACCCGCGACGCTGGCCACATTCACGATCGAACCCTTCGCGGCCGCGATCATCGATGGCAGCGCGGCCCTGGTGAGCTGCACCACCGCCGTGACATTGACGTCGAGCTGGGCCTGGATCGCAGCGGGCGGCTGCGTCCAGAACTCCCCCGACTGGCCGAATCCGGCATTGTTGACCAGGAATTCGACGCCGTCGGCGGCGCGGGCCAGTGCCCGATCCCGATCTTCGGAATCGGCCAGATCGGCGACGAGCACCTCCGAGCGGGTCGCGAATTTCCGCTCCAATTCCGCGGCAAGGCCATCCAGCCGGTCCTTGTCACGGGCGACGAGCACCAGGTCGTAGCCGAGTGCGGCCAAGCGCACGGCGAATCCGTGCCCGATGCCGGAGGTGGGTCCAGTGATCAATGCGACGGGGCGGATGGCCCCGGGCAAGCGCGTGGGACTGTCTGCCCCACCCGTCTCCCGGCCACCATCCCTCATCGAATCGCTCCGCGATCCTGCATTCATCGCACAATCCAGGTCATAGGGGCGCTATGCCCGCTCACTGCGGTACGGGTCCCTGATACGGGCGGAATCCCGGGTGGAACGGACCGCCGGGCTGTTCCGGCGTGTGCTCGCCCGCGGGCCATCCGTCTTCATCCGGCTCGGACTCGGCGGGTTTGCGCTGGGCCGGGCGGTCCTCCGGCGACCAGTCATCGTCCGGTTCCGCCGCCCAGCGCTCGTCGCGGGCCCTTGAACGGGAGTCCGGGACGACGGCGAGACTGGGGCGGCGCGGCGGCTGCGGTTCGGCGGCCGGTTCCTCATCGTAATAGTCGTCGTCGGAGTACTCGCGGTACTTCGGCCGGTCGAAATCGTCTTCGTCATAAGACGATTCGGCGTACTCCTCGTCGTCGAAGTCCTCGCGCTTGCGCAGATCCGCCGACGCGACTCGCGCGGCCACCGGACTTTCCGCCTCTTCCCGCTCACCCGCGCGCTTGCGCGGATGCGGCCGTCCCGGATCGTGACCATCGGAATCCACCCCGCGCGCATCGCTCACCGGCGGCAGCACATGCAGCAGACCGGACAGGCGAAGCACCGCATCGATCGCGGTCTCCCAATCCTTGGCCACCGTACCGACATTCAGCATGCCGAGGGTCCAGTTGCCCTCACTCCATAGCATCTGCACGGTATCGGGCAGCGATTCGATGAAGGCGACCATGCGCTGGTCGACGGCGTGCCTGGCGATCTCCGGATTGGTCGCGAACACCACCCGGTCACCGATCGCGCCGAGCAGTTCCAGATCGGCGTCCTTGGGCGGGGACGCGGTCTTGAGCCGCATATCCACATCGATATCGGAGCCGATCTGCCTGCGCACGGCGACCAGCGTCGCGGCGTCTTCCAGATCGAAGAGGACGAATTTCTCGCCCTTGCGGATGCCGGACACCACATCCACCGCGGACAGGTAGCCGAGCTTGGCCAACGCACCGCGGCGCCAGGTGGAGGCCAGCGCCGGTTCCACCGACACATACGTATAGCCCTGGGCCTTCGCCCACACCTGGCGCGCATGACCGGTCCGCTGTCGCTGGACCCGATCGAAATACAGCAGCACGATCGCACCAACGAGCGCGATCGCCGCCAACCCGAACCACATTGCCGTCATCGTCGCCTACCCTATAGAGCCGACAGGGCTATTGCGCATCACTGCCCGCTGATATTTCACCGCGTGCCGCCGGGCAGTGCGGTGCTGATGATGATCTTCGCGTCGATCGAACCATCCGCGGCCTTATCGCCCTGCACCATGACCATGTCACCGACCGGAAGATCGGATACCTTGGACCCGGCCAACGAGATCACCTGGGTCTTATCGGTGGTGCGCACCGTTACGGCGGATCCGCCGAGGGTGTCGAGGGTCAATTGGCCACCGGCGTTGGCGGTGATGGTGCCCATGGTCGCGCCGAGGCTATCGATGCCGCCGAGTCCCGGAATGCTCGGCAGAACCTGGGTGGATGACGGACCGCGCGAGGGCGCGGTACCGGTGGATCGGCCCGCGGTCGGGAAGGCCGAGGTGCTCGCGGCCGAACTCGACGAGGTGTCCTTATCGCCGAGCAGCACACCGGCGAGCACACCGATCGCGCCGATCAGCAGGAGCACCCCGAGTCCAAGGGCGATCCACAGGCCGGTGTTGCGCTTGCGCGGTGGCTGCTGATCCGGGGGTAGCGGCGCACCGGGCGGTCCGGGCGGATACTGCGCGCCGGGCTGGCCGTACGCACCGACCTGGGTCGGCTCCTGCCACGCGCCACTTTCCTGGCCCCACTGGACCTGGCTGTCGTACGGGGGGAACTCCTTGGTGGCATTGACCGGTGGCGGCGCCCACGGCTCGAATTGTTCGGTGGACGGATAGACCGAGGTCGCATCGCCGTGGCCATAGGCCTCGGGGTATTCCGACGTAGGCGCGGACGGCTGAAATCCCGACTTACCCGACGGACCGAAATGTTCCGTCGGCGCATCCTCCGGTCGCTGAGCCCAGGGATCGTTGGGATTGGTCATGCCCTCCAGGGTAGGCTGTGGCACTTTGCCGTGCCTTCGGCACGGCGTGTTCGCTCGTAAGACTCGCTGGCGTTGTGGCGAACAAGGCGGCCCGACTGCGGATTACTCGCAAGCCGGGCCGCATTGTCAGCCGCGGCCGACGATGAGACCCTCGCCGTTCGGGCTCACATTGACCACGACGGTGTCGCCGTCGGTGACCTCACCGGCGAGCAGTTCCTTGGCGAGGGTGTCGCCGATGGCCTGCTGGATCAGCCTGCGCAGCGGGCGGGCGCCGTACAGCGGGTCGTAGCCGCGCACGGCGAGCCAGAACCGGGCCGAATCGCCGACGTCCAGCTTCAGCCTGCGCTGCGACAGTCGCTTCTGCAGCTGGTCGAGCTGGATATCGACGATGGATTCCAGCTGCTCCTCGTCGAGGGCATGGAACATGACCACATCATCGAGGCGATTCAGGAACTCTGGTTTGAAGGCCGAGCGGACCGCGTTCATGACGAAATCCCGCTCGCCACCCGCACCCAGATTCGAGGTCAGGATGAGGATGGTGTTGCGGAAGTCGACCGTGCGGCCCTGGCCATCGGTCAGGCGACCCTCGTCGAGTACCGCGAGCAAGATGTCGAAGACATCCGGATGCGCCTTTTCGATCTCGTCGAAGAGCACCACGGTGTACGGCCGACGCCGCACCGCCTCGGTCAGCTGACCGCCCTGGTCGTATCCGACATAGCCGGGCGGGGCGCCGACCAGCCGGGCGACAGAGTGCTTCTCGCTGTACTCGCTCATATCGATGCGGACCATGGCGCGTTCGTCGTCGAACAGGAAGTCCGCCAACGCCTTTGCCAGCTCGGTCTTACCGACACCGGTCGGGCCGACGAACATGAACGAACCCGTCGGCCGATTCGGATCCGCGACTCCGGCGCGCGCCCGGCGCACCGCATCCGAAACCGCCTGCACCGCCTCGGTCTGACCGACCACGCGCTTACCCAGCTCCTGCTCCATCCGCAGCAGCTTCTGGGTTTCGCCCTCCATCATCCGGCCGACCGGAATACCGGTCCAGGACGAGACCACCTCGGCGATATCGTCGGGGCCGACCTCCTCCTTGAGCATCACTTCGCCGTCAGCGGCTGTGGCGGAAGTCTTTTCGGCCTCGGCGAGCTGCTTCTCCAGCGCCGGGATACGCCCGTAGCGCAGTTCGGCGGCCTTGCCCAGATCACCGTCGCGCTCGGCGCGCTCGGATTCACCGCGCAGGGATTCCAACTCCTCCTTGAGGACGCGGACCTGATCGATGGCGCTCTTCTCGTTCTGCCAGCGGGTCATCAGCTGGTTGAGCTTTTCGCGGTCATCGGCGAGTTCCTGACGCAACTTGTCCAGGCGCTGCTTGGACGCCGCGTCGGTCTCCTTCTCCAGTGCGACCTCTTCGATCTCGAGCCTGCGCACCGCGCGCTCGACCTCGTCGATTTCCACTGGGCGCGAGTCGATTTCCATGCGCAGCCGGGAGGCCGACTCATCGACCAAGTCGATCGCCTTATCCGGTAGGAACCGGGAGGTGATGTAGCGGTCGCTGAGCGTGGCGGCGGCGACCAGCGCGGAGTCGGTAATGCGCACGCCGTGGTGCACCTCGTAGCGATCCTTGATGCCGCGCAGGATGCCGATGGTGTCTTCCACCGACGGCTCGCCGACCAGCACCTGCTGGAAGCGACGCTCCAGGGCGGCGTCCTTCTCGATGTGCCGGCGGTACTCATCCAGCGTGGTGGCGCCGACCAGCCGCAGCTCACCGCGGGCGAGCATCGGCTTGATCATATTTCCCGCATCCATCGCCGACTCACCGGTCGCGCCCGCGCCGACGATGGTGTGCAGCTCATCGATGAATGTGATGATCTGTCCCGCACTGGTTTTGATCTCCTCGAGTACGGCCTTGAGCCGCTCCTCGAATTCACCGCGGTACTTCGCACCAGCCACCATCGCGCCCAAGTCGAGCGAGACAACGGACTTGCCGCGCAACGATTCCGGCACGTCACCGGCCACGATGCGCTGGGCCAGGCCCTCCACGATCGCGGTCTTGCCGACCCCGGGCTCACCGATCAGCACCGGGTTGTTCTTGGTACGACGGCTCAAAACCTGTACGACACGGCGGATTTCGGTATCGCGCCCGATGACCGGGTCGAGCTTGCCGGCGCGGGCGGCCGCGGTGAGATCGGTCGAATACTTCTCCAGCGCTTGGTAGCTGCCCTCCGGATCGGCACTGGTGACGCGCGCACTGCCGCGCACGGCGGTGAATGCCTCGCGCAGCGCCTCGGGGGTCGCGCCGTACTTCTGCAGCAGCATGGTGACATCCGAATCGCCGTCGGCCAGGCCGACCATGACGTGTTCGGTGGAGACGTATTCGTCGCCGAGTTCGGTGGCCAGGCGCTGGGCGGCGGTGATCGCTGCCAGGGCTTCGCGGCCGAGTTGGGGCGTGGTGGTCGCACCGGTCGCGCGTGGCAGCTTGTCAACGATGTCCTGTGCCTCGCGTCGAATCGTCGCCGGATCCACCGCGACGGCCTTGAGCAAGGGGGCGGCGATGCCATCGGTTTGATCCAGCAACGCCACCAGCAAGTGCGCCGGACGAATCTCCGGATTGCCCGCGGCCGAGGCGGCCTGCAAGGCGGCGGTCAGAGCCGCCTGGGTCTTGGTGGTGGGATTGAACGAGTCCACAAGTCACCTTCCTACTAGTCGATTCGCACTATCCAACGTCGGAAAGGTTGAGTCTGTTCCGCTCAACTTTAATTTTTTGGGCACCTGAACAGACTCCGGCTGAACGCTACGCCGCGACACTGCCGAATGGCATCAATCGCAGGGTCTATGGCACCGCGATGCCTACGATGGCCTTGGCCGTTGGTTGATGCATCACAATCCAGCCCGACTCGAGGAGCGATGGATGCGCGCGATCGTGGTACGAAGCTTCGGAGCAACACCCGAACTGGCCGAAATGCCGACCCCCGAACCCGGCGCGGGTGCGGTCAGAATCCAGGTCGAGGCCGCCGGGGTGAACCCATTCGACCAGAAGATGGCCGGCGGCATTCTGGATGGCAAGCTGCCGCACGATTTTCCGATGATCCTCGGCGTCGACGGTGCCGGCACGGTGGCCTCGGTCGGCCCCGGCGTCACCAAATTCGGCGTCGGTGACCGTGTCGTCGGCAAATTCCTGTTCCCGCCCGCGGGCCACGGCAGCTTCGCGGAGTATTCGATCCTGCCCGAGGACGCCACCCTGGTCCCGATCCCGGACCAGGTGCCCACCATCGCGGCCGCGGCCCTGCCGACCGCGGGCATAACCGCGCAAGACATCGTGGATGCCACCAAGCTCGAGCCGGACCAGACGGTATTGATCGTCGGCGCCACCGGCGGCGTCGGCTCGTTCCTGGTGCAGTTGGCGAATATCGCCGGGGCGCACGTCATCGCGACCGCGCGTGGGGCGGTCGCCGATCAGATGACCAGGCTCGGCGCGGCCGAGACCATCGATTACACCCGTGGTCGGGTCGTCGAAGAGGTCGCCGCCGCACACCCCGACGGCGTCGATGCGCTGTTCGATCTGGTGAGTCCGCCCGAGGTGCTGGCCGAGCTGACCACGTTGGTCCGCGACGGCGGCACGGTCTACTCCACCATCTGGTCCGCCGATCCGGACGCGCTGCGCGATCGCGGCATCAAGGGCGGCAATATCGAATCCTCCGGCCGTGGACCGGAATTGGCCCGCCTGCTCGATCGGGTCGCCGCCGGAGATGTCGTCGTGCCGATCGACGTGACCGTCCCACTGAACCAGGGCCCTTCGGTCATCGGCGCGATAGGTGCGCGGGGCAAAACCGTGCTGGCCATCTGAGTGAGTGCCCGAAAAAAGGGCCCATCACGCCCACCCGAATTCGGCCTCTTCCTGATTCCGGAGGCCGATAACTACCAGCAGCTCACCGAGCTGACGACCTATGCGGAGAGCGCCGGACTCGACCTGATCGGCGTCCAGGACCATCCCTACCAGCGACGCTTCCTCGACACCTGGACCCTGATCACCGGCCTGGCCATGCGCACCGAGCGACTCACCTTCTTCCCGGATGTCGCCAACCTGCCCCTGCGCAATCCCGCCGTACTCGCGAAATCCGTTGCTTCCCTCGACATCATGACCGGCGGCCGGATCCACCTCGGACTCGGCGCGGGCGCGTTCTGGGCCGCCATCGCCGCCATGGGTGGTTACCACCTGAGCCCGGGCGAATCGGTGCGGGCACTCGCCGAGGGCATTGCGGTCATCCGGGCCATGTGGAGCGACGAACGTTCGGTCCGGGTGCCCGGGACCTACCATCTGCTCGCCGGTGCCCATCCTGGTCCGCAGCCGGAACACGACCCTGGCATCTGGCTCGGCGCGAAGGGTCCGCGCATGCTCGCTCTGACCGGACAGCGCGCCGACGGCTGGCTGCCCTCGGCGGCCTGGGCCCCGCCCGAATTCCTGACCGAGGCGGGTAAACGCATCGACGATGCGGCCGCCGCGGCGCAGCGCGATCCGCGCGCCATCCGGCGGGTCTACAACCTGTCCGGCACCATTACCAGCGACGGCACCGACTACGGCTTCCTGGAGGGCCCGCCCGAGCGCTGGGTGGACGATCTGTCCGCTTTACATCGTGACCAGCGCATCGACGGCTTCATCTTCTGGCCGACCGAGGGCGACCCCGTCGACCAAGTGCATCGCTACGCCGAATTGGTCGCGCCCGCGGTGCGCGCGAACGTCGCGAGTTGACCCGGCGGTAACCCGGAGCGAGCGAGGCCGCGATATCCTGCATGTCCGGCCCAGAGCAGCCCAGATTTGCCCACGGATTACCGTGGGCGCGGGCGTGATCGGCCATACCCACACGACCACGTGATTTTCAGGGATACTTGACGGTGGAGGACCGCCGGTTACGGACATGTCCCTGGGCAGATTTTGAGGGAAAGGAAGCTCCACGTCGTGGATGCGCGTTCGGCAGCGCTGGTCCGCGCCAACTTCCGATCGGTGATCGAGTCGCCGAACGGACCCGAGCGGTTGATCAGTGCGTTTTATGGTCACCTGTTTGCGGAGAAGCCGCAGCTGCGGGAATTGTTCCCGCCCGCGATGGAGATGCAGGCCAAGCGGGTGGTGACCGCCATCCATTACGTGCTCGACCATCTCGAGGACTGGGGGCGGGCGCAGAAGTTCCTGGAACAGTTGGCGCGTGATCACCGCAAATACGGTGTCATCGCCGCGCACTATGACATCGCGGGGCGGGCGCTGCTCGCCGCATTCCGGGTCTTCAATGGACCGATGTGGAATCGCGCGCTCGAGGAGGGCTGGCGCGATATCACCATCCTCATCTCCGCATCCATGGCCATCGGCGCCAATTCCGATAAATCGCAGCCGTACTGGGATGCGACCGTGGTCGGCCATCGCCGGGTGCTCGAGGATCTGGCCATCGTGCGGCTGCAGTCCGACAGTCCGATTCCGTATCAGGCCGGACAGTACGTGCCGGTCTCGCTGCCGCAGCGCCCCAAGATGTGGCGTTATCTCTCGCCCGCGATTCCCGCGAATCCCTACGGCGAGATCGAATTCCACGTCCGCAAGATCCGCGGCGGTTGGGTGAGTCCGGCCATCGTCAATGAGACCAGGGTGGGCGATCGGTGGATGATCGCCGGTCCGCTCGGTGGTCTGCACATCGATCGCGACAGCGGGCGTGATGTGCTGCTGATCGGCGCGGGCACCGGCATCGCCCCGCTGCGCGCCCAGTTGATCGAGATGGGTCAGCGCGGCATCAATCCGCGCGTGCACTTCTTCATCGGCGGCCGCTACCCCTGCGATCTGTACGACGTGGAGAATATGTGGCAGCTCTCGCAGAGCAATCCGTGGCTCACCGTGGTCCCGGTCTGCGAACAGAAGACCAACCCGTGGTGGTATACGCATCCACCGCAGGACGAGCCGTACGGCATGCACCGCCGCCTGATCGGAAATCTGGGCGCGGTCGTGGCCAGCTTCGGCTCATGGTCCGACCGGCAGATCCAGATCGCCGGTTCGGCCCGCATGATCGCCGACACCCGCCGCGCCCTGATGGCGGTGGGCACCCCCGAGTCGGTTATCAGCTCAGATCCCGTGTGAGAGAAGCAATGACAATTGATCCGAGCCCGCACGGCAATGGTGCGGCGCCCGAATGGAAGTCGACCGTGGTCGGTCATCACCGGCTGCGCCACGACATCGCGGTTATCCGCCTGATCGGCGAGTACGTCCCGTTTCTCGCGGGACAGTCGGTCGAGGTCCGGGTGCCGCAGCATCCCGGGATGCGCCGTCGGCTCTCTCCCGCGCTGCCGCCGTCACTGGACGGCAAGCTGGAATTCCATGTGCGCACAGTGCCGGGCGGCTGGTGCAGCGGCAGTATTGTCGCCGACACCCACCCCGGCGATGAATGGCAGATCAGCGCTGCGCTCGGCACTCTCGCCGTAGACCCCTACGGCGACGAGGTGGTGATGATCGCGGGCGGTACCGGTCTGGCCCCGATGCGCTCTCAGATTCTCGACCTCGCCCGGCACGAAGATCCGCCGCCGACCTACCTGTTCGTTGGTGGGCGCTCACCGCGCGACCTGTACGCCGATGACATGCTGTTCCTGCTGGCGAACGAATTGCCTTGGCTCACGGTGATTCCCGTGGTCGAGAGCCCGGAGGATCCCGGCTGGGTCGACGAATGGTACGAGCAGTCGCGCGTGGATATCGGATTCCCACTCGACGATATGCTCTTCGGCACGCTCGCCGATGTCGTCGGTTCGCACGGTGCGTTCGACCGCCACCAGGTGCTGGTCTGCGGGTCACCCAATATGGTCCGCGTGACTCTGGATCGGCTCGTCGAGACCGGAACCCCCGCCGCGAATATCCAATTCGAGGGACTGTAACCAGCAGACGCACCGCGCATGCGCCGCAGGCGCGGGACTCGACCATCCAGCACGCGCGCACCGGATGCCGAACGGCCCCGCCATCACCACCACGACGGAGCGAGTCTTACGAGCGACCGTTAGCGGCCCGTCTCGCGTCCGGGCCGAACGAAGCGCAGGCAACGAAGTCACGAGCCTCGCCCATCCAGCACGCGCGCACACCCGGTGCCGAACGGCCCCGCCATCACCAACCACAACGAAGCGAGTCTTACGAGCGACCCGTTCGCGGCCCCTCTCACGTCCGAGCCATCGAAGCGCAGGCAACGAAGTCACGAGCCTCGCCTTCCAGCACGCGCGCACCGGGTGCCGAACGGCCCCGCCATCACCAACCACCACGGAGCGAGTCTTACGAGCGACCCGTTCGCGGCCCCTCTCACGTCCGAGCCACCGAAGCGCAGGCAACGAAGTTCGAGACTCGACCATCCAGCACCCGCGCACCGGGTGCCGAACGGCCCCGCCATCACCAACCACAACGGAGCGAGTCTTACGAGCGACCCGTTCGCGGCCCGTCTCGCGTCCGAGCCGTCGAAGCGCATGCGACGAAGTCGCGAGTCTCGACGGCTCGGA
>NZ_JBITIL010000037.1:0-36619 GCF_044458905.1 Nocardia sp. NPDC050408 | reverse complement strand
GAGCCCAGCATGCCGAGAACCGCAATGAGCAGCATCAGCCCCGGAAAAAGCGACAGCACACTGTAATAGGTCAGCGCCGCAGCCCAATCCGTGAGCTTGTCCGACCAGACCGCACCGATCGTGCGCCAGAGCGCACCACGCCAAGACCTCCATCGAAGATCCATCGGGCCCGACACCCGCTCAACAGCCATCCACCCACCTCCCGGCCAGCACCGGATACCCAGACACCCTCACCGAAAACACACGGCCGCTTGCTGATACACCCGCTGCACTTCGATCCATCGCCGGTGGCGCAGACGTGTACGGGCTCGGCCGCGAACCTTCGAGCCGATCGATCACCACGTTTCTACACAGCTACCGCGCAGGAGTGTCTGCGACGATCGCGTCTTGACCAATACCGTTGTCCGGCAAGGAATTATCGACGCCTGCGACATCGAGGAGTGTGGTGGCGGTGGCGACGGCGAGGCCGTCGAGGGCATGGGGTTAGACAACCGATCGAGCACTGGCTCCATCGAAAATGAGGGTCAGCTGCCGGGCGAGCAGGCCGGGGTCGGGTGCACCACCGCGTTCGGCCTCGTGTTGGAAGAACGAGGTCAGACCGTCCTTCTGTCGGCGAGCGACCCGGCTGGCGGGATGCTGGGGCGATTTGAGTTGAACCGCCGCCGCGACATAGGGGCAGCCCCGAAAGTCTTGGACCGGTTCCAGGTATTCCAACCGTTCGAAAACATGCAGGATCCGCTCACGCGGCGACCCGACGCCCTCGGCAGGCAGCAGGGCGCCCTGAGTAGTCCGGGGCGATACGTTCCAAGCTCGCGGCCACCAGCTCGTCGACAACCGCGAAATCTGCTTCAACAGCCAATTCGCCGCCGAGGACGCGCTCGTCGTCTGCGTTCCGATGTTCGCCGCGCCTTGCCGGGGGCACGAACCTGCGGCAACCGGACCAGAACCGTCACGCCACCTGCTATTTGCCGATGACCAGCAATTTTCGGTGTTGCAGGAGGCTGGCGTACTGGTCAATACCCCCTCCGGACACCAGTGCTACCCCACAGGGGCTGTGCCCCGTCAAGATGGGCTCAGCTGCGCCGCTACCCGCAGGTGTCGCGCACTGCCAGAAAGCTCGCGGCGGCTGTGAAAGTGCTCCTCGACATGGCCGAGGTTGATGCGCAGATTCACTATCTGCGGTAGATCGTAGGCGCCGGATTCCGCGTGGATGCTCCTCGCCTCCTGGTTGCTCTACCCGCTGATGAAAAGCCGGCCCAGGGCCCTGAGAGGTGGTAGTGCAGCAGGTGTGGTCAGCGGCGGAACTCGCCGTGGCGGCCGCTCAGCTCGACAGGCTGTTCGGGAAGTCCTCGACCCTATTCTGCCAGGATTGGAACAACTCGGGCAGGCTGGGATAGAGGCCCGGGAACCGGCTGCCCTTCAACCCGTCGAACACAGCGGCGACCTCGCTCCAGATGCCCATAGCGAAGCCCACGAAATCGCGCAACAGGTTCAGGCTGACGCCCTGCAACTCCGGATGCGCTATAGCGATCTGTAACAACGCCGATTTCAGCTGGTCGGTCGCGCTGTCGAACTGGACCTCGTCGTCCGCCAGTTGTTTGTCCAGCAGGTCGGCGAAGTCGTCTGGGCTCATCTGGTCGTTCGCGCGTTGCTGGGCGGCCGGGAAGACGCCGTCGAGAGCGGTCTCGAGCTGGGCCTGCATGGGCTTGGTGCCGGATGCGACGAGGGCATCCAGAAGCAGGCCGGGAATCTGGTCCAGCTGGGTGCTGGGCAGCTGAGCAGGCAACTGGTAGGGCTGTTGTGCGTCGTGGCCGGCCGCGATGGATTCCATCCGCGCTCGCTCGTGAGCATGAACGGCGGCGAGGATAGCCTGGAACTCCTCCGGCGAGAGCAGACCGGACGTGGTGGGTTTTGCCATCGTTTTCCCCTTCCTAGGGGCGTATGTGAGACCTACCCTGACTCCGCGTATCCCCCGAACTCGACTCCCCCTGAACCGATCATCCCCTCACCGCAGGCAAATATCTAGCAAATGACGGTTGGGAGTTCCGACCGGGCTGAACATTGCCGTTAACAGCTATTAATTAGCAAACTTTTGGGTCTTGAAACCGGGCCGCTGACCTTCGAGACTCGTCACCGCTGGGCATCGCTACCCACCTCGGCCGAATCCACCCGTCCGACGAAGCCATCTCACACACTCCACCGAGCACCTGCCAGGGCCGCCTAGGTCCACGACTCGACAACGCGCAACACCCCAAGAATCCACATACCGAGTACCGAAGGAGGAAAGCAGAATTGGGCGGCAGAATCCCCAAGCCCGTAGGAACCTTCGGCACACCGACGAAGCCGAAGAAGCAGAAGAACGGACGCTGGCGCACCACGGTGTACTTCTACGGCGCCGCTGGTCGGGTGCAGCTCGAACGCGTCGGGGAAAGTGCCGACGAAGCGCGCAATCGCCTGGCCGGGGCGATGCGAGATCATCGGGAACAGATCGGCTACGGGCGGATCACCCGAACGACCAAGCTGATCGATCTGGCCGCGGAACTACTGCTCGAGTTGAGCAACGACGACGCCTATACCGAGGGCAACATCGAGGATTATCGACGCGAGGTCTATGTGTCCAGGGATCGTCGCGCCAACCGGGCGACGATCAAGATCGAGAACTCGGTCGGGAACCTGCAGGTATGGCAGGCCACTTCCGGGGAGATCGATCGGCACCTCAAACGGCTGGTCGCGCTCGGGCTGCGTCGGAAGGCCAAGCAGCACAAGATCATTCTGCGGGCAATGATGCAGATCGCAGTCCGTCACGGCGCACTGGAGACAAACCCTGTGGATGGGGTCGGCGCTTTCGTGCGCCGTCGGAACCCGGCCCGAGGCAAGGTACAAGACCACACCGCGCTGCCGCAGTTCCGAGCCCAGGTACGGGCGTGGGCACGCGGTGAGGCCATCCCCGGCACACCTGCCTATACACGCGGACCGGCGCGGGATTGGACGGTGGTCTGGGTGGTGGATGTGATCACCGGAACCGGGATGCGCCCGCACGAGGTATTCGCGCTACTGCTCGATGACATAGACCTCGATGCCAGCGACCCCTACCTCGATGTCACTGGCACCTTAGTGGAGGTCAAGGGTGCCGGCGCGGGCGGCTGGGTGCGAAAACCCGCACCGAAGTCCGACAACGGGTGGCGGCGGATCCTGTTGCCCGAGCACACCGTCGAAGCCGTGCGCGAGGCGATCAAGGACCTCGAGGTCACCGATTGCCCCAACCCTGACCGGCTGTTGTTTCCCGCGCGCAACGGGTCGGTACGCAATCCCAACAACTTCGGCCGCATTTGGCGCGCCGCACGCGGCAGCGAATTCGCCTGGGTGACCCCTCGCACCTTCCGCAAAGGCGTGGCCACCGCGGTCGATCACGCTTCCGGAGATCCCGAACGCGCGGCCCGCCAGTTGGGCAACACCCGTGAGGTCGCCAAGACCCACTACATCGACGTGCCCGAGACCGTGCCCGACAACAGGGCCGTGCTCGAGGCCTGGGCACGTGGGCGAGCCGAAAGTATGAGATTTTGACTGGCTCGGTTCGAATCCCACGGCGTGTCGCGGAACGAGAAAACCCCTTCCGATGCTGGTCGGAAGGGGTTTCGTGTGTCGGGCTGACAGGATTTGAACCTGCGACCACCTGACCCCCAGGACTGGGAATCGGCTATTTGCGCACGTCTAGCACGTTCTGCCGGTTGTCCGAAAGTTCGTGTGTTCTGCGGATGTTCAGTGCCGCGCGTGACGTGTGGTCCCCAAATGGTCCCCACACTGCCAGGCATGGGCGAGGCGCCTGCTCAGTCCGAATCCCGCGGTGGTCCCTATGTTGGGCAAGCAGCGAAGGTCCATGATTGTCGTCACCCAGTCCGCAGGCCAACTTGCCCCCAGGTCGGACCGAGGCACGAAAGTACAGGTCAAAGTACAACTTTCACCGTTTTCATGTATTTCGAAAGTGCTGGTCACCCCGGAGCGTTCACAGCGCGTGGTCCCGTTCCGGTCCCGCTCTGCCACCTTGAACTCAAGACGGCCCACTTGCCCGTCGTGCCGGTAGATTCGCCCGCGAAGGATTCTGCACATCCGTCCCGGCATGTCGAACGAATGCGTCGATCGCGGCGGTTGCCTGATGGTAGCGCGCTCTGTGTTCCTCAGCCGTCGCTGGGGCGATTCCGCCTCGCTGAATGGCTAGCGACGCCTCGATTGCTTCGTTCGCCAGCTGGGTCAGGCGCTCATCGCTGTTAGGAGCTTGATCCGCAGCAGCTGTGAATTGGCGACCGCCTTCTTGTCGTACGCCTCGGACCGCGTGTTTGCTTCGGCATCAGGATCCTGCTTGAGCTGGTGCCACCGCTTGATCTGGTGGTGGCGGTACTCGACGACCGCGTTGGCGAAGTCGTGGTAGGCGGTAAGGCGGTCCTGCCTCAGCGGCTCGACAAAGTTCTGACGCATAGTTCTGTCCGCGTTGACCCGCTGGAAGTAGTGGGTGACAGCCGCACCGAGGAGCGTGCCAGCGATGGCGATCAAGGCAGTAATCACATGGCTGACCTTACGTACATTGGAGTGAATCTTCCTGTGCGCTCGGCCTTCTGGCCTAGATCAGGTGAACGTGGCCGTCCAATGGCCCTGTTGGGTGGTGGGCTGCACCAGAGGCGCGCTGGCTGCGCGCCCCTTATCGGCCTGCCTTTCGCGCGTAGAGGCTCCGGGGTCAAGAGTGGCGATAGCCATCGCGGAGGGACGCCGGAGGCGCTCTTGACGCTGGAGGGGCGCACGAACACAATGCAGGCCACCACACAGGAGGGCCACGCGGCCGGAGGTCGCGCGAAGATCAGACGGGACTGTCTAGTCGAACGGCTCGACCTTCCTTGCTTGAATACGCATTTCTTCTTTGATCCGAACCTCGCGGCGTATCTTTCGAATATAGATAAGCCTTCGAAAACCCTTCTTGGGCGCGAACAATAGTTCTCCACGCCGCACGAACCTCGTGAGTTTAGGCCACACGTTTTGGATAAGCTCAAGGCTCGAGTCTTTGAATGGATGCACTTCGAGGGTCTTTTTCCACTGCTGCCCTTGCGAATCCGTGAAATAGACCACGCATACTTGGTAAATAGGCTGTATTGGATTCGGAAACTTGAACTCATGTTCCGCTCCCGGTTCTAGTTTCCACTGAGGCGGTGTTGTAGGAAACCCATCGTTTATGGAAGCAATCGATTCTTGCCGCATTCGTTCCAGTTCCCCGTTTGGCGCTGGGACCGGTGAAAGCTGGAGGTAGTCGGTGACCACATCTACCAGCGGTCGCTTATTGATGTGCGCGGACACGGAAGATATCGAACGGTCAGACAAGTTGTGGACGACCACTACGAATGGCTTCGGGTTTAGTGCCATTATCCCCAGATTAGGATCGCTCGCCTCGAATATTCGAATCTGTTTCGCTTGGGCTTCCCTGTCTCTCTTAGAGTTACTTCGATAGACGAGTGCCGCGACCCAAAGTGCACCGGCACTGGCCACGGAACCCGCCCACTGGCCAACAGTCCCCCAAATTGTGGGGTCGAGCGGAAAATCCCACATGCTACTCACGAGCGGTAAGTATCGCTCAAGGCAGCGGAGTTCGGGGCGGTCTGGGGCTACAACCGAATGTCCGTCGGCTGACTGATCACGAGCGGGTGACCACAGCCAGGCCCCACGAACGGACGCCGGCCGATCCGTCGGCAGGCTGCGGGAGAGCAAAGTCGGGGACGGCTGGCGTCGTGCCCAGCACTGCCCGGTGCCGGTGTGCCGCCGGGCACCTGCGGCCGGACGCAGACGAGTCCACCCGGACCGCAATCGGTGAAGTGATCGCGGAACGGATGGACTCGCTGACTACAACTGCGGACGGAAGACCTCAGGTAGACCTTCGTGCGCAGGTCAGAGCCTTACAACGACTTACACGTCGAAGTAGAGCTCGAACTACCACCTGGACGTTTACTGTAGTTAGGGGCGTTGGTGAAGATGACTGACCAGCGGATTCTGTGTTGGCGATCTTGGATTCGCGACGAGCCGGATCGGTGCTGCTGCGTACTTTCTGCGTACCGAATCCGGCTCCGCACGGCTCGACTAACCCAGGACTGTCCGCGGTAGCCATGGCAGTGGTCCGGCGCTGCAATCTCGAATTAACTGAATCGCTGACTAATCGACGCGATTTTTCGGGCACCTTCAGCTTTAACAGTCGAATTACCCTCCCGATAATAGACATCGTCGCCTACGTACGACAATTCAGATTGCTTCGGAACAGAGATTACTATGAGCCCCAAACCATAGTAATCATTACAGTCGACAGACGACAAAACACTGGACTTCAGGGGCTCGCTTAGATCAGAATTTCGGATTCCGTCAATCCACCTTTGAAGGTACCGATCTTGATCTTCTTTTAGCGCCGTAACTTCACGCAAATATCCAACTACTTGCCGATCACCTACTGTGCGCGATTTAATCCCGTACAGCGATTCGATACGATTAGCATCAGCAGGCTTATCAGTAACTCCAATAATTATCTTGCCAGAGCGTGCATTGTTCGCAATCGCGCAAATTGTCCGTGCTATTTTGCCAGTCATATTCGGATCTATAGACTTATCTTCAGTAAGCTGAAGCAGACCTTGTTTCAGCTCAAAATCAGGCAATTCTACCTTCGAACGACGTATCATGTTGTCGATATCCACAGTGGAATGGGAGCCCCCTAGCTCACGCGGTTCGACATCGACAAGATACTCGGCAATTAGCCCCTTTATTACATTTATGTTCTTACGACGCTCGTCTGGGCTGGTCGAACCGCGACTAGTGTCGATGCGATCATCGATTCCCGTAATACTGGCTCGCACACCCTCGTAATCGGCGATTTTTTTATTGCCCTTAAAAAGCGATTCATGTAATCCAATGAAGAGCACCGCGAATAATGCAGCGAAAGCGTTGGTCGAGGAATTCTTGAACAGAATGCTACGCAGCTTTGAAGGCCCCGCCCCCGCGTTGCACACCTTACGTATCTCATCGATACACTGCTTGAATTCCTCGGAGAACTGTTCTTCGCCATAGCTTCTCAGCGCATTTTCTATGCGCAAGTTCGGTGTGGTACCGTCTTCGTAAATTTGATCCAGAGCATTCTTCGATCGCTCGATAACAGCACCGCCAATGACACTAGCTGCGATATCGGCAATACACTGCTCGTCCATACTATCGCGCAAATCCGTTGACCGAAGTACCCCATGCTCTACCCAAAACACCTGATCGGCAGAAACTTGGTAGCCATGCTTAGTCATAGGAAGATCGACGCTAATTGACGGCATCTGCTCCAGGCCCAGAATCGTGGTCGATGCATCGCCTCGAATCTCGCATGCCAACTCCCGAACAAGCCGTGAGAAGTTGTTCCGAACGCCTGCCTGTCGCCGCTCCTGGTCACTTAGGCGATGACCGTAGGTATTGATCCTTCCAAAAACGTCATCGATCTCCGTCTCGGTCGCCCCACCCATCACGGAAACTGCCATAACATAATCTAGAAACGTTGTGATCTCACCCGAGGTTATCTTGTTCGCGTCTTCGTCAGGACGAGAAAACTTTCCTTGAGCTTCGCGAGCGGCGGCAGTCGGATGGAGTTCCACGTCAAAATAACGGCCATCCAGCGTAGGAAAAGAGCATTCGATAAACGATACGAGTGCGTGTAGCCGCTGGAGACCATCGATGACTTCATAGGTCTTGTCTCCTTTTTCGGTCTTTTCCTCGCGCTCGGCAAGAAGAAGGGCGGGCACGGGATAGCGTTTTAGCACCGACTCAATTAGCTTCTGCTTCTCATTCAGAGTCCAAACGAGCTTCCTCTGGTACCTCCGGTTCACAAAAATCTTGCCTTCGCTGTACCAGGAATACAACGACTGTATCGGTTTTGGTTGCGAGTCGAGGTCAGCCACACGGCTACTTTGCCACACCAATGGACGGCGCAGATCGCAAACGACGGCGAAATCGAGCGGATTTTGCCCAGGTCGCCACCGGCTACCTTTATCGGTGCGCGGCAGCTTGAAGCTTCGCGGTCCGTTTGCTCGGCGCATTCGTCGGGCTTCGGATCACGGAAGCGGCTGGGCTCCGCTTCGACGATGTCGACTTCGACGGCGGGAGGTGTCGTGGAGCACGACGCGAAGCGTGATGGCAGGACGGACAGCTTCGCTCTCGTCCGCTGGTCGAACAGGCGGGCAGAAGTCGTCAGATAGCGGATCTGTCGGCGGAGCTAATCTCCCAACATAGACACGCGAGCGAGCCTATCCGCACGTCACAGGTGCCGAAATCGGACTTTGACCTCGTTGATCAGCCGGGACACTGCCGGGAGAATGACGGGACAGTGCCGGGACTATGCCGGGACCTGCCGAGTCCCGGCATAGTCCCGGCACCTCAGTTTGAAAGTTGGGTCTGACCTGCGCCTTCGGCGCAGGGCTCTCGCTCTGCCCGGTCCACACTCTCTATGGCTTCGCTGTTCATAGAGAGTGTGGACCGGGCAGAGCGAGAGCCCAAAAACAAGACAGAGCAAGCAAGTTCAATGAAGGTGCATGGAGGGAGACCACAAAGGAATGACCACAAAGGGGGGCTGGGTGGGTGGTTGCGTCAGGTGCGGACATTACGTTGCAGAGCTGCGCCGCCTCCGGCAGCGTGTTCGCGCGTCAGGACGCGCTCAGTGCGACAGCCAATCCAGGTGGATACGCGGAGGTTTCGAAAACTGACCACAAGAGGAGGGTCTCCCCCAGCTGAGTACGGCTCGAGATCCGATCGCGCATGCTGCCATGCGCATATAGAGCAACTGACGGCCGAACCGGCTGGCCCTCGACACAATTGAGTAATGACTGGACTTGTGCTGACACCGGACCGGCGAAACGAGCTCGCTTCGATGCTGGAGGACGAGGCGCGGTTCCGCGCCGACTATCCGGCAGTGGCCGACTATCTCGACACGGCGCCGAGGCTGGCGGGCACGAATGATCCGCAAGCCGACTCAGCATTCGATCTTCGCCTGCTGCACTACATGACCGGAGGCCATTCGGAGTCCGGCAACCCATACTGGGACATCGTTGCGCCCGCGGTGCACGAAGACGGAGGGCGCCGAGTCATCAACGGAGGGCGATCACAAGGAAGTGCGCGTCTTGGCTACGCGCAGACAGTACTTCAGGCCGCCTACGCCTACGCTGTCCCTTCACCCGAGACCTTGCAGCGTATGACGGAATGGTGTTCGGATCGGTCGATTGTCGAGCTTGGAGCAGGTCGGGGGTACTGGGCTGCACAGCTGGCCAATGGTGGATGCAAGGTGAGCGCCTATGACTCGCAGCCGCCTACCGACGGTGAGAACGTCTCTTTCCCGCTCTCGCCCGGACAGCCAGCTGCATGGTTCGACGTCATAGGGCTGTCCGGCTTTGACACTCGTTCCCAGTTCGGAACGAATCCTGTTCTGTTCCTATGCTGGCCACCCGGCTGGGGCGACACGATGGCATCGACTGCACTCGCGGACTATTCGACCGCAGGCGGGGATCGTCTGATCTACGTCGGGGAGTTGAAGGGCGGCAAGACCGGCGACGACGCCTTCTTCGATGCTCTTGCGCACGAGTGGGAGTTGGTTGATCAAGATCCTCAATTCGTCTCGTGGTGGAACTTGCGGGACGTCGCACAGTGCTGGGTTCGGCGGCATTAACAGCTTCTGACGAAGCCGTCACAGCACATATGAGGAGATAAGGCCCGGCGGCAGCGTAGGGTCATTACTGCGTATACACAGGTGCGTATACAGTCACTGATCGGAAGGGGACCCGGCGCATGTCCGAGCCGAAATACGTCCAGATCGCAAACAAGTACGCGCGTCAGATCCGTAGTGGAGCAATTCCGCCGAAGACCCGGCTGCCAAGCTATTCCGAGATCGCCCATGACCACAACGTGTCGGAAATCGTTGTCCGCAAAGCGGTTGAGCAACTACACCGCGCGGGGCTTGTGCGAACGGTTGAGCGCCGCGGCACCTATGTTGTCGAGCGCCCAAACCTGACGCGGCTCGCCCCAGAACGCCAGATGGAAAGCCCCGAGACCACGTTCGGGAGTGAGACCGACCGTCCCGTGAGTGTCGAGCGCGAGATTGAACGCATCAAGGCGACAGACGAGCTCGCAGACGACTTCGGCATCGACGTCGGCGATGAGCTTGTGCACGTTGTGACTCGCGCAACGGAGGACGGCAACCCCGTGTCGATTTCGGACACGTATCACCTGCCTGGCCAAGAGACCCCCGACGCAACGTTTTTGGAGGAAACCCTCGCCGAGCAGATCCCGACCGCGCTGCACGCCACATGGTTAAACGTTCCGGCCAGGGACTCAGCAATCACTGTTCATCAGCGTTTTCTAGACAACGACGACAACCTACTCATGGTCTCGGACGTGACCTACCCGCGCGGCCGGTACCAGGCATTCTCGTTCCGGATGACGGTCTCGCCATCTGGGTAGAAACTTCGCTCAACCGTCGATAGACGAAGCACAACCGTCAAGAGGGCTTGATCAGCTACATGATCAGGCCCTCTTCTTTATGCCCGCCTTCTGTGTATACGCAAGCATTGTGTGTATACACAGCTGCGTATACGCTGCTTGTGTATACACAAGCACTGCGCATCGAAGGAGTGGCATTCATGAGCAAACGGCACAGTTCGGCCGGGGAACGGGCAAACCTGATCAGTCTCCGTGACGCTGCGGAGCTGGCGGGTGGAGTGCACCCAACCACCATCCGCCGCTGGGTTGACGGCGGACTCCTGGAGGGATTCCAGGTGGGCCCGCGGTTGATCAAAGTCGACCGCAACCAGGTCCTCGCCCTGGTTCGACCGCTTGGCCAAGGCGGTGCAGCCTGATGCGCGCTCGCACATTCGGATTCGCGGTTGCGGCCGTGTCGATCGGTTACCTCGTTCTGACTCATCCCGCAGTTGTCGGCTTCACCGTGATGCTGCTGGGAGCGTTCGCGTTTTGGAGAGCGTCCCGTCGGTGGGGTGTGCGGCGATGAGCGCGCCGCGGCAGCAAGGACCGGTGGGGTACACGGTCACCCATTTCGACCAGGGCCGTGGGCATACGGCGTTGCATTCGATGGCGGGACCTGAATTCACCGGAGTCGGCGCGATCTACGCGCCATTGGGGTTGTTGCCTCCAGTGCTGCGGTTGGTGGCGGTCGGTGTGTTGCTGCTGGTCGCGATCGGTTCCTGTGCAGCACTGAAGGACACCGGGTATCACTATCCGCCATCACAGAACATCTGCCGTTCAGCGAATTCCGGTGTACCACCGGAGAAGCCGGGTTCGTGCGCTCCGGCCTCGCAGGTCTCGGGGGTGGCGCGGTGAGCGCGGCAAGTGACGACCGTTTGAGGGCCGAGGCGCAGGCACGGTTCGAGTGCCTGTCGACTACCGACGAAGTGCTGTTCGACATGTCGGAGGCCGCATGGGTGTCGATGGAGCGCAACGACTTCGCCCAGACCACGGGTGAGCGCGCCAAGCTGGACTACCTCAAAGGTGTTCGGGACGCGGTCAAGCGCGAGACGAACGAGGCACGGCGCAGCTGGCGGGCGGCGCTGGAGCGGGATATCGCTCAGCAGCGGACTCGAACAGGTTCGCGGAGGATCGAGCGGTCGCGATGAGCCGGTTCCACGATCCCGAAGGCGAGAAGTACGGCATCCCGACGTGGCCGTGGGGTTTCGCGCCGCCACATCTGCGGACCCGTCGTCAACTGGCTCGAGAGGGGCAGCGGCCGAGCGCCGACCACGAGGCGCAGGTGTTGCGTGCTCGAGGTGGGGCACGGGGGCCGTTGAAGGCCTACCTGTATGACACGGAAACCGCTGTGCCGAAGCGAGTTCCGACACCTGCTCAGTTGGAGGCGTTGGAGCTGGCTCGGATGGAGCGGTCGGTGCGGGCGTGTGAGCGTCGCGGCATCGACGCCGCCGATATGCGCGAAGTGATCGAGCAGGCCCGCCGCGATATCGCTGCGCGTCGACCTGATCGGCAACGCGGATCGGAGCGGAGCCGATGAACCGCGAATCCCCCGACGGCACCGTGTATCTGCTGCATTTCGAGCGGCCGTACCGACACGCCAAGCACTACACGGGTTGGACCACCGATCTGGATGCCCGGTTGGCCGAGCATCGCGCCGGGCGCGGCGCCCGCCTGCTGGCAGTGATCAAGGACGCCGGTATCGGCTGGTCGCTGGCTCGCACGTGGGACGGCAACCGCGGCCGCGAACGGCAATTGAAGCGTGAGGGCGGAGCGACCCGGCGCTGCCCGATGTGCGGAGTGACACCGCGACCGGCGGAAGACATGCGCGAGGTGGTGCTCAAGGCCCGCGCCGACATCGCCGCCGGCCGCACCACCCGCGATCCGGCGGAGCCGGTCGAGCGGTTCGACGCGCGGAATGTGTCGCCGCACGAGATCGACCGGATCTGTTCGGAGATCGAGGCCCGCCGCGCCGCCAGGAGCAATGGAAGGGAGCGGAGTCGATGAACGACAACAAGAAGGATCGCTACGGCGCGTTGGAATTCGAACATCTCGACCAGATCATCGACGGATTGCGCGGCGCGGGTGCGACGTACCGCGAGATCGTCCAGACCCTCAGGGTTTCGGCCCGCCGGGTCGAACTGGTGCTCGGTGAGGTCTCGGCGTTTCGTGCCCGCGGCTACAGCCAGGTTGAGATCAGTCGTCGTGTCGGCCTGCCTCGGACCACGGTGCAGGACCTGCTGCGCGCGGAACGATCGCCGATATCCACCGCGCGTAAAACAGCGGTCCTCACCGCGTTGGCGGATATGCGGGGGATGCAGCTCGATGTGCTGGGTTGGTACCTCGGCGTGGAACGCAACCACGTCTATCGGCTGGTCGCTGATCTGGTCAAAGACAACAAGGTTCATCCGCTCGAGCAGGTACAGCCCGGTGAGAAGTGGGTGGTCCCGACCCGCGTGACCGCAGCGCGGTATCTGGGGTGGCGCCCCAAGGACTGGCATCCACCCCTGATGTACGCAGAGCATCATCGGGCCGTCGCACAAGCCCGGATCATGCTGGTCGGCAACGCAGCGGATCGGTGGATTTCCGAACGTCAGCTGTGGCGGCGCGCCGCCGTCGAAGCGTCGGAAAACCGTTCCACACGAATCGAATTCAGCACCAGCCGACGCCCGCTGTCGGGCCGACCACACATTCACGACGGCCGGTTCCACGGCGAAGTCGATGGGCGCCGCGGGTGGTGGGCGCTGGAAGTCGAGCTGAGCCTCAAAGACCGCGCCCACATGGATATCGCGCTGCAAGGCGCGGTGCGGGCGGCGCGAGACGCCAAGACCGAGACCGTTATCGGCCTGCTCTACCTGTGCCGGACGGTGCAGGTCCTCGATGGTGTCACCGCAGCTTATGACCGTCTGCCATCCGAGCTCGCCAACCTGTCGCTGCTGTTCGCCGCAGGTGATTTCGACGACGAGTGGACCTCCTTCCTCGCCGCCCGCAACCAAGCCCGCGCCGCGAAACTCCGCGCCCGCAACGGACTTCACATCTCCAGGGAAGCATCATGACCAACCAGAATTGCCAGCCGATCCTCACCCCGACAGACTGCGCCCCGCTCGGGACGACAACGGCCGCACCGCCGACTGCGCCACCGCCGATCGTGCAGGACCCGCCGCCGTCGATCGAGGTGCATCCGGTGAAGCCGCCGGTGCGCCAGCTCGACGGGATCGACCTTCCAGACCTGAGCACGGTCACGCATTTCGCGGGGACTGCGACGGTGTGCGGGGTGGTGGTGGTCGCGATGCTGATCATGATCGTGGCCGTCGCCGCGCGGTGGCCGTTGGCGCCGCACCGGCTGCGGAACTTCGCGATCGGATCGCTGCTGCTGCCCGCGTCCTCGGCGTTGGCGGGTGGTTCGTGGACCACACCGGCGGTGCTGTTGTGGGCGGGCGCATCCCGCGTCGTCGATGGTGATTGGGCCGGGCTGCCGATGATGCTCGCGCTCGGCGCGCCGGTCGCGGCGCTGCTGGCTACCTATTGGTGGGCGAAATTCGTCAACAAGACCAACACCGTTGGCTTGAAGTCGCTTGGTCGCACCGAACGAGTCCAGCACATGTTGACTGCACGTCGGGCCGCCGCCGCGGCGCGCGCCGCGAAGTTGGGTGCGCCGTTCACCACCGGTGACGGGATTGTGTTGGGTCCGTTGGCTGATCGGACGTCCTCGACACCGTTGGGGGTGTGGTCAGAGCTGACCGCCCGGCATCAACCCTGGCTGGTGGTTCCGCACAAGGAAGCGCGCCGCCAGATGGCGATCATCAAGACCACCGGCGGCGGCAAGACCGAGACCATCAAACGGTTCGGGTTCGCGATGCTCGAATACGAGTGGACCGCCTGGCAGCGGTGGAAAGACGTCCCCGCGATGCGGGCCAAGCACCCGCGTCCGCTGCTGGTGTTCGTGTCCTGCAAGGGCGGTGAGGACGACCGGGTCCTGGGCCGTGAGATCCGGGATCTGGCGACCCGCAAGGGAATCGAGCCACACAAGATCGCGATCGTGCCCGAGCAGGACCGGCTCGATGTGTGGGACATGCAAGCCCGTGACCAGCGGGCGGTGCTCGGTGACATGTTCAACGCCGGGCAGGCCAGCACCAGCGAAGGCCAGCACTTCGACGAGATGCGCCACCGCATCGTGTCCCTCGTAGTCGACGCACCCGTCGGTCCACCCCGCTCCTCCATGGAGTTCCTCGAACGGCTCAGCGTCGAAAAACTGTGCGACATCTGGGGTCAGGCACCCGACGTCGTGCGGATGGTCGAAGCGTTGCAGTCGGAAAAGGTCCCCCAGATCGACGACATGCTGATCAAGGCATCCAACCTGTTCGACCGGCTCCAGGACGAGCAGGGGCGGATGGTGTTCGACGGCGGCGTCGACCTCGACGACGTCGATGTGCTTTATGTGACCGTGCCGGGCATCGACAAGGACGCCGCCCGCGCCCAGGTTTCGGCGATCCTGCGGATGCTGATGCAGCGCGCCGGGCGCACCGCCAAGGACCAGCGCCGCTCGATCACCCTCATCATCGACGAGCTCTCGGCCACCACCACCGACCAAGGATCGATCGGCCTGGAAGAAGTCTGCGAACGGGGCCGCTCCCAAGGCGTATCGGTGATCTTCGCCGCCCAATCTCCCGAGGGCATCGCGCGCGACCAATGGTCGCTGAACCGGATCCTGAAGGCCTGCGCGGGCGGGGTGATCATCGGCTACTCCGAAAACGCCGGGGAGCTGTGCAAACACTTCGGCCCGATCCATCGGATGCTGCCCTCGCGGCACCTGATCAAAGGCCAACGCCACGGCGACGAAGGCCAGGTCTCGATGGGTGAGAAATGGCTCGTCGACCCCGACCGTGTCCGCGAATTCGACACCGGCGACGTCGTTT
Organism: Nocardia sp. NPDC050408; assembly: GCF_044458905.1. Taxonomy (NCBI): domain Bacteria; kingdom Bacillati; phylum Actinomycetota; class Actinomycetes; order Mycobacteriales; family Nocardiaceae; genus Nocardia; species Nocardia sp. NPDC050408. The sequence goes on along the minus strand of NZ_JBITIL010000037.1, from coordinate 21,188 downwards.
ACGCCAAGGCCGGACGCGCCCAATTCGGCCGCGTCGTCCCGGTCAACCCGACCGAATTGCGTCCGATGCCGGGCACATCCGCCGCCGGACGTACGCAGGCCTCCCCCGGTGACCCCACCACTTCCGGCGCCACCGCCGTCGCCTGAACACCCCGCCTCTGTTCCTGAACCGAGATTGAAAGGCAACTGCAATGCGCATCATCCGAGACAACGACCACAACGACGAAGACCCCGACGAACAGCGTGAACCGATCGAGCCCAAAGCGATTGGCGACATCCTCGCCGACGAATTCGCCGACTACCTCGCTGACGTATCAGCCGCGGCCGACACCCCGAACCAGGACCACGAGAACGCATCCAAACCGTACGCCCCGGTGCGGCCGGTCCTGCGGGTGGTCCACAACAACGACACCAGCGATTCCGTGCAGGAGTGGGACAAGCCACTGGATCACGACGCAGTAGCCACGGCTGGTCGCGCGGCAAGGCGGCGGATGGTCCGAGGCGCGGCTGGAGCCTCCTCCGCCGTTGTCACCGCGACTGTCCTCGCGACGTGGGGGCAGCCGTGGATCGTCACCGGCCCGTTGGCCGCCTACGGCACCGGATGGCTGGTCTACCTGTGGTGGAACGCCGCCCTGCGCCCGAGCATCCCCGATGTCCTCGCCACCGTCACCAACGGCCTCAGCACAGCATTCGCCGTCGTCATCACCACTATCGCCGCACTCGTACGCGGGCTGATCGACCGGATCGACACCGCCCGCACCCGGCACGAAGACAACCGGACGGCACCCGCCCCCCGGTAATCGGAAAGGAACCGAAAAACCATGTCCGACAACACCAATGACCCGATCCTGCCGATCCCTTCCGATCTGTACCGCGAGATTGCCGGGCTCTACGGCCATATCAACCAGATGCGCGACCAGCTCAACCGGATCGGCGAACGCTATGTCGATCTGGCCCATTCACCGCAGGCGCTGGCGGTGGACAACCTCGGTGAGCCGATCGAACCAATCGACGCCAACGGCGCGGTGCTGACGGCCCTGGATGACGCGGACACGCGGCTGTACTGGGTCGAGACCGCGATCGACGAGGCCCGCAAGAACGCGAGCCGGTTGAAGCTCACCGATCAAGCCGATCAGGAACGCGAGCGCCGTCTGGCCGAGCAGCGAGCCAGCGGCAGCCGTCGCCGCACCCGGTAGCCCTCAATCCCCTTATTGCTGAAAGGAATACAACAACATGACTGACCGCAGTCCGGAAGATGAGTTGATCGCCGAGGCCCGCAAGTTCGGGTACGCGATGAAGGAAATGCTGCGTTTGCACGCCCAGGCCAGCAACTGGCTCGAGCGTCGCCGGATCCGCAAGCAGATCAACCTGACCTTGCGTGAGCAGCGCCGCGGCGAGCAGGCCGACCGCGACAAGCATCTGGTGTGGACCCAGCAGATGATCGACCGCTACCGCGCGCACTCCCTCGCGGTAGCCGAGCGTGCCGCCGATCCCAGCGTCGATCACCAGCGCCGCTACCGCGACGCCCGAGCGTTGACCCGGCACGCCGATGATCTGCGTTCCCGCGTCGTCGGCAATGCTCGGTTGACGCGGGTCGAGCAGGGCATCGCGCTGGACGGTGTGGACGCGGCCACGGTGTTCCCGCAGTTCGAGCCGGGCCGGTTGTTCACCAACGCGCACAAGGTACGTGGTATCGACGCACTGCGGTATCGGGCGCAGGTGGCTCGCACCGTCCGTGACCAAGCCTCAACCTCGCTGCGCGAGCGGGTCCAGCAGGCCCCACGGTATGAGGCGAGCCTGCGGTGGAACACCGCCCCAGGCCAGGATCCGATCATCGAAACCCGCGGGTTCGATAGTGCCCGTGACGGTTTGGAGTGGATGTACCGCGATATCGACCATGCGATGTGGGTCGACGGGCAAACCGTGGACGCCAGCCTGCGCGATCCGGCCGGGCGGCAGGTGTATCACCGCCACGGCGACCCCGAGATGGTTGCCGAGCAGCTCGAACACCCACTCGGCATCATCCGCACCGCCGACGGCGGCTACCGGCAGAACCCGCGCACCGGTTTCTTCGCCGATGCCGATACCCTCGCCGATCACCAGCGCACCGTCGCCGACGCACACGCCGAACAGCTGCATCCGGCCGCCGAGCGTCCGCCACAGCAGCAGTCGGCGCGGCCATTCGTTGTCAATGTCGGACCGGCCGGTGTGAAGCACACAGGGGCATTCGAAACCCGTGTCGAAGCCTACGACTGGGCGTTGCATGTGCTCGGCACCTACCGCGACACCCACAGCGGGCAGGACTTCACCGCCAGCATCCGCGAGTCCGATCGCCGCGGGAGCGCCGAGAGGGTCGACGGCCCGCTCGGGATGGTCACCGACGAAGTGCGTGCCCTGCGTGAACAGCACCTGCGCCCCCAGCGTGGACAGGCTGCCGAGCTGCCGAAAACCCGTCCCACCGGGCAACAGCGCTCGGCCGCGTCGGTGGATCCGGAGCGGTTCGCTCAGGTCGAACGCCAGCTGAAAGATATTGCCGCCGATCGCGACCGGTTGGAGAACCGGGTCGGGATCTTGCAGCGCGGTCTGGACGCGGTCACCGCCGACCGCGACGAGTTCAAACGCAAACTCGCCGCCTCCGAGGGACGCATCGAGGAGCTGAAGAACCGCAACATCCGACTCGCCAACGAGATCGGTGAATTGCGCGACCGACCGAACGTGGAACACGTTGCCGCTGAACGGGATCAGTACAAACGCGAACGCGACGAGGCCGTGCAGAAGCTCGCACAGGCCACACCTGAACACGAACGCTACGGCAACCGGGCGCGGACCGACACCAGCTCTCGCGGCAACGAGTCAGGCGCCGCCCAGCAGCAACGGCCGGGCGAGGACACCGGCAGTCACGGACCGGTTGGCAAGCGCGCCAGCTACATGGGCGACCTCACCGACACCGGGCATGAGCGGCCTGGTCGCGACACCCAGTCGTGGCCGCAGCCCGGACGCAACGGCAACGGCAACGGCCGCAACGGCATCGAGAGGAGCCGTTGAGATGGAACGCGAACATGAGGAAGCCATGCGCGCCGACTTCACGACCTATGTCGAGCTGGGACGGCAGATGTACCGGCCCTCGACCAGCGAGGCCGAGATCCAGCTTCTCGACATGCAACAGCAGGTTGTGGCCGATCGGTGGGAGTCCGGTCCGCACGCCGAGCACTGGAACTACCTCGAAGACGCCCGTGAGGACTGGCGGCGATCACCGGACACCATGCGCCGGTTCTTGGACAACGTCGACCACAACGAGGGATACGGGCTCACCGACATCCAGCGCCGCAGTCACGAGCAGGCCCGCGACCTCACCGCGCAAGACCGCCCGCGGACACGGTCGCGGGTCGAGCGAGGGCGGTGAACGTGATGCATATCGAGCATGAGGAAGCGATGCGTGATGCGTTCACTGAACTGGATCGGCTCACACGCATGGCCTACCGGCCCGAAGCCACCGAGGCCGAGATCCACCGCCTCTACACCGAGGGCGCGGTGATCGATCACGGTTGGCACCACGGCCCGCACCGCGAGCAATGGTGGTTCCTGAAAAATGCTCGCGCCCAATGGGAATCCGATCCGGACGTGATGCGGCGCACGCTGGTCGAATCCCTGCACACCCCGGGCGGGAAGTTGGATGCGGTGCAGCGACGCAGCATCGAACAGGGCCGTGTCCTGGCCGCCGCCGACACCACCCGCCCCGGCATCGAGCGGGGACGGTGAGCGATGCAACCGCAACAACCGCAGGGGCATTCGTATCTGGTGGTGACCGACGCGTTGACCCGCAGGATGGGGCCGGCGCCGCATCCACGTGGCCGCGAGCAGTGGACGAACTATCTGTGCCCGGTACACGAGGGCGACGGGCAGCACCACAACCCGTCGCTGGGTGTGCGGTACGACCCGCGCCAGGGCAAGACGATGCTGCGGTGTTGGGCAAAGTGCAACGACGAAGAGGTCTTGGACCGGATCGGGTTGCGGGTGCGGGACCTATGGGATCGGCTGCCCGAACGTGACCCGAACCGCCGCACCAGCAACGGGATACACGGGCAGCAGTACGGGGTCGCCGAGCGGAGGCCGTTGACCCTGGTCGAACGGGCGATCGCCGCGGCCTCGTTCCCGATCCAGTACAAGCCCGAGCTGGGAGCACAGACCGGGCCAGCGGAGAACGTCGACACCTACGTCTACCGGTGGCACACCGACCAGATCGAGGGCGCGGTGTTCCGGATGCGGACCCCGCACGAACACGGATACACCAAATCGTTCTGGCAAGCCAGATGGAACGGAACCGGTTGGGAGAAAGGCGGTTTCGCCCCGATCCCGTGGAAACTCGCCGATATCCGGGAAGCCCTCGACACCGGCCGCGAGATCTATGTGTGCGAGGGCGAGAAGGACGTGCAAGCCGCGAACCGGGCTGGGCTGATCGCGACCTGCAATGCCATGGGCGCCGGATCCTGGACCCCCGAGCACGCCAAATGGCTGCGCGGCGCGGCCCGGGTGATCGTGGTCGCCGACCGCGACCGCCCCGGCTACCTACACGCCGCCAAAGTCGCCGAAACCCTCGACGGCCGGGTCGGGGAGGTGCGGGTCGTGCAGGCCCGCGATGGCAAAGACCTCGCCGACCACTTCGCCGCCGGACACCACCTCGAAGACCTCGATCCGGTCCCGTACCTGGATCGACCACAGCAGCAGCGGTTTCGGCCGGTGACCCGAACTCGAAGCCGCTGAACCGATTTCACTCATTACAAGGAAGGACACATCATCATGACCAGCACTTTCGGACAGCGTTTCCGCCGCGCCGCACGCCCCACCTCGGCATTCAGCAAGACCAGCACACCGGGCACCACCGTGTACGGGCGCATCACCGCGATCATCGAGGAGCCCAAGCTCAAATACGGCGGCGCCCCCGACGAGGTCGAACTCGACGAGCACGGCCAGCCAGTCATGCAGCTGGTGATCACCCTCGACACCAGCAGCGGCCCCCGGAACCTGTATGTGTCCTGGCGCATGGAACAAGCCATCGGCCTGGCCCTGGAGAACGCCGGAACCGAGGACTTCGCGGTCGGTGCGTTGCTGTCGGTCACCTACACCGGACCCGACCCCGACTACCCGAAGGCCCGCTTGTTCACCGCCGTCTACAACCCCGCCACCGGGCAGAGCGGTGCGTGAACCGTGACCGGACACGACTCCGGTGCGAACCCGGTGCGCAGCGACGACGCTGCGCACCACCACGCACCACACAATGCACAACCCGGTGCACAGGCATCGAGACGGCCGGTGCGGGCGTGGCCGGTTCTGCTGCTGGCGCTGCCCGCCTTCGTCGCGATCTGGTCCGGCTGGGTCGGACTCGGCGAGCTGACCGGCTTCGGACCGGTACACCCGCTACCCGGCATCGCCGACGACTTCGAGATCAACACCGCGATCACCCTGCCGATCGGGATGGAGGCATACGCCTCCTACGCGCTGTCGGTATGGCTGTCAGGGCGGATCCGTTCGAACCGAACCCGCAGCTACGCCAAATATTCGGCGTTCGGCAGCCTCGCGCTCGGCGCGGTCGGCCAGGTCGCCTACCACCTGATGCAAGCCGCGGGTGTGACCGTGGCGCCGTGGCCGGTCACCGTGCTGGTCGCCTGCCTCCCCGTTGTGGTCCTCGGCATGGGCGCAGCCCTGGCCCACATGATCATCCGAGAGCACCACACCGCACCGATCGAACGCACCGACCCCGACCCTGCGCACCGACCCGAACCTGTACGCACCGTCTCGGTGCGCGAGGTACACACCGAGACCCGTTCGACATCGACAGAGCTCACCGAATCCCGGGCAACGGCCGAACTCGAACCAACCCAACGCATCGAAATCGAGGCCAGCGCACCACCCGATCGCTGGGCCGTGGTCGCTGATCAGGTGTGCAGCGCCGATCGCGCGGGACGCCGCGACCCTGACAAAGTCGCAGAGATCCTCCGCTTGCGCCACGAACAGGGGTGGTCACACGCGCGCATCGCCGAACGCGTCGAACTCAGCTCGTCCTCGGTCACCCGCACCCTCACCGCAGCACAGGAATTCACGAGAACAGAAGGAACCGAGCCATGACCACCGCCGATAGAGGGGAAACGCCGGAGCTGGCCGAGAACGCCTGGTACACCACCGAAGACGTTGCCGCGGTCCTAAAGGTCGATCCGTCAAGCCTGCGACGTTGGCGCACGGCCCGCCCACCGCAGGGACCAGCGTTCGTTCACCTGTCCGACCGAGTGACGAGGTACCTCGGCGCCGACGTTCTGGCCTACCTCCGACGCAATCGCATTGATCCAACGGCGGCGTGATGAGTACCGATCCAGTTCGATTGATTCCGCTCGGGGTGGAAATCCGAGCGGATATCGAGGAGCGAAAGCGGGCCACGCCCTTCCGTGCGCGTGTGCGGTGGTCCGATCCCGTCACCAAGTCGCGCCCATCCAAGTCGGCAGCATTCGACACGCGCGAGGAAGCGGAAGAGTGGGTAGATCGGATCAGGCGCGCCGCGGCACGCGGTGTTGATCCGAAGACCGCGACCGCCACTCTCAATGATTACGGCGATGACAACTGGGCCGCGGCAATGCGGGGCCTGGAGGAGAAGACAGTGGGCGACGCTTACCTACCAGCATGGCGCCGCCGAGTGATCCCGGCTCTCGGGCATATTCCGGTGACCATGGTTACCGCAGGTCTGGCCGACCGCGCGGTCATGAACTGGATCGCCGAAGGAGTAAGCAAGTCGGCGGTCAAGAACAGCTTGGCCGCACTATCTCGAGTACTGGACCAGGCCGTCCGGGACGAGGTGATCGACCGGAACCGCGTCGAAGTCAGCGGCTGGCAACGCCAATACGAGCGGTACGAGGACGAACTCGACGACCCGCGATTGCTTGCGCTGCCCGATTGGGCGGCACTGACCCGGCTCGCGGACGCCCTGGTCGCTGCGTCATCGGGCAACTACCAGGGATGGGGTGATGTCGTCGTCTTCGCGGCCTGCACTGCGACCCGAATCGGGGAAGTCTCCGGATGCCGTGTCCGCGATATCGACACCGACCAATGGATTTGGCGATTGCGCCGCCAGACCTCACCCGGACCGGGCGGGCTGAAAGACAAAGGAACGAAAGGCAAACGCTCCCGCAGAATCCCGATTATCGAAGACATTCGCCCCTTGGTGCTCCAACGAATTAAAGCCGCCAACCAGGATCCCGACGCACGACTTTTCGTCGGCCCCCGCGGTGGACGAATCCAAACAGGAGTGCTGCACAAGGCAACTCACTGGGACAAGGTCGTGACGAAGGTCGGCTACGAACATCTACGTCGGCACGGACTACGCCATACCGGGCTGACCTGGTTCGCCGACGCTGGCGTCCCCCTGCATCGACTCCAGCAGATCGCCGGACACACCGACCCCCGGATCACCCAGCGATACCTCCACCCCGACACCGAGGCGCTCCAAAACGACGGCAATCTGCTCTCGATACACCTACGAGCGCCTCAACGGTCCCCAAATGGTCCCCAACTGCGAATCGTCCAATAACAGCAAATCCCCTCCGACCCAGGTCGGAGGGGATTTTTCTATGTCGGGCTGACAGGATTTGAACCTGCGACCACCTGACACAGGTTCTAGTTTCATCGACGTGCCTCAGCAGACCTCATCATGCCTGGTCAAGCTCCTATTCGCGTCGGGCGACCTGCCCGTCATGTCCTATCGGATCCGGGCAATTCCCATCAAAAGTGTGAGATTTTGGTGGGACGGATCGAATGACGGAATCGCGTTCGCCCATCGCCGACACTCCCCCGGCCGAAGCGATCGACAAGTGAAGATCGGGGAAGCACAACCCGTTCATTACGAGCCAGCGGGCCAGACCAAATCCGATCACCGCTGTGCAGAAACAAATCGAAAGTCGGCGTGTCGCCAATCCAACACGCAACCATTTTCAACGACAGCTAACTTTTAGCTACCGGAGAAAGTGGGCCCATGGCCCTGCTGACCATGCGTGGCACTCGGCCCGCTGGCCCGCCACCGGCCGCAACCGCAGCTCGACACGTCGACGAACTCCCCCGCCGGCGCGGTCATCGAACTGGAAAGGGCCGTCGATACCAGCGGCACAACGAGACTCGGCAAATATCGTGTCAAGATCCGATCCGCACTCGCCGGTCAGAGAGTCCTGCTGCGCCTGGACGGCCACCTGCTCCAGGCAGGTCCACAACGGCGTGCTCGCCAAAACATTTCCGCGCCGATGTCAGCCGATGAGCGCACCAAACTTCGTGGCGCACGCATCGCATCACCAAACTGCCGTCACCCCGAAACCCGGCCCGACCAGCGTCCAACGGAAAGTCCCCCGCGACGGGGTCGTCATGGTCGCCCGCCATGACCTGCGCATCGGCCGGACTTACGCCGGACGGATCGTGACCATCCAGTCAAGGCTGCGCGTGTCTGGCCACCGAGAACACCGCCGGACAACTGACGCATCAGTCGTGAAATGGCACAGCGGAGTACACACCAGAGCATTGTCCTCGGACCCCAGCGACCATGTGTCGATGATCGCGTCGCACACAGCCGCGGTATTGCGGTGAGTCTGCCGCACGCCCTTGGGCTTGCCGGTCGAACACTGGTGTGCATCAGCAATGCGTCATCGCGATCCATCCTCGGTACGACCGACGGCGCCGGCACGATGGCGAGCGCCGTCTCGAACGACGATGCTGCATCTTCGGAATCACCCACCGAAACGATTCGCTCCGTCACCGGCAGACCGTCGAGTTCATCCCTGCCGATAGCGGACAGGTCGTACGGTTTGCGTTTCGCGAGTGTTCTCAATAGTGCCCGTGAGCTGTACGAATGCCTGAATCAAGATTCCCACGCCGTGCTTCACAGCGGTTTCGCCGGGTACGGCCAGCTACCGCCATCGTCGCACCCCGCAGCGGCCGGCTTGGCTGCTACTGGTCGGCTCGGTCATGAGACCGGCTCGCACCCCGATCACAGCCGCTTCGCTTCGCATGGAAACACCGAGTTTCTTCAGCACTCCGGCAACGTGGAACTTGACGGTGCTCTCGGCTACCCCGAGATGCTCCGCGATGGCCTTGTTGCATTTCCCCGCCGCCAGCAGGGTGAGCACTTCCCGCTCCCGACGATTCAAGGTCGTCAGTGCCGACAGCGCAAGGTCGGGAGCCGGCGGATCCAACGGAACCCCGATCGTCATGCGACTCCCCCACCCCTCGCCGGGCGCAGCAATGCGCCCGCCCTACCCGGCAGAAGCGCGCGACCTGAGAACGCACGCTTCAGCTGAAGCCAATTTGTGGCATCACGTGACACGAAGGTCTGGCAGGATCGTCCAATCGCGATCTAGATGCCCTGGAAGGTCTGGTCGGCGATCATGGAGCTGTTCAGCGTGAATGATGTCTCGAACGGCGAGCATCTGGAGTACTCGGCGTGACACCATCGCGCAGCGAGGCAGGCCGTCGGCTCGTCGCAGGTACCGACGTCGATCTGCCCGCAGAGTCCGACCGACTGCTCGCCGTCGATCTTCAGACCAGCCAGGTGTGGGAACAGGACCCCGATCGGTCCAAGAACGGAACACCGGCAAAATGATCGAATATCAAGGGCACGTTCGCGTTTCGAGCCGCGTCAATCGCGAACTTTGTGCCTGATCCACGATTCAACCAACGTTGGCAACAACGTGGCGAATTGAGGTAGTTCGGTACTCATGTGTGCGTCGACGGATGCGCATACGTTCGCAGGCATACCCACAGTGCAGTTCTTATTGGGAGTCGACATGGCCCAGAACATGCACCGTTGATCCAGGCGACACCCCGAGGGGATCGCTCAATGTCTTTGCGCATCCATACAGGTAGGTGAAAGCAAATGAACCGTCTTCCCATCATCTATATCCGCGGGTACGCCGGTGCCACGAGTGGCATTGACACCCAAGTTGATGACCCCTTCTACGGATTCAATGAGGGCGCTACCCATATTCGGGTCGGAGGGGGCGATGGAGACCCTATGTTCTATCAGTTCGAGGGGCCGATGCTTCGGCTGATGACCGACGAGAAATACGAGTTGCTCGTCCGAGGTGATCAACACGCCTACCTCGAGAACGCCAAGGACGGCAAGCTCGCTGCGGCGTCGATCTGGGTGTACAGGTTCTACGACCAGGCTGCGACGACCTTCGCCGCCCCACGGCACCAAAATCCCTTGCAGCGATTTCAGCGGCATTTCCGCGCCGATGGCTTCGATATCGAAGAGGCTGCCGAAGGACTCTATGATTTGATTGAGCTCGTCTTACGCAAGACTGAACCGCCCGAAGGGGCGGCAGAGTCTAAGAAGGTGATTTTAGTTGCACATTCCATGGGCGGATTGGTTGCTCGCTGCATGATGGAAAAAATCTGCCGGACACCCGATACAAGGAGCGGACCTCACGATGTGAAGTCGCGACGGCCGGCGAGTGAGATAGTCGACAAGTTCTTCACGTACGGGACGCCGCACGGCGGCATCGTCTTTCAGAGCAACGCATTGAACTGGTTCGAGGAGGTGGTCGGTCCAGCAGGTTCGGACATCTTCGCTCCGGAGAAGATGTACCGATATCTAACCACTGAAGGCAACGGTGATAGGCCGCCAGCGGGATGGGACCCACAGGAAATTCCAAAAAGCATCCTCAATTTGGATGATGTCTTCTGCCTCGTCGGTACAGACCCCAAAGACTATGGCCCCTCCAAAATGGTTGTCGGACCCAAAAGCGACGGGCTCGTGCGCATCGAAAATGCCTACGTTCGAGGGGCGCACCGGGCATTTGTCTATAAGTCACACTCCGGCCGGTACGGCGAGGTGAACTCCGAGGAGGGCTACCAGAATTTGCGACGCTTCCTGTTTGCAAAGTGGAAGGTTCAAATCGACTTCACGGGGTTGCCGACATATCAGGAACAATGGCCCACCTGGCAAGCCGACGTACGGCTGTCCGTCCGAGGCCTCCCCATCGTCATCAGCGAGCAACGAGCAGATCAGTACTGCCCCATCCAACTAAACGAAGAGTTGAAGCGAAACGGAGACAACAGCCTCGACACCCCCGACCGCCCAGTGCCGCTACTCACGACCTTTCTGTTCGACCCCGCCGACCTAAGATCACCCCAAGACGAGGAAGCCACAGCACCACACAGCGGGAGAGCCAGATACAGCATCACTCTGCGCGTAAAAAAGCTGACCGAGCGCTCACACGGTATCGACCTCAGGAACCACATGGAGCAAGTCTTCGATTGGGTGGACTCATTGATCGTTGACGTCGGCCCGCAGGCGTCCGGAAAGGGGCTGCAAGCATGGATGGCATGGAATGCCGACGTCGCGGGGCCGATCGACAGGTTCGACCCCATTACAGAAGGCCTAAGTAGAAGAAAAGACCGTAAGCCAGTCAAGCCTACCTACACCAATAACGGGCAATGGAAATGCCGGGTCGCACTACCGGATGTTGCACGGCAGCTGCCGATCTTCGGTGATACGGCAGCTCTCGACATAACGATCACGGACCGCGGCGTTGGTCGAGTCTAGGAAGGCGCGCAACCGGAATGTCGCAGTACCGGCTTGAAGCAGCAGCTAGCGAATATTTGTCAGCACCCCGACAGAGGAGCGATGGATGGATCCACTTACTATAGGCCTTCTATTGGTGACCTTCGCGAAGTCCTTCGCCGAGAAAGCAGGTTCCCGTGCGGCACCTAGTGTTCGATCAGTTTGGGACTAGCGCCGCAGAGGTGAACTCGCAAACGGTAGCGAATAGGCTAAGTAACGACCCAAGACTAGCGGATGAAGCAGCCGACGCGATCAATCACGACATATTGATGTATCCGGTGCAAGCAGAGTCAATGGGCAACCGGGATTGCTCCAATCCTTCCTCGGTATTAGTGCTTCGCAGGAAACCTTCGGGCCGGCCAACTCCGGTCTGACCGACGACGAGTGGCGACTGACCCTGCCGCACTTCGGATTACATCGAAACTACAATGGTGAATTTTCGCGACCACGGTCCGAACTCGACGCCAAACGACGCATGCTCAATGACATCCGGTTCAAGATGTCCCACGATGTCCATTGGGCGCAGGTGCCGGGCCGTTACGGCCCTCCTTTTTCGATCTACCAGGGCTATCGCTACTACCGGCGCTTGGATTGTTCGCCCGTCTGCACGAAGGGCTCCGCACGAACAACCAGGCACCCCGGATTGCGGAATGGCCGGAACAGACCATAAACGATGACTACCGGACGAAGCCAATGGTGCCGCCGGAGGGCGTTGCGTAATACTGTAGTTCCATCTGCATCAGCGCTCGTGGTATGCCGAAGACGTCAAACTCGTTGCCGCCGTGCCACTTCTCGGGCATGAGTTCAGGGCGACGCTTCGTTGTCGACGTTGCAGCCGGGTCCGCACCGCCGTCTACCCGTGGCCGACCCTTAACTTCAGGCGTCCCTCATGGGAGTACGCGATCCGGCATACCAGAACAAGGCATCTGAGTTTGTCTCAGGAGATTGCGGACGACATCAACGCGAGCGAGCCTGATTTAGCCCAAGTGGCAGACGGGTCCGCTTGGAATCGCGGCTTGCCTGGCGAGTCCAACGATGGCAGTTCGATCGTTGCGGGGTCTCCCGGGCTCCCCTGAGACTTGTCTATCGGCAGGGCCTCGGGATCCTGACCAGCGATCGCACGCCGATCAGCTCGGCATGCCTGTCGCTTTCCACCTTCGTGGCATAACTACCGCTGAGTCTCGGGTGACGATGGTGCGGTTGGCGCGCGAGATCTTCCAGGCGTGCGGGATGTGCAGTTCGGTCAGACGACCGGATGTTCCATGGGTCAGACTCGCCCCGTCGAACAGGACGGTTGGACGGCGATCATCGGAATGATGTCGAACCGGTCACCCGATACCGAATCCAGGTGATCTCGACCGCGCTGAGGCCATCGCTGACTCCATCACAGACCGCTACTGGCAGGCGAAGGGGCTAGCGTCGGTGGCCGGAGCGGTAGCCAGGGCCGGCGACCTCGACCGAGCGGCCGCATTGATCGCGCGCGCCGAGGCCATCGCCGACTCCATTACCAAGCTCGAGCTGCAGGCGTGGGATCTGGTGTCGGTGGCTGAAGCCGCAGCCAAACTCGGCGACTTCGACCGCGCCGAGACCATCGCCGACTCCATCACTGTGATCAAACAACAGGTGTGGGCCCTGGCGTCGGTGGCGGAAGTCCTAGCCAGGGCCGGTGATATCGATCGGGCGGGCGCGTTGATCGTCCGCGCTGAGGCCCTCGCCCGCTCCCTTACTCAGCCCTCTCATCAGGACCGCTACTACCAGCGGGCGAGAGCGCTGGAGTTGTCTGCCCAGGCAGCAGCGGAGGCTCTCGGCTTCGACCGCGCCGAAGCCGGGGCCAAGGCTGGCGACCTAGACCGCGCCGAAACCCTCGCCGACTCCCTCGCCGACTCCGAGCAGCAGGCGAGGGTGCTGGTGTCGATGGCTGAAGCTGTAGCTAGGGCCGATGATGTCGATCGAGCAGGCGCGTTGATCGTCCGCGCCGAAGCCATCGCCCACCCTATTCGCACCACTTGGTCCATTTACAACGGATCCGATCAAGCAAGACCCGTGCGGATCCTGGCGTTGGTGGCTGATGCCGCGGCCACAGTTGATCATATCGACCGAGCAGGCAACTTGATCGGGCATGCCGAGGCCATCGCCCACTCCATCACCGATGCCGACGAGCAGGCGAGTGCCCTGGTGTCGGTGGCTGATGCCATGGCCACAGTTAGTGATGTCGACCGAGCAGCCGCGTTGATCGTTCGTGCCGAGGCCATCGCCAACTCCATCGACAACCCCTACACACAGGCGCGGGTGCTGGTGTCGGTGGCTGAAGCCGCAGCCAAGATCGGCGACCTCAACCGAGCCGAAACCATCGCCCACTCCATTGACTTTCTCACCACCCCTAACGAGCACGTGCAAGCTTTGCTGGCAGTGACAGCACCTCAGGACCTGCGCCGCCGCGCGCATGCAGTGGCGCAAGCCTTGAGGATCGCTGACTGGCACCTCCCCATTCGACAACTGATCGCGATAGCACCCGACACCCCCACGGCCGTCATCGCCGAATTCGACGTCGTAACCAGATCTGATGCCCCGTGATGTCATCGCCCCGGACCCGGCTCCAGCGCCCACAACGGCGATGCGGTGCAGGCCAGCAAGTCACCCTGTGGCCTGCAGCGAGCGGCCGAGTCGATCCAGCGACGGCACCACAAGGGTGTCGCCGGGGCGCAGGTAGTCCAGGCACGCCCGCAGTTCTTCTCGCTCGGCGTTCTCGCCGGACTTCTTGTCGGTGAAGGTCCGCTGGCATCCAGCCGCGGTGAGGGCGGCGATCTGGCGGTCGAGCAGCTGGCCTTGGTCGACATTCGTCCGTAGCCGACGAGGGCGCCACCGCCGCCGATCGGATCAAACGCATCACCGTCGAGAGTCAGCGGTTCGGGGATGTCGAGCGCGCGGGTCTGGTCATGCCCGGGACTGTACGAGAAAGGTCCGACATTGATGAACACCACCGGAGATGGGCGCCACCACAGGTCAGCCGAACTCCCGGCGGCGCGTCACCCAACCCGGCCAACACCCATGGTCAACACACCAGGCGCTGAACTGGCCGACATCGTCCGCCGAGCGCGATATCGAGACGATCAGAGCACCGTCTCGAAACCTTGGTTACGAGACAAGGCAGGGGCCCGCTGTCGCTCGGCCACTTACTGAGCGCTACGACCGCGGCCGAGCGCGCCGCAGAGCTGGCGTCGGGTCCCTGCTGTGATCCTGCGACAAGTGCACGACAGATCCGCGCGACGCACTCTCACTCGGCGGGCTTCTCCTTCGCGGCGTGCTTCTTCTTGGGCCCGGGCTTCTTCGCTGCTGCACGCTTTGCGGCCGGCTCAGCTGACGTAGCCTTCTTTTGCGGTGTCGACGATGCCTTGGCCAGAGTCTTCGGTGCTCGACTAGAACGTGGAGTTGCTGCGGCCATTGCGTTGCGGATTTCCGCGGCGGGGTCGTAACCGGCGGCGAGCTTGCGGATTTCTGCGGTCGGGTCGTAACCGGCGGTGATCCTGCGGATTTCCGCGGCGGGGTCGTAACCGGCGGTGATCCTGCGGATTTCTGCGGTCGGGTCGTAACCGGCGGCGAGCTTGCGGATTTCCGCAGTCGGGTCGTAACCGGCGGTGATCCTGCGGATTTCCGCGGTCGGGTCGTAACCCGCAGCTATACCCCGGAGAGATGTGGTGACGTCGACGCCTGAGAATGCTTCGCGCATGCCCGCGAGAGCGGCACGGGTAATCGCTGTCTCCTGCTGTGATGCTGCGGCTGCCACATCGCTGACGCGGGCTGCCTCATCAACAGCCGCTTCGCTGATTTGAGCGGCGAGATACTCCTTCGCCAGGGCCAGGAAGGTCCGTACATCGATCAGATGGAAATCGCACCCGGCCGTCCGCTTCATCTCCCGTACCAACTCGACTCGAGGCATGGTGTACCCGCCGTCGCGGAACACCCAGTCCTCCTTCTTTTCATTGGTAACCAGCAGCACCGGCAACTTCCGTTCGGTTGCTTCGTTGATCGTCTGCTTCCACACCAAGAAGTCACCGATGGCGCGCTCATTCTTCTTGCTGTCGCAGTAGCCCGGGGGGACGTGTCCGGCCAGTCGTGTCTTGTGCTGGTTCTGGGCCGCGGAGGACTGCTTTTCGTCGAATGCGGTCCCAGTCTTCTCGTCGAACAGCTCGCAGATCTGTGTAAGGATCGGGTCCGAATCCGGGTGGGCGTCGGGGTCGATGGTGACCCCACCGACGGTTCCTTCGATCTCACGGATCACCGGTTCGAGGGCGGCGAGCACACCCTCGCGGACGGCAGCAGCGGTGTCTCCGTCGAGACCGTGACGCCGAGCATGGCCGGCAACGGCCGCCACCACGGCCTCGACCGGCTCTGCTACCTGCTCAGCGATCACGGCCCGAATGCCTTGACGCTCCCGTATAACAGTGGTCCGGCGGTCGTAGAATTCCTCACCGACCCGATTCGGGATCCAGAGCCGCTCACCTAGAAGCCCCAGAGCGTCGAAGTATTCCTCCCGGGTGGTGTCGGTGAACCGGTACAGGTCCAATACCGCGTTCGTGTCGAGCACGACGAGGCCCTCGGTCACGAAGCGTTGAAGGTCGTCGTCGGTCGGCGGATAGTAGCTCGCAAATTCAGTTCGGAATGTGGAACTCCCGACGGCGTTGTTCGAAGGCTTCTTGACGCGAGAGGCTTTCGTCATTCGGCCAAGCCTACGGCTCCGGCGCATGACCCCCAGCAGGAGAACAGCTTTCGTTCTTCGAACCTTCGTAGGGGCGTGCTGCCACACTGACGTAATGGGGAGCGCAGAGAACCTGATGTCAGCGAAACAGGCTCTTCGGGTTGCTGAGGATTACGTCCGGGACACGATCGAAATTATGAACGTGGGGCGTAGCGATCCCCACTTCGCTTACCGGGTGCGCAGCACCGAGCGGATGATCGACTCCACCTCCTCCGACAGCCGCTCACCACCCCGCCCGCCGGACGAAACCCCTGGTAGCAGATCCGATGCCTTCCCATCCCCAGCCCGCCACCGCGCCACCAGCGCGTACACCCGACGACGCGACATCCCCAACGCCTCCGCCGCCGCGTCCGCAGCCGCCACACCAACCCGATCCTGCTGCGCGAGCTTGCTGATCACCTCAGCCCGCCGCACCGCCACCCGCCACCGCGGCTCGGCCGCAGTCAACACTCCACAATCAGCCACCGGCTCATCAGCCATCAGGCAACCCTCACCGTCGTGAACACGAGTACGAGCGAAAAGCACCGTACTGCACACGAGTTCGAGACACGCCGACGTTCGAAGTCCTATTCACTCACCCTCGAGTCAGCAGGTCAGCGCTGACCACGACTTCGAACATCGACATCCCGGCTGTGGTTACCGCCGCCTCTCAGTGCGAGTCGTCGTCTCCGTACCCGCCGTACCTGTTCCCTCCGTACCCGCCCCCTCCGTACCCCTTCGGCCCCGGTGGTCCCGAAGGTCCGGCCGGGCCGGGCGGGCCGGGCGGGCCGGGCGGGCCGGGCGGGCCCTGCGGCCCAGCGGGTCCCGGCGATTCGTGCGTCCCCCGGTTCCCGTCTCTCCCCGGTGGGCCGGGAGGGCCGGGAGGGCCGTCCCGTCCCGGCGATTCGTGCGTCCCCCGGCTCCCGTCTCTCCCCGGCAGTCCCGGCGGGCCTTGTGGTCCGGGCGGCCCCGGCCTGCTCCCTCCACCCGAAGGCCCCTTCGGCCCAGGTCCGGATGGACCCCGACCGGCACCGTACCCGCCCCCGCCGTACCCGCCGTACCCGCCGTACCCGTCTTCCCCGTAGGGCGACGGCGACGGTGGGTACTCCTGCTCGTATTCCTTGTCATGCTGCCGCTGAGGGGCTGCTGCGTAGGAATTGAACTCAGCCGCCTGGGCGGGCGCACACAGCGCCGCCCCCATCACGCCGGCCACAGCGAAACCACCGACGACGACGCGGTAGATCATGGTGAGCCTCTCTCATCGAGAAAGCGAAACGACCGATCAACCGGCACAGCGTAAAAGCGAACTACCACCCACATCGGCAGCCTCGAACCCCCGGCGAGTCCTAGTAGCTCGTGATCAAGGCGGCGGCCGTTATCGGCTTCCGCCGACCGGTTACCGCTGTCGGCGGTACACTCGGCGGTATGGCTGGACGGAAGACATCGGTGAGTTTCGACGAAGAGACTCTGGAGATTCTCGCGCGCCGCGCCGAGGAGGACGGCCTGGACCGCTCGGCCTACCTCGCGCGGCTGGTGCGCCGCGACGATCATCGCCGTCGCCTGGCCGCCGACAGCGCCACGCTGAATGCCGCCGGGCACACCCCGGACCGTGCCAGCGCGGTGACCGCTGCCCTGATCGCGCAGCGCCGTACGGCCAGCTGATGGCGCTTCCCCGATTCGGCGAGGTCTGGAACGCCCCGTCGGGCTCGGTGCTGCCCGGCGGTATGCTGTGCCTGATCGTGAGTTCCGATGACTACAACCGCATCCGACGCCAGTTCATCATCGTCGAGGTTGTCTCCGACCCGCTGTCCGGCGACGCGATCATCTGCGACCTCGGCCCGGTCGGTGTAGCGCTCACCGGGGCACCGTTCACGGTCGGACCCGGCTGGTTCACCGGCGCCGAGGAGCCGATCGCGGTTGTCGACGAGCAGATGGCGCGCCGCGCCGCCGACCAGATCCGGGCAATCCTGGGGCCGTGACCAGCGCAGTGTCCGGTTTTCGACACGAAAATGTTCTCCGGACTACTGAGTTGTCGTCATCGAGATCGCCCGTTCGTGCGGGCTTCAGGAATGCGGTCCCGCAGAATTGAATTCGTGAGTGATACCGCGGCCAACGATGAGCGCGTGATCCTGGAACAGACGCGTGCAGCACAGGTCGCACACGCGGCAGGTGACCACGACACCGCCCACGCGCTCCATGCCGGCCTGGTCACCCGCTACGGGCTGACGGCCATCGCCGACGTGATGCACCAGCGTGATATCCGCGAACGGCTCGGGATCGAGGTCGAGCTGCTGCGGACATTCGGGCCGACCGCTCTGTACGGACGCGCAGATCCTGCGTCGTAGACTGCCCTGCCCCAGGTCGCTGTGGGTCCTATAACGGCTTGATGTTGGTGGCTTGCAGGCCCTTGGGGCCATGCCTGACGTCGAACTCGACCTTCTCGTTCTCTTTCAGCGTTTTTAATCCATTGATCCGGATCTCGTTGAAAGAAGCGAACAGGTCCTCACCACCACCGTCAGGTGGTCGGAAATCACCGCACCACAAGCGCGCGGACCATCCAGAAACCAAATCGGTGGAATCAGGCTGAAATCAGAACCCGAACTTACTGACTCCAAGTAGAGTAAAGCCGACCGAATTAGAGATAGTCCCGGCCAGCATGATCACACTTGGCTAGGCGGCATTGCAGCAGGACCTTTCCATCTGCCGTGGCTACGGCGCGCTCGACCTCAACAACTATTTCCCTACGCCAGCACGATGCTCGCGTAGGGTCGCCAGGGCGCGAATGCCCGGGTCGGCAGCACGGACAGCTACATCGTTTCGCCACCTTGCCTGGAACAGCTGAGTCCTTCAAACGTCGTCTCATCTCGCTGTGTAGCACCTCACCCGCAGACAAGGAGTAGTCATGACCGAGATCAGTCAATCCCAGCTGCGCCGAGAGGCCGTGGAGATCACGCTGTGGCAGACGCCTTCCCACAAGCCGGACGCCGCCACGATGTCCGAGCTTTCGCAGTTCGACTCTGAGAGAGACGAACTGGCGGTGGGCAACATAGCGGTGGAAGACGGCAGCTCGCTGCCCGACCTGGGGGCTCTGAGGGAATTCAGCACGTGGGAGTCCGTCGCCGCCACCCTCATGCGCAAGGCCGCGAGCCTCAGCGGTTTCAACCCGGAGAGCACGGCCTTCGACCCGGTCGCTTGGAACAACTACATCTATAAGTTTTCCACGATTCCGGCTTTCTCAGGCTACCGAAATGACATCCGCTCTACGTTCATCTCCCCGCTGTCCCTGGAGAAGGGCGTCGACGCGGTGGAGGACCTGGCCCAGAGCTTCATGACTCCGGAGAACTTCAACGCCGTCATGGAGACCATCAAGAAAATAGGCCAGCTGGCGCTCGAGAACCAAGGGGAGGCAGAGAAACAAAGCCACCAGCAGGTCGGGCTCCTGTCGCGCAATCGCGGCAATCTCTACCTCGGCGTCGTCCGGACCGAGGTGACGATGATGTACAAGGCAGGCAAAGGGTACGAGCAACTGCAGCAGGACCTCTCCATCTCCTGCGGCTACGGCGTGCTCGACTTCGACAATTGCATTCGCAACGCCAGCATGCTGCTCCAGTGGGATCCCGTGGACATGACTGAGTGGGAGAGCGGGACGGCCAGCGCCTCGTACTCCCCCAACCAATGCCCCGCCTGGAACCAGTAGTCGGTTCAAGACCCTTTCTACAATCCACCGGACTCGGCCCGTGGGGTCCAAGTCCGTCAGATCTGGCGGTAAGCCCTACCGCACATAGTTTCCGGAGTCGTCACACCCCGGGAAGGGTCGTTTCCCCAGGTCGGCATAAGAGCAACCGCACATAGTCGAAACCTATGCGCGGTAACCGCTTAGCGCCGGTTTTCGCAGAAATGGGCTGGCCGCCGGAAAACCTGCTGTTCAGGACGTTGCTGATCACGCTAGCGCCGAATCCGGCGGACTTGGACCCCACGGGCCCACACCGTCGTCACGAGTCGGACGCGTAGAGAGTCATTCTGGGCCAGCGTGGTACCGGTCCTGTATCGGCTGCCTGTCCGGACTGCGACAATGTGTCAGATCGAGTGCCGGTATCTGCGGCAGCTGACCGACCTGGGCATCGGGGCGGGCAGTGTGTATCCGTTTGCATACCAGAAGAGTCCCGTGACGGGCACGACGCACTCGAATTCCTTTACTGCCGAGGCGATCACGCCACCGCGCCCGCCGACCATGTCGAGTCCGCGGTCTACGAGCCCGGACGTGCGGATTCTGCGGTTCATGGCATAGTTGCCTATCGAGACCGGGCGTATCGAAGTGATCTGCACGGCTCACCTACAGAAAAGAAGTTGTAAATAACATGGCTCAAGGCAGTGTGAAGTGGTTCAACGGTGAAAAAGGCTTCGGCTTTATCGCTCAAGACGGAGGCGGCCCTGACGTTTTCGTGCATTACTCGGCTATCGGCGGGGCGGGTTTCAAGTCCCTCGAAGAGGGCCAGCGCGTGGAGTTCGAGGTAGGCCAGGGCCAGAAGGGTCCGCAGGCGCAGGACGTCCGCACTATTTGATCAGCGTGACTTGGTAGAGGCTCCGTACCGTTGAGGTGCGGAGCCTTTTCTCGTTCGTGTGGCGGCGGCCGACTCCGGGATTGGTTCGGAAGTGACAGTTGGGCTACTCCGCTAGAGCGGAAGCCCGCATGAGAGCGGCGCACAACGCCCGATGTGCGCTCACCGTCGCCTCCGACCCAGCCCCCGCTGCCGCCGCCGACCGGGGTCTCCCGCACCAGAGCGGGCAGCATCTGGGTGAGCCTGGCCGCTGGCGGCGCATTCCTGATCGTGCTCCTGATTTTCGTAGTTCAGAACACGACCAG
>NZ_JBITIL010000036.1:0-39231 GCF_044458905.1 Nocardia sp. NPDC050408 | reverse complement strand
CCAACCCCGCCACCGCCAAAGCCCCGACAGCGAACGCGCACTCTGCAGATTCTTGATCGCATCGACCAAAAGTGCTGTACCACTACCGGGTCCGAGCTGCTCAACGGTGTCGATCAGCGAATCCGTCGAGCTGGAGCCCAGCATGCCGAGAACCGCAATGAGCAGCATCAGCCCCGGAAAAAGCGACAGCACACTGTAATAGGTCAGCGCCGCAGCCCAATCCGTGAGTTTGTCCGACCAGACCGCACCGATCGTGCGCCACAGCGCACCACGCCAAGACCTCCATCGAAGATCCATCGGGCCCGACACCCGCTCAACAGTCATCCACCACCTCCCGGCCAGCACCGGATACCCAGACACCCTCACCGAAAACACACGGCCGCTTGCTGATACACCCGCTGCACTTCGATCCATCCCCTGTGGCGCAGACGTGTACGGGCTCGGCCGCGAACCTTCGAGCCGATCGATCACCACGTTCTACACAGCTCGCTACCGCGCAGGAGTGTCTGCGACGGTCGTGTCTTGACCAATACCGTTGTCCGGCAAGGAATTATCGACGCCTGCGACCTCGAGGCGTGTGGGGAGCTCCTGGGGGTTGATGTGGGTGTGTGTGCGCGCTGCCTCGTAGCAGGCTGCCCGGTGCCAGCAGCGCGGTCCAGCGCGGGCAGTCGTCATCAACGGCACCCGACCCAACCTCAGCGGTCCAGCCGAAAACCTCGCGCACATGGCCTTTGTCGCCAAACGAGTCGGACGAGAAACCGGGTGCGGTGCCCGGGTCCCCAGGGCTGGTCCTGGGGGACCCGGGCCGCGCAGGCGGGGGTCAGGCGTCGGCGAGGGCGAATTTCTTGGGGGCCGCGCAGGTTTGGCGGGCAATGCCGCCGGTGGTGAGTTTGTGGTCATTCGCCGTTGCCGTGTGATCGGCCGCGGAACATGTTGCAGATCATCGGCGATCTGGGACGCTGGATGATCGAGCAGGACGTGACGGCAGAGCAGCTGACCGCGAAATCTCTGGAGGAATTCCGCAGGGTCTGTTGCGAAGCGATGCGCCACCCGCCGACCGCGAAGAGCCTCAACCCGCTCATCGACTTCCTGAAATCGGAAGGGCTACTGACAGATCCGCCAGTCGTCCTCGATCCACTGGACCCCTTGATCGGCGAATACCGTGCATGGCTGGTGAGCGACCGAGGTCTAGCGGCGACCACGATCGTCCGCTACGAGAGCCTGGCCCGCCGGTTCCTGGCCGAGGCAGCAAGCGGACCTGGCGAACTGGATGGCGCGGACATCGTCGCGTTTCTGCTTGCCGAAAGCCCGCGAGTCAGCGTCGGCGCGATCAAAGGCCGTGTCGCAGAGCTGCGGTCGCTGCTGAAGTTTTTGTATCTGCGCGGGCTGCTTCCACACCCGTTGACTTCGGCGGTTCCGCCGGTCGCTGGCTGGCACGACACCGGCATCCCGAAGTCGATCACCGCTGGGCAGGTCCAGCGACTACTCGACACCTGCGACCGCGATGACCCGGTCCAGATCCGCGACTACGCCATCTTGACCATGATCGCGAGGCTGGGACTGCGCTCGATCGAGGTCGCACGCCTGGAAGTGGGCGATATCGATTGGCGGGGCGGGCGGATCATCTTGCGCGGCAAAGCGTCCCGCGAGGATGCAATGCCGATGCCGTTCGACGTCGGGGAGGCCATCAGCGCCTATCTGACCGCTGTCCGGCCGACGACGACGTTGCGCCCGGTATTCGTGACCTGCAAAGCGCCCCTGCGCGGCATCCGCGCCGACTTGGTCAGCGATGTCACCCGCCGAGCCTGCGATCGGGCGGGTCTGCCGCGCGTCGGCGCTCATCGGCTGCGACACTCGCTGGCCACCGAAATGCTGCGCCGCGGAGTTCCGCTCGTCGATATCAGCCAGGTCCTTCGCCACCGAGACCTGGCCACGACCGCGATTTATGCGAAGGTCGACCTCTCCACGCTGCGCGACATCGCCGCCGAATGGCCCGGAGCGCCACGATGAGCCGGTTGTCTCAGGCTGCTACCGACTACCTGGAGTAGTCGCGCAGGGCAGTGACGGTGGATGGCAGGATCGGAACCAGTCGGGATTTGCCGAATTTCGATTCTCGGATCAGCAGTGCTTGGTCTGTCCAGTCGATGTCGGTGCGGTCGAGGCGGATCGCTTCGCCGACCCGCAGACCGGTGGCGCCGAGCAGGCCCAGCATCGTGGAGTGAGTGGCCGCCGGCAGCCGACCCCGGACCTGGCGTCGCGCCTGAGTGGTCAGTGTTTCCAGGTCGGTTCGGGTGTAGATGAACGGCGGATGCCAACGTTGAGGGAACGAGATCAACCCTGGTGGTGGGACTTCGGTGCGCGGGTCCAGCCCGGCCATGTGCTGGGCGAAGCGGCGGGCGATCGTCATCCGGCGCGCCGGGTTCGAGGTCGCCGCATCGACCTCGGGTGCCAGGGCCCAGTCCATTGCGGCGTTGATCGTGACTGTCGGCGCCCCGATATGGCCGAGATAGGCGACGAACCGCGGCAGCAGTCGATGGTGCTCGGCCAGGTCGTGGCCGAGCCGTTTGCGCAGAATTGTCTGGTCGAGTGCGCGTTGCTTGATGGTCATGTCGGCGTGCAGATAGATTCCGGTGGATCGGATGTCGGCGTGGCCGAGCCAGAGTGCGATGACAGCGGTGTCGACGCCAGCGTGCAATAATGCCATCGCGCAGCTGTGTCGCAGGACGTGTGGATGCAGGTCGGCGGGCCGGATGCTGGGGCAGGATTGGGCTGCGGTGGTCGCATGTCGGCGGACCAGGCGTTCTATAGCGTCGGCGCTGAGCCGTCGGCCGGTGCGGGTCGGAAACAAGGGCTGAGGGGCTTCGCCGGCTCGTTCGGCGGTCCAGACGCGCAGCACCCGCTGTGTGGGAGTGGTCAGCGGAACTGCGCGGTGTTTGCGCCCCTCGCCGAGGCAGCGGAGGTTGGCTGCAGCGCCGAGACTGATGTCGCCGCAGAAGGGTGGTGACGATTTCAGTGGTCGGCAGCGAAAGCTACCATGCCGCTCGCTCCACTACTGCCGCTTGACAAACGCATTAGAGACCTGGCCGTCCACTTTGGCGGTGAATCTGTACTCTGTGAACTCGTCGAATTCACCGGCGATGGTTCCCGGCCTGAATACGGGTGACAGAATGCGACATGTTCGGCTCCTTGGGATTTGGTGAGGGTCAGCCCTCGAAATTGACCTTGATCTCGACGGGGTCGACCAGGTGCTGCAGCGTTCCCGGTGGCGGATCGATCGATACCACCTGCTCGTGGTCGAATCCCGGTTCCTGTTGCAGCGCAACGATATCGATGAGCAGCCCCAACGACCTCGAGCTCGGACGAACGATGCCCATATCGTCGCCTTCGTTGACCTCGGTCAGCGTGGGCCAGTCGGGAATTACGGCCGAAAGCCTGCTCATCCGGCTGTTGACCTCAACCAGTCGCGGTTCGCGTCGGATCGATCGCAGGTACCTGTGCAGATCCTCGGGACTGAGTACGCCGTCGCCGTCCATGTCCGCGGTGCCGTGGCGAGCCCACACCTCCGGCCTCGGGCCGCCCGGCGCTGCCACGGGTGCGGTCAGATCGTCGGGGGTGAACCCGCGGTCGAGCAGGTAGGACAGCATTAGGCCGGCTTCGTCGGTGTCGGATGGGACGGCCAGGTTCTTCAGGTGGGCCGCTATCACGGGCAGCTGCAACGACGCGGCGCTCAGGTAGTCGTGGGGTGTCCTTTCCCAGCCCGCGGCAGCCAACTGTTCGGCGGTCATCTGCAGTAGGCCGTAGCGCCCGGCCGGATGGAACGCGGCCGTCCGCAAGCCGCTTTGTGCGTACAGCACCGTCAGCAGAACCTTTGCGGTCGTGCCGATTTCGTGGGCGGTGAAGTTGATCGCCGTCATCAGCTCGCGGTCGAATTCCGGTGCCGGACCGCGCAGCCGCCAGGTGTCGGGGTCGGTGATCATCGTGAACATCGGGTCGAAGCCCTTCGGGCTCTCGATGTCGTCGTTCATGCCTTTCGGTACGCCGTCGGTGGTGCGGTTGTCGAGATCGAAGACATGGTAGGCCCACGCCGACTCGGCGGTCTTCACATACAGCTTGCCGCGGTCGACGCCGATAGTGGTGCCATCGGCGGGCAGTGCGACCTGCTGCCCGCTCGGCAGCGCGAAAACCGGGTCGGCCCAGTTGTGTTGGACGATGAACTGCCTCGTGATCGTGTTGAGGATCTGCCATGCGGTCTTGTCGAAGATCCGATACTCGCGCCAGCCGCTGCTGGACACCCCGCCAAACTTGGCGGGGTACTCAAGGACCTTGCCGGTGGCCAGATCGAGCCGGATGCGACGAGTCATGTCCCCTTGCATGCCGTCCCGGAACAGGTTGACGGTGACGTCGAAGACCGCTTCGTCGAGCGCTGTCTGCTGCACCGATGTGATCTCGCCGACGTGCACGTTGGCGAACTGCTTGAGCCGGTCCCGATACACGCCGACGTGAACGAGCGCGGGGAACACTTCTTCCAGGTCGGCGGGCCCGGTCCAGACTGGCTCGCCGTTCACGATGTCGACGCGTGCCACGAGGCTTTGCGGACTGAAGTACCAGGTGCTCTGCCCGATTGCCATGTCAGGTTCCCGTCACCGTGTCGAAACGCAGCCCGCTCGACGACTCGCCCGATCCGGTGCCCTTGCGTCGAGTCGTCCAGCTGTGCACCGAACCGTCGTGCCAGCGGGCCCGCTGGTGCGAGCGCACTACGTCGACGCCGGAACGGGGCACCTCTTCTTCGTGCAACCAGAACCCGCGCCCGCCTCGTGCGGCTTCGAGGATGCTGCCCAACGGCAGCGCTTTGGTGACGTCGTCGGCGCCCGTGCGCCGTGCCAGCGGAATCAGACTCAGCCGCACCGCCTCTCGCTCCGAGTCGATATGCTCCGGGGCGAGCGGGTACCAGAATTCGGGTACGAACCCGTCAACGTGGTACGCGGGCATCACGCCCGAGAGGGGTACGCTCGGCCGCGTCATCGCGTCGTATCGGTCGTAGGGCGCCCCGGCGTCGTCCTCGATGCGCTGCTCGATCGCCCATACCAGGTTCGCCATTTCGTCGCGCGCGATGACGACATGCTCGACGGGCGCACTTTCGAGCGATCCGGGCAGAGCCGGTGCCAGCAGGAACCACGGGCTGGCGCCGCTGGGCTGCATCGGATCCGACAGCCCGAACAGATTGAACTCTGCGCTGTCAGTGCTGGCTGCCGTGACTGTCTCGGTCGACCCGAACACGTTGGTCACCGTGAATGTCGTTATCCGGCAAAGCGTTCCGATCGGCATACGCACCGGAACCACATACCAGTCGTTGCCGTAGACCGTCGCGTAACCGACCATCAGCAGCCGCCCCAGGTCGTGGGGGGCAGTGTCGACGGCGCCGAGATCGATCTTGGCGTCCTCCATCTCCCAGAATCGCGACGACGGCATTCCGCCGAAACTTGCCGGCGCGGGAATGCCGCGCAGTGGCAGGGCGATCGGGTCCGCTCCGGATCCCCGATCGTCGTCGCGGGTCGCGACATCCATCGACCACCAGTCGAGCCTGCCGCCGTCGTACTCGGTGGCGCGCAACTCGATACCGGGCAATCCTGTTGCCCGCACCGCGAAACCGTGCTCGAGCCGGTGGTCGTCCCACGTTGCGGGCATCCGGTCGGCGACCGGTTCCGCCGCCGGCGCTCGTTCGTCCCACCAGCGCAGCCAGTCCGCAGCGAGGGCGTTGACGGCGACGGTTTGGCCGCCGGCCACACCCAGCGCGGCCGCTTCGGTGGCTGCGGTGGCCTGATCGAGCAGTCGGCGCAACCCGGTCGCGATCCGGGTGCCGTCGCCGATTCGGCTGCGCAACAACCGGTTCACGCCGCGCGCGGCCCGTTCGGGTTCGGTCGGTTCGAACGCGTAGCGAGCGGCCCACGGACCGGAGGCGATGCCTGCTGCGACGAGCCGGCGCGCCAGCCGGACGCCACCGGCAGTGCGCAGCGCAGGATCGACCGCCGGGTCGCCGGGCTCCTGCTCGACAATTCGTTCCAGCGGCGCGGCCGATGGGTTGTACGGTTGCCAGTCGCCGTCGGTGCCGGCTCGCCAAAGGTCGAGCTGGTGGGTGTCGACGTCGACGTCGACCATGGCGATCGACGCGGCGTCCTGCCCCTGGAATTCTCCGAATTGCCATTGTCGGCACAGAAACCACAGCGCATCGTGCACGCGCGCGGCGACCCCGTCATCGACGCCCGGGTCGCGCGGCAGGGGTTCGAATCGGACAGGCATGGGTGCTCCTCGCCTACGCTGGCAGGTTGACGGTGAAGTCGCCGCCCTCGAAGGTGGGTGGCATGATCCCGCGCAGCTCCGGCAGGTCGGTGAGGTCCATCCCGCGTACCTGCGCGAGTTCGAACGCCTCCTCCACAGCGCCGTGGACATCTTCGATATGCCAGCCTCGGTTGCGGTCGGGCGGCACCGCCAGCAGAATCGCCTGCGGTGCCCTTGCGTCGGGGCGAGCGGTGTGGAAAGCGATACCCGCCACCTCGTCGGCGGTCCCTGGCTGCTTGCCTTCCCGCGGCAGCACCTCCGACCACGAGTCGACGACAAGACCGGTCATCCGGTCGTTGGTCGGCACGCCAGCTACGACGAGCACGGCGCACGACCGGGCGCCGCCGCGATGCACCGCAATCCAAGGCGGGCGTGCGCTGGCAGGCGCCTGGGTCACGACGTACCCGGCGCCTGCGACACCTGCGACCAGCTCCGCGGCAGCGAGCGTGTCGTCGAGCGACCGTACCGCGGGGCGGACCCGGCCGACGTCTCGGATCCAGTCGGCCAGCTCGTCACCGGCCGCCTCGGGGGGGCGGTGTTCGTCCGCCAGCAGGTCACCGATACCGGTGCCGGCCAACGTGATTCGGGGCAGCACCGGGACGCCTCCGCAGGTAAGGCCGGCGACCGGTGCGGTGACCTTGCTGATCCACTCGATCGTCGTGGTCGAGTCCATGTCAGGCCCGGACGGTGGCGGCGGGAGCTGGTCGGGAAGCTTTGCGTCGATCGCCGCCACTAGCTGGGCAGCGCCCCGGATCAACTGCTCGGTATCGGACAGGTCGGCATCGACGGGCAACGGTATGCCGCAGCCGACGAGATCCGCTGTGGCCGCTGCAACTTCGGACGATACCGGCGGGGCCGCCGCCGCCGCTACGCGGAGCCCGGCGGTCGACCGTCTCACCCGTGCCGACCACGCGCCGACGCGCGCCCCCAGCTCGGCGAGGTCGGCGCCCGCCCACGGGTCGGCGACCGCGTCGAAGTGGGCGGCCGACAACGGTGCGCTGGTGGCGATCATCGTCCGCAACGACTCTGCGAGGGTGACCAGCTCTGCATAGCGGCCGGAGCCGGCGTCGTCGTCGGTGAACTCCGTGGCGCTCGAGGCGGCCAGCAGTCGGCGCGCGAACGTCGAAGTCGTACTCGCATCGATCGTCCGCACAGTCTCGAACGCGCCGATCGGCAGATCGGAAAGTGTTGCGGTGGAGATGGACCCGTCGGCACGGCGGCAACGGAACACCCACCCTCCTGGAGACCCGAGCCGGGCACGACACCAGTTCTCCAGTGCTGGTTCGAGTAGGGCAAGGCCGTTGGTCGAGTTCCACCCGCTGCCCGGATCGAGGTGATCGTCGAGCAGGGCACCGAGCGCGTAGGACACGGTGTCGGCGCTGCGCGGCGTCGACACGACCTCGAATGTGTCGGGCAGCAGTCCGCGGCTTGCGGCGTCCGCAGCCAACCCTGCCCGCAACGGATTGCCACCGACGATGTGATGCACACTTTCGGCGAGCAGAAGGTCGCCGACGGCGTCGAACGTGTCGTCCAGATCGGCGATCAGCGCACGCACCGCGGCCAGTTCCGGCCCGAGCGGCACCGTCGGCTGACCCGAGTCGAACGCGACGCGGTCGCGGCTCAATGCGAGCCCGTCGACGACATTGCGCGCCGCCACGGCCGCCCGCGCGGCCTCGGCCTCGGCTGCGTCCGGGTCAACCTGGGGCGCAATGGGATAGCGCGCCCGGAACGCCGGAATCAAGTGGTCCATCGAGCGATCGTGTAGCGCCCGCTCGAACCGGTAGCCCAGCAGGTAATCCAGCGACTGCCCCTGCTTGATTCCCTCGATGATGCGGTTCGCGGAGCGGACCCGCGCCGAGGTGAGGTTCACCGCGAACGCAGCGGCATCGGAATGGGCCAGGCAGCCCGATCGCAGCACCGCGGCAGTGGTGGCATGGTGCAGCGACGGGGTCACGATGTAGCCGTCGCGTTCGGGCCCCTTGCCGGGTGCCGATGGTTCCAGATCGACGACCCAGCCGTAGGCGCCGGTGCGCAGGCCCGTCCGGGTGTCGCTTCGAATGTCCATCAACCGTACGGTGGCCAGCGACGTGGCCCACGCGTCGACCCGGTGTGATGCGGTGTCCATGCACTCGCACAACGCCCGCTCGAGATCCGCGAGGCGATCGGCGGCCAACGCCTCGAGCTGCAGCGCGGCTTCCGTGGACCGCTGCAAGGCCAGCGCCATCGGGCGCGCCGGATGGTCGTCGGGCATCCCGGACGGGAACCGGAAGAACACCGATATCCACCACATCGTCCGAAACAACGGAAGCGCGAGCTGGTAGAACAGCCCGCTGGTCGCCGGATCCATTTGGCTCGCGCTGGCGTTGACCGCCTCCATCTTCTCGACCAACTCCGGCGGAAAGTCGGCGCCGGGCTGGGCGCCGGCCAGGAACTCCTGTGTGCCGGTGACGACGTCGGCGTACGCCTGGAGTGGCCGAGTCGCCACGAGCGCGAGGAGTTCGGGGGTCGGGTCGATCGCGGCAGTGAAGTCGAAACCGCCGGGCGCTGTCCCGATCGGTCCGCGTGCCGAGAACGGGATGTTCATGTCGGCCATCGTGATGCCGACAGTGGCGGGTGGGTAGATCCGGTACGGGCGGTCCTTCAGGAATTCCAGGTGCAGGTCGTCAGCGTAGCGCAGCCGGACGGAGGCGGGGCGACGGCTGAGCAGGTCCAGGATCGCGGCATCCTGGTCCTGGCCGGTCCCCACCCGCGGCGCTCGGTGCAGATTCTCCTTGAAGTAGGACAGCACCGACGCGGTCACGAACGCGATGCGATCGTCGACGTCGTGTCCCCGCCACAAGTCCAGCGGTGTCACCGGGAGCACCCCGTACGGTTGCCGACCAATTCGGAGCACCGGCAGCAGACCCCGGCTGCGCACCGCGCCGGTGAAGTATTCGACCAGGAAATCGATATCCGCCGACGAATCCCCCAGGCCCGCCCCCAGCGGCAGCCAATCCAGCGACAGGTCTCCCATGAGGCCCGCTATGAACTGGTGTGCCGTGGTCGCGAGGTCGTCGGAGTCGAACAGCGCGCCGGGCGCCGGCGCAAGGCTTTCGGTGAGATCGACGCCGAGTGCGATCGACATGCGTGCGGCGGGCGATTCCAGCCCGGCGCCGGCGAAGCCTTGGCGCGCGCCGTCCGCCTCGTCGGGAGTGCGCAGCTGCGGCCGGGACTGCCAACCCGATCGGCTGCCTGGTGTGTTGTTCGTCGGTGTTCCGGCAGGCAGCACCGAGAGCCCGTCGGTGTAGCTGTGCGCGATGAGCAGTTCTTGAACCGCTGCGGCCGCAGTGTCGGGGTCGGCGGCACCGATGCCGACCACGGTCACCAGGTCGTAGTGCAAGTTGGTGTCGGTCAACGGCACTCGCACCGCCATGCCCGCGGCGACTGCGGCGTCGAAGTCGACCAGCCATCTGCTGCCCGCCTGCCACGGCACTGCACTCCGCGCACCGCCGCCGTTGTCGTCCTGCTCGATGCCCGGTGGGGCGAAACCGGCGGGCAGTTGCTCAGGTAGCGCCTCGCCGTCGACCCGCCACATCAGTCGGCCCTCGCGGTATCCGGAGAAGGTGAAGTGGTGCGGCAGGAGCGAAGCGAGTGGCGGCCTGGTCCATGTGGTGTCCTTGGCGCCGAGGTCGTTGCCACCCTCACGTAGGGATTCCACGGCCCACAGCCCGCGCGACTGACCAACTGCGGCAACCACATCGGCCCATGCCGCGGCGTGCGCATCCGCAGTACCAGCTGGGTCGCCGGCGACACGCCAGTACCTGACGCCTGCAGCGCGTTCGGCCGGCGTCAGCCCGGTTTCATGAGCGTCGATGTGAATGTCATCCGGATAGACCCGGATCGACAATTCCGCGCCACCCAAGTCCGTTGGCCGGAACAGTGTTTCGATCCGCACCGGGAGCAACATGATCGGCAGGTCGCCAGGGCCGTCGGGGAACAGCGGATCGTTCGCGGCTTCCGAATCCCAGGCCGCTTCGACTGCCTCGACCTGTTGCTGGGCCGCTTCGGCACGGGTCGCGGCAGCGGTCTTCCCGTTCACGGCCTCGGTTCGTGCTTCGACGAACGGCTGGCCGAAGATGGAAGCGGCGAAGTCCGGACGGATTGTCCGCACTCGCGCCTCGAGATCGTCGGCTTGTGCTTGCGAGTTGAACAATTCCCGCCACGCCGCCTCCCGCTCGCGAAGGGCTGTGCGGATGGCCCGGCGTTGCGCCTGCATACCGACATTGAGAGGCATCAGCGACCCACCAGTTCCGAGGCGTGGACGAGCACCCGGAAGGGCTTTTGAAGCGTGATCCGGGCGACGTCGGTGGCGTCGACGTTCCACGCCCTGTCGCCGGGGTGTTGCGGCGGGGCGAATACTGCGTCGGCGCGAGCGAAGGACCGAGCACCGTCGGGATGGGCCGACAGGATCCGGCTCCAGGTCAGGTCGTCCCATGTCGTGAACGGCGGGTCCGGCTCGTCGTTGCGACCACCGTCACCGTCGTCGCCGAGGTCGAAACCGAACCGGATGCGGGTCGAATTCTCCTGGAATGCAAAAAACCAACCGCCGTCCTCTTGGCTCGGCAGGGCGCGCAACTCGTCAGGTGGGACCTCGAAGGCGTATACCATCGTCTGCTCGTCGATCGGCAGCGCGAACAGCGGCGCGCGCCATGATGCCGGGTCCTGGTCGGCAACCGGCTGAGCACCCGCGACCGCGGCGACGGCCGGAGCGGCTGCGACGACCATCGACGGGAACCGCCGCACCACCGTGCCGCGCACCAGTAGCACCGCGATGCTGTTCTCGCCCAGTGCGAGATGGTTGCCGAGCGGCCCAGTCCAGGTATGGATTTCGTCGATGTCGGGTTCCCCGCCAGCGGTCGGCCAGAACCGCCGGAACGGCGTCCCTCGCAGGTCGGTGGGATACTCGCGCCAGAGCAATTCGCGGTTGAATTCGTGTGCCAGCCCGACCAGAAACGACTCGACGAAGACGTTGTTCACCGCCAACAGAGTCACCGATTCGGCGGGGAAGTCCGCGATGCCGGGCAGGAACCAGTTCGGCGCAAAGTCGCGCAATGCCAACGCCATCGGCGCCGGAAACGTCGGATGGTCCATGACACGTGTCAGGGACATCGCATCCCCCAGCCGTTCAGGCACGCTGATCTGGGCCGCGACAGCGCGGACGATGCGATCACCAGCGGCAAGGGCGGCAATGATATTCCCCCGCAGGTCCTCCGCGTTCAACTGCAAGCCGATGTCCGTCACCGCCGTACCTGCTGCGGTCGGCCTGGTCAGCTGCGCATGCGCGCCGGCCACTCCCGCCGTCACGGTCGCCAGTTGCGGGACGACCGCCGCACGCAGCTGCGTGATGTCGCCGATCCGCATCGTGGCCACGTCGACACCGGACTCGGCCAGGTTCGCCGTCAGCGCTTCCGCGACCGCCCGTAGCCCACTGAGCTGGGCGATGTCCGAAATTGCTTGCAACCGAACAAGATCGCTGACCGCGGCGGCCGATCGCTGCGCGGTCACAGCGGCCTTTGCAACGGCGCCTGCCGCGATTGCGGGGGCCGCTGGCGCAGCATCGGCGACCGTGAACGACGGCACCGGCCGCGCCGCGGGGACCGCGATGTTGCCGGAGACGGCACGTTCAATGATGGCGTGCGAGTGCACGGCGGCGCCCCTGGCGATCGGCCCGCCGGGACGCACCATCCTGGCGAAAGTGGTCGACGCCGCCGCGGTCGGCATGACACTGACTTCGATCCCGGTCGCGAGCGGCGGGCCCGACGGGCCCCATGGCCGGATACGGGAAGCAGTCGGTGCAGCGAACGAAACCGCCTCGCCGGCACCCAGTGTCGCGACATGCTTGAAGTGCAGGGCCGCGGTCACGCCTTCGGCGAGTTGGCCGAGCGCGCGACGGCGGTTGGCCTCCCGGATCGCTCCGACCTGTTCCCACGCCCTCGCCATCAGCGACTCCTGTTGCGCCCGGATGTATTCGGCGCCGATACCAGCCGCGATCCTGGTCGGGACGGACGCGTTGAGCTCGTGCACCCACGCCACAGGTTGGCCGCCGCCGGGTTCGATCCTGTCGACGACGGCGTGGCGCCCGCCATAGATCGGTGGTGCCACCGCGATCGGATCGCCGCCGCCCTGTTGGTCGAGCAACCCCGCGGCAGCGTTGCACTGGTCGGTGATCCGGGCGACGAAATCCGCTGTAACAGCATCGGGAAGGTCGGCTTTCGGTGGCCCGTCCAGGTCCAGCTGACCCAGCGCACCGGGCACCGGATACGGGGCAGGCGCTGGTGCACCAGACAGGGCGATGTCGGCGCCCCAGGGTTGGTGCACGTCGACGAACACCGTGCCGAGGTTGGTCAGTTGCTCCTTCGGCGCGGGCCCCAGCCGTCGAACCAGGTATTCGAAGTCACCGCGCAGGCCAGTCCCGAACTCCCAGGAATAGTAGATCGGCAGGTTCACCGGTTCTGGCTGGCCGATCTGCCATGCCGGTGAATACGATTCCGTGGCAGCAGAATACGTGAACGCCGGCACGATGCAGGCGAGGTACCTGGTAGATTCCCGCAATCGGCGTGGACACATCAGTCGCGCCACCTGGTCGGCCGTGTTGTCCGCGCGCTGCACATGGGCCCAGCCCCACGAGTCGAACAGATCGGGGAGCTGGTCGGCGCCGACGCTCAAGGTCGGCACCGGGTCGCCCGGCGTCACTCTGCTGGCGGCCACCTCGACGACGACGAGCACGATCCACGGTCGGAGCCGACCCGCGTTCGGCTTCGCCGGCGTGAACATCCACGGCAACTCGACAGGTCGCAGATCCACCGAAGCCAGGTAGTTGTCTTCGACATCGGCAGCCCCGGCCGACGGATCGGTCCGAACGACGGCGCGGCTGCTGTCGAGGTCGGCGACCCCTTCGGGGCCGAGCATCGCCATCGGTGCAGGGACGGTCAGTGGCGTCAAGTCGCCCGTGGGATCCACCAGCGACAGTCCGGGCGTGAATTTCGCCGCAGGCAGCCGACCCGGCCCGTCCGTCGCGTCGATCGCCTGGCCCACCGCGGTCTGAGCCCAGGAGGAGAACCGAATCCTGTTCATGCGCCATCCATCTCCCACGCTTGCGCCACTTCGACGACGCGGCGCGGGTCGGCCGATCGCGCTGCGACCACCGCTTGATACAGCTCGGTCGCGTTGCGCGACACCGGTGCGATATCGGTCGCTTCGGTGAACGACCACGCATTGACGAGCGCGTACGTCGGACCGTCGGAGACCGCAACCGCCTCGAGGCCGGTGTGCCACCACAGCGGGTGATCGATCCCG
This sequence comes from Nocardia sp. NPDC050408, assembly GCF_044458905.1. NCBI lineage: Bacteria > Bacillati > Actinomycetota > Actinomycetes > Mycobacteriales > Nocardiaceae > Nocardia > Nocardia sp. NPDC050408. Next base: position 25,560 of record NZ_JBITIL010000036.1, on the reverse strand, counting down.
GCACCTGCCACCCGCTCGACCGCCGCGACCAGTGAGCCGATGTTCAGCACAGCGGAACTGCCGGTGCTGACATGCCGGGAGATGACCTTCGTTTCGTATTCGAAGTCGATTCCGCGCTCCTCACCGGTCACGACCTCGCCCGCCACCAATTTCAGCCCGGCACGAAACGATTCGAAGGCGGGACGGCTGATCTGGGCGTCGTCGGTCATCGTCAGGAACGCGGCGGGGGCGAACTGCTCGCGTTCCTCCCCGGTTGTCGGGGCGGGCCGGCCGCCGCCGAGAACCGGATCGACCACATCCCACCGTTGCGGTGTAATCGGAACGCGGTTGAACCGGTCGATTTCGATACCGAGCGGAACAACCTTCTGCCGCACCGACAACGACCCGCGCGGATGCAACGCACCGCCGTCGGCCAGTGCCACGCCCGCAGCTGCGGTGAGCTGGACCGGAGTGGTGGCCGGGTCGGGCGCGCTCGCCCGCCACGCATCCGGCTTGCGCAACGCCGCGGTCAGGATCTCGCCGACATTCGGCGCGGCTGGCGCGGCGGGAATCGATCCACCCCACGATTCGTCGAAATCGAACGAGGCGCTGAACAAGAACAGGTCGACGCGTCCCCGACCCGCGGCACGCCAGTGTCCGGGACCCTCGAGCGAGAAGTCGAGCGCGATCCCGACGAGGGTTTCCCCCAGCACCTCCACCGCGATGGCGGCCGAGATCTCGGCGATGAAGTGGAACGGCGAGAACTGGATCAGCACGTCGAATCCGAGGTGACCGCGCAGACCGCAGCCTGCGACCTCGGCGACCAGTTCGGCAAACGCCCCGAACTGCAACGTGTTCGAGGTCAACGCGATATACGCGGTGCAGCGCAACTGCAGCATCGGACCCGACGCCAATGTCATCGCGATACGGTTGAGCGCGGGCACGCCGGCGGGCCGATCGAACTGGGGGTGGAATCCGCCCGCGGAGACGACGATGTCGGCGTCGGCGCCGCCCCGCACGAGGACGAACATGTCGCCGGTGATCGGGATGCCTGCGATGTTCGAATCGGTCAGGCTGGCCAGGAACGACAGGCTCGGCACCGACGGGTCGATCTGGCCGAAGAACGTGATCTGCAGCTTGATCAAGGGCAGTGCTGGGTCGGGCACCGCCAGCACGATCTTGCCGAGAACGGACAACCGGACCGGATCTGGCAGCTCGACGACCAACGCCACCGAACCGGTGAGTAGCCTTCCACCCCAACTGATCTGGAACATCGGGCCGATGGTCACCGAGCCCGGTGACACTGGGAACATGCGATCCAGCATCGGCACGAGATCTCGGGCGGCCTTTGCCGGATCGGCAGGAAACAGCAACGAGGCAGCGCTCCCGTCCTGCACCGAGCGGGTCAGCGCGTCCCGGTCGATGCGCCTGCCGACCCCGACGATGCCGCCGACACCGGTGATCGCAAATCCGAAACCGATCTGGATACCGGGCGGCGGGAACACCGAGCCGAGGACGAGCAGGAATGCTCCGGTGCGCACGTTCAGCGCACCGAGCGCATTCACCGCCAGTGGTGGCATCGCCACCGCGAGCATCCCGCTGTAACCGTCGTCGGTGTGCGACAGCCGTCCTGATCCTTTGACGATCGGCAGCGACAGCCCCACTGCGGCGCCGGTCGGTGTGTGCAGAAGCAACTCGAGCGGATCGAAGGCCAGTGCCGGGCCACCCAGTCGGAACGGCAACTCGAAACCGTTGCCGTCGATGCTCAGGTGAATCGGTACGTCGGGAAGATCGAGAGCGATTGCGCAGCTGACGCGCACGTCGATGCGAGGCGGCTGATCCAGCTTCGGTATCAGCTCCACATCAAGCGGCCCGGTGCTCACCCCTGGCAAGGATGCGCTCGACGGCAAGCGCACGGTCAGCGTCGGGCTGCCGGCGATGTCGACTCCGGTCGAGCTGGACAGTGCGAGATCGACGTCGAGCGGCGTCGGTGCGATCCGCGGCACCACGGCGGACACTTCGCCGGGCGCGATGCGTACCTGTCCGCCGCGGATCTGCACACCGCCGGTCAATTCGGGGCTGACGCCGATCATCGTGAGCGTTGCGGTAAAGGCGGTAGCGCCGAGGTCGATGCCAGGGTCGCGCCCCGGCGGCGCAGATTCCGTGCGCGACAGATCTATTCGGATCGTGTCGCCACTCGACCCACGGTTCACCGTGGCACTGCCGGATTGCGGAAGGCGAATCTCGACGACGTCCGTGACGTGGCCGCCCGCGCTGAGCGACCACTCGCCGTCGAGCGCAAGGGCTGCGGATTGCGCCGCGCGCCCCTTGGCCAGGATGTCGATCCGCGGCTCGCCCGCGTCCATCGTGACGGCCATGACCGCGGCGAAGCCGCCGTTGTCGGCCTCGATCCGGACGGCGCAGGCGATTCCACGCTCGGCCGCCGGGTTCGCCGGGTCGGGGTTCCAGCCGAGCAGGCCTGCCGTGGCTTGCCGACCTTGGATCTGGGTGAGCTTGCGCAATGCGCCGATAACGCGGGCGGTCACGGGATTCGCCGCGGCACCGCCGTCGACGATCGGCGCCAGCAAGCGATCCTCGAATCCGGATCCCGCCCATTCGGGTCCGGCCTTCCCTAGTTGCGCCAGTCCTCCCGCCTGCCGAAGCTCGGTGAGCGCGTCGGTCAGCAGTGACGTCAAACTGCTCCGCAACAGTTGCAGCAGCGCAGCACCATTGGTGTCGGCCATGACAACCCCATTCCTCCCCGACAACGAGGACACTAGCGCTGGAAGCGACTGCGATCATGAGTAGTCGACTACTTGATTTGGTTGGCTGCGCCGTCCATGTCGATCAGAAGACCACCGAAAATCCGGGCAGCGACACATCGCGCTGGGTGTAGGCGACGCCGTCGACACGCAGCCCGTTCGCGTCCAGCAGTGTGATCTGACCACCCCTGTTGGGCAATATCACTGGGGCCACCAGCCGAATCCGTACGGTCTCTCCGGCCATGACGGTCCCGGTGATCGGCATCGAATTCTTGTCCCGGTCGAGCAGGCTCCATCCGTCGAGCAGGATTGCCGCGCCGGTCGCGTTGAGCAGCGTCACCGTCTCAATCTCAGGATCCCCGGCCGAATTCGCCAGCGCCGAAACAATTCTGACCGCGCCATCGGGAGATTCTGCGGTCGGCGGGAAGGTGGGATCGAATGGCCGCGACGGTGTGCCGACGGCAGCGGGTTCCGCCGGCCGGATGCGATGACCTGTGCCGTCGTCGGTGTGCCAAGGCTGCGACTGGAATTTAAGAAATACTACGACCCACTGGTTCTGCCCTGGGAAGTGAACCAGGAGCCCACCGTCCTGGTAGACACCGTCGTCACGGGCGAACCTGCCCACGTTGCCCTGATTCATGTGAATGTCGTGCACACCGTTGCCCGGCATGAAGCCGAAGATTTTGTCCTTCTTGTCGAGTTCCGGTCCCCAACGTTCCCCGAAGGCGTACAGGTACGCAGCCTCGTCGCCGAGCGCGCGCTGCACGTAGTGCCCGATCTTCTCATTGAGGTCGTTGTCCTGCCCGGGCACGTCGAACGGCAGTGGCACCATGGCCCGCGGGTCGAAGAGATTCGACCGGATGTAGTCCACACCGGGACCACCGGGCTTCGCGTCGAGCGGGTGCCACCCCGGCGATATCGTTTCGAGCTCGGCCAGCAACGGGTGGGCAAATCGAGGGTCGACGAGGTATTCGACCTCGGACGGGCTCAGCGCAGATGCGACATTGACGGCGATGCGGTAGTCTACGCGATCGTCGACGAGATGGACCTGGTAGTGCGGGTTGGCCCCCGAACCGGGGACGGCGCCGATCGGACGTCCCTTGATCAGTCCGTAGTTCGCGAGGGGCATGTCGACTCCGATCGAAGATGTCAGACCGCAGGAGATGCGTTGACGCCGCGCCGACCGACAGCCATGGCCAACGCTTCGAGAACGAGACGTGTCTTGGGTTCACGTGCGTCGCTGATCGACAGCCCCGAACCCGCGACGGCTGCCTCGAACCGAGCTTGCACCGGCACCGGATCGACACCCGGATCGAGGCGAATCGACAGCTCAAGGAAATCGAGATCGCCGACGGTCCACCGCTCGGCGGCGACCTCGTTGCCGTCGAATCCGTTGAGGACCACACGTTTCCACTTGCTTGCGGCGATCGGACCGAGCGCGACGAGCGGCTCGGCAAGCGCATTCGGGATTTCGCCGCATTGCTGCAGCAGTTGCCGCTGGTGCGCATCGAACGCTGTCTCAGGTCCGGCCTCACCCGCCGCGATTCGAGCAACGACTGCCGGGGCAATCTCCGCGACCGCCGAGGCCGCGAGTACTTCCCGGTCCCCGGAACGATCCGCCTCGATCCTGTACTCGAAACAGTCCGCTTCGAGCTCGAAGCCCGCAGTCCAGGGTTCGATCAGCTGCGCCGGATCGCACGGCCGAAGTTTGACCGTCGAATCAGCGGCCTCCTTGTCGCTGCGCAGGCGCAAGATGATCCGCGCATCGAGGAGCGGCACGAACGATCGCCGTCCGCTGGAGATTTCGGCGAACCAGACCGTGCGCGGCTTCCCCTTCTCCAGGTGGAGCGCTTCGAGCGCCGCATCTGGACCGTCGGCCAGGTTGATCTTGATTTCGGTGGCTACGGAACCTCGATCGAACGAGATGGACATCAGGCGTTCTCCTTTCACGCCTCAGATGGCTGAGAGCAGCCCGAACTGTGCGGTAGGTACTCCGATGTCCGGGACGATCTCCCCAGGCGCGACTCCGAGGACCTCGATCTTGAACCTGCGAACAGCACTTTCCGTTTCGCTCCCGTAGTCGCCGTCTGCGCCCGACGCGACAAGGCTGTCGGATCCCGGATGAGCAACGAGCGGCGAACCGCGCACCCTCACGTCAGGGTCCTCCCGGCGGCAGGAGGTCGGGCCGTCCTGGTCCGCCGAATCGGGCGGCGATGATGTCGTCCATCGCCAGTGTCGCCAACCGAAGCCGCTCGTCGGCGCCGATGTCGCCCCATCGCTGGAACATGCCGTTGGGAAACGTGATCCACTGCCATCGATCCTCGAACAGCAGAATGTCCGCGCCAGGAAGATCGACGATGAAGGCTCGGTGGTAGGGGTGGACGTTGTTGGTGAACGGTGTCGGTAGGCCTGCGAACAACATCGTCCGGAGAACGTCGTAGTGCGGTTGAATCACGGTGCGCTGCTCGTTCTCGAGCAGATCCTGGTTACCCTCCGCCACCAGGCCGGTCGTGATCTTGTTCCACGCGGCGCCGTACGAACGTGTCGGGAACCCGCGGAGAAATTGCGGGACTCCACCGAGATATGCGGTGTACTCGGCGAACCGGTCATGGAGGTGGCCGAGTTTGATTGCCTCGGTTGGATGATCGAGAAATGCTTCGTGCATCCAGGCGAGGTCGAAAAAGATGTCGCGCCCGATGCGGACCATGATCGATTGCTCGATGAAGCCAGGATCCGCGTCGAGACCGCCGACAATGGTTCCGCCTGCCATGCGCCCCAACCCCGCCCACAGAAACTCCAGTGGAGCGGCGACGTAGAGATCGCGATAGTAGCCGTAGAGGTCGATGATTCTCGGCCTGTTCGCAGCCCAGCCCAGTGTGGGTTCCCACTCGATATGGGCAGCGTCGTTGGCCTTGGCTAGCGCCCGGTTGGTATAGAAGGACTTTCGGTCCGAGTAGTGGAGTTGCTGATCGTCGAGGCTGTGAAGCGGTTCGGTGTCGAGGCGGGTCATCGTTTTCACGCCGACCTTGCCGTCCGAAGGTTCGATGCCGCGTGAGCGCTTGTACGCCGAGACAGCGGAGACGGTTTCCTCTCCGAATGATCCGTCGGCCCCGAACATCGGCAGATCGAATTCGAGATCGATCATGGCCCACTGGATCCGGCGGACCGAGATACCTTTGTCGCCAGGGCCCATGACCCGAGCGCCGGATGCACACGACTCGAGGACGGTGTCGTTTGCAAATCGCGGATTGCCGAGGCTCATCGCCGGTCCCGGAAGGTCCGTCGTCGTTCGGCGTCTTGTCTACGGATAGCGACTTCGCGGGGATTCACAGTTTCGACCTCCGAGCGCACGAATTGTGTCGGATCCCACGATATTGAGGTGCCCCGAATTCGGCGCGAGTAGCGCAGTACTCGATTGCCGTCAGTGGGTCACCGCGATCGAGTGGCGGTAGAATCGTTGCGCTCGATCGTAAACGGGCACAACGTTTCGTCGTTGCCCAGCGGTCAGGCGAGATTGCGCTCGTCGGGGAATGTGAGTTGCCGCGCCCTCGTGCAGAACCGCCACCCGCGGGCGAGACTCGGCAATGGCGTTCGCCGGTGTCCTGATGGCAATCGACAGAACAGCGTGCCCGTTTGCACTCGATTCGATACCGGGTCCGCGTGCGCGTGGCGGCGTGAGTGCTGACGTACTCGAAACCCAGCCGGCTACGTGTGCAGGGCAATATGCTCGCGGCACGGTCGAGCGTTGGCCGTTGCGGGGACGCGACGCGGAGTTGCGAGTCCTGCGCGAGACGGTACGCGGCAATGCGCCGGGTCTGCAGCTCGTGGGCAATGCGGGCGTGCGCAAGACACGGCTTGTGCGCGAAGCGATGCGGCTCGCCGAGTGCCTCGAAATGGCGACTCGGTGGGTCAGCGCCACCGCATCGTCGCAAGTCATTCCGCTCGCCGCGCTCAGTGTCTACTCGAACAAAGTCGTCGGGGGCGACCACACCCGGGTCGTGACGCAGGTCGCCCACGACTTGTTCGCCGAGTCGTCGGGTTCGCGGGTCGTCGTCGCAGTCGACGACATCCACCACTCGACGAGCTTTCGGCAGCATCGCCGGTCAGTTTGCCCACTCGACAGTCGGATGGTGGTAGGTAGCCTGGACTGTCGGCCAATCGTAACGGTCGGACGTCGGGTCCTCGATGTGTGCGCGGCCGCCGTTGTTGTTCACGAACGCGGCGACTCGGCGCTGGAAGGACAGCCATAGCTGGTGCGCAGCGCCGAAAACTGTTGCGGCCAACTGGTGGTCGAGTTGACTTGTCGTTCGATCCGCTCCCCGCGTGGAGAAGACGAACTCGCCGGCGCTTCGCGGCTCGAAGCCGAAACGGCGATTTCCGCTGACGGGATGGCCACCGTCGCCAGGCGTCCACACAGTGGAGAACGTCCAGTGGTCGGCAGCGATCTCGGCGGCGACCACCGATCCGCTGTCGACGTTGAATCCGTTGGAGAACATGTCTATCGAGATGACCGCTCCCGGGAAACCCCGCGGAAGGAACAGCGGAACCCACGCTGCGGGGTCGATGGCGGGATCGAGCGGGTCGAAATTGCATCCGTCGGGAGACCCGTCGATGAACATGTTGATGTTACGGCGGATCATTTCGAGCAGATCTTCCGCTGTCATTGTGGCGCCCTCGCTGGTGGGCATTGCCTCGACTCGAATCGGATAGAAGTCGAGATTGATCGGCCCGACCGCGTCTTCGAGTGCGTGGACGACTCGGGTGGGTCGTCCGAAAACTTGGAATCGGTCGTTCAACGCCAACTGCATCGGCACCGATGGGCGAAGGCTGATCAGATCCGCCCATTCTTGCAGCGACGGTGGCGGTGGAACCGGGATCGGCGGTGCTACGGGCTTCAGCGCCGGAGTGAACAGCGCGTTCAAACGTCCGGTGGTCCCAGGACCGGCGACACCGTCGTGCGCAACCAGTGGGGGTGGAACCGCGAGGTTCTGGTCGATCTTGAACTGACAAACGATCGCGGCGGTGGCCTCGTCGTACACGAACGTCACCAGAATCGGATATCCCAGGTCCTTGAGCGCAGCCTGGATGGCGCCGACCGCTATCGGATCGTTCGGCGTATCGACGACGAGCGATCCGTCCGAGTCGAAACCGTCGGTCGTCATTCGCGCCCCGCCGAGGCACTGCGCGAACTGCGGAATTCCCCCGAATCTGGGTGCGATGGGAACGCCCATAGTGTCTCCTCGTTGCGATGCGTCGATGTCGTTTGTGCGCGAACGCGAATTGTCAGAAGGTCACCGACGGCGAATTTCCGTTCTGCTGGAACTCGATATCGATGAGCGTCGCGGAATTGATCGTGTCCTTGAAAGCCTGGTAGAGATCGACTCCGAAGTTCGTGCCGTCGCGGCGCTCGGCGATCGCGAGATGCAGGTGCCGCGGGATACCGCCGAAGGAAACGATCGCGCCGAGCACCTGTCCACGCGTCACCGCAGTGCCGATGGCGATCCCCACCGTCGTCAAATGGGTGTAGAACCCACCGACGCCGCCGGGCGCGTTCGGATCCAGATCACCGTTCGCCGCGCGGATCCAGACCTGGTGGCCGTACGCCTTGCCACTCGACACCGGACTCTTGAAGTCGGTGACGACACCGTCGAATACCGCGCGAACCTCGGTCCCGACCGGCGCGTCGAGATCCATACCGAAGGCCTCGTACCAATGCGGTCCGCGATGCCCGCCCACCCCAGGGCCGCCACTGAATGTGCCGGCCGCACCTGCGACGAACGGGTTCGACATCGTGAGGCTAAACGGGCCCATGATCCACTCCTCGGCCGGTCGATGCGATCGCTATCCTCGAATCGATGCTGCGCGGCCCGACGTCGGCAGGCGAGAGTACCGAGCTACTCGAAAGCTCTGGTCCGGCTACGTAGCGCGACCACAGGTGGAACACATAGTCCACTACTCGTGCCTTGTGCGGAGCAGGCGCGTACCACTGATCTCTGGTAGGCGCCTGACCGAACCGACGGGCCAACCGTAGCGAGGTCGAGACGGCTATCAGCGGAGTTTGATCGACGCCCTTCGGGCAGTGTCAGTCGCTGGCCCAGAAGTCCATTTCGCGTAGTTTGGCGTCTTTGATGGCTTGGAATTTCTCGCCTGTCCACAACCACGGCTGCCAGGACTTGTTGTCTTTCAAACCGTCCCAGCTCGTGGAGGACACCTTGTTGACGCGGTTGAATCGCCACCGGTACTGGTTGTACACGGCCATGATGTTGGTCGCATAGGCAGAGGCCAACCCCGGGTCGTCGCGGATTATCAGGAAGTTCTCGTCGTTGGTGCCGCTGGCCTTGGTGCCCAGGTTGTGCGACCCGGTCATCACCACCGGGTTGGCACCGAAGGGGTCGATCAGCACCACCTTGCTGTGCACCATCGCCCTGGCCGTTGGCAGCTTCTTCAACTCTTCGATGAACCATTCGGTCGGTTTGTCGATGGCGGCTGGCAGTACTACTTCGAAGTCGGCGTTGACGACGTTCTCCTGGGCGAAGATTGGCACCTTGACGTTCTGCACGCTCGGATCCTGGTTGATGGCGCCCTTGATGTAGAGACGTTTCGCTGTTTCTGGCTTGCGTGCGACATCGATGATGTGGTTGAGCAGCGTGTCACGCGGGCCGGGATTGAACATCAAGAAGAGGATGGCTCGTTCGGCCTTGTCGATCGCTTCGCGGGCCTCGGCCAGGTCGACCTGGCCGATTGTCGGGGTGAACCACAACGTGACCTCGGCCGGCCCGATCCTGAGCTTGCGGGGCTCGCTGTTGAACTCTTTGAGTGTGTCAGGGGTGGCCGCCTCGGCGTCCTTGAGCCGGTCCCATTGCTTGCGGTACTCGCTGGCAAGGCGGGGGTCGTCGATGAGCACCGAATTGTTGGCCTGGGTGCACAGCCCGGTCTTGGTCCAGTTCTGGCTACCGGTCCATGTCCAGCGAGGCTTGTTGTTCTCGTCGCAGATGACGAGGAACTTGTTGTGGCCCAGGGCCCGCGGGGACACCATGCGATCGTGCAGATCGACGATGTCCTTCAGCCGCTCACGCGCCGGAGCGTTCTGGTCCTCCCCCTTCTTTTCGACGCTGCCGTTGGCGAGCACGATATGGGCGTTCTTACCGAGCTTCTCCAACGCAGACTCAAGTTGTTCGTCGTCGAGCTCATACAGTGCGGCGAAAACATCGCGCCCTTCATTGGCCGACGCGGCGAGAAGCTCGAACAGCCGAGCGCCCAGCGGGCCCGTCAAGTAGTTCCGGAACGGGTCGTCGGGGGTGTCGATGACCGTCTCCAGCTTCTTGGTCGCCAGGCTCTTCGTTCGAGGATCATCGTCGGTGAGGTGCAGCCGCCGTGAAACCCACTGTGCGGCAACGATCCCGCGGTTGAAGTACGCGTCGATATGCGGCGAGACCTGGTGATCGAGAGTGAATTCATCGGTCCACTCGCTGGCCAGGTCCTCAGCTGGCGAGAGGTGGTCCCTGTCAGGTCCGACCATCGGCACCACCTGGTACGCCACCCGGTCACCGGGATCGGCCATGTAGTCGGTCCACTGAAAACGCTGAATCGGCCACTGCGTGGAGTCACGCCGCTCGCCCTCTTCGTGCTTCTGACCGGCGAAGCCGACCCACGTCTTGACGACTTCGTCGGCACCGTTGCGCCGACGTCGCAACGCGAAACCGCGGCAGTCATCGATCGGCCCGGGCGGTTTCCAGGAAATGAAAACGTCATCCCCGTTATGGCACACACTGACCTTCATCGAGACCCTCCAATCTTCGGGCGGCCTGCGATGGGCACCCATGCGAACCGCGTCGCCGCCGTGTCCTCGATCAACGGTCGTCGCCGCTGCCGCTCGGTTGCACGAGTAACCCGATACGCGAATTTGCCGGCGGGACGCTCGAGCGACTTCCACCGCGACCGCTAGGCACCGCAAACGTGTTTTCGCCCAGGTCAGTTGCTCTCGCCATTGGCCACCTGCCCATCTGGGTTGGCGCTGTCACAACGGCCCCGCACGCCTGCGCGACTCAAGCGGGCGTTACTCGCGACAGACCGGCGCCGCAGCCTGATGCTGAGGTTGCGACATTGGTATCGCGCCACTCTCATGCAGACGATCCGCATAGAAAGGGAAGCCCGATGGGCACAATGACCATCACCATCAACACACCTGCGGTTGGATACCGGGAAGAGGGATCCGACAACGGATCGTTTCCAAGCGATGAACAAATGCGCGAGGAGAAAGCGGCTCGGGACAAGGTTCTCCAGTCCATGGTGCCGTTCCTGCAATCGCTGCCGAACCTGCCACCCCGGCGAGCCGGAAACGCGTTCGGGTTGGAACTGCTCGGCGCCCGTACGTGGTCGAACCTCCACAAATACCTGCTCCTACTCGACGTCGACACCGTTGGCGGAGGTTTGGCCGACGAGCTCGCGACAGTGCTCCCCAGCGGATCATCGGTATCGGTGGTAGGCGATTCCGAACCACTGGAGACATCGCAACCATCGCAGGCGTGAATGCACAGCCTGGCCAAACCAGATAGTGGCACGTCAAGGCGAATGATCTTCTCACTTGCCCGAAGCCCCCGTTGGCCACGACGCAATCGACGCTCACAGCGCCGCGGCGCCCGACTTTGCTGTGGACAGAAACTTTGTCAACAACGTGCCGCCGAGGGTGTGGGATGCTGGTCAAGAAGGAAAGGGGTTTATTGCCTCACACAATCCGGTTGACCAGCCATCTCGCGGCAGGCCACGGTTGGCGTGCAGCGCCAGCCGTCATTGAAACCACTTCGATAGCAGGTTCGCGCGATGACATTGTCGGTGGGCCGTGTGCGCCATCCTGCTATCACCTCAATCTGCTTGCTCGTCAACGGTTTCCGCGCGTCGACGCCGAGCTCGACAGTACGAACCAGTGCGGTCAACGCGTTGATGGTGCGGGTGCTTTCGCTGGTCATCTGCTCCCGGGCGATCATGAGAACTCGCATCGCAACTCGGGGTCCGTCCGCACGCGGTCGGCGAAGCCGACCGACCTCGACCGACAACACCGATCTGGCGATGCGCCCGGCGTCGAGTTCGTCAGTCTTGCCGATCCCACGCCGATCCGCGGCCGCCATCGCGGAAGGCTCCACCACGGCCAACCCGGCCGTGAGCAAACGCTCGGCCAGGACGGCGCCATAGGAGCCAGCGCCCTCGATAACCACAAGAGTGGCCCGTTCACCAGCCCGACGTGTGATCCATGCTCGGGCGCGATCCAGCCCGGCCGTGCTGGTAGGGAAGCTTGCCTGGTCAACCGCGGCGCCGGTGGCAGCGGTGACGACCGACAGCGCGTGGTTGGCGGCGTGCGTGTCGACGCCGATGACGAGTTCGTACTGCTCCGAGACGATGGGCATTGACGGCGGAAGTCCTTCCGATGGGCGACGTCGTTGGTCGGCGTCGGCCCGGGAGGAGAACTTCGAGGCAGGCCTGTAATGAGCCACGACCCCGCGCAACGAGGTCGGGCAGGCTTCTGATCAAGCCACCGAAGCAGACCGGACCGGCGTCGCCGCCACAACCAGTGGACAGATCCCGGCAAGTGCACTCGAACAGGCAAACGATTCACGAGTCACACCGGATGTCGCGACGAACACCGATCCTGTCAGCCAGCCCCGGGCCGGCCATCTCCAACACTTACAAGCGATTCAATGCGGTCGGTGGATCCGAGCTGAGCCGTTGGGCGAGTACTCGAGAAAAAACGAGTAGTGATTACTCGCGAGAGTTCGCGTTCTGAGGACCACAATGATCTCAGTTTCAAGATTTCCCGGGTGGGTTCGGTTTGGGCCATGGCCCGGGATGTGTAGCCGGGGTATTGCGCCACGTTGTTGCCGCTAATCGCTTAGTTAGGTCGGTCGAAGCTCGATGAGGAGTGAGAGCGCGATGGATTCCGAACCTATTGAGCAACACCATTTCCGAGGATGGACGGCCCAGGTGAATACAAGGCTGGGACTCGCATTGCGGACCGAGGGCCGAAAACGTATGGATTGCTAACAGAACTATCACTCTCGACAAACAAAGGTAGGAACAAAAATGACGCGAGTTGTCGGCACGGCGATGTACGGCATCGAACCGGACGGCGATCTGCAGTGGTATCGCCACGACGGGTCCAGAGCGGCGGCGCCTTCTGGACGGCCGGCGAAGGTGGGAAGAAGATCAGCGGCGGCTGGGACATCTACAGCACGGTGTTCAGCGGCGACACTTACCTGCATCTCGTCTGAACATCCTCGACATTCGAGCAGCATTTCCGTGACCGACGAAGTGTGTATTCGATCACCTGTTTCGAATAGCCAGGCTTTGAACTGGCCGGCGCAATCCAGATCCCGGATACACCAGGCGCGACACCTATGAGTCCTGCAAAAAAATACCGACCGATCGTTGTGGACGGCAAATCCAAGGAGGAGTTATGCCGATCTCGAATGTCTGGGGGACAGTTACAGCACGCCATTCAGGAAAGGTAATGGACATCGCCGGGGGCTCACGCGACTCCGGCGCACGGTTGCAGCAGTGGCAGATCCTCGCGGATCACCCGAATCAACGGTTCCGGTTCGAACGCCTCAACGACGGGTTCTACCTGATTCGGGCACAGCACACGAACAAGGTTCTCGACATCGCCGGAGGCTCCCACGACAGTGGCGCCGCAGTCATTCAGTGGGATTGGACCGGCGGCGACAACCAGCGATTCGCGGTCGAGGATGTCGGCGACGGCTTCTACCGAATCCGCGCGAAACACTCCGGGAAAGTCCTAGACGTGGCCGGAGGCTCACGCGATATCGGGGCGCGCGTGATCCAGTGGGACTCAACCGGCGGCGGCAACCAGCTTTGGCGGCACGGAGTTCCGATCGACTGACACGCCACTGCGCCAAAGTGCTGGTGCCAGTCGAATCGGTACCTCGCCGCGGAGAAACGGCTCTGGCATGGCCGAACCGATTACCTAGGAGGGATAACGAATTATGGGACTCAATAGTATGCTGCTCACCTCGCCGGTCCCCGACCCACAGCTGGAGAACTGCCTGGTGTCTGGTCCAGCACATATCGGAGAGGGAATCAATGCTCTCGGCGAGCACGTGCGGCGGATTCAGAGCGCGCTCAACGAGCTAGACGACGCCGGCTTAGAAGTTGACGGCATTTATGGGGGGGACACCGGCGACGCGGTCGAGAACTACAAGAATGCGCGCCACATCCTGTCTCCTGGCCAGACCACGGCGGACCGCATTGTCGGCAAGCTTACGATCAAGTTTCTCGACGACGAGGTCTTCGAATTCGAGAACACGATGCCACCTGAAAAGGGACTAGTCTCGCCGACCGAGGCGGGCCTTCCGCATGATCACACACTGTGTCCGACCCCGCCGCGGGTGCTCAACCCAGGGCCCGACGGGCGCGCCCAGCATCTAGGCGCACCGATCAACCCTATCGGCAACGCAATGAGGATCAACATCTACGGCGAAGGTGAGACCGACTATGTCGGCTTCACCGACTTCGCCACCGAATCTCAGCACGCTCACGGCCGGCCGATGACTTCAACATTGGTCCACGGATGCGCCAGCGATATCTGTGTGCGCAGTTCACCGCTCAGCGCGGTGACCCTCAACGAGATCCGGCGGCTGGCTCAGTCCGCGCTGGTCGGCGGGTGCCGGTTCACCTACGCGTCGAACCAAGCCCAGTTCATGACCCCGCGCGCCGACATCCTCAGCCTGGGCAAAGCTATCCAGCAGCACCGTATCGCCGATCCCAGCGATCCGAATAACACCGCGTTCGACATGGAGGTGTGGGTTGTCGACATGTTCTGAATGAGAGGACATCGGTGAACGAAACCAGGATATGCCGACCCTCCGGCAGCGTCGGCGAAGCCGACTACAAACCGGTCAGCGGGCAGTGTGAGTGCCGGTGAACCAACTGCTTCCATCGCGAATTGCGGCAGATACGAACTCGCAACGGTGCGATATCGGTCGTCCTGACTAGGGTGCTGGACATGGCTCGGTAGCGCAGCAGCCAGGCGATTCGGTGAGATCATGAACGCTCGGCTGCAGACATTACCTGTGTGACAACATGTTCTCATGTAGTCGAAAACGCGGCGGTCGAAATCCGTTGCCCTCTACAGTCTCTCCCCGTTCGCAGAAAACGCGAATTTACCCCATGGCGTGCGACGAGTGAGTGTGGCGGTTCCGGGGGGCTCTGCTGGACTGCATCTGGTGCGGGTCTGCCGCGGCTGCACCCCGATGAGCAAGTGTTTCAGGCAATGCTCGACGGCTGCCGCGACCAGCGGGTGGCCCGCAAACTCGCTTTCGGCACTATCGATCCCCGTGAGCGCCCGGTACGCCGATTCTGACTTCCCCGACACCGGGCCGTGGGCGTGGGCGTGGCCGACACCGACGCGTTCTTGGCCGAAGCGCGGGCGGTAGGAACCTCAGCCATGCCACTCTGCTCAGCTACCAGACCAGTTTGCGGCAGTTCTGCGACTACCTCACCGATCCGGCCTACGGATGGCCGGATGAGTGCCTGCACTATTTCGGCACCCACCCCATCCAGATCTGCACCGAGTGGAACACCGGCCGCCATGTCCAGGAAGCCTGGGGACGTCCGGGCAAACGAGCGCTGACGCACGAGGAGCTCCAGGCGCTGTTCGACTATGTTGACGATCGCGCCGAAGCTGTGCAGCCCTCGGGTCGCAAGGGCTCGATCACTGCCTTCCGTGATTTGGTGCTGCTCAAAGCTGCCTACGCCTGGGGGTCTGCGACGCACCGAAGCGGCCAAGCTCGATCTCTGTGATTTGGCCAGCAACCCGAAAGCGCCCGAGTTCGGCCGCTACGGGATCATGAGGGTTCGCCACGGCAAAGCGATGCGCCGTTCGCCAACCAAGCGCCGATCGGTGCTGACCGTCCCGCTGTTCGACTGGGCCGTCGATTCGCTGCAGCAGTGGATCGAGGAGGTGCGACCCGCCATTTCCACACCGGGCAATACCTCCTTCTGGCCATCCGAGCGCAGCGACCATCTCACTGCCGGGTCGGTCAGCTCGGTATTCACCCGCTGCCGCAAGGAACTCGGCCTGGACGAGGGAGTCGACTTCCATTCGCTGCTGGTTGCCGATCCTCGGTCACCCGTGAGGGCGACCTGAACCGTCTCCCGGGTTTGATGCTCACCTTCTTTAATGGGAAGGTAGAGATCTGCCGAGCAAGTACGACGCGGCGACGAGGGCGAAGGCGGTTCGTCTGGTTCGTGAGCACCGAGACGATTACGCCTCGGAGTGGGCGGTGATCACCACGATCGCGGGCCGGATGGGGATGACCGCTGAGACGTTGCGCAAGTGGGTTCGTCAGGCCGCGGTCGATGAGGGTGAATCCGAGGGTGTCTCGACAGTGGAAGAGTTCTATCATGCGTATCTGGCCGAGCTGGCCGGGCCTGCATGACCGCCAGATCGACCCTCGCCTCGGCCAGCGCGGTGCCGAACGAATGTCGCAACGCGTGCGGATTGCCCGCCGCGACACGAGGATCTTGGTTTCGAGGATGTGACCACGCCGGTGTTGCTGCGGTTTTTGGCCGCGTGCAGGGCGGGTCGGTTGCCGGCGCGTCCGGGCCGAACGTGGTCGACCTGCGCGGGCAGCGTCTGGATGGGTATGCGCCGACGACGATCAACTGCCGTTGGTGGTGGTGTCGGGGCTGTTCGCGTTCCGGGCGATGCGGGATCCGAGCCTGCTGAATCCGGTGCCGAAAGGTCGTGATGCGCAGCGGTTTGCACCGGGTGAAAAGGCCGGTCTGCTGGCGCATCTGGTCCGCGGCCCGCGCCGTGGTCGGCGCTGCGGCTGCGGGAGCCCAGACGGTTGCCGCAGCCGCTGAGCCTCGCGGAGGCGACGCGGCTGCTGGGGAGCTTGCGGACCTGGCGCGATCGCGCCATGGCCGGGTTGATGCTGTATTGCGGGCTGCGGTCGTGTGAGGTGCTCGGCCTCGACATCACCGATGTCGATATGGGCCGGGGCTGGCTGCGGGTCTGGGACAAGGGCGCCAAGGAGCGGGCGACGCCACTGGATGGTGATGTCGCCCAGATATCGCGGGCGGTCGTGTCTACATGGGCGTGCAGTTTGTTCACAGGCACTTACAGTCGACAGCGCGAGCATGGTTGCGGGGCGTATCGGTCGTCGGTGAGCGATGAGCAGTGGGCCGCGATCTCATATCTCCGGAGAGTCGAGACGGGTTCTTAGACAGATCCGCAACGGATCTACGTGTGTGTCAGCGGCTTTCCACCGTGTCCGTGGGCGCTCATTTGAACTCGGCTACGAGGCCCGCGCTCTCCCATCCTGCAGTCCCTTGAGGGTCCCCCTGCGCTCCAACGACGGTCCTCGTCCCTTGAAGAATTCCCTGGGATCCAGGCGGAAAGCCCCCCTGAGTAAATTTTGCGCTGTATTCTCCGATTGCGCCATTACTCCACTCGATCCGAAGAAAGAATTTATCGCCGGATACATGTCCGCTACTCTTAATGCTCTGATTTGGCCCAAAAATAAACACTGAAGCCTGGGCGCTGAGTTTATCTCCGTCCTGAGAAACAACGAGCTTTATGTGGGATCCATTCGATTCAACAATTTCCCATTGTCCACCGACCTGAAGAGTGAGCGCCCTGGGGGTCGGCATTGGCGACGGTATTGCCCCTGCAGGGTAAGGTTTGCCCTGCTGCTGAGCGAATGAGGCGGGGGTCAGGGCTTGTGAGGGGTGATTGATGGATTCACTTGCGCACATGGAAATCAGGTCGAGATCTTGCTCGAACCCATTGATGGCCGAATTAAGCGAGGAAGTCGTCGGAGCAGGATTCCCCGTCCAGTCGTAGTAGTCCTCGTGGTCCACGACATACTTGAGCAAGTTGATTTTGTCGAATATGCGACTCCGTTCCTCCGCGCATATCACGAGCACATCTTGAGCTTTCTGGAGATCTGCTGCGTTCGGAGGCATCGGGGCTTCTGCAATCGAAATAGGAGCAAGCGTGACGGTATATGGCACCGCGTTCTCGTCAGGGTTGTTTTTAAATGCTTGAAGCCATTTATTTGCGTTGTCCAACAGCTGACTAGGCTTCGTTAGGTCGGTGATTGCCAAATCCATCGGGCCACCCTCGTGATACATGCTGACCAGCGCATCAGCGTGGTATGTACTGCGCACCTCGTCGAATGCCGTGGCGGCACTGGCGCTAAACAACCCGTAGCTCCCTTGAAGTTTGGCCGCGATCGCCGTGCGGTCTTGTTCGCTGCGCACATCAAGGCGAAAGACGCCGATGAACAGTCCCCCTCGATCCATTCCGCGGACGAACATATTCCCGTAGCGCTCTGCGAAAACGGTCGGATTGTCGACCATCTCCGCTGCTTTTGGCGTCAATTTGGGAGCCTTGATCGACAGGTGTTGCAGGCTCACGCGCGAAGTGACGGCCATGAACAGCGACTCTCTCTGAACGCTAGAGCTCGTTGCGTAGGAGAACCGGGCCGACATGCCCGCTCCAAACAACCCGGAGCCGAAGCTGGCTTTAGCGTCGATACCCAATGCTTGCTCAAGTTCTGCTGTGGTGGTGATACGCCGAACCTCGAAGATGACGCTAGCGCCTCCGGCATGCTCCACACCCACCTCGGTACCATCGACCACGAACCCCATGGGACTGCCAGTGGCCATGTCAGCCCCGACTCCGAAGTTATAATCATCGCGATATGCCACTTCAATGGTTGTAAATGCCATGTTCTGTCTCTCCTAATTTAGTGTCTTATACGACGGAAATCCGTCTGGAACGGTCACGACGGCGTCGTTCGGGGCGACAACGACATCGTTAACCGCTGCATGGGCCCCGGCCAGTCTCCGATAGAAGGGCGGCGGCGTACCAAATTTCCGTGTCCTGCCCGGTCCATGCACTCTCAATCCGGAAAAGCCGACAAAGGGATCATCAACTTGGCGGTCAATTCCACTCGTGGCACCGGCATACCCGCGGATATAGATGACGGGAAGATGGTTCATTTGCTCTCACCTGCCTGGATGGCGCGAAAGACGTTGAGCGATCTGCTCAGGGGGCGCCTGGATCAACGCTGTGTGTCCTGAGCATTTCGACTCCCGTAAGATCCAGCACAATGGGTATACATGTGACCGTATGCGGCCCCGCCGACGAACACATGAGTACCGAACTACTCAATTCGCCACGTAGTTGCGGACCTTGTTTGAATTCGGGGGTGGTGCGGGTGAGCGCGCAGCGCCGCGAACCGGGCCGGTTACGAGGTGAACCGATCGAGCTGCCGGTCACCGAGTTCGCGGTGTCGGGGCCGGTGTGCTGGCCCGAAGAGGTCCACAACCAGGTCCGCGTCATCGTCGAGGCCCGCACCTATCTACCCGCCGCCTCAGCCTGAAAAACAAACTCTGTCACAGCCGCCCCGCACCCGCATGGGTGCGGGGCGGGCTCGTCGATCTCACGAAGGAGCTATTCGCCATGTCCGTACACCAGCCGCCACGACCAGTGGCGCCGGAGTTCCTCCAGCGGCGCACCACCCTGTCCCCGAACCCGAACTCCTGGCGGGCATGGTTGATCTGTGGCGAAGTCGCCGACGAACCCGGAGCAGGCCAGTGACTCGGGTACCGGAGTTCGAGCAGTACACCCACGCGATGCGGAACCGTACCGCGGAGCTGTTGTGTTTCGAGGCGATCGGCTACGTGCGTGGCTGGTGCGACGCGCGTGGGGTCGGTGCTTGGGAGGCGATCGATTTCGGGCATGCCTTCGCCGTCGTCGTCGCCGCGGGTGGTTCGCGCCCGAATATCGCCGACGCGTGGACCAACTGGTGCCACGGCCGCGACATCGGCGCCGGCCCCGAGTTCGGGTGCACCCGGCCCGCAGCCCTGCGCCCCTGAGCCCGGCCTCGCTACCGCGGTCGTCATCACCGACTTCGCCGACACCGCGATCGCGCGGCGGCCGCCGGTCGCGGGCATCGGTCACCCAGATCGGGCAGCCATTCTCCGGCCCCGTCCGGGCAGCCAAATGAACACACCACGTCATCGGAAGGAAACCCGGATTCGTCATGCCCGCCCCAGCATTCGCCGTCAGCGCCTACACCAACTCCACCGACTACGGATCCGCCTACACCCTGTTCGCCACCGACGACGCCCCGATCCGTGGGCAGGTGTCCGCCGACGTGAGCGAACACCATCCGATGGTCGATGGCATCACCGAGGCCCGGCCGAGTGGTGCTGCGGTTCTTCGGTCTCGTCGTCGAGGATGAGCGCCTCGGCAATCCCCGCGTCACCGCCCGGTTCGAACCGGGCACGACCGGGCGCGGCGCTACCGCGCTGGTGTGTCTAGGCGAACCCGGCTATCTGAGTGTGCATCTGGGGTATCCGCTGGCCACCGCCGACGCGGACATCCGTGAACTGGTGAGCGACACCGTCACCGAGATCACCGGTGAATTCCTCACCGATGACCGCGCCGCCCGCTATCGGCACTGGGCGGCCGAGCAGCGCCGCCAGAACGCCGCCCGCGCCCTCGGGGCCATTCAAAGCCTCGAGCAACTCGCCTTTCATCGCCACGCCGTGGCCCGCGCCGAGGTCGATGCGTGGTGGGAGCTGGTGGCCGCACTGCGCCAACAGCAGTAACCCGCACGGCGGCCCACGCCTGCACTCACCTGCTCTGGAATCCGTATCCATCTGCGCGAGAGGAGTTTTGACTCATGTCGACCGCTACGTGTGTGCGTCACGCCGAGTTGGAGGATCTGGTCGGGTTGCTGAATGTTCAGCAGGCCGCGAAACTCGATGTCGTCGCCCCGGCGTCGGCGTTGCGTGCCAGTGATGGTCTGCTGCAGTTGTCCGGGGTCGAACCGGTCCTGGATGAGCGGGGTTTCACCCTCGTCGACGGCCTCTATCGGCCTACCGCCGCCGCCGACTCCCACCTCGGGACCAAGCTGAAAATCCCCGTCAGATATCTCAAATGGTTGCGCGAGGAATCGCGGACCGATCTGTACGACGCCAATATCAATGGCCTGCTGCATGGCTGCGACGACCCGCGCCTGCCCAGCACGGGTGATGACCGGTCGTTTCTGCTGCGCCTGTTCACCTCCGGAGTCCCCGACGAGCCCGGGATCCTGCGGGCCGTGCTGTCGGATCGCTACGGCATCATCGACAACCTCGACGTCCTCACCGCCGTGCTGGAAGGCATCCGCGAGGCTGATGCCGATGTGTCGGTGCGCTCGTGTGATCTGACCGAGTCCTCCATGCACTGCAAGGTGTACTCACCGAAAGTGCGGGCGCTGGCACCGGGTTTCCTCGCGAATTATCGGACCCCGTTCGCCAACCCCGACCTCGAGGCCGAACGCCGCCGCGCCGCAGGACAGTTGGAGCGGTGGCGCCCGGTCGCGGCCCGCGAAGGCCACGGCTATCGTCCGGGCAGCGAGCCGATCGTGTTCGCCGGGTTCCGGTTCTCCAACTCCGAAATCGGCCACCACGCAGTCACATTAAAACCGGAGCTGATGGTCGAAATCTGCGGCAACGGGCTCACGTTGCCGATGTTCGCCTACACCAAACGCCATATCGGGGACCGTCTCGAGGTCGGCGGAAGCTGGTCGCAGGACACCTACCGCAAACGCCTGGCGGTGATCACCGCTGAAACCCGCGACAAGGTCGCCGAGTGGCTGTCTCCGGAGTTCTTGGCCGCCCGTATCACCGAGTTGGAGCGGCACGCCGCGACTCCGGTCGCGCACCCCGAACGCACCATCGAAGTCGTGTCCAAGAAGTTGGGGTTCACCGAGGACGAACGCAGCGGGATCCTCAGCCATTTCATCGCCGGCGGTCAGCTCACCGCCGCCGGGATCGCCAACGCCGTCACCAGCTACTCCCAAACCATCCCCGACCCTGTCCGCGCCGACACCCTCGACGACCTTGCCCTGCAAGCGATGTCGCTGGTTTGAGCGCCACCGGCGGCCCGTGGCACAGCCCCGCCGACCGGATCAAGTCGTTGTTCTCCCTCATCCATCCCCCTGGGGCCCTTGGCGGCCCAGACCCTCGAGGAGGTTGTTTCCGCATGCCCGACACCATGACCCTCACCCGCGCGGAGTTCGACAGTGCCGAACATTTCGGTACCGCAGGAACCGTCACCACTCTCGGTGAACCCACCGTCACCCGCTGGCGTGAGCAGCACCCGGACTGGAAAGCCAAGCACTGGGGCTACAGCGACCCCGACGACCACGGCGCGCGGTTCCTGCACCCGATCAACGTCGCAGCCCGCACCAAGAACTAACCCCCGCAACCGAATCCACCGCGCCGCCCCTCGGGCGGCGCGTCACCAGTTCACACCTGTCATATCCGCTCTCAGGTAGGCACCGGCCAGTCCAAAGCTGGCCGGTGCCTACCCGTTTCACGATAGGAGCCATATTCGATGTCACACGACACCGACACACCCACCCCCGACACCATCGATACCGACACAACCATCACCATCGACGACGCAACATCCAATGCGAGCGAGGTCGGCTCCGAGTCCGACAGCGCGGTGCTTGTGCCGGTGACGGGTCGGGGACCGACGATGGATCCCGCCGAGCTCGATATCGACGAGAACGTGCGTAAGACCTTCCGGCTCGAAGACCACCCCGATGTCACCGAATCCATCCGTGAGCACGGTGTGAAGAACCCTATCAAGGTGATCTGGATGCCCGACGGACGCCATGTCGTGCGCGACGGGCAGGTCCGCACCCTCACCGCGCTGGCGTTCGAACAGTCCGAGGTGCCGGTGTGGATCACCGACTTCGATACCTCGGTCGATGCCAACGAAGCAGAGATCGACCGGGTCCTCGAACAGATCTATGTCAACGACCGCCGCATCCCGCTCACCGACGGCGACCGTGCCGCCGGCATCGCGCTGGCCCTGGACCTCGGTGCCACCGTCACCCGGGTCGGCAAAGCCCTGCAGACCAAACGCGAGAACGTCAAACGTGCGGGCAAGATCGGAACCTCGACCACCGCACGCGGATTGGTCGACGAGGGCCAATACGACCTCGAACAGGCCGCGCTCATCGCCGAATACGACAACCTCGGCGACACCGACGCCGTCGAACGACTCACCCGCGCCAACCGCAACTGGTTCTCCTACGAAGCCAACCGGATCGCCGCCGACCGCACCGAAGCACGCGCCTACCTGGCCGCGGCGTTGCCCTACGCCGAGGCCGGGGTCGGGATCCTCACCGACTACCCCGACGACAAGCAATTCACCGACGATGGGCCGCTCGTGCTGGCAGCGGATCTGGTCGACGCCGACGGCACCGCGGTCGATATCAGCCACATCAACGCCAACCCGGGTTCCTGGCTGGTGTGGCTGGAGATCAGCGAGGACATGGTCTGGGTCGAAGTCGACACCGGCGCCCTCGTCGACCCCGACACCGTGGACTGGGACACTCGCGAGCACCCCGATACCGAACCCACCGAGGGGCTGCGCCACGCCCGCGAGGTGCAACAGCGCGAACAGATCCTCACCGAATACTTCTTGCCCCGCGACCGACTGGAGGCGGCCGGGCTGCGTGAGCGCGAGCAGGAAACCGGCACCGAGACCCGCGACGCCTTCCAGGACGACGAACAGAACGAGCAGGGCGAGGGAGACGAGCTCGCCGCCGCACGTCGCGCCGCCGCCGAGGCCGCCGCGCAGGCAGCCGCAGCAGCCCGGGAGCAGGAGCGGTTGGCGCGGCGGCGGGTCCGCGAGCTCAACAAACAGGGGTTCGCGGCCAAGACCACCCGCACCGAGTTCGTGACGCGGCTGTTGACACGCAAGACCCCACCGGCGCAGGCTCCGGTGTTCCTTGCCCAGGCGCTGGTCTCCGACAGCGGGCTGCTCAGCGAGTACCACGCTTTCAGCACGGCCCTGGAACTGTTGGGCATCAAGGGATTCCGCGGTCGCGACGACGTGCTCGCCGACCTCGACACCGCGAAACCGGCCCGCGCCCAGGTGATCGTGCTCGCGCTCGTCCTCGGTGCCTACGAAAGCCGCTGCGAAA
The DNA here is from genome assembly GCF_044458905.1 of Nocardia sp. NPDC050408. Taxonomy (NCBI): domain Bacteria; kingdom Bacillati; phylum Actinomycetota; class Actinomycetes; order Mycobacteriales; family Nocardiaceae; genus Nocardia; species Nocardia sp. NPDC050408. Next base: position 1,802 of record NZ_JBITIL010000036.1, on the reverse strand, counting down.
AGACGCTGTGGCGCTACGCCGACCGCGGCGTGCGCCGCTACCTGAAATTCCTCGGCCAGCTCGGCCACTCGCTCGTGCCCGTCGAACTCGCCGCCCTCGGCGAGGTCAACTCCGACGACATCGACATCGACACCGCCGCAACCGAACCCGACGAGCCGCAGCAGGCCGACGCCGCCTGACCAACCTCCTCGGCCACTTCCCGGCATGCCGGTGCGCGCCTCGTTCATTACCGCGCGCGTACCGGCATGCCTAGGGTTGGGCTTCCTTCGAACATATAGGAGGTCCATCCCGTGACCGCTGTCCTAGACCTGCGGGCGGTGGCGTTTGCTGCCGCCGCCCGCGGCTGGCCGGTGTTCCCGCTGCGCCCGGGTGGGAAGAAACCAGCGATCAAACGCTGGCCCGAACTTGCCAGCACCGACAAAGATCTCATCCACCGCTGGTGGGGTTACAACCCGCGCTACAACGTCGCGATCGCGACCGGCCCGCCCAGCGGGCTGCACGTCATCGATCTCGATCCACGCCACATGGAGCCCACCCGCTCACGACCTCACCGAGGCCCTGGCCCGGCTCACTGACCATCTGCCCCAGCCCGCGCCACCGACGCTGACCATCGCCACCCCAGCCGTTATCAACGGGTTGGTTCGGGTTCTCTTCAACGTCATCAACGACAGGAGCCAATGCGTGTTTGCCTCGTTGATTCATTGCTATCAGAGGGTGTGCAACAACGAGCCCGAATGCATCGCGCCGCGCGGATCGGAAGATCGATGATCAGGAATTCCGCTCTGCTCCGCGCGGCTTTGGCTGCGGCAGGCCGTGGTTGGAGCGTTATCCCGTTGGTCCCACTCGGGAAGACTCCCGCGGTGCGCGGTTGGGAACATTGGGCCACCACCGATCCCGATCGCATCCACCGGTACTGGGCCGACGGTGCGCGCAACAACCTCGGCATCGTGACCGGAAAGTCCAGCCTGGTTGTCATCGACCTCGATGACGGCCATGGCGGTCACCCGCCGAAGAGGTTCACGGGCGCGCGCCACGGTCGAGATGTGTTGGCACTGTTGGCTGCTCGCGCTGGCGAAGAAGTCCCGACCGACACCTACACTGTGGCCACACCGACGGGGTTTCACCTATATTTCCGGGCACCGGCCGGGCTTGCGCTACGCAACACGACGGCCAAGCTCGGTTGGCGGATCGACACCCGCGCGCACGGCGGCTATGTGGTTGCGGCCGGTTCGATCGTCAGGAACGGCAACTACCGGGTCGTTCGCGCGGAGCCTGCCGCGGAGCTGCCCGGGTGGCTTGCCGAGGCGTTGACCCCACCCGCGCCTCCCGATCCCGGGCCGACACTGTGGTTGCCAAGCCCCAAGGCCGCTGCCTATATCAGCGCGATCGTCGACAGCGAAGCACGAGCCGTGACGGCCGCCGAAGTCGGCACGCGCCACATCATCCTGCTGAAGGCGGCCCGCACCCTCGGCCGATTAGTGGGCGGCGGGGAGTTGACCGAGCACGACGCCAGGAACGCACTGATCGCGGCTTCGGCACCGCATGTCGGCATCGCTGGCTACACCACCGGTGAGGTGGTGCGCACGATCGATGACGCCATCGCCTATGGCAAGCGGCTACCACGGAGAATTAGGTCGAACATTTGACCTTCATCAGTGTCTCGCCAGCGACCGAACGAACGCACGATAGGCGGCATTATCGCTCACTCAACCTTACTGAAGTCAGCCCAGCGGGGCGATCGGGTCGATGTAGTAGCCGCTGGTGCCCGCCACCGCGCTGGTGCCGTCGTGCATTAACTCCCC
>NZ_JBITIL010000035.1:0-39845 GCF_044458905.1 Nocardia sp. NPDC050408 | reverse complement strand
TGTTCGGCGTGGCCGCGACATTCTTCGGCCTTGTCCGACCAGTAGTCCGCCGCGCGGCGGGTGGCGGTTTCATCACCGCGGGGGAAATGTCCGGCAACACAGTCGATCACCGGCGCGGGCAAACCTGCGGGCAATTGCAGAGTCATCTACCCTCTGACCCCGTCACACCTCGCCCGGTCCAATCCGTTACCACCGCGCTGGGCAGTCACGTCGGCAAACACAACGTCCTCCGTGCTCGAACCCGTCAATGAATGTCCGCAGGGACACCGCGCCGGCTCAACTTCTGAACCCGAAGAACCCCGCAATTCTCGCGCACACCACTGCGCCTTCCCATCCGTGGGAAGATTCGGTCTCCGAACGGGATCGCCGCCAGGGGCCCACCATTCTGCGGCGACCTCGCAGAGGATGCCGGGCACGACAGGTTCGGTGGCGCGAAACGAGGGCACGTAGTCGTCGAGGTTCAGGGCCGTGCGGTGACATCCCCGTTCGAGTGCCGAGCGCGGCACATCGAGCCCGGTGCGCGCACGGTGACGCCAGAACGCGTCGTAGAGGGTCGGTTCGCGCAGGAGCGTGGCCAGCTCTGGTGGTGCGCCACGGAATCGGATTCGAACACCCGAAGTATGGACCGTATTACATCAAAAATGACGCTCGCTAGGGTTGCGTCATATGCCGGTCCGGCGTAACCACGGCGTCCGTGGCGCCGAGGCTGGCCAGTAGGCGCAGGTTGTCGTGGGATTCGCTGCCTGGTTCAGCGGACAGGATGACGAGCTCGGTGCCGGTTTCCTCCGGTAGCGCGAAGTTCTCCTGATGTAGATCCAGGGTGCCGACCAGGGGATGGACGAAGGCCTTGCGGCCGTGGGTTCGGGAGCGGACGTCGGCGCGTGCCCACAGCTTGCGGAAGCGGTCGCTGTGCACGGCGAGTTCGCCGATCAGGGCCGACAGTTTCGGATCGTCGGGATACTTGCCCGCCGCGAGGCGCAGGTGGCCGACGACATCGCGGGTGCAGACCTCCCACTGGGCGTAGAGCGAGCGTGCGCCGCAGTCGTCCAAGAAGATATGGCGGGCGATATTCAAGCCCTTCATCGGGCTGTGTCCGTACAGCAGTTCCGCGAGCCGGTTGCCCGCCATTACCTCGAGGCGGTGATCGACGATGAAAGCGGGTGCGTCAGGGATCAGATCCAACACCCGCCGTAACTCGGGGCGAATGCGGACATTCGGAACTGGCTTCACCGGGCGCTGTGGACGGCGGGCCAGCCGGTGTAGATGCTCGCGTTCCACATCGGCGAGGCCGAGCACCCTGGCCAGCGCATCGAGGACCTGCGCGGATGGCTGCCGGGCGCGTCCCTGCTCCAAGCGAACGTAATAGTCGACGCTTACCCCGGACAGATGCGCGACCTCCTCCCGGCGCAACCCGGCCACCCGACGGCGCGAATCGGCCGCAATGCCGACGGAGCCGGGATCCACGCGGGACCGCCGCGTGCGCAGGAAGTCGCTGAGCTCGTCCATCTCTCCAGTATTGCCACGATTTCGCGGGGCAAGGGTGGTCCTGCCGATACCAGGAAGTCCCGTCCGATGGAAAAAGCGTCCCTGAACGGCGGCCGCACAGACGCCGAATATCGAACACATCCGATCCGAAGGAGCAGCAAATGCGGACACTCATCGTCCACGCACACCCCGAACCGCGGTCACTCAACGGCACGCTCAAGGACATCGCGGTGACAACCCTGCGCGAGGCCGGGCACGAGGTGCAGGTCAGCGACCTGTACGCGATGCGATGGAAGGCGACCGTCGACGCCGACGATTTCGGCGGGACGAGCGGCCCGCTGCGGGTCGCCACGGACTCCGGTCGCGCGTACGACACCGGCACACTCACCGCCGATATCGCGGCCGAGCAGGAAAAACTGCTCTGGGCCGATACCGTGATCTTCCAATTCCCGCTGTGGTGGTACTCGATGCCGGCAATCCTCAAGGGCTGGGTCGACCGAGTCTTCACCTACCACTTCGCCTATGGCGTCGGCGAACACAGCGACACCCGTTACGGCGACCGATACGGGGAGGGCACCCTCGCGGGCAAGCGGGCCATGCTGTCGGTGACGATCGGCGGCCGCGAATCGCATTACACCGACCGCGGCATCAACGGCCCCATCGACGATCTCCTCTTCCCGATCCAGCACGGCATCTTCCACTACCCCGGCATGGACGTGCTGCCCCCGTTCCTGACCTACAGCACGGACCGCCTTTCGCCCGAAGACTTCACCGACACCGCCAAGGCCTGGGAGCAGCGCCTACTGTCGATCGAAGAGACCGACCCCATCGCCTTCCGCACCCAGAACGGCGGCGACTACGAAATGCCGTCCCTGCGCCTGCGTGAAGGTCTGGAAGCCAAGGGCCGCACGGGCTTCGGCCTACATATTCGCGCCTGATCGGCCGCGCGGCCACGGCGAAGGCGCGCCGAGAACTAACACGGGCAGTGGGGCGGTTGTCGGATTCGTCGATCGAAAAGGATGCGGCTTGCCGGGCGTACTCGATCGCGCGATCCCACTTGTCGAGGTGCGCCCGCGGTGCGGCCGCACCAGTGCGAAGACGCGCTCGGCCTGATCGAGCCGACCCGCGCCCGGAACTGGGTTCGGCGTACGTCGAACCTGGTTCGGTTCGGTAGCCCTCCAGGCGACCCACCTTCCGCACCGGTTGAGCGGCGCTGCGGTTATGCCACGTGGCTGAGAACTGCTGTGGCGATATCGATTCCGAGCGCGCAGGTGTCGACGACGGGTGCCGTGTCGCTGCCTGCGCCCGCGATTGCGACCTCGACGTTGAACGATCCGCCGGTCGTTGTGGCGACGGTGATGGTGCAGCCTGCCTCCTTGCCGTCCTGGAGGGACTGGCGGATCTGGACGGCTCGATGGTCCGCGACGGTTATCGCAGTCGCGCCCGGGACGGGCGGCAGCGGTGTTGTCAGATCGGATGAGGGATGGGGATAGAAACTGAATCCGGTGGTGGGGGTTGTCCAGAAGCATCCGCGGGCGGCGGCGGGTTGTTCGGTGCCGGGGGCGGTGACCCCGAATCGGGTGGTATCCGCGGCATCCAAGGCGCTGCAAGGGTGATTTACGAGATCGGCGAAGGTGTGCGGCGTGGTGCGGGTCGGGCTCACCGCCGACGGGCTGGTGCTCGGAGATGCGGGCGAACTCGGGTCGTCGGCATCGCAACCGGTTGTGCCGAGCAGCATCAACAGCCCGATGGCTGTGAGCGTGTGATAACGCGAAAGATCGAACATGATCGGCTCCCTCCCTGAGCGCGTACGCGACCGATCTTAGGCGGAGCAAGCCCGTGTTGTGCCGTATGCGGAGGGATCGTGCTCCCGCGCATCTTCTGTCACGCCGCGCAGGTAATCGGGGAGCGAAACACAGGTGGCGTGGGAATCGGTGCGCGCGAGCATCCATGCCGTCCGCACCGGTACCGCGTGGTCAGTGGGTGATGACACCGCTGAGTCGCCGAACTCGCCGTCTCCTGACAACCACCGGCCATCACAGCATCCTCGTCGGTGCGGTTGGGGTCAGTGCTGCGTGTCGGCGCGAAAGGGCGGCCGGTGCCGCAGCGGGCGCGGCCCAGGAGTTCAGAGTTTGCGGGTTGACGCTGGGACCAAGAGAGGGTGGGCGAAGTTCCAGATCTGTTCTGCGGCATCGAATTCCAGGGTGACTGCCGAGCCGGGGGTGTCGGCCCATTCTGCGGGAACAGGGGTGCCCGGCCAGGTGTGGCCGCCTTCGAAAACTGTCCACGCCGAGACCTCCGTCCCGCCGACGCCGCCGGTCACCGTGTGGCGGCTCGAGTTGTCCGTCGTAACCGTGCCCCCGTCGTCCGCACAGCGATCCAGGCCCTGCCAGTGCCGGGCGGTTTCGATCAATCCCAATGTGTGGCCGCGAGATTCGCCGTTCGCCCTGCTGCGCCGTGAGTATCCGCCGGTGATCGGTTGAATCGGGTCGGCATCACCATTGATGAGCATCGCCGACACCGCATGGGTGGGCCGTATATCGAGCAACGCCGCGGGGAACCCACCGGCGACCGCGGCCAACACCGGCACTCGATCGGCGGCCTCCAGCGCGAATCGGTGAGACATGAACGCGCCGTTGGATATACCGGCGACGAGTGTCCGATCCGGCGCGGTACCGAACCGGTCGGCGCACCAATCGATCACCGCGCACAAGAACGACACATCGTCCACCCCGGCCTCGTCGGCCGTTGTGACGCCGCGCCCGTCGGCCCAGCAGCCGCCGTGACCATCGGGGTACGCGACGGCAATGCCCCATTCGTCGGCATGGGCGGCGAAACTGGTCCAGTCGTACATGATCGGCCTGGCATGCGTCCGCTCGCTGGCCGAGAAATTGCCGTGCAGCACAACGACCAACGGTGCATTCCGTTCCCGCGGTGGACGCACGGCAACGCTGCGCATGAGCCCATCAACGGCCAACTCGCCGGTCACTAATTCATCGCCCACCAGCTGAGGTATACCACTGTTCGAACCACCACCTCGGCCACGTAACGAGCCTGCTCGGTGTCACGCGTCGACCAGATGTACCGCGCGGCGTTGGGCCCAGCGCGCTATCGGCCCGATGCCGAGTCCAGCGGTCAGCAATACGCCGGCGAGCAGAACCCATCCGGCCGGGCCGCGATCAATGCAGACCACGCTGAGCAAAGCCGGGGCGGCGGCGATGAAGACTCCCGTTCCCATGCCGAAGATCCCCTGATAGCGGCCTTGTGCATGATCCGGCGCAAGGGCGAAGCTGAGCTCGAATTCTCCTGCGGCGTGGCATATTTCGCCCAACGTGTGCACTATCACCGCGAGCGTCAGGACCGAAGCGGCGAATACTGCCGAGCCGGCACCGCTTACGCAGAACAGCAGGCAGCTCAGCGCCAGCAGGACAGCGGCCCGGCGGGTGATCGTAATTCCGTCGGCGATGGAATCGACGCGGCGGCCCGCTCGCACCTGAAGCATGACGACAAGTAGCGTGTTCGTCAGCAGCAGCGGCGAGACCAGCCAGGCCGGAGCACGGGTATGGGAGACGATCCACAGCGGCAGCGCCACTGTTAGCACCGCATACTGCAGCGACAGCAGGCCGTATACCGCGGTGACGGCCAGGAATGGCAGGTCCAACCGGCCGCGGCGCATGGTGCGGCGCTCGGGCCGTGGCAGCGGCGACTGTCGTGGAATCCGAGCGATTACCAGCGCGGTGAGCAGGAAACTCGCGGCATCGACAAGGATCAGTGCCGAATATGCTGTGCGCGTATCGGATCGGATGGCCAGACCCGCACCGGCGGCACCCAAAGCCACGCCGATATTGGTGACGGATCGCAGATAGCCACGCAGCCGCGCTCGCGTATCCCCGCCGATCCGTGCGATCAGCGCACCACGCACGGCTCTACTGCCCTGCTCGGCAACGCCGACCGCGGCCGCGACGACCACGAAAACCGCGAAACTGTGCACCAGGACAAGACTTCCTGTGGCAAGCGCCTCGGCGGTCAGTGTGAGCAGATAGATCTCGCGCGCACCGAAGCGATCGGCGAGGTGACCCACCACCGGCCCCGCGCCGAGTCCGGTCACGCCCGCCATCGTCAGTCCGATTCCCACGTCGGTGCCGCTCAGCCCGACCGAGCGGGTCAGAAAGAGCACCGCACCGGCGAGATACAGACCGTTGCCGAAGGCGGTGATCAGCACCGCGCAGGCCAGTGCCCGAGCGGCCCCGCTCACCACAGGACCATGGCTTGGGCAGGTCCGGGACATGGCAGGTCCGCCCATTCGCCGGGCGGAATATCGCCGAGCGCGCCGATGATTGCCAACGCTGTATTCGCATGTGTGACCACGACGAGCCGCCCGGTCGTCCGAGGCCGCCCGGCGCACTGCTCGAGCACTACGGGAACAGCCCGCCGCGCCACCGCCGCCAGTCCTTCTCTACCGTCGAATGCACCGATGTCACCTGCCAGCCAGCGGGCGTAGCCATCCGGGTTGGTGCTGGCGATTCGGCCTGGAGTGCGGCCTTCCCATGATCCGAGCGATTCTTCGCGCAGCCTGCTGCTGATCGCGATCAGGCTCGGGTCGAGCCCGGCGGCTAGGGCGATTGCTTCAGCCGTCTGTCGTGCCCGGGTCAGGTCGCTGCTGACGATGCGTTCCGGTAGCGGTCGCCGCAGTGCGCTGCCGAGATCGGCTGCCCGGGTCCGCCCCTCCGCGGACAGTGGAATGTCGGTATGACCGCTGAATCGCCCGGCTCGTGACCATTCGGTCGGGCCGTGTCTGGCAATGACGATCTCCCAATCAGGTACGGCCACCCGAACCGCCCGAGACATCGATGGAACTGCCGGTCACATAGGAACAGATCGGCGAAAGCAATAGTGCTGCAATGGGAGCCACGTCCTGCGGTGTACCGAACCGCCCCAGCAGTATCCCCCTTCGGCTCGCCTCGGACGCGCACCAGTCATCGAAGGGCTCGGCTCTCCCGGAGGCGAGGTATCGCGCGTGCTGGCGGTCGGTCGCGATCGCACCGAGGCTGATCGCATTGACCAGAACCCCGGACGGCGCCAGTTCAATGGCGAGCGAACGGGTCAGGTTGGCCACGGCGGCCCGCGTCGCGCTGACCGCAGCCATGCTCGGCTCGGGCGCGTGCGCGGTGACACCGTTGACGACCACCACCCGTCCAGCGTCCGACTCTCGCAGCGCGGGCAGCGCCGGGGTAACGAGGTTCAGCACCGATCCCACTTTCATCTGGAACTGGTTGTGCCACTCCGATTCCGGTGTCGTCAGTACACCGCCGGACACCCCGGCCCCCGCATTGGCCAGCACACCATCGAGCCGTCCGAACTGTTCGAGCGCCCGCCCGACGGCCTGTTCCAGGGCCAGCGCATCCCGAACGTCGGCGGTGTGCGTCAGCAGCCGGTCGACGTGCTCGGGTGGTAGCGCGGCCCGCATCCGCTCCAGCGCCCCAGTGTCTCTGGCACAGGTCGCGACCGCAGCCCCTTCGGCGAGCAGCAGCGCCACCACCGCTGCTCCGATGCCGCGGCTGCCCCCGGTGACGAAATAAGCGCGTCCGGCTAGTCCGAGATCCATCGCGGGTCAGCACCGCCCATTCGCGGACTCGGGCAGCATGTGCTCGTCCAGCCATTCGATGACCGAGTCGTACACCCGGCGCACCCCCACGTGGTCGTCGTCCGCCAGCAGCGCATCGATCACGTAGTCCGACACCTTCGCGGCACGTCCGGGACGATCCTTCCGGTGGAACCGAATGACGCCGGGGAGATCGCAGCGCAGACCAACGGGCAGTGATCGCGGAGACCGCGGCACGACGATATCCCCGTAGCAGCGCCCGGATTCGGGCATCGTGCGTTCGACCGGCACGTCTATACCGGCCTGCCCGAGACAGCAAGCCTGGTCCAGATCAATACCGAGAGCTTCGCGGGCGATCAGGTTCACATTGCCGCCGCCCGTGCGGCAAGCGATCTCGCAGAGTATCGGGCCGTGGCGGGGGTGATCGAAGAGCTCGCAATGAAAACTCATGGTCTCCTCTGGGGCAGGCAGTGCGCGCAGCAGCCGGTCGAGGTAATCGCGGGCCGAGGCGGCACGCGGATCGTCGGCGTCGAGCAGCAGAATGCCATGCGGCTCCAATTCGACCAGCGAATGCAGGCAGGTCCGGGTGTAGGCGCCGACCATTACGGCCTGGACCCGACCCGCTCGCATGAGTCCGTCCACCGAAAGCATCGGTGTCGCAACCCATTCTTCGACGAGGTAGTCGGCGGGGTCGTCAGATGACAGCGCGCGGGAATGCGCCCAAGCCTCGATCTCGGTTCGGCCGTGCAACACCACGACGCCGACCGAGCCCGATCCGTCGACCGGTTTGACCACGACACCATCGGGGTGGTTGTCCGCGAAGTCCATCAGGGTGGCAACCGAGTCCACGAGGCGATGCTCCGGAATGTGCAGCCCGGCACGGCCTGCCAGCGACTTCATGACAGACTTGTTCCGGAACGCTGTGGCCGATGCCAGGCTCTGCCCCGGAATATCGAGGTAATCGCGAAGTTCGGCGGCTCGGACGAGATCGCATTCGCTCAGCGCGATGATCCGGTCGAAGGGCTGTTCGGCATGCTCAGCCGCGACCGCTTGGTCGACAGCTCGGTTGCGCTTCCAATCCGGGAAGAGGTGCCAGGTCGAGTATTGGTGTTCCCCGGACAATAAGGTGCGACTCGCGGGCGTGTCCTCGGCGAAAAGTGTTGTCCGGAATTCCGATAGCCAGCGATCGTATCGATGCGTGGTCAACGGTTTCTTCGACAGCACCGCCACCCGACGTGGACGCTCGCGGATCAATTCAGCCACCGAACCTCCTCGGCCCACCAGCGCGTTGTCTCCCGGATTCGTTCCCGCACCTGTGCGGCGGTGTCGGCATGCACCGCGACCGCCGCCGCCGAATGTGCGGCATATTCTGGCCCTTGCGCGAAAGTGCCTGCGGGCATGTGCAATTCGACTTCCGATCCGGAAACGGGACAGGCACCGGTTGGCGGTTCGAACCGGCCGTGTCCGGGTGGGAAGAGCACCCAGCCACCGGCGCGCCGAGGCACGGCGGGTTGATGCCTCAGTTCGAGGCCCAGTCCGCACTGTCCGCGCAGATTCTCCCGGGAAAGATGCACGCCGAACGCTTCCCGATAGGTTCGGGCAATAAGAGCACCACCGGTCCGCGAGGCGACCTCACACAGCACCGGCCTGCCGTGCGCAGGTATCCATGCCTCCAGATGGAAGCTCGTCGGAAACGGAGGCGTCGACATAGCGCGATGGACGTCGGCGGCAAACTCTTGCAGTGCAAAGGTTCTCGGGTCGTCCGCAGCAAGCAGCACGCTGGACAGTTCGGACTCTGTCTGTGCGGCTTCGGCATTGCCGCTGTTGTACTGGCTCGGCCAGCAGTGCACCACCGCCGCATCGGCTATTACGCCATCCACATGGAAGAAGTCGCCGTCTATGTATTCCTCGGCGATCAACCGGCCCGAACGCTGTGGCGCCGCGGGCAATTCGCCCGACGCCAGAAATGCGGTGACATCGGATCCGTCGCGCAGGATGCGCACTCCGATGGATGCGGCGCCGCGGCGCGGCTTCACGACGACGGGAAGTCCCACCTCTTCGATGAACTCCATCAGGTCGGTTGGCCGGTCGATCGCTCGCCGTCCAGGGACCTCCACTCCGGCCCGTGCCGCCCTATCCTTCATGATCAGCTTGTCGCGGTAGGCGCACGCGGATTCCGTTGTCTGCCCCGGTAATCCGAGCCGTTCCCGCAGTCGTGCGCTGCGCAGCACATCGTCCTCGCTCGAACTGGCGACGAGTCCGACTCGGTGCTCGCGCGCCGCGCATTCGGCCGTCCATTCCGTGGACCACGATTGGTAGTCCGTTACGGTCCGGCAGTCGCGAAACCGGCCTCGAACATCCGCTCCGATATCAGCCAACGCCCCGGGCACGGTGATGAGAACAGTGTCGGTCACCACCTCCGCGAGCCACTCGTGCAACGGGCGCTCGATGAGCGGTTTACGCGAAAGGAGCACGATCCGCTGCGAACTCATTCGGCATTGATGACAGCGAGCGGCAATAGTGACGCGGGTTTCCACTCGGGCGCGGGGTTGACCACCGCGGTGGGGGAGGACCAGTTCAGCCGGGCCGGGCACGATGCGACACCGTTGGCGTCCATGATCTTCGGATACAACTCACGGCGGCGTTGGACGCACGCGAGCAGCCCACCGTCCTCGGGAAACCAACTGCCGAGGTATTCGTCGGAGAAGTTGCACACCAGCGCATGGCCGCAGGGCTCACAGTAGATCTTGGCCACATTGGCGCAATCCTTGACGGTAAAGCCCAGATTCCGCGCGGGTGGATAGCAGGAGACGGTCACCTCGGGACCCCCTGGCTGCTGGATTTCCTCGTACAGCTCTTCCATGATTCCGGTGAACCGATCGAAAAGCACCGGGGGACTCAGGCTCAGCTCGGTCTGATTCGCCGCCGCGAGTCCGGACGGAATCCATGGCTTGATCTGTACGACATCGACGCCGATCTCGCGCATGATGCGATAGATCCGCGGTGCCTCGTCGAAGTTGTGCTTGCCGAGCCCGATTCGGATGAACACCCACAGTCCGGCAGCCTTGGCCAGCCGGATATTGCGCAGAATCCGTTCGGCGTCATCGGATTTCGAGCCCTTCATCAGGGTCGCCAGTCGCGCGGCATCGGCGGTGTTGTAGGTGACCTTCACCCCGGATAACTTCATGTCGACCAGTCGAGCGATCCGCTTCTCGTCCAGCAACGTGCCATTGGTCACCAGGCGCGTGGTGATGCCGCGTTCGCCGAGCGGTCGGAAGACCTCCTCGACCAGATCCAGCGCCATCAGTGGCTCGCCGCCGGTGCCGTAGACCGCCTCGGGCCGCTCCGGCTCGGTGGGCGAGTCGATCCAGTCGAACAGCGACTGCGCGAAGCGACCGGTGTCCAACGGATTCAACCGTTTCCCGATGTAATCCTCGTTCACACAGAAGATGCAAGATCGATTGCATCCGTCGAGAAATTTGACTTCGACGCCGTCGACGGGCAGATAACCGGCCAAATCGGTTTGCGGGAAATTCTCGACCCGGAACTTGCGGTATCTGTCCGAGAGCGCGTCCCGCTCACTGGTCACGATATCTCCTCTGCTGGAGTCGATTCCGCAGTCGTTGCGCCCACTCGGTGCTATGACTCGTAAAGCATTGGGGGGCAAAGAAAGCAGGCCCACTTCGAGCCAGAAGAGATTGTCCGGCATCGCCCCGACAACAGCTGTTCCCCATACTGAGAAACCAGCCGGAGATTCAGTGGGAAGCGGAGATTCGGATTACCGTCGAGTCTCCCCGGTGTTCATCGGGAGGCGCGGATCGATTTTCATATCGGTCCAGGTGCCGCGCAGCCACGTCTGTGCCGGGTGGTCGCTGATCCGCCAAGCCCGCTCCGGTCCGGGACCGGCCATGATGTTCAGGTAGTACATGTGATAGCCGGGGGCGGCGATAGATGGTCCATGGTAGCCGTGCGGCACCAGCACTACATCACCGTCGCGGACCTCCTCGAGCACATCGATCGGGCGCTCGGGAGTCCCGTACACCCGGTGATAGCCGAATCCGGGCGAATCGTCTGCGCCACGGGCGAATTCGAAGTAGTAGATCTCCTCGAGCGGGGTCTCGGTATCGGAGAGCTCATCGTGTTTGTGCGCCGGATACGACGACCAATTCCCGCCGGGCGTGATCACCTCGCAGGCGATGATCGAATCGGCCTCGAAGGTGTCCGCGGTCGCGAAATTGTGCACCTGGCGGCTGCAATTGCCCGCACCGCGCAACTCCACCGCCACATCGGCTGCGGGCACATAGCGCAGCGGCAGCTGCCGCTCGGCACGGGCACCGCCGAGCGCGAATCGTCCACCACCCGTGCTGGTTACGGTGTAGGAGCGATCGCGCCCGACATAGGCGAAGTCGGTCGGACCGTCGAAAACGCTGTTGCGCCCGGCTAATTCGTATGTCTCGCCAGCACTGGCCACGGTGCACGAACCGGATAGCGGCACCACGACGATCTCATCGCAACGGCTGTGCGTGCGATGCGACTGTCCCGGCGCGAGTTCGATGATGTGCAGGCTGGCGTGATCCCACCCGGCCGCCTCCTGGGTGAGCGCCACCGTGTACGGCGCACGGTAGGTGCGGGCGGCGGGTACGTAATGCTTGCTGTGCATCGCGATCACCGCACCAGTGACACGGCAGTATCGACCGCACCCGCGACATCGTCGTCCGGCGGATACAGCAGTGCACGACCCACGATCAGACCCCGAACACCCGGCAGCGCAAGGGCTTTCGCCCAGCGCGCATAGGTTTCGGCAGGGCTGGTCTGCGGGTCGCCGCCGAGCAGGAGGGTGGGCAAGGTGGTGGCATCCATGACGCGCTCCATCTCCGCGACGACGGGCAGCTTCAACCAGGTGTAGGCCGAGGTCGAGCCCAACCCCTGCGCCAGATGCACGCTCTTGATGACCGCATCCGGTGACAGGTCGTTGACCACATCGGTCCCCGGCCCATCGGGCCGGTGCGATATGAACGGCTCGAGCAATGCGGTCAAACCGAACTCGGCGAGATCATCGATGGCGGCGGCGCTCGCGGTCATCATCGACAGCGTGCCGGGATCGGCGAGGTCGAACCGGTTGAGCATTTTCGCGCCGTTGAGCCCGGCCGCGGCAGTGGCCCGCGCGGTATAGCCGGTCATCCGGTCGTCGAGCTCGAAATCCGCACCAGCGATACCACCGCGGTTCATCGAGCTGAAGACGACCTTGTCCTCGAGCGCGCCGAGCAGCAGCAGATCCTCGAGGATGTCAGCGGTGCCGAGCACGCCGTCCACACCCGGCCGAGCCAATGCCGTGACCAGCCGGTCCAGCAGTTCCTTGCGGCTGTTCATGGCATATGGGTTGCCGGATGCCGACAGCGCGCCGCGGGCCGGATGATCGGCGGCGATGATCATCAACCGGCCGTCGCCGCGCACCAGACCCCGGCGGGTCCGCGTGGCGAAGGCTCTGGCGATGGCGCCGGGATCGGCCGCACGCAACTCGGTCAGCTCGGCATAGGACCGCACTGCCGCAGGTGCCGAGGTTGAATCGGGCCCGCCCGTCTCCCGGCCACCGCCCCTCATCGAATCGCTGCGCGACGCTACCTTCATTTCTGGGCCTCCCCGGTCAGTGACAGTGCGACGAGATCGTCGATTTCGGCGCTGGTCGGCATGGCGGTGGAGCATTCGAGCCGGGCGGCCACAATCGCACCGGCGGCATTGGCGCGGCGCAGGATGGTCTCCAGATCCCATCCGGCCAGCAGGCCGTGACACAGACTGCCGCCGAAGGCATCGCCCGCGCCGAGGCCGTTGACCACTTCGACGGTGGCCGGTGGCACCATCACTGATTCGTGGCGGGTCTTGCCGAGCACCCCATCGGGCCCCTGTTTGACGATGGCCAGTTCGACACCCAGATCCAACAGCGCGTCGGCGGCGCGGTGCGGATCGGTCTCGTCGACGGCGATGCGGCACTCCTCGCGATTGCCGACCGCCACCGTCACCCGGGGCAGGGCCGCGCGCACTTGTGTGCGGGCCTGGTTCTCCTCGGCCCAGAACATCGGCCGGTAGTCCAGATCGAGTATGGTGAGCGGCCGCCGTTGCCGGATCGACCAGGCATCGAAATGCGCGGCACGAGAAGGCTCTTGGGACAAGCCGGTGACCGTCGACCAGTAGACGCCCGCATCTCGGATGATGTCGGGATCTACTTGGCCGCCGGTTATCTGCAGGTCCGGTGCGCTCGGCTTGCGGTAGAAGTACAGCGGGAAATCGTCCGGCGGGAAGATCTCGCAGAAGGTCACCGGGGTCGGCAAGCTGTCGCTGGTCTGCACGAGGGCATCGGATACGCCGAGTCGGACCAGTTCGCGCCGTACATATCGGCCGAAGGGATCAGCGCCGACGCCGGACCACAGCGCGGTGCGCCGCCCGAGCCGAGCCGCCGCGACGGCGACATTGGCCGCACTGCCACCGAGGAACTTTCCGAAGGTTTCGACATCTTCCAGACCCACGCCGGATTGCAGCGGATAGATGTCGACGCCGACCCGACCGGTCGACACGACCTCGAATTGAGCGTTCACAGGCTGACTCCAGGGTCCTAGGGGGACGGGCATCGCCGCGTATCCAGACTGTGCGCCCGTCATTCCCACTTGTCAAGACTTTGTCAGGACATACTGACTTACGGACATATGCATCAAAACCTGCCGGTCGTGATTTACAGTGGAAGAAATGGGCGCTGACCTGCGCCCGCTCGCCCCGAGGAGCCGACGATGCCAGCGCCACTGGATATCGCGATCGACCGCACCAGCCCGGTCCCGCTGTATTTCCAACTGGCACAAGGCATCGAGAACGCCATCCTGGAAGGTCGGCTCGCTCCTGGAGACCGCCTCGAAAATGAGCTGGACCTGGCCAAACGGCTCAATCTGTCGCGGCCGACCACGCGGCAGGCGATCCAGGCGCTGGTCGATAAAGGGCTGTTGATGCGCAGGCGCGGAGTCGGCACCCAGGTGGTGCAGAATCAGGTGCATCGCCCGGTCGAATTGACCAGTCTGTACGACGATCTGCTCACCGCGGGCCAAGAGCCGACCACCGAACTGCTCGACTACCAGCTCGGCGCTCCAGATCCCGATATCGCCAAGGAACTCGGCGTGCCCGAGGACGCCCGCTTTGTTACCTTCCGCCGGCTGCGGCGCGCCGGAAGTGAGCCGCTGGCGGTCATGACCAATTACGTGCCTGCCGAATTCGCGCCCGCACCCGACCAGCTCGAACTGCACGGATTCTATGAATGCCTGCGGGCCAAGGGCATTCACATCGCACTCGCGCGGCAGCGGATCGGCGCGCGCGGTGCCACCCGGGCCGAGGCGCAGCTGCTGGACGAGCGCACGAACGCGCCGTTGCTGACCATGCAGCGGGTCGCCTTCGATGATTCCGGGCGTCCGATCGAAGTGGGCAGGCACGTTTACCGGGCCTCGCGGCATTTCTTCGACACCACGGTGCTGAGCCGCTGAAGATCTCAACTATTTCCCTGCCTACGCCCCGCGCGGATCCCGGCGAGCACGGTGCGTAGCGGTGCTACGTGAATGTCCTGCTCTGCCAAGTATTTGCGGTTCCCCAGCCGGGTGATGGCGAGCAGCCAGATCTTGTGTTTGAACCAGCTAGGCCAGGCGGAACTACGAGAAGCTATATCCGCCAGCGTGGTCGAGCACGATGCCGATTAGACGAAAGGTCTTCTGCTACGGCTGCTCTCGGGTTTCAGCTCGGCTCGACATGTGCACGAGGATGAGTCCGACGGCCGCTATGAGGAAGTTCTGCAGCGCCGCCGACGTGGCGTTCACTTGTTTGTTCGCCCACATCCGGAACCACTCGCCGCCGATGGTGAGGAAGCCGCCTGCGAACAGCAGGACCGCCATGGTCCAGCCGAGGCTCGACAACTTCGCTGCGAGTGCGGTTCTGGCGGAGTTCCGGCCGATCAGTGCCCACCAGCCGGTCGCCGCACCCGCGAGCAGCACGAAGCCGGTCAGATACTCCCAGGTCACGATGAGGATGTAGGCGATAAGAATGACCGTGCTGTTGGTGATGGCATGCCAGTCGGTACCGGAGTGGTGGAGCGTGGCTTGCATCGACAGCACCGCTTGCACACCGCGCCGATTGGTATCGGTGTCGATACAGTTGGTGACCGCGACGATCAGGTAGTACAACGCGGTGATCGATGCCAGCACCGTCACGGCCGTATCCCTGCTCCCGGCCACATCCAGGAACCGCTTACCACTCAGACCCATATCCGCCACCTCGGTCGACCCGGCACAAGATTTCGATACGGCCGCCTGCACTTCGAGCGACTGCCCGCGCCATCATACTTCACCCTGCGTGATTCGAAATGCTGTGATTCACAAGAGGTTCGACACCCGCCGGTCACCAGTACTCGGAGAATCTCACTGCCCCCTGATCAAGATCAGGTGGAATCTACGGCGGCCTCGCCCGACTTGGGCTCGAGGGGTGATTGCAACAGCACCGTCGAGTTGATCGAAGGGATTGTTGGATGGAGTCGTTGGGGCCGCTGTGGCTCCGGTGGTCGGGTGTGTTTGCTGCATTTCGTCATCCGGTCGACTCGTCGAACCCCTCGTCCATGCTGATCCGGTGGGGTGTCGGCGCACGGCCGACGTTGACGAAGCGCGGCGGTGGACTGTCGAGTCCACCGCCGCGCTGACGTCAGCGGGATGTGTTGGGCTGCAAGGGTTTACTGACCGGGCTGGCACTGTGGCGGCGGCCCCTGCGGGTGGTCCCCGTCCGGGTGGTCACCGGGCGGCGGTCCCTGGTGGTCGCCGGGCGGCGGACCATCCGGGTGGTCACCGGGCGGCGGGCCCTGCGGATGATCGCCAGGAGGCTGGCACTGCTGTCCGGGCACCGGTCCCTGTTGTCCGTCGGCGCTCGCCGCACCGGCTCCGATGCCGAGCATGCCGAGCGCGACGGCACCGGCCGCCGCGGTCACTGCCAGCTTCGATGTGAAACTCATCTGCATTCCTCCTGTTGTCGGATCAGATCCGAAACTCCTCGGCCGCTTCTCCGTGCCGACACCGAGAATCGTTGAGCCCCAACATTTGTCCATCGTGGGCGCAAGTTAAGTGCGAGCTGTGAACCGATCAGTTGCCGGTTCGACTCTGCCCACCAGCCCTGCCCGCTCCGGACGTACCGTCGCCGAACTGGCCGGGCCCACTACCCAGCTGCCCAGGTGCACCGCTCATCGCACCCGGGCCGTTCATCCCGCCGGGCGCGGCCGCATTGCCCGCGATGATCGAGGTCGCGGTGGCGGTGCCATCGGTCTTGGTGGCGCGAATGCTCACCGTATCCCCGGCTTTCACCGTCGACGCGCTGGTCGTGCCGGAGATGGTGTAGGTCTGGGTGTAGTTGTCGCTGCTCGTGGCGGTGATGGAGGTTGCGCTCACGGCGGTGACGGTCCCGGTCTGAGTCAGCTCCGTGGTGTAGCCGCCATTGCCGTCGGCAACGACGAACTCCCCGTGCAGCGCCGCGGGAATCGTGGCATTGCCGAAACCGGGTCCGCCCGCTTGACCGGATCGACCCGACGCGCCGTTCATCGACATCCCGATGCCACCGGGGCCGCCCGGTCCATGGCTGCTGTTCGAATCGGACGAGGATGCCGCATAGATGGCACCGCCGCCCGCCGCGGCGATCGCTCCGGCAATCCCGACCGCGGCCAGGGTCTTCTTGGTGGACCAGGTGCCCGGCTGCGCGGGTTGTGGCGCGCCCCAGACCGTGTCGGGTTCCGATGGCGGCTGTTGCGTGGGATGACTCATGGTGCTCCTTGCGGTGCGGACCGAATAAATGCTCGGATCCGACCTTGGTCCGCCGACCTTGGCGTCGGCTGTGCGCTGGTTCTGGATCGGCTGGGTACGCACTCACAGCTGACGCATAGATTCGGCACAGCTACACCCCAGCGTTCGCGGTCATGGTAGGACGATGTCCGTGATGAGCGCCGGGAACGGCCCGGCCGAACGAGTTGTCATGCGCCGCGCCGACGGCAGCCCCATCACCGTGCTGGTCGTCGACGACGAGCCCGTACTGGCCGACATGATGTCGATGGCCCTGCGATATGAGGGCTGGGAGGTCGCCACCGCGGGCGATGGTCGAACGGCCGTCACGAAGGCGCGCGAGGTTCGCCCGGATGTGGTGGTACTCGATGTGATGCTGCCGGATATGACCGGGCTCGAGGTGCTGCGCAAGTTGCGCGCACAGTTGCCGTACCTGCCGGTGCTTTTGCTGACGGCCAAGGATTCGGTCGAGGACCGCATCGCCGGGCTGACCGCGGGCGGCGACGACTATGTCACCAAACCCTTCAGCATCGAAGAGGTGGTGCTGCGGCTGCGTTCGCTGCTGCGCCGCACCGGTGTGGCAACCGAGGACAGCGGCGCGCAGCTGGTGGTCGGCGATCTGGTGCTCGACGAGGACAGCCACGAGGTCACCCGGGCCGGTGAGCTTATCGTCCTGACCTCCACCGAATTCGAATTGCTGCGTTTCTTCATGCGCAATCCCAAGCGAGTGCTGAGTAAGGCGCAGATCCTGGATCGGGTGTGGAGTTACGACTTCGGCGGTCGGTCCAACATCGTCGAGCTGTATGTGTCGTATCTGCGCAAGAAGATCGACAGTGGTCGGGCACCGATGATCCATACCCTGCGCGGCGCCGGATATGTCCTCAAGCCCGCAACCTGAGGTGGCACGCCGGGTGCTGAAGCCGCGGCGCTGGTCGCTGCGGGCCCGCCTATTGGTCGGACAGGTGCTGTTGCTGGTGATCGTGGTCGTCGGTATCGGGGCCGTGACCGAATTCGCATTGCGGCAGTTCCTGGTGCACCAACTGGACACCGAACTGATCGATGTACAGAAGCGCTCACTCGGTGATGTCGGCGGCGGTCCGAGCCTCGGGCCACGACCCAGCGGCCAGCCGTCGATGCCACCGCCGCCTCCGCCGCCATCGGGTTCCGGTCCGGGACCGGACTTCCTGGACCGGCGCGGCATCCAGCCCGACACCATCGGCGCCATCGTGAACCAGGGCAGTGTCAGCAAGGCGGGCCGGATCGATGCCGACGGCACTCAGCGTTCGCTCTCGCATACCGCACAACAGCAGCTCGCCGCGGTACCGGCAAACGAGAAGCCGGTCGATGTCGCGCTCGACGGTCAGGGGCGCTATCGGGTGGTCGCGGATACGTCGTGGTCGGGTGAGATCGTTGTCACCGGCATGCCGTTGACCGCCGTCGACGCCACTCTGCTACGCGTCTTGCTGATCCTGGGGATCGTCACGGCGATCGTTTCGATCATCGCGATTACGGTCGGCATCTGGCTCATCCGGCATGCGCTCGCACCACTGGATCGGGTCGCGGCGACGGCGGCGCGGGTGGCCGATCTAGAACTGGATCGCGGCGAAGTCGTACTGCCCGTGCGGGTTCCGGCCGCGGACGCCGATCCGCGCACCGAGGTCGGTCAGCTCGGTTCGGCGGTGAATCGGATGCTCGATCACATCACCAGTGCGTTGTCGGCGCGGCACGACAGCGAGACGCGTGTCCGGCAGTTCCTCGCCGATGCCAGTCACGAGCTGCGCACCCCGCTGGCCGCCATTCGCGGCTATGCCGAACTGGCGCAACGCAAACGGGCCGAGGTACCCGCCGAGGTGGCCCATGCGATGGGTCGGGTGGACTCCGAATCCCGTCGGATGACGGGTCTGGTCGAGGACATGCTCTTGCTCGCGCGGTTGGATTCCGGACGTGGGCTCGAACACGAACCGGTGGATCTGACCCAGCTCACGGTCGACGCGGTGAGCGACGCGCATATCGCCGGTCCCGAACACCGCTGGGATCTGGAGTTGCCCGACGAACCGGTGGTGACCACCGGTGACGCGGCCCGGTTGCATCAGGTGCTCACCAATCTGCTCACCAACGCGCGCGTCCACACCGGTCCCGGCACCACGGTGCTCACGTCGCTGGAATTCAACGGCGCCGGGGGAGCCGTGTGGCGGGTGACCGACGACGGTCCTGGCATCCCGGAAGCCTTGCAGCCGATGGTCTTTCAGCGTTTCGCGCGCGGTGACTCGTCACGCTCCCGACGGGCGGGCAGCACCGGTCTCGGCTTGGCGATCGTCGCGGCCGTCGTCAAGGCACACGGCGGCGATATCTCCGTCGAGAGTGCGACCGGCCGTACCGAATTCACCGTGCGTCTGCCCGGTGTCACCGCCGCGAACTGAGCGCTGCGCCACACAGCGAACTCACAGTTACGGCAGAGCTTGCAACTATGTCCGGTCGCGACGATCGAAGCATGACGACAACATTGCTGGGAGCTCTACCCGCTGCGGCGGTCGAGCCATCGGATGCGCGGCCATCCGGGTGCGGCCCGCTGTGGCGGCGGGTATCGCTCGCGGTGCTGCTCATCGCGACAGCACTGCTGTATCTCTGGAATCTCGGTGCCAGCGGCTGGGCGAACGACTTCTACGCCGCGGCGGTGCAGGCCGGATCGCAGAGCTGGAAGGCGATGCTGTTCGGTTCCAGCGATGCGGCCAATGCGATCACCGTGGACAAGACCCCCGCAGCACTGTGGGTGATGGATATTTCGGCACGGCTGTTCGGCTTCAACTCATGGAGTCTGCTCGTGCCGCAGGCGCTCGAGGGCGTCGCGGCGGTCACGGTGCTGTACGCGGCGGTGCGGCGCGTCAGCGGCCACTGGGCCGGAATTCTGTCCGGTGCGGTGCTGGCACTGACACCGGTGGCGACGCTGATGTTCCGCTTCGATAATCCGGACGCACTGCTGGTGCTGCTGCTGACCGTCGCGGCCTATAGCGTGCTGCGGGCGATCGAAAAGGACAGCGGCACTTGGTGGTTGCCGCTCGCCGGGGTGGCGGTGGGCTTCGGCTTCCTGGCCAAGATGATGCAGGCATTCTTGGTGCTGCCCGTCTTCGCGCTGGTGTACCTGCTCGCCGCACATGCGCCGCTGCGCACCCGGATCGTTCGATCGGTGGCGGCGGTACTTGCGATGGTGGCGTCCGCGGGCTGGTATCTGGCCCTTGTCGCGCTGTGGCCCGCTTCGTCGCGGCCCTATATCGGCGGATCCCAGCACAACAGCGTGCTCGAACTGGCATTGGGCTACAACGGTTTCGGCCGGTTGACCGGTAACGAGACCGGTGGACTCGGGAACCTGAATTTCGATGTCGGCTGGGCTCGTCTGTTCGGTTCGGAAATGGGCGGCCAGATCGCCTGGCTACTGCCCGCGGCATTGATTCTCGGCGTTGCCGGACTCTGGCTCACCCGCCGTGCGCCACGCACCGATCTGATCAGGGCGGCACTATTGCTGTGGCTGGGCTGGCTGATCGTCACCGGCGTGGTATTCAGTTACGCCAACGGCATCCTGCACCCGTATTACACGGTCGCGCTGGCACCGGCGATTGCGGGCGCGATCGGAGTCGGTGCGAACCTATTGTGGCTGCGCCGCGGCGATATTCGCGCCACCGCTGTGCTGTCCGGTGCGCTGTTGGTGACTGTCGTGCTGGCCTGCGTCCTGCTCGCACGCACCCGGGACTGGCTGCCCTGGCTCGGCCCGGTGGTCGCGATTGCCGGTGTCGGATCGGCGGCATTGCTGCTGGTCGTCGGTAGGTTGCCGAAGGCCGTTGCCAGTGGAGTCCTCGCAGTCGCCTTGGCCGTCGGGTTGGCCGCACCCGGTGCTTATGCGCTGGCCACCGCGGCGACAACACACAGCGGCGCGATTCCGTCCGCGGGACCGGCCGGCGCGGGCCGGGCCTTCCCAGGCGGCGGACGGCCCAGCGGCGCCGATGGTGGCGCTGGTACGGCGGGTGCGCAGGGCGGCACCGCTGGCGCGGGTTCGCAGAGCGGTGCCGGTGGCGGGGCGGGTTCGTCGACCGGCATCGGTGGCGGGGCGGGTGCGCAGATCGGCACCGGTGGCGGGGCGGGTTCGCAGAGCGGTGCCGGTGGCGGGGCGGGTTCGTCGACCGGTACCGGTGGCGGGGCGGGTTCGTCGACCGGTACCGGTGGCGGGGCGGGTTCGTCGGGCGGCATCGGTGGTGGGGCGGGTTCGTCCGGCGGCACTGGCGGTGGCGTGGGTTCGTCGGGCATAACGGACGTTGGCACAGCTGGCGGCGCACCGATGGGCGGAATATTCGGCGGCATAACACCGGGCGCGAACCTGACTGCGGTACTGAGCACCGATGCCGACGTCTACACCTGGGTCGCCGCCGTCGTCGGCTCCAGCAACGCCGCTGGATACCAATTGGCCACCGGTGATCCGGTCATGGCACTCGGCGGTTTCAACGGCACCGACCCGGCGCCCACGCTGTCGCAGTTCAAAGACTATGTGGCCCAACACAAAATCCACTACTTCATCAGCGCCCAGATCATGGGTGGGATGTGCGGATCGGCGAGCGGTGGCAGCCAGGCAGCCAGCGAAATCGCGGCCTGGGTTCAGGCCAACTTCAGCGCCGAGACGATCGACGGTGTCACGGTCTACGACCTCACCGCCACCAACTGACCAAATCTCGAGTACACGAGAGGGACTGGATATGACCATGACCGAAGCGCGGCCCGTGCGGTACGCCGAACCAGCGGGTCCGCGGCACGCGGGCGCGCACCAGAAACGAGCGACTCGATGGCTGTTCGGCCCGCCCGAGCAACCACGCTGGGCGCGCCCCGGATTGTGGACCCTGCTGGCGGCCACCGCCGTGCTCTACCTGTGGGGACTGAGTAAATCCGGTTGGGCCAACGACTTCTACGCGGCCGCGGTCCAGGCGGGCACGCAGAGCTGGAAGGCGCTGCTGTTCGGTTCGCTGGATTCGGGCAACGCCATTACCGTCGACAAACCACCCGCATCGCTGTGGGTAATGGGCTTGTCCGGCAGGCTGCTCGGCTTCAGCTCGTTCTCCATGCTGCTGCCCCAGGCACTGATGGGAGTGGCATCGGTCGGCTTGGTGCATGCCGCGGTGCGCCGCTGGAGCGGCCCGGCCGCCGGATTGCTGGCGGGTACGGCGCTCGCCGTGACTCCCGTTGCGGCACTGATGTTCCGGTTCAACAACCCGGACGCACTGCTGGTGCTGCTGCTCGTCGCCGCGGCGTACTGCACGGTCCGCGCCACCGAGCGGGGCAGTGGACGCTGGCTCGTATTGGCCGGTGTGGCAGTGGGATTCGGCTTCCTCACCAAGATGATGCAGGCCTTCCTGGTGCTGCCCGCGTTCGGGCTGGTGTTCCTGGTCGCCGCGCCGATCGGCTTCTGGCGTCGCGTCGCCGAGCTGCTCGCGGCCTTTGTCGCAATGGTGATTTCGGGCGGCTGGTTCGTCGCCCTGGTCAGCCTGTGGCCCGCTGACTCGCGTCCATACATCGGCGGCTCGACCGGCAACAGCCTGCTCGACCTCGCGCTCGGCTACAACGGTCTCGGCCGCGTCCTCGGCGGCGAGGGCAATGGTGGTGGCGGCGGTGGCGGTGGCAACACCGGCTTCGGCGGCAGCACCGGGATCACCCGCTTGTTCGGCGATTCGATGGGCACCGAAATCTCCTGGCTGCTGCCCGCGGCCTTGATCGGTCTGGTGGCTGGTCTGTGGTTCACCCGGCGCACACCGCGAACCGGACGCACCCGCGCGGGCCTGATCCTGTGGGGCGGTTGGCTGCTCGTCACCGGCGTCGTATTCAGCTATATGCAGGGCACCATGCACCCGTACTACACCGTCGCCCTCGCCCCGGCGATCGCGGCGCTGATCGGTATCGCGGTGGTCGAGTTGTGGCGCGGCCGCCAATTCGTCACGGCGCGTATCGCACTCGCGGCCATGTCCGCCTCGACCGGTATCTGGAACTTCATCCTGCTCGACCGCACACCCGACTGGTACCCGGCACTGCGCTGGCTCGTGCTGATCGGTTCGATCGTCGTCGCGGCCATTGTCGCGGTCGGCGCACACCAACTCGGCAGGTTCACCGCCGTCGTCGCCACTGCCGGGCTGCTGTTCGGCCTCGCGGGGACCACCGCGTACACGATCGAGACCGCGGCGACCGCCCACTCCGGCTCCATTCCGACCTCCGGCCCGGCCGTCGCGGGCAAGGGTATGGGTATGGGCGGACCAGGTGGCGCCGTCCCCGATGGTTTCGGCGAATCAGGAACCGGCGCACCGTCATTCGACGGCGCGGCACCCGGACAAGCGGGTACCGAACAGGCCGGTACGGAACAGGCGGGGACCGACGCGACCGCCAACCGTGACGGCGGCGGCGGACCGGGCGGCTCGAATTCGTCGAACGCCGAACTGCAACAGTTGGTGCGCAATACCGACACCCGTTGGGCCGCAGCGACAGTGGGCTCAGGCTCGGCGAGCGGACTCGAATTGTCGACCGGCGCTTCGATTATGGCGATCGGCGGTTTCACCGGCAGCGACAATTCGCCGACGCTGGCGCAATTCCAGCAGTACGTCGCCAATGGCGATGTCGCCTACTTCATCGCGGGCGGCGGCATGGGCGGTGGCCCCGGCGGGGGATCCAATAGCAGCGGAAGCGAAATCACTGCATGGGTCAAGGCGCACTACACGGCCATCACGGTCGGCGGCAGCACCGTCTACGACCTGAGCCAGCCCACAGCCTGACCCTCCCCAACCGCGGCGCGCCTGCCCCTCGAGCGGGCGCGCCTTTCGGCTGAAAATGTCGTGTATGATACACGTCACGTGTAATATGCACATTTGAGGGTGTAGTGCACGTCCTGTGTGATACACATGCGTCATTGGTGACGCGCGCATCGGCAGAAGGGTCGGGATGGATAAGCCCACGCATTTGATCGAATTCGAGACCATGCTGCTCGGCCGGTACAGCCTGGCGTCTCGGCGTGGCGCCAATCGCATGGACCGCAGCGCGTACACCCTGCTCAATCGACTGCACGGCGAAGGCCCGATGTCCATCGGGCAGCTCAGCGAAGCGCTGGGGTTGGAGGCATCCACCCTGCGTCGGCAAACCGCCGCGATGATGCGCGCGGGCCTGATCGAACGGATCCCGGATCCCGAGGGCGGCATGGCTCGACTGTTCCGCATTACCCCGGAGGGAAGTCGCCAGCTCGACTCCGACCGCACCAAGAGCGTCCGCGATCTGGACAACATCATGGCCGACTGGACGCCCGGCGATGTCGCCGCCTTCGCCGCCTACCTCGAACGTTTCAACACCGATATCGAGCGCTACCACGGCCGTCCATGGCCGCGGCATTCCACCATCGGCCATTGATCACGCCGCACGCAGACTCTGTCGGATCCGGTACTTCTGCACCTTGCCGCTGGGCGTGCGCGGAAAGTCCTCGACCACGACTAGCTCCTCTGGCCATTTCTGCTTGGCCAGCCCCGCCTCGGCGAAATGCGCCTGCAGATCCGCCAGCGTCGGGGCATCCGAACCCGGGTGTAGTCGCACCACCGCGGCCACATGCTCGCCGAGCCGAGCATCGGGTGCTGCGACGGCGACCGCTTCGGCGACCGCCGACATGGTCAGCAGGACCTCTTCT
The DNA here is from genome assembly GCF_044458905.1 of Nocardia sp. NPDC050408. Taxonomy (NCBI): domain Bacteria; kingdom Bacillati; phylum Actinomycetota; class Actinomycetes; order Mycobacteriales; family Nocardiaceae; genus Nocardia; species Nocardia sp. NPDC050408. Next base: position 15,232 of record NZ_JBITIL010000035.1, on the reverse strand, counting down.
ACCTCGAGCGCGCTGATGTTCTCGCCGCCGCGGATGATCAGGTCGGAGGTGCGGTCGGTAATAGTGAGGAATCCGTCCTCGTCGAGCACGCCGATATCGCCGGTGTGATACCAGCCCTCGTCGTCGAAAACCTTCGCGGTGAGCGCCTCATCGGTGTAGCCGAGACACAGATCCGGTCCGCGGCTGAGGATTTCGCCGTCTTCGGTGAGCCGGATCTCGATGCCGGGCTGCGGATCGCCGTCGGTATAGAGCCGCTTGGGCTCCGGTGCGGTGCAGTTGGAGGCGGTGATCGAGGGGTGTTCGGTGCTGCCGTAGGAGCGGTAGACGATGAGGCCGAGTTCGGTCAGCCGCTCGGTGACCGAACTCGGCACCGATGCGCCGCCCATGCCCGCGTACTTCATGTGCAGCAGATGTTCGGCGGTGAAGGCGGGATGGTCGACCAGGCTGGTCAGGTAGTAGGGCACGCCACCCGCGACGGTGATGCCGTAGGTGGTCATGAGGGTCAGGATCTGTTCCGGATTCCAGGTGTCGACCAGGTTGACCGCGATGCCGTCGCGGATCGGGATGAGGAAGGCATTGAGCATGCCGATGAAATGGCCGACCGGCGCGGCGGTGATCTGCGGACCGAGGTCGGCCGGGTAGTGCTCGGCCAGTTGGCGGGTCTCGCAGCCGAGGGTTTGATGGCTGTGGATCACGCCCTTCGGCGCGCGGGTAGTGCCCGAGGTGAAGGCGATCAGCGCCGGATTGGCCGGGTCGACCTCGACGACTCCGCTGAACGGCTCCGCATCGAGCAGATCGTCGAAGGTGTGTCCGACAACCCCGACGATCGGCACCTCCGCGTATACGGCCGGGTCGTAGTCGATCGAACCGAATCGGTCGGTCGTGACGAAGACGCGTGGACGCACCGCACCCAGGATGTAGCCGACTTCTCGGGGGCCGTAGATATGCACGATGGGTACCACGATCGCGCCGAGAAAGGTTGCGGCCCAGAAGGTTGCGGCCGCCTCCATCCAATTGGGCAGCTGGAAGGCCACTACATCACCGGGACCGACACCCCGCTTGTGTAAGCCCCTGGCCAGTCGGCGGGCGACCAGCTCGACATCACGGAAGGTTCCGGTGTAGGGCCGGACCGGCGAATGCACGCGGAACCTGGCGTCGGGGGCGGCGGCCAGACCGCGCGCCAGCAGGTCGCCGAGCGAATCGCGGGTCCACCAGCCTTCGGCTTCGTACCGTTTGACCAGTTCGGCGGGGATTGTGCGCATATGGACTCCAAGTACCCGGCGCGCGGGCATAAGTCGGCCACACCCGCGGCGCTGTCGGGTGGTTACGGGATGGGTGTCGGGGGCTGCCGCTCTGAATATACTATTCTCCAGAAAGTAGAATGCCAATATCTTGATCGGAGAACTGACATGGTGGAGCTCGAGCTGAGTGACGGGCTTGCGGTCGTCACCATCGATCGCCCGCAGGCGCGCAATGCCATCGCGCCGGAGACGATGGATCAGCTCGAGAAGGCACTCGATGCGGCCGAAGGAGCCCGCGCGCTGGTCATTCGTGGCGCCGGGGACAAGGCCTTCGTCTCGGGTGGAGATCTCAAGCAACTCAGCGCGATTCGCACTCTCGAGGCCGCCGAGGAGATGGCATGGCGGATGCGTGGCATCTGCGATCGGCTCGCTGCCTTTCCCGCCCCGGTGATCGCGGCGTTGAACGGTCACGCCTTCGGTGGTGGCGCCGAAGTCGCGGTCGCCGCGGATATTCGGGTCGCCGCCGACGACATCAAGATCGCGTTCAACCAGGTCGCGCTGGCGATCATGCCCGCCTGGGGCGGTGCAGAGCGGCTCAGCGCATTGGTCGGTCGAAGCCGAGCGCTGCTGCTCGCGGGCTCGGGGACCGTACTCGACGCCGCCGAGGCCGAACGCGTCGGCTTGGTGGACCGGATACTGCCTCGCGCGTCGTTCGAGGAGGGTTGGCTGGCGCTGGCTCGGTCGCTGGCCAACCCATCCTCGGGCGAGATCAAGCGGGTGCTCTCCGGGGTATCCGCAGCGGAGGCGGTGAATGCCTTTGCGCACCTGTGGGTTTCGGACGAGCACTGGACGGCGGCGGATAAGGTGCTGAACCGGCCGCGCTGATCGGCTCAGGAGCCGGGCGCGTTGGTATATGTCGCGCCGAATTCCGCAATGAAGTCGAAGGTCGCGGCGGCCTCGCGCGTGTGACAGGAGACGACGATCCAGTCGACACCGGCCTTGGCCAATGTCGCGAAGGCCGCGCGGTGCCGGTCGGCATCGACCGCCGGGGTGCTGATGCTCGCGTCCGGGTAGGAGTAGACCAGATCGATGTGCTCGGTCCGGTCCGCGTCCTGGGCCGCCGATCGCACCTCGGCCATCTTGGCGGCGAGCTGGTCGAGTGTGCCGAGTTCCGGTGTGCGCGCGGTGGTGCTCAGCTCCGCGCCGCCGGTCATCGGGATCCAGCCCTGGGCGCGCGTCGCGACCCGGCGGCGGCTCAGCTTCGAGTTGCCGCCGATCCAGATCGGGATCGGCTTCTGCACCGGCCGCGGCCGGGCGATCACATCGCGGGCGCTGAAGTGGCGACCCTGATAGCTGAACGGTTCGCCGCTCCAATGCAGTGGCAGCACGTCCAGCGCCTCGTCGAACAGTGCGTTGCGCTCATCGAAATCGACTCCGAGAGCGTGGAATTCGCTCTTCTGATAACCCGTGCCCAGACCGACGATCGCGCGGCCGCCCGACAGTTTGTCCAGCGTCGCCGCCGCTTTCGCCAGCAGGAAAGGATTGCGGTAGGGCAGGACCGCGAGATAGGTGATCAGTCGGAGGCGTTCGGTCACACCGGCGACATAGCCGAGTGCGACGAACGGATCGAGCGTCTGGTGTCCGCCGGAAGCCAACCATCGGGCGCCGGGAACCGGGTGCTCGCTCAGTGACAGTCCATCGAATCCGGACCGTTCGGCCGCGATCGCCACATCGCGCAGTGCGCCGACGTCGAGCATGTCACCGTCGTAGCCGGTGGTCTCGGGATAGTGCAGGATGAATCGCATCGGTGGGTGGTCCTCCCTGTGCTCTGCGTGCTCGACCGGTGTCGAGGCGTGCGAGTGCTCGTGACCGGAAAGGGCCTCCGCAGGATAAGAATCACCTTTCCGGTAAATGAGAACCGTACTCTCGAGAAATGTCGACCGGCAAGGGGCCGATAAGGTCATCGAGCGCCTGCGAAAGCGGGCGTACTCGATCCTGCCATCGGACAGTAGGGAAGTAATGGACGATCACACCCTGGCAGCGGCGCTGGCCGAGGAAGCAGGCGAACTCCTGCTCGATATCCGCTCCGAAGGCGGGGCGGTCGGCGACCGGAAGTCCAATATCCTGCTGCTGGATCGGCTGCGGGAGGCGCGTCCCGAGGACATCGTGCTGTCGGAGGAAAGTCCGGACGACCGGAGTCGCATCGGACGGTCCCGGGTGTGGATCGTCGACCCGCTCGACGGCACACGGGAATACGGCGAACCACCGCGTGCGGACTGGGCCGTGCATGTCGCCCTCGCGGTCGACGGCCGAGCGGTGGTCGGGGCGGTGGCACTGCCCGCTGCGGGACTGGTCTTACACACCGGGCAACCACCCGCGTTGCTGCCACCGCAATCCGGTCCCATCCGGGTGGCCGTGTCGCGGAGTCGGCTCTCCGAGGAGGTCGCGCAACTGATGACCAGGTTGTCGGCGACGCCGGTCCCGATGGGGTCGGCCGGCGCCAAGGCGATGGCAGTCGTGCGCGGGACCGCGGATGTCTACGCCCACTCGGGCGGTCAATACGAATGGGATTCGTGCGCCCCGGTCGCCGTCGCAGCTGCGGCTGGGCTGCACGTCTCGCGTCTCGATGGGACCCCGCTGCGCTACAACCGCCCCGACCCCTACCTGCCTGATCTGCTCATCTGTCGTCCGGAACTACGTGACACCGTGCTGGCCGCCCTGCACTAGAGAATGTAATTCTCGGATATGTAAGTTATATTATCGCGGTGTTGAAGGCTCGGTTCCGCGGGATCCGGACAAGAATCCTTGTCATTGCGCTGGTACCCAGCCTGCTGCTGATCTGCATTGGTGTGGGTACCTCGGTCTATCTGTTCAATGACGCGCGGCACGCCGAGGGCTTCGCGCGCACACTGGACACTCACCTCACCCCGACGCGCGAATTGGTCCTCGCCGTGCAACAGGAGCGACTGCTGTCGGTGTCCCAGTTGGCGGGTGCGGTCGTCGATCCCGGTGCACTGGTCGCTGCCCGGATGCGGTTCGATGCCGCGCTGAATTCGCTGGCGGCGGCCGAAGCCGAATTCCAACGCGTGGGCGGCAGCGCGATGGGGAACGTCGTGGCGGCCTTCGAAGAGTTGAAGACTCGGTTACCGGAGCTGCGCAGTGCGATCGATGCCGGTCGGCTACCGGTCGCCGACGCCTACGACTTCTACTGCCGACTATTGGACGGCATGGACGAGGGGTCGGCAACGATCGGACAGTTCGCTCCGGATGCGGCCACCGGCTCCGAACTCACCCGCAATCTGGGGCTGTTGCACGTGGTCGAATCCATGTCGCGCGCCAGCGCGCTGACCGCCGCGGCCGTCCGCCCGCAGGGCCTGCCGCCCAACCTGTCCGCCGAATACCGCAACCTGGTCAGCTATTACCACGTCGAGATCGCGCGATTGGCTACCGAACTCGATGCCGCCAACGCGCAGCGCGTCGCCGATGTCACCGCTTCCCTCGCCTGGCAGCAGGTCAGCGCGATGGAAAACGCCATTGTCGAGGTGCGGCCCGCAAGTGCACCGCAATTGCCGATGAGCGTCGCGCAGTGGCGCGCGGCGGCGGACGAGGTGAACCAGCAGTTGGTGACACTGTGGGTCGGGCACGCCAAGCAGAGCCAACGGCACGCCGCCGATGCGGGTGCCCGGCACGGGCGCGACTCGTTGCTGGCCGCGAGTGTCGTGAGTACGGTCGCTGTGCTGGCGTTCCTGTTGTCGCTGTGGCTGGCCAATCAGCTGATCGGACGCTTGAAACGCTTGCGCTCGGAAACGCTTGCGGTGGCGGAGGTTCGGTTGCCGGAGACAATGCGACGCCTGACCGAAGGGGTGCGCATCGATCCGAAAACCGAAGCCGCACAGCTGGATTTCGGTACCGACGAGATAGGTCAGGTCGCACAGGCATTCAATCGGGCGCACGGCGCTGCGGTCGCGGTCGCGGTCACCGAGGCGAATACTCGCGAGGGTGTGCGCGCGGTATTCAGCAATATCGCCCATCGCAGCCAGATCGTCGTGCACCGACAGTTGGAGATTCTCGACGCGGCCGAACGGCGACAGGAGGATCCAGCGCTGCTGGAAACACTGTTCCAGCTCGACCATCTCGCCACCCGAGGGCGTCGCAATGCCGAGAATCTCATTATCCTCGGCGGCGGCCGCCCGGGTCGACAGTGGCGACGTCCGGTTGCGCTCCGGGATCTCGTCCGCGGTGCGATCGCGGAAACCGTTCAATACACGCGGGTGTACACCAATGCCGGACTGCCGTCGGTATTCGTCAACGGCGCGGTGGTCGCCGACCTCATCCACCTACTGGCCGAACTGGTCGACAATGCGACGGCGTTCTCGCCGCCGCAGTCGCGCGTGGATGTCAGCGGCAATCTGATCGGCACCGGCGTTGTCGTGATGATCAGTGATCAGGGCATGGGCATGTCGGATTCGGAACTCGAACGCGCCAACGAAATGCTGTCCGACCCACCGGATTTCAGCGTCGCGACACTGTCGGCGGATGCCCGGCTCGGGCTGTTCGTGGTGGCTCGGTTGGGTATTCTGCACGGCATTTCGGTGCGCCTGACCGAATCCGACTACGGCGGAGTTCGTGCCGATGTCGTGATCCCGACGGCGGTGCTGGCCGCGGAGAATGCGGCCATTGCTCCACCGACCGCTGTGCAACCGTGGTGAATTCGATTCAATCGGACCGGGCGTCGGTCATCGTGGTCAGCGCCACCGGGCCGCTCCACCCGCACGGCTGCCCGCAGGTGGCGACTAGTTGCGATTCGGTGGCGCCGTCGGCGAAGGTCTGAGTCATCGCCGCGGCGCTGGCGGGATAGCCGCAGCGCGGGCATTTGCCGAAGTAGTGCGGCACCTCGACGACCGAGAATCGGATGGGCGTATTCATGGTGTGGGCCTTAATGTTGCGTGGACCGCGCGTCCGCCCAGCGCGCGATATCGGTTTGGTCGGCGCTCGGCCCCAGATCGGCCGCGGCGCGTGCCCACAGCTCGACGGCGCGCTCGCCGAGTGCGGCCGGTATGCCGAGCGAGGCCGCCAGATCAGTGGCGATGCGCATGTCTTTGAGCATTAGTCCGAGCGCGAAACCGGAATCGAAGGTTTCCGGCAGAATCGCCTGCGGGAACTTGAGTTCGGTTGCGGCACTGCGGCCGCTTGCGGAATTGATGGTCTCGATGATCACGGCGGGGTCCAGGCCGAAACGACGTCCGGCCGCGACACCTTCGGCGGCGGCGAGCAGGTTGACCGCAGCGAGTAGATTGTTGATCGCCTTAACGGCGTGACCGGCTCCCGATGCACCGATGTGCCTCATCTTGCCCAGCGGTGCCAGCACCGAGTCAATTTGGGCAACAGTGTCTTCCGGGCCCCCGACCATGATCGTCAGAGTACCGTCGGTAGCCCCGCGCACGCCGCCGGACACCGGTGCGTCGACCAACGTGATTTGGCGCTCGGCCAGCCCCGCCGCCAGTCGTTGCGTCGACTCCGGTTCGGAGGAGCTCATATCGATCACGATCGTGTCCGGCCCCAGAGCGGCCAGCACCTGCTCGTCACCGAGTACGGATTCGACGACGGCGGAACTGGGCAGCATCAGAATCAGGTGAGTGACTCCGGCGGCGGCCGCGGCAGCGCTGGTCGCTACCCGACCGCCGATGGCGACCAGGGCTGCACGGGCGGTCTCGGACGGGTCGAAGCCGACGACATCGAAACCCGCTGCTACCAATCGCCGCGACATTCGCGCGCCCATGGTGCCGAGACCGAGGAAGGCGATGTGTTCACGTTCAGGCATCAGCGTGCTCCTGCAGGATAGGTCCGGCGATTCGGAACGCTTCGACTCCGGCGGGGACACCGGCGTAGATCGTCGCGTGCAGCAGCACCTCCCGGATCTCCTCCGGGGTGACGCCATTGGTCAATGCTGCCCGCACATGCGTAGCGAATTCCGTGGACCGGTTGAGCGCGGTCAGCATTGCCAGGGTGATCATCGACCGGTTGCGGCGGTCCAGACCGGGGCGGGTCCATACTGCGCCCCAACAGTATTCGGTGATCAGATCCTGCAGTGGCTCGGAGAAGTCGGTCGCGGCGGCCAACGCCCGGTCGACGTATTCAGCGCCGACGACCTCGCGGCGGACCTGTAATCCGCTCTCGTAGCGCGTGCGTTGGTCGGGATCGATTGTCATATCCGGCAATCCTTTCGGTGATCAGTCGAGGAACAGGTCCGGTGTCGGGTGCGCGCCGCCGCCGTAGCGGGACAGGTCCTCGACGCCGCCGAATCGGGCCAACGCCTCGGCGTCGATGAAGCAGTTGCCGGTGATCTCCCGTGCGGGCTGGGACACGATCTCGATCGCGGCATCGGCCATGATCTGCGGACTGCGCGCGGCCGCGAGTTGATTCGTGCCGTCGTCGAGGTTGGCCACGGCGGAGGTGGCGATGAAGGTCTCGGGCCACAGGCAGTTGAATGCGATTGCGGCCTTGGCGTATTCGACTGCCCAGCCCTGCGACAGCAGCGTCATTCCGTACTTCGACAGCGTGTAGACCGGGTGCGCGCCGAGCCAGCGCGGATTCATGTTCACCGGTGGCGCGATGGTCAGCACGTGCGGGTTGGCCGAATTGCGTAGGTGCCGCACGCAGGACTGGGTCAGCAGGAAGGCGCCGCGGATATTGATGTCCATCATCAGATCGAACTTCTTGGGCGACAACCGCTCGGTCGGCTCGGTCGCGATGGCGCTGGCATTGTTGACGCAGATATCGATGCCGCCGAAGCGTTCCAGCGCGGTGCCCACCACCCGCTGCACATCCTCCTCGCGGCGCACATCACCCACCACGGCGGCCGCCTTGCCGCCCGCGGCCTCGATTTCGGCGGCCGCGGTGTAGACGGTGCCGGGCAGCCGTGGATGCGGTTCGGCCGTCTTGGCCAGCAGCACCACGTTGGCGCCCCGTCGGGCGGCGGCGACCGCGATGGCCAGTCCGATACCGCGGCTGGCGCCGGAGATCACCATCGTGCGGTCGGTCAACGGTCGGTGCTGATCGGGCATCGTGCTCCTCGGGAAAACGGGGTTGTGAGAACTCACTCGCTTCAGATGGTATTGGCATTCTCTTTTTTGGCAAGTAGCGTATTCACTGATGAACGACCAAGTGCAGACCTCGTCCGGTATCCCGCTCGAGCCGGTCTACGGACCGGACGACCGGCGTGCCGATCCGCCCCGGCCGGGCGCATATCCCTTCACGCGTGGCAACTTCGCCTCCGGCTACCGGGGTCGGTTGTGGACGTTCCGGCAGTACTCGGGCTTCGGCACAGCGGAGGAATCCAATCGGCGCTATCGGTATCTGCTCGACCAGGGCGGCACCGGACTGTCGGTGGCGTTGGATCTGCCGACTCAGTGCGGCTACGACTCCGACGATCCGGAGGTGAGCGAGGAGGTCGGTCGGGTCGGCGTCGCCGTGGACACCCTCGCCGACGCCGAGGTGCTCTTCGATGGCATCCCGCTGGACAAGATCAGCACCAGCTTCACCATCAACGGGACCGCGGCAATCCTGTTGGCGTTCTATGTGGCGGCCGCGGAGAAAAAGGGGGTGTCGCGGGAAAAGCTCACGGGCACCATCCAGAACGACATCCTCAAGGAGTACGCCTCGCGTGGCACCTGGATCTGGCCGCCGGAGCCGTCGCTGCGTTTGATCGCCGACACCATCGAGTTCTGCGCGGCCGAGGTGCCGCGGTTCAACGCGATCTCGGTGGCGGGCGCGCACTTTCGCGACGCCGGGGCGACCGCGGTGCAGGAGATGGCCTTCACCCTCGCCGACGGCGTGACCTACTGCGACACCGTGGTGGAACGCGGCCGGATGACGATCGATCAATTCGCGCCGCAGATCTCGTTCTTCTTCTATACCCACGGCGACTTTTTCGAGGAGATCGCGAAATACCGTGCGGGTCGGCGTCGTTGGGCCACCCTGGTGCGCGAGCGATACGGCGCGAGCACGGATAAGGCGTCGATGTTCCGGTTCGGCTGTGTCGCCGGCGGCGCGTCGCTGTATGCGCCGCAGGCCCAGAACAATCTGGTGCGGGTCGCCTACGAGTCGATGGCCTCGGTACTCGGCGGGGTGCAGTCGATGTTCACCGCCGCGTGGGACGAGCCGTTCGCGCTGCCCAGCGAGGAGTCGGCGACGCTCGCTTTGCGCACCCAGCAGATCCTCGCCTACGAGACCGGTGTGACGCGGGTGGCCGATCCGCTCGGCGGCTCCTACTTCGTCGAGGCGCTCACCGACGCCACCGAGGCCCGCATCGTCGAGATCATGGCCGATCTGGAGCAGCACGGTGGCATGGTGCGCTGCATCGAAGACGGATATCTGCAGGGGCTGATCGCCGACGAGGCCTATCGGCTGCATCAGGAGGTGGAGTCGGGCTCGCGTCCGGTGGTCGGGGTGAACCGATTCGTCTCCGACGAGCCCGCACCCGATATCGGCACCTACGAACTCGACGCCAAGGGACGGGAATTGCAGCTCGAGCGCCTGGCCGGGGTGAAGGCCGAACGAGATCCCGCTGCGGTGCGTGCCTGTCTCACCGCTTTGTCGCATGCCGCCGAAGGAGACGGAAACCTGATGCACAATCTGATCGACTGCGCCAACGCGTACTGCACGGTCGGCGAGATGACCGCCGCACTGAAGTCGGTATGGGGCGAGTTCCAGCAGCCGGTGGTGTTCTGATGCCCGCACGCGTACTCGTCGCCAAGCCGGGGTTGGACGGGCACGACCGCGGCGCCAAGATCGTCGCCCGCACCCTGCGCGACGCCGGGTTCGAGGTCATTTACACCGGCATCCGCCAGCGTGTGGAGGACATCGTGTCGATCGCGTTGCAGGAAGACGTCGCCGTAGTCGGTTTGAGCATCCTGTCCGGCGCGCATGTGTCGATGACGACGCGCGTCGTGGACGCGCTGCGGGCCGCCGGCGCGGGGGATATCGCGGTGGTGGTCGGCGGCACCATCCCGCAGGCGGATGTGCCGCGTCTGCTGGAAGCCGGTGCGGCCGCGGTCTTTCCGACCGGTACCGCGCTGGAGACGCTGGTCACCGAGATCCGCGCGCTGTGCTTACCCACCCCGTCGGCTCCGCCGACTGCCGTCCCCGAGACCGAAACCTCGACGCCGTCGTGATCCTGAGCGGCCGCAGTCATCTGAAAGAGCTTGGAAACTGGAGGAATTCATGCGAATCGGAGTGATGATCGGGCCGGAGAAGGGGGACTCCGCGCGCAAGCTCGCCAGGATGCTCGACGATATCGAATGGGCCGAAACCGCGGGCCTGGACACCGCCTGGATTCCGCAGATACCCACCGATTTCGATGCACTGATCACCATCGCGCTGATGGGTATGAAAACCACCCGCATCGAATTGGGCACCGCGGTAGTGCCATTGCAGGCGCAGCATCCGATCGCCCTTGCCCGCCAGGCACTTTCGACGCAAGCCGCTGCCGGGGGGCGGCTCGCACTAGGTGTCGGTCCCTCGCATCACTGGATCGTGCAGGACATGCTCGGGCTGCCCTATACGAAACCGGCGGCCTACACCCGCGACTATCTGGACGTGCTGAATGCGGGTCTGCGCGGGCCCGGCCAAGTCGATATCGAAAACGACAGCTTCACCGTGCACAATCCGCTCGACCTGGGCCCGGTCGCGCCGGTGCCGGTGCTGATCGCCGCACTAGGGCCGGTCATGTTGCGCATCGCCGGGGAACAGGCCGACGGCACTATTCTGTGGATGGCCGACGAGCGCGCGGTGGCCGACCATGTCGTCCCGAAGATCACCAAGGCCGCCGCCGACGCCGGGCGGCTCGCACCGCGCATCGTCGCCGGGCTGCCGGTGTGCCTGTGTGCGCCGTCGGAAATCGACGAGGCCAAGGCGCGGGCCAACCGGATTCTCGGCGAGGCAGAGGTCTCGCCCAACTACCAGCGGCTGCTCGAACAGGGTTCGGCGCGCGATATCGGTGACATCTGCGTCGCGGGCGACGAACAGGCGATCGCGGCGGGACTGCGGCGCTTCGCCGACGCCGGTGCCACGGACCTGTCGGTGCGGCTGCTGCCCATCGGCGACACCCGCGACGAACTCATCGCCTCCAAGCGCAGAACTCGGGAGATGATCGCCGAACTGGCGAAGGAACTGCGGTGAGCGAGCGTCGGCGAGTGAACCATCGACACAGCGCGCAATGGCGCACGACGGAGCCGAGCGTCAGCGAGGTGCAGTCGTGAGCGAGCGTCAGCGAGTGAACCATCGACACAGCGCGCAATGGCGCACGACGGAGCCGAGCGTCAGCGAGGCGCAGTCGTGAGCGAGCGTCAGCGAGTGAACCATCGACACAGCGCGCAATGGCGCACGACGGAGCCGAGCGTCAGCGAGGCGCAGTCGTGAGCCAACCGGTGCCCGGCGCGGCGGCGGGGCCGCTGGCGGGGATCCGGATACTCGAGGTGGGCACCATGCTCGCCGGTCCCTACGCCACCATGATGCTCGCCGATCTCGGTGCCGAGGTGACCAAGATCGAACCGCCGAACGGGGAGATTTCGCGACAGGTCGGCGACTCCTATTTCGCGAGCCTCAACCGCGGCAAGCGCAGTATTCGACTCGAATTGGCCAGCTCCGCCGGACAGCGCCGACTGGCCGAACTCGTCGCGCAATCCCATGCGCTGCTGGTGAATTTGAAGCCGTCGGCGATCCGTCGCCTCGGCCTGACCTACAAGTCCCTGCGGCAGTTCAACGACCGGATCGTCTGCGTGGCGATCACGGGCTTCGGCTTGGACGGCGGTGAGGATCCCGCCTTCGATTATGTGATCCAGGCGGCCGTCGGCATCGCCGCGATGACGGGCGATCCGCAGGGGCCGCCCACATTGCCCGGCTATTCCTCGGCCGACAACTCGACCGGCCTCACCGCCGCGCTCGGCCTGCTCGCCCAGATTGTCTCCGGCCGCGGTGGGCAGGTCGACGTCTCGCTGTACGAGGTGATGCTCTCGCAGCTGAACTACCATGCGTCGGCCTATCTCAACGACGGCAAACAACCGCAACGCCGAAACTTCGGCGCACATTCGTATTACGTTCCAGCACAGCTCTTTCCAACCGCCGACGGTCATCTGGCGCTGTTCATCACCCACGATGGTTTCTGGAAGGTCTTCGCCGCCGAGGCCGGTGTCGACGGGTTCGAGACAATGGCCGAGCGGGCCGCGCATCGCGACGACGTACTCGCCGCGGTGACCGCCGCCCTTGCCACCGATACCGCATCCGGCTGGGAATCTCGCCTGCGGCCGCTCGGTATTCCAGCGGCCGCGGTGCGCACCCTGTCCGAGGCACTGGCCGCCTCCCCTGAAACCATCGTCACCGTCGGCGATTACCGGCTGATCGGCAGTCCGATCCGGATCGCCGGATACCGGCCGCGATACGGTCCGCCGCCGGTGCTCGGCGAGCACGAAATGTAGGCGTGCCGCTGGGCTGGCGGTGCTTGAGCGAGCACGCAAAGTCTGTCCTGTTTTCGCGGGACGAGTCGGTTTCGAAATATTGCTCACCGGTGGTGGCAGCCAGTTGTGAGTTCCAGGAAATATGCTGGCCACGAAGGGAAAACGGGCTGCGACAGCCGACTAACGGAACGGAAACCGACCGGTGCTGTTCTGAATGCATGGAAATCATGTCATGGTTCAAGTCCAAGTCCGGCGCGGCCACGATCGCCGAGCCCGGCACAATCTACGAGCAGATCGGGGGGCAGGAGGCACTCGAGGCGGTAGTCGAGGACTTCTACGTCCGCGTCCTCGCCGACGACCAGCTGGCGCCATTCTTCACCGGTACGAACATGTCTCGGTTGAAGGGACGGCAGGTCGAGTTCTTCTCCGCTGCGCTCGGCGGCCCCGGCCCGTACACCGGTGCCCCGATGAAGCAGGTCCATCAGGGCCGTGGCATCACGATGCACCATTTCACCCTTGTGGCAGGCCATCTGACCGATGCGCTGACCGTCGCCGGGGTGCCGACGGCGCTGGTGGAACAGATCATCGGGGCTATTGCCCCGCTGGCCGACGACATCGCGTCCGGCTCGGCCTCCGAGTCACCGCGCTGACCCTGCCTCCGTTGGCCACCGCCTACGCTCGGCGACCATGAGGTGTAGGCGCAATGCCCGTACCTGGCCGGGAACACTTCGACTCCGTCGCCGCCGAACTCAACATCCCGCAACCCAAAACGCTCAGGTCTTGTCCTGCGCGAACCAGCAGCGGCGCTTTCGTCATTCCGGGGCCGTCTGCATCGTTCGTCGAGTGCTACCCCGATCAACTTCCGTACATACTCACCGATAACAGACTGTCCAGCAAGGCTCCTGCTATCCCGCGCGGCTGCGCGATGGCCGCGGCCGGGTCCGATCGAACCGACTGAGGCTCAGGGCAATCGCGGTGGCAGGGCAAAGAGCTGAAATACCTCCTCGACCTGGTAGGCGACCATGTGCGTGATGCGGTCGCCGTCAATGGTGAAGACCTGCAAGGTGTGCAGCATGTAGCCTCCGTCGGCATCGCGGACGTAGGCCGCCAATGCGGGTCCGCCGTTGGCCCCGACCGGCACCAATTGCCAATCGGTGCCGCGGGTGTCGAAGACGCGGGCCATGAACCCGACGTAACCCTCCCGGCCGAGGTACCAATTGAGCATGGGCGGCATTTCCATGATCACGTCGTCGGCCAGCAGTTTCTCCAGCGCGGCCAGGTCGGCGTTCCGGAAGGCGGTGACGTAGCTGTCCAGCACGGCCCGCTGCTGCGCGCTCTCGGTGACCTCGTCCTCTCGTATTCCATTCTGGTTCAGCGCCTTACGTGCCCGCTGCAACGCGCTGTTGACCGCCGCCGGTGTCATATCCAGCGCCTGCGCCACCTGCGCGGCGGGCCAGTCTAGTACCTCGCGTAGCACCAGTACCGCCCGCTGGCGCGCGGGCAAATGCTGCATGGCCGCGACCAGCGCCAGTCGCAGACTGCCTTGCGCCAGTACGGCTTCCGATGGATCGGCCAGCATGGAGTCCGGAATCGGTTGCAGCCAAGGGATTTCTCCGCCGTGGACCAATGCCTCGCGTGGATCGTCGCCGGGCGCGTTGCCCAGACCGGAGGGCATCGGTCTGCGCCCGCGCTGCTCCAGCGCGGTCAGGCAGGCATTGGTGGCGATCCGGTACAGCCAGGTCCGCATCCCGGCCCGGTTCTCGTCATAGCTGTCGCGCGCCCGCCAGGCTCGCAACAGCGTCTCCTGCACCAGATCCTCGGCGTCTTGCACCGACCCGAGCATGCGATAGCAATGTGCGAGCAACTCCCGCCGATACCGGTCGGTGCTCGCCGCGAAATCCACGTCCGCCATGCCCTCAGCTCCTCGAAAACGCCTCCACCGAACTTTTCTACACCGCGAGCGATGAATCGGGCACGGTCCGCCGGTAGGTACTCGTGAGCCGCTCACCGCGGCCGTGACCTCAGGAGGAAATCATGACCGACACCGCAATGCGCACCGACCGCGAGGCCGTCCTCGACGTACTGAACAATCTCTACCGCGCCTGGGCCGCCAACGACGCCGACGCCTTCGTCGCCGACTACGACCCCGACGCCACGTCCATCCTGCGCGGCGTCTTCAACTCCGGTCGTGCGGCCGTCCGAGACCGGATGGCCGCAGGTTTCGAAGGCCCGCTGCGCGGCTCGAAAACCCTGGACGAACCCCAACTCGTCCGTTTCCCTACCCCCGACACCGCCATCGTCGTCAGCCGCAGCGCGGTCGTGATGGCAGGCGAAACCGAGCCCCCTGCCGACCGCTGGGTGATGGCCACCTGGACCCTGATCCGCCGAAACAACCGCTGGCTCCTCACTGCGTACCACAACTGCCCGGCCTAGTACTGCAACAGGTGCGCCCAGAGATCAGGAGGTGATCGTTTTGCGGTCATGACCTGTGTCGGAAGCTCGTCGTCGCCTGCCGGTGTGAGTCCGGTCCGGGTAGCT
>NZ_JBITIL010000034.1:0-45916 GCF_044458905.1 Nocardia sp. NPDC050408 | reverse complement strand
ATCTCACGGCATCGACACACCCACCCCGGCAACGACTTTCAGCCGCAATCACGACGGCGGCGATCACCCCTCAGCACTTATGAAACACGCCCTAGCCCTCCTGCCCGGGCCCGGTCACCCAATGCGCGCATCAAGCGCCGAGGCACTCCCTCTCACGCAACCACAACCAAGGGGCAGCGCGCGGCATCCGGTCACGCGAATCAGGTATGAGGCCCCCGCCCTCGGTACGGCAACTGGAATGCAAGCCAGGCCGGGTCCGAGACACAGCGCGTCATCTGTACAAGCGATTCAGGCCGGGTCCGGGGCCACAGCCCGTCATCTGTACAAGCGATCCAGGCCGGGTCCGGGGCCACAGCCCGTCATCTGTACAAGCGATCCAGGCCGGGTCCGGGGCCACAGCCCGTCATCTATGCAAGCGATCCAGGCCGGGTCCGAGACACAGCGCATCACCTATGCAAGCGATCCAGGCCGGGTCCGAGACACAGCGCATCACCTATGCAAGCGATCCAGGCACGTGGGGGGTCCCGGGGGGCGAAGCCCCCTCCGGGGTGGGGCTTGGGGGCTTCGCCCCCAAAAAATACGCGGAACAAACAAAAGCGAGCGCTCTCCGCGAGCACTCGCCTCCCAGTTTGTGGAGCCTAGGGGAATCGAACCCCTAACCCCTGCCTTGCAAAGGCAGTGCTCTGCCAATTGAGCTAAGGCCCCGAATCCCTACTGTCCGAAGACAGTTCAGCGGGTGGTGACTTCGTGCCACAGGTCCGCATCGTCGCGCTTGCGCAGCTTGGTGATTCCGATGAGAACCGCGACAACGACACTGACCGTGAGAAGGATTTTCATGATTCCCACCCTACTGTGATGTTCGGGAGTGGGCCTAGGAGGACTTGAACCTCCGACCTCTTCGTTATCAGCGAAGCGCTCTAACCGCCTGAGCTATAGGCCCTTATTTCCTGTTCGGATACCCGCCGAAGCTGCTAACCGAACCGAGGCACGAGATTACCTTACCCGCCCGCCGATGACCAAAACGGCCGGTCACCGCCCTGTGTGAGGACAACGACCGGCCGTGTGGACATTGTTCTAATCGGGGTCGGCCAGGGTGACCTGGATGCCGCCGACGAGGTCGCAGCACTGGTTGTAGATGAAGACGCCGACGGTCGCCAATGCGGTGAAAAGCACCACATTGATCAGACCGATGACACCCGCATAGCCGAATACCGAACCGGCATCGACCAACCCTACTGAGCCGCTGTCGGAGGAGACCATATCGGTGAAGGTGCTGTTGAGCCGCTCCCACACACCCATGCCCTCGAGCACGATGTAGAGCAGACCGACCGCGAGCATCCACACGAAGAACATGGCCACGCTGATCACCAGCGAGATCTTCAGCG
Source organism: Nocardia sp. NPDC050408 (assembly GCF_044458905.1). NCBI lineage: Bacteria > Bacillati > Actinomycetota > Actinomycetes > Mycobacteriales > Nocardiaceae > Nocardia > Nocardia sp. NPDC050408. The sequence goes on along the minus strand of NZ_JBITIL010000034.1, from coordinate 44,531 downwards.
TCGACCATGGGTCGATCCGGCGGATCTGCACCGTGGCTCGCAATGGTTCACCGGAGGCGACGGCCGCCGCGACTGCGACCGGAACCGCGGGCGAGACCGGTGTGGCCTGCGGACCCGCCGGGGTCTCGACCGGCAGCGGGTGCCGGATCTCGGACAGGTCCGGCATGTCCTTGATCAGTTCCGGTCGAGCGATGCTGCGGGTCGGCCCGTCGATGCCGACGGACTTCACCATCGCCGCTTCCTTGCGCGCCGCCTTGGCCGCGAGATCCGCTGTTGTGCGGGCATTGCCGCCACCGAGACCGCCACCGCCGAGGCCACCACCCCCGCCGCCGCCACCGCCGCTGTTGAGCCCACCACCACTGTTGAGCCCACCACCGCCGAGTCCACCACTGGTGGAATTCGGGCGACCGGTTACCGGCGACTGTCCGGGACGGTACAGGTTCGACTGCGGCTCCCGCTGCGGCAGCTGCGACCAGCCCTCCTGGAAGGGCGACTGGCCACCGCCGTTCGATGCCGAGCGCTCGCCTGGCGCCGGCGCGGCCGACTCGCCGGAGTTACCCGGCCGAGCCGCCCGCTGATCGAATGCCTCCGGCCCGTCCGCACCCGAGCTCGGCTCCGGCGCCTTGAACGCGACTTCGCCTTGCTGGCTGTGCATTTCGTGCGGCTGGGCCCCTCCCTGCGGGCCACTCGGCTGGCCGTTCTCGGCCGATGCGACCGGCCGTGGGATCGGCCGCGGCGGAATCGGTGACGGTGCGATCCGTTCGGTTACACCGTTCGTCTGGTGCCGCTCGTCGTTCGGCTGATTCGTGGTCAATGGGAATCCTTAGATCCGTTCGTTGCCGCCGCTATGGGGTTACTGCTCAGAGGAACCGGTGTCGCCGTCTCCGCCGACGATCGAATCAGGATCGGGTTCGTCGGCATTGCGCGCGATAGCAAGCAACGTATCGCCATCGGCGAGGTTCATCAATCGCACGCCCTTGGTCTGTCGTCCAGCCTTACGAACCTGCTTCGCCGCCGTCCGGATTACGCCACCGCCGGACGTGATCGCATACAACTCATCCTCGTCGTCGACGATGAGCGCACCGACCAGGGTGCCACGCTTGGTGTCGTATTGGATAGTCAATACGCCTTTACCGCCACGACCCTGCGGGGTGTATTCCTCGATCGCGGTCCGCTTGGCGTAACCACCGGAGGTCGCGACGAGCAGATAGGTGTCGGCGCGAACCACATTGAGCGACAACAGTTCATCGTCGGCATTGAATCGCATGCCCTGCACACCGGAGGTGGCCCGACCCATCGGACGCAGTGCCTCATCGGTGGCGGAGAAGCGGATCGACTGACCGCGCGCCGACACCAGCAGCAGATCGTCATCGGCCGAGCACAGTACGGCGCCGACCAATTCGTCGTCATCGCGCAGATTCACCGCGACGATGCCGCCGCTGCGGTTGGAATCGAAGTCGGACAGCTTCGACTTCTTGACCAGGCCGTTCTTGGTGGCGAGCACCAGATAGGGCGCATCTTCGTAACCCTTGATCTGAATGATCTGGGCGATCTTCTCATCTGGCTGGAACGCAAGCAGGTTCGCGACGTGCTGACCGCGCGCGGTCCGGCTGGCCTCGGGCAATTCGTAGGCCTTGGCCCGGTACACCCGGCCCTTATTGGTGAAGAACAGCAGCCAGTCGTGCGTGGAGCTGATGAAGAAGTGCTTGACGATATCGTCCTGCTTGAGGCCCGCACCCTGCACGCCCTTGCCGCCGCGCTTCTGGCTGCGATACAGGTCGGTCTTGGTGCGCTTGGCGTAGCCGGTCTCCGTCACGGTGACGACCACGTCCTCACGGGCGATCAGGTCCTCGTCGGCCATATCGCCGTCGTTGGCCACGATCTTGGTGCGCCGCTCGTCGCCGTACTTCTCGACGATCTCCTTCAGCTCGTCGCGCACGATCGCGCGCTGGCGTTCCGGCTTCTCGAGAATGTCCTTGAGGTCGGCGATCTCGGCCTCGATCTTGGCCAATTCGTCGACGATCTTCTGCCGCTCCAGGGCCGAGAGGCGCCGCAGCTGCATGTCGAGGATGGCGGTGGCCTGGATTTCGTCGATATCGAGCAGCTGCATCAGGCCGGTGCGCGCGGTGTCGGTGTTGGCCGAGCGCCGGATCAGCGCGATGACCTCGTCCAACGCGTCCAGTGCCTTGACCAGGCCGCGCAGGATGTGGGCCCGCTCCTCGGCCTTGCGCAGCAGGTAACGGGTGCGCCGGACGATGACTTCCAACTGATGCTCGACGTAGAGCCGGATCATCTGATCCAGGCGCAGCGTGCGCGGCACACCGTCCACGATGGAGAGCATGTTGGCGCCGAAGCTGGTCTGCAGCTGGGTGTGCTTGTAGAGGTTGTTCAGCACGACCTTGGCGACCGCGTCCCGCTTGACGGTCACCACGATGCGCATGCCGGCCCTGTCGGAGGACTCGTCGTGGATATCCGAGATACCCGCGATCTTGCCGTCCTTCACCTGCTCGGCGATCGAGTTTATGAAGTTGTCGGTGTTGACCTGGTAGGGCAGCTCGGTGATGACGATCGTGGTGCGACCGCGATTGTCCTCTTCGATCTCGACGACACCGCGCATCCGGATCGAACCGCGACCGGTGGTGTAAGCGTCGTGGATGCCCTGGCCGCCGACGATCAGGCCGTAGGTCGGGAAGTCCGGCCCCTTCACCCGCTCCATGCAGGCGGCGAGGGTGGATTCCTCGTCGGCCTCGTAGTTCTCCAGCGCCCAGTAGATGGCCTCGGCCAGCTCGTTGAGATTGTGCGGCGGCACATTGGTGGCCATACCGACCGCGATGCCGTTGCTGCCGTTCATCAGCAGGGCGGGCACCCGGCTCGGCAGCACGGTCGGCTCCTGCGAGCGACCGTCGTAGTTGGGGATGAAATTGACCGTCTCATGGTCGATTTCGCGCAGCATCTCCATCGCGAGCGGGGTCAGCCTGCACTCGGTGTAGCGCATCGCGGCCGCGCCGTCATTGCCCCGCGAACCGAAGTTGCCCTGGCCGTCGACCAGCGGATAGCGCAGCGACCACGGCTGCGCCATGCGCACGAGGGTGTCGTAGATCGACGAGTCGCCGTGCGGGTGATAGTTACCCATGGTCTCGGCGACCGGACGGGCGGACTTCACATAACCGCGGTCGGGCCGATAGCCGTTGTCGTACATCGCGTACAACACCCGGCGGTGCACCGGCTTGAGGCCGTCGCGCACCTCGGGCAGCGCGCGGCCGACGATCACGCTCATCGCGTAATCGATGTAGCTGTTCTGCATCTCGTTCTGGATATCGACCGGTTCGATCCGGTCGCCCGCTCCGCCGTTCGGTGGCAGCGTTGTTTCAGTCATCTGGAGATCTCCTTATAGCGGACGTGGAATCGGCCTTCGCGCAGCGCAATTCACGTCGGCTACACGTCGAGGAAGCGAACGTCCTTGGCATTTCGGGTGATGAAGCTGCGGCGTGCCTCGACGTCCTCGCCCATCAGGATGGAGAACAGTTCGTCGGCAGCCGCGGCGTCATCCAGGGTGACCAGGCGCAGTACCCGCACCGATGGATCCATCGTGGTTTCCCACAGCTCCTTGGCGTTCATCTCGCCGAGACCCTTGTAGCGCTGTACGCCGTCGTCCTTGTTGATCTTCTTGCCCGCCGCGAGACCGGCCTCCAGCAGACCGTCGCGCTCCTTGTCGGAATAGGCGAACTCGGGATCGGAGCGCTGCCACTTGAGCTTGTACAGCGGCGGCTGCGCCAGATAGACGTGCCCGTGCTCGACCAGCGGCCGCATGAACCGGAACAGCAGCGTCAGCAGCAGGGTCGAGATGTGCTGGCCGTCCACGTCGGCGTCGGCCATCAGCACGATCTTGTGGTAGCGCAGCTTGCTGATGTCGAACTCGTCGTGGATGCCGGTACCGAAGGCGGTGATGATCGACTGAACTTCGTTGTTCTTGAGCACGCGGTCGATGCGCGCCTTCTCGACGTTGATGATCTTTCCGCGCAGCGGCAGGATCGCCTGGTACATCGAGTCGCGGCCGGACTTCGCCGAACCACCGGCGGAGTCGCCCTCCACGATGTAGATCTCGGACTTGCTCGGATCCTTGGACCGGCAGTCGGCCAGCTTGCCGGGCAGGCCACCGAGATCGGTCGCACTCTTGCGCCGCACCAGCTCACGCGCCTTGCGGGCCGCGACCCGGGCCTGTGCCGAGGAGACCGCCTTGTTCACGATGGTCTTCGCGTCGGCAGGGTTGGCCTCGAACCAGTGCGAGAGGTGCTCGTTGCAGGTGCGCTGCACGAACGACTTCACCTCGGTGTTGCCGAGCTTGGTCTTGGTCTGGCCCTCGAACTGCGGCTCGCCGACCTTCACGCTGACGATCGCGGCCAAGCCCTCGCGAATGTCGTCACCGGTGAGGTTGCCGTCCTTGTCCTTGAGCAGTTTCTTGTCTTTGGCGTACTTGTTGACCACCGTGGTGAGCGCCGCGCGGAAGCCCTCCTCGTGGGTGCCGCCCTCATGGGTGTTGATGGTATTCGCGAAGGTGTGCACCGACTCGGAGTAACCCGAGTTCCACTGCATGGCGACCTCGAGCTCGTGGCCGGTGCCCTTGCCGGTGAAGCTCACCACCGAGTTGTGGATGGGCTGCTTGGTCCGGTTGATGTGCTTGACGAAGTCCTCGAGCCCACCGGGGTAGTGGTAGGTGCGGGTCTTCACCTTGTGCGCGGGCGCAGGCGTTTGCTCGTCGGCGTGCTTCGGCGCCTCGGCGGTCTCGCTGACCACTTCGTCGGTGACGTCGGTATCGCTCACCCGCTCATCGGTGAGGATGATGGTGAGGCCCTTGTTCAGGAATGCCATCTCCTGCAGCCGGCGGGCCACCGTCTCGAAGTTGTAGGTAGTGGTCTCGAAGATTTCCGGATCCGCCCAGAAGCGGATGGTCGTGCCGGTCCGCTTGGTCGGCTCACCCTGCACGAGCTTGCCGGGCTTGGCGTCCTTGTAGGTCTGGCTCCAGTGGTAACCGTCGTGGTCGATCTCGGCTTCGAGCCGGTGCGACAGCGCGTTGACCACGGAAATGCCGACACCGTGCAGACCACCGGACACCGCATAGGAGTCGGAGTCGAACTTGCCACCCGCGTGCAGCTGGGTCATGACCACCTCGACGGTGGGAATGCCCTGGGCGTGCATGCCGGTCGGGATGCCACGGCCGTCGTCGACGACCTCGACACCACCGTCGGCGAGCAGCGTGACCTCGACCTTCGTGGCGTAGCCCGCCATCGCCTCGTCGACAGAGTTGTCGACGACCTCCCAGATCAGGTGGTGCAGGCCGCGCTCGCCGGTGGAGCCGATGTACATGCCCGGGCGCTTGCGAACCGCCTCCAGGCCTTCCAGAACCGTGATGGAGGAGGCACCGTAGTCCTGCTTGCCCGATGTCGCGTTGGTCGAGCCCGTTGCGTTGGAGTCCTTGGCAGCCACTGGTGGGTAGCTCTCCTTACTTGCTGATCCCTGGCGCAGCGGTCGGACAGCACGCGTGGGGCCCCGGTCTGATTCTGGTCGTGAAATACGGGTCCACGCGCGGGCTGTATCGAACGCGCCGAAGGTTCGCCGCTAGTTACCCCACCATCCTACTGGTAGACCCAAGCCACAATGCACCTACGACACCCCTGACGGCTCCGTGGATGCGAGAAATCGGTCGAGCACGGGTCGGTTCCGCCTTCGGATGGTTTGAGTCCGCCATTCCGCCTCCCCGAGCCTTTTGCCGACCGTTAGGTGAATCGAGGGTTCGCTGAGGGCCGACGGTCGAGTATGTGGCCGCGTCTCGGGCGTACCCGACGAGTTACATGTTCTCCCGAAATCAGTTGTCCGGTCCGGGCCGTTTCACGTGGAACGACCTCGGGCAACACGCTTATCCGTAGGTGTCCCGTGGACCCCGGCCTTTGATGTGCCGCTCGCCCTTGCGCCAGCTCGGCGCCGCCGGACCGGTGATCTTCAAGGACGTCACAACGCCCTGTCCCACCGCCGCATTGATCTTCGCCAGGATCTGGCCCTGCAGCATGCGCAGCTGGGTGGCCCATGCCGTGGATTCGGCGGCAATGCTCAGCACGCCGTCCTTCAATGTCATCGGGGTCGCATGCGAGGCGATGTCCTCACCCACCACACCGGCCCAGCGGCCGAAGACCATGCCCTCGGCGACCTTGGCCGACCAGCCCCGGTTCTTCGCGATGGCGCCGGTCAGGCTCGAAAGCAGTTGCGGGTCACGTTCATCGGGCCGTGCACCCGACCAGCCGGTGCGGCGGCGGGCTCCGGTGCGCAGCCGACGCGGCGATGCCCGGCCCTGCCCAACCGATTTACCGCTCGCCTTGGCAGCCGCCCGCGCCTCCTCGAGCGCGCGCCGCGCGAGATCGATACCGCGCAGCTCCGGTTCCGGCTCGGATGCGGAAGCATTCGACGCTGTTCGATCGCTCACCGGTCCGCCTCTCTCCCCGAATCTTTTGCCGGTCGCAGGTGCGTCGAATCTTCATCACCGGACCGACGGTGGGATGCGCGACAAGTTCTGGCCGTACCCGGCAAGTTACCCATGTTCATACGAAATCAGTTCGTGCGCTGGTAGCCACGGCGTTGCACTGCATCCGCGGGTGATCTTACAGAGCAGCCGCACGAAAAGAGCCACTGACGTCAGGCCCGAATAGGCCGCGCGGATCAGGCGGTCGTGGTGGGAGTTTCGGTGTCGGCGATCTGGGAGATGCGGGCGTCCGCACCGCCGTTCGTCTCCACCCGCAGCGGCACCGCGGAAAGTTCCGCGGGCACGTCCTCGGGGACCGCGGCGGTGATCAGCACCTGTTCGGCCCCGGCCGCGACCTCGGCGAGTGCCGTACGCCGACGGCGATCGAGCTCGGCGAAGACGTCATCGAGCAGCAGTACCGGCTCGACACCGGTGGCCCGCAGCAGTTCGAAAGCCGCCAGCCGCAGCGCCAGCGCGAACGACCACGACTCACCATGGCTGGCAAATCCTTTCGCGGGGGCGGTGCCGAGCATCAGATCCAGCTCGTCGCGGTGCGGGCCGACCAGACAGACCCCGCGTTCCAATTCCTTCGGCCGAGCCGCCGTCAATTCGCGCAGCATATTCGCCTCCAGCGCCTCTACGTCATCGGGCTGCGGTGCGCGCGCCGGATCCAGGAATTCCGGCGGCAGGCTCGCGCTGCGGTAGCCGATCGCGGCGGGACGTGATTCGGGCGCGATCGACGAGTATGCCTGTGCGAGATAGGGATACAGATCGTGGACCAAGCGCAGCCGCTGGGCGAGCAGTACCGAGGCGTGGGTCGCCAAATGTCCGTCCCATACATCCAGGGTGCTCAGTTCCGCCTTCGAGCGGGCCTGACGCCCAGCGGATTTCAACAGGGCCGAGCGCTGTCGCAGTACCCGGTCGTAGTCGGCCCGCACGGCGGCCAGCCGCGGCAACCTGGCTGTGCACAACTCGTCGAGGAAGCGCCGCCGTTCGCCCGGATCGCCGCGGACCAGGGCCAGGTCCTCCGGTGCGAAGAGCACCGTTTGCAGAATGCCGAGGATTTCTCGCGGCCTGCGCACCGGAGATCGGTTGATCTGGGCGCGATTCGCGGCGCCCTGGTTCAGCTCGAGATCGATGCGCAGTTCGCGACCCGCGTTGACGACGGTCGCGCCGATCCTCGCGCGATCGGTGCCGATCCGGATCATCGGTGCGTCGGCGGCGACCCGATGTGAGCCCAAGGTCGCGAGGTAGCCGACCGCCTCGAGCAGATTCGTTTTGCCGTTGCCATTGGACCCGAGAAAAACCGTTCGGCCTGGGGATAATTCGAGTTCGGCGTGCTCCCAGGAACGGAAGTCGCGCAGTGACAGCGTCCGGATGAACACCTGTCTACTCCGCTCCGGCCGTCGTCATCGCCGTTTTCCGCCGCTGATGGCGACTAATCGGACCCAGACCACAACATCTTGTGGTCCATCCACTGCCTGTGGACGAACTGTGGATAAATCGCATCGCCGCCGATGCTCAGCCCGGCAACCGAACCGGCATCAACAGGTAGATGTACGCGCTCTCCAGTGCCACGAACGCACCCGACTCCGTCACCTTGGGTTCCTCGTCGCTCGCGGGCAGCAGTACCGCGGGGCGGCTCGGCGTGGTGAAGCCGAAGGTGACCCGATCGGCGTGCAGCGCGGAGAGTCCGTCAATGAGATAGCCAGGATTGAACGCGATTGTCAGTGCCTCACCGCGGAATTCGGCCTCCAACCACTCCTCGGCACGGCCCGCGTCATCACCGCCCGCCGAAAGCAGCAGCCCCTCGTCGGTGAATTCCAGCCGGACCTGGGCACCGCGCTCGGCGACCAGCGCGACGCGCTTGATGGCGTCGGTCAGCGTGGCGACCGGGAGGGTGGCGATCGAGGTGTGTTCCTTGGGGAGCAATTGCCGGAACTTGGGGAATTCCGCGTCGAGCAGACGGGTGGTGGTCCTGCGGCCCGCATTCACGATGCCGAGCAGACCATCCGCGCCACCGCCGGTGCCGAGCGAAAGCTGCACGGGAGCGTCGGATGGGCCCAGCGTTTTCGCGGCCTCCGACAGGGTCCGCGCCGGAATGAGCACCGAGGTCTCGATATCGGTGCGGGCCGGCTGCCATTCGATGTGCCGGACCGCCAGGCGGAATCGGTCGGTGGCCGCGAGTACGACCTGCGGCCCCTCGATCTCGACGCGGATACCGGTGAGCATCGGCAGTGTGTCGTCGCGCCCAGCGGCGACCGCGACCTGGCCGACCGCCTCGGCGAAGACATCCACGCTCAGCTCACCGGTCTGCTGGGGCACCTCGGGCAGCTGGGGATAGTCCTCGACCGGCATGGTCGGCAGCGAGAATTTCGCACTGCCACACGTGATCAGCACGCGGGTGCCCTCGACGGCGACATCGACGGGCTTATTGGACAGCGCCTTGGTGATATCCGCGAGCAGTCGGCCGGAGACGAGCACCTCACCCGGGCCGGCGACCTCGGCCGCGACGCGCATCTGCGCGGAGACCTCGTAGTCGAATCCGGAGACGGTGAGTCCGTCCTCACCTGCCACGAGTAGAACACCGCCGAGTACGGGCACCGGAGGCCGTGACGGGAGGCTGCGCGCCACCCATGCAACGGACTCGGCGAAATCCTCTCGGGCGACCCGAAATTTCATACTCGCCAGCTCCATCGCCCGATCTGTCCTCTCCCGGTTCCGTGATCTCTGTCGGCTTCGTCAGCGTTGATTCTCGAAAAAGGGGTGCTGTACCTGCCGCCTTGCAGTCTGGCATAGGCGACCGACATTGAACCGTACTCGTCCGGAGCAGCTGAACCTAGCCCGACCCTCCGGTTGTTCTGTGTAGCGAAGACGATCCGCGCTCCGAAATATCGAGCAAGGAGAACAGCTACGGGGGAATCGCGCGGATGTGTCGCCGCGTCTTCTCCTTGCTTGTCTGAGCGAGTGGCTCGGATGCCGATGCTCCCCGACCGACTTTCCACACACCCTGTTTTGAAGAGAGATCTTCTAGAAGAAGAACTGAAGTAGTAGTAGGCACTGTGGAATCTGTGGACTGCGGGCGAATCCGCAGGTCTGCGGGCGTGGTGCGCTGGGGATGACCACTGGGTGACTCGAGGATGAACGGATGGGGGTTGTGGAAGCTGCGAGGTTGTTCCTCATTCATCCTCGAGTGCTCCTCGAGTTGTTCCACCTGATTCACCAGGTTGTTCACACGTGTGCACCGAATCGTGGATAGCTCGTGGAATCCTCGAGGACTCCACATGGAATCCTCGAGGATTCCACAAGCTGCTGACCGAGACATCGCTGGTCAAGGCCTGTGTGTGGAGTTGGCTGTGGACTCTGTTGATTCCACACCTGTTAGCAACCGATCCTCGATCAGGCGCACAACCTGTGGACGAACCGGTGCACAACTCGCAGTTTCCTCGAGGATTCCACAAGAATTCCTCGAGGACTCCACAGGGCATAAAAAAGCACCGCCCCAGGTCAGGGGCGGTGCCGGGGTGTTAGTACCGGGTCAGCGCGAACGCTGTTTAATCCGGGCTGTTAGTTCTTGTACTTGGTCGTATACGCGCCGCCGCTCGGTCATCTCCTTGCGCACTTTCTTCTCTGCGTACATGACCGTGGTGTGGTCGCGACCGAAGGCCTGGCCGATCTTGGGCAGCGATAGATCGGTTAGTTCCCGGCACAGATACATGGCGATCTGTCGGGCTTGGGCCAGCGGCCGGGCCTTACCGGGCCCGGTCAGCTCTTCGAGCGTGGTGTTGAAGTATTCGGCGGTGACGGCCATGATCGTCGCCGCATTGATCTCCAACGTCGCGGTATCCGGCATGAGATCGCGCAGTACGACCTCGGCCAATGGCAGATCCAGTGGCTGGCCGTTCAGCGAGGCAAAGGCCGTCACCCGGATCAGCGCACCCTCGAGCTCACGGATATTGCGCTCGACCCGACTCGCGATCAGCTCCAGCACGTCGTGCGGTACGTCGAGCCGGTCCATCCGCGCCTTCTTGCGCAGAATCGCGATGCGCGTCTCCAACTCCGGCGGCTGCACATCGGTGATCAGTCCCCATTCGAACCGGGTCCGCAGCCGCTCTTCCAGCGTGGCGAGCTGTTTGGGTGGCCGATCCGAGGACACGACGATCTGCTTATTGGCGTTGTGCAGGGTGTTGAAGGTGTGGAAGAACTCCTCCTGGATACCTTCCTTGCCCTCGATGAACTGGATGTCGTCGACCAGCAGAATGTCGGTCTCGCGGTAGCGGCGCTTGAACGCCACCTTCCGGTCGTCACGCAGACTGTTGATGAAGTCGTTGGTGAATTCCTCGGTTGATACGTACTTCACCCGCATGCCGGGGAACAGCCGCTGGGCATAGTGTCCAGCCGCGTGCAGCAGATGGGTCTTGCCCAGACCCGAGGCGCCCCAGACGAACAGCGGGTTGTAGGCGCGTGCGGGCGCCTCCGCGATCGCGACCGCGGCTGCGTGCGCGAAGCGATTGGACGCGCCGATGACGAAGGTCTCGAAGGTGTACTTCGCATTCAGGCTCGCCGAGGAATTCGACGGTGCCGGATTCTCCTGCGACTTGGTGAAGTAGGTGGGCCACGAATTGCGCACATTGACGATCGGTTCGTCGTCGTGTGAGTTGTCCGAGAGCGGCTCGCGGACCGATTCGTGCGCGGCCGCGATGGCCGGATCAGCGCTCGGCCGGGAATCCCGTGGGGGCGCAGCCTCCCGCGTCGGCGCGCGGCCCTGTGCCCGCACCGGTTCCGGTGTCGGCTCCGGGTTGAACAGTGACTCCTGTCCGGGCGGCACAGAATCGCGTCGCGGCGGGAGTCCGGATTCGCGCCGGGGCGTGGGCGGGTGCTCCGGCCGTTCGCCGTTGGTCTGGCTCGGATAGTCGCCACGGCTCGGGTATTCGTCGGTTGGATACTCCCCAGCCACTTCATATCCGGGCACCGGCAAGTAGTCCGGTGCGCCCGGGTAATCGGGCGCGGTCTCGTAGTCGGGTGCCGCCGAGTAGCCCGGTCCGCCCGAATAGTCGGGAGTCGCCGGATAATCGTTGGGCTGTGCATAACGCGGCGGGGCGTAGTCGTTGCGTCCGGGATAGTCGGGTGCGGGAAAACCGGCCGGCCCGCGCCCGCTGTCGCGGCCACGTTCGGGCCGACTCGTCATGCGCGCGTGGCGGGGATTGTTGCCGGGACGTTCGATCGGCTGCGTCGCCGGTGCCGCGATCCGGACGCCGAGGCCCTCGACCTGTGGACCGAGACGACGGCCCAGGGAGCGCAGAATGGGTTCGCGCAGATCGCGTTCGATGGCCTCCTGGGCCAACGACGATGGCACCGAGAGCAAGGCGAAGCCCTGCGCCACGGTCAGCGGCTTGACCAGTTTGAGCCAGGCCTGCTGTGCCCGGGACACCGGCGGGATGGCACCATCGGCCGAGCCGGTGGTGAGCTCGGCGACCACCTCCGGCCATACGGTGGCCAACACGTTCTGCTCGTCGTCCATGCAGTTTCCTCCCCGGAAGTAGGCGATAGGAGCAGACGGTCGGAGCCTGCGGAGTATCGGCCATGGATGAGCCGATGTTTGTGATCCCGCGTACGTCCGTAACCGGTTCGGACGCTGCCCGGGTCCCCCATCCGGGCGGCGGCGTGGCACCGTCGGCCCTACGAATATGCCACTCCAGGGGTCTTTCCACACAATTATCCACAGATGTGGAGAACCCTGGGGAAATGTGAAACGAGGTTGCGCTCCGCCGCTATACGACCTGGACCTGCGGTTCTGCAGCAATCTTCTGGCTACGCGCCTTAGCTGGTGCGACGGCCGACGGCTAGGGGTGTGGACGAACTCACGGTTATACCCAGGATGCGTGACTCAGTGGAGCCGTTCCGAGCAGACCATGCGACGGGTGGGCCGAGTTTGACCCGCACTTTGCCGATCAGTACCCTCGTACAGTCACCCCTTGGTGCGGTGGCGGTCCTGTGCTGACCGTGGCAGGTCGTATCGACCTCGTGCGCCAGGACCGACGCGCATCGATGATGACCACCTCGCGATTCATCGCGCAAAGACGTATCACCGACAAACTTTGGGCGCCGAACGGTGCCCACCTACTCGAGGAGTGTTGACCGTGGCCAAGGGCAAGCGGACGTTCCAGCCGAACAACCGTCGTCGGGCGCGGGTCCACGGCTTCCGTCTCCGGATGCGCACCCGCGCTGGTCGCGCCATCGTTTCCGCGCGTCGCGGCAAGGGCCGCAAGTCCCTTACTGCCTGATCCTCGCTCTCGGACGCTCGGGTGTTGCCTGAGCCGTATCGGTTGCATCATCGTGCCGACTTCTCCCGGACGGTGCGCCGCGGCCAGCGAATCGGGAGGCGAGATCTGGTCGTACACGTGCTCGTGCACGGGTATGACGGAAGCATGGGCGCGAGTGGACGACGAAGCGATGCGGCAGGGGCCGGATCGTTGGTCCGCGTGGGCGGTCCGCGGTTCGGATTGATTGTCAGCAAGGCGGTGGGCAACGCGGTGATACGACACCGCGTCGCCCGCCGCCTGCGTCATATGTGCGGTCAGGTGATCGCCGAGCTACCCGCCGATGCCGATATCGTGATCCGCGCATTGCCCGGCGCCGCGACCACCGACTCGACAGAGTTGCTCCGTCAGCTGCGCGGCGCGCTGCGCAAGCTCGATATCGTCGGTCCATCGGCTACCGTGGCCGGTGCGGGATGAGTGCGCGCTCCACCGTTGCTCGGCTACCCGCGAACACGGTGATCTTCCTGATCGAGCTCTACCGGACGTATGTCTCCCCCATGCGCCTGCCGGTGTGCCGTTTCACCCCGACCTGTAGCGAGTACGCGGTGACCGCGTTACGCACTCGCGGCCTGTTCGTCGGCCTCGGATTGACGGTCGTGCGATTGGCGAAATGCGCACCCTGGCACCCTGGTGGGTGGGATCCCGTTCCGGAGCGAAAAAAACGCGAACGGAACGAGTCAGCCGCCGACCAGCAGGCCTCGGCGCCACACGCTTGTAAAGGATCACCGCGCGCGGTGATCGGCGATACGAACGACGGGAGTGCATAGAGCCGTGCTCGACTTCATTTATTATCCGGTGTCCTGGATCCTCTGGTTCTGGCATCGGGTCTTCGGGTTCGCGTTCGGCGCGGACAACGGTCTCACCTGGGCACTGGCCGTGGTGTTCCTGGTGTTCACGCTGCGCCTGGTGCTATACAAGCCGTTCGTCAAGCAGGTGCGCACCACCAAGCAGATGCAGGAGCTCCAGCCCCAGATCAAGGAGCTGCAGAAGAAGTACAAGAACGATCGCCAGAAGATGGCGACCGAGATGCAGAAGCTGCAGAAGGATCACGGCTTCAACCCGTTGATGGGCTGCCTGCCGATTCTGGCGCAGGTGCCGGTCTTCCTCGGTCTGTTCCATGTGTTGCGCTCGTTCAACCGCACCGGCACCGGCATCGGCCAGCTCAGCATGTCGGCCTACGACAATGCGCACACGCCGAACTACGTCTTCAGCGCCACCGATGTCCAGTCCTTCCTGAGCGCGCGTATCTTCGGCGCCCCGATCTCGGCCTACATCACCAGCCCACCGAGCCAGCTGCAGGCCTTCGCCGATTACGGCGGTGTGCCGACCAAGCTGAGCATCGCGCTGGTCTCCATCCCGCTGATGGTGATCGCCGGCCTGGCGACGCACTTCAACGCGCGCGCCTCGGTTGCCCGGCAGAGTCCGGAGGCTGCGGCCAATCCGCAGTCGGCCATGATGAACAAGCTCGCGCTGTGGGTGTTCCCGCTCGGCGTGCTGGTCGGTGGTCCCTTCCTGCCGATCGCCATCCTGCTCTACTGGGTCTCCAATAACATCTGGACCTACGGACAGCAGCACCTCGTCTTCGGCCGCATGGCGAAGGAAGAGGAAGTCAAGAAGCAGCAGAAGCTGGAGCAGCGCGCGCAGAACGCGCCGAAGCCCGGTGCGAAGCCGGTCAATGTCAAGAAGAAGCAGTCACCCGCCGATGAGACACCCGTCGATGCGAATGCCGATGCCGTGGATACGGTCGACGCGGCACCGTCGACGAACGGCACCGCGAAGTCCCCGACCAAGGCGGGACAGCGGCGCTCGGGCGGACAGAAGCGACCGGGCAATCGCGGGCGACCCAATCAGAAGCGACGGCGCTGACACATCGCGAGCCTGTGGGATCTCTGAGCAACCCTGTTCGCGTTCTCCGATCGGCGCCGGTCGCCGGTCGCGCGCGATGAGCAGATGAAGGAAATCAAATGACTGTTGAAACCGACGGAGGGGACGCCACTGTGGCGACGACGACGATGGTGAACGGCGAAGCCGATGCGGGGGCCGAATCCACCGAGGCCGCGAACGATGCTGAGGAAGCTCTCATCGAAGAGGGGGAAATCGCGGGCGACTATCTCGAGCAGTTGCTCGATGTGCTCGACTTCGATGGCGATATCGATCTCGATGTCGAGGGCGACCGTGCCGTGGTGAGTATCGATGGCGGCCGCGATCTCTCGAAGCTGGTCGGCCGTAACGGCGAGGTCCTCGACGCACTGCAGGAGCTGACCCGACTGGCCGTGCAGCAGACGACCGGGGTGCGCAGTCGGCTCATGCTCGATGTGGCGGGCTGGCGCGCCAAGCGTCGCTCGGAGTTGAGTGCGCTTGGCACCGCCGCCGCGCAGCGGGTGCTGGAATCCGGTAAGCCGGAGCCGTTGGCGCCGATGACTCCGTTCGAGCGGAAGATCGTGCATGACGCGGTCGCCGCCGTCGACGGTGTCGGCAGCGAGAGCGAGGGTGTTGAGCCGAATCGGCACGTCGTCGTGGTGCCTGCCTGAATCGCGCTCTGTGATTGGATTAGGGCCTCCGGTCTTCGGACCGGAGGCCCTCTTCATGTCTCGGATGCTCTCCCCTCCCCCGGCCCCATCGCCGCACTGATCGACTCGAGTTCGGAAGGATGTTTCACGTGGAACGAGATCTCGGTGGCATCACCGCGTTGCCGAATGAGCTGGAGCCCCCGGCGGCGGCCGCGGTGGTTTTCGGAGACCGGCTGGATCTCGCGCGTCGGTACTGTGCCGCCCTCGCCGCCGCCGGTGTCGAGCGCGGACTGATCGGTCCCCGCGAGGTGCCGAGGCTATGGGATCGGCACATTCTCAACTGTGCGGTGGTCGGGGAGTTGATGGCGGAGGGCGCCACGGTTGTCGATATCGGCAGCGGCGCCGGATTACCCGGAATCCCCTTGGCGATCGCACGCCCGGATCTCCGGATCACCTTGGTGGAGCCGCTCTTGCGGCGCACCATCTTTCTGAGCGAATTCATCGAGTCGGCCGGACTCGATGTGACCGTGGTGCGCGGTCGGGCGGAGCAGTCGGGTGTGACGAAGGAAGCGGGCGGCGCCGATGTGGTGACCTCCCGCGCCGTCGCTCCGCTGGCGAAGCTAGCGCAGTGGTCGCTCCCCCTGTTGCGTGATCATGGACGGATGCTCGCGCTGAAGGGAGTCAGCGCGGCCGAAGAACTCGAGCGCGACGGTGAGGCATTGGCTAAGGCGGGTGCCGGAAATGCGACCGTGCTGGAGTGCGGCGCCGGACTCGTCTCCACCCCCACTCTGGTGATCAGTGCCGAGCGGCTGCCGCGCGCCGAGCGTCCCTCCCGTCGGGGCGGCAGGTCGACGCGGAAGTCGAAGTAGCACTATCCGATTCGCGGCAATGTTTCATGTGAAACGGCGTGCCTGGGCGCCGATGCTGTCGTAGCCGCGACACCAAACTTCACGTGACGATTCGAGCCTGGTGCCATTGGATGGGGAAACCGATGATCCCCATTGCGCGAGGCTCATTCGCCACGAGAGCGACGGGCATGGCAAACCTGCTTCCGCCCCGAGTTCCCCTCGGATAGCGCTGCCGACGCTGAGGCGCATCGGCTGTAACGCCGGAATCTCCGGAAACCCATTGGAATTGCGCGCCCGGATCATTCTGTAATGCGGCGCCGGACGCGTCTCGATCCCCAACGTTTCATGTGAAACCGAAGTTCGAGTCGGTCCGGTGCTTCGTGTTTCATGTGAAGCCGAGCCGCGGTGTCGGAGCTTCATGTTTCATGTGAAACCGAACTCGGGCGTTGGTCCGAAGCTTCGTGTTTCATCCGAAGCCGAGCCGCAGTGTCGGACTGGAGGTTCGCGTTTCATATGAAACCGACGTTCGAGTCAGTCAGTCCGGTGCTTCGTGTTTCACATGAAACTGAACTCGGGCGTTGATCCGAAGCTTCGTGTTTCATGTGAAGCCAAACCGCTGGGCCTGTCCGGAGGTTCGTGTTCATGTGAAACCAAGCCGCGGTGTCGGTCGCGTGCTTCATGTTTCATCCGAAGCGGAACCGCAGTGTCGGACTGGAGGTTCGTGTTTCATGTGAAGTCGAAGTTCGAGTCAGTCGGTCCGGTGCTTCGTGTTTCATGTGAAGCCAAACCGCTGGGCCTGTCCGGAGCTTCATGTTTCATCCGAAGCGGAACCGCAGTGTCGGACTGGAGGTTCGTGTTTCATGTGAAGCCGAAGTTCGAGTCAGTCGGTCCGGTGCTTCGTGTTTGATATGAAGCCGAGCCGCGGTGTCGGAGCTTCATGTTTCATGTGAAACCGAACTCCGGGGTTGATCCGGAGCTTCGTGTTTCATGTGAAACAGCGAGTCGGGTGCGTCAATCTTGTTCGCAACGACATGATTCGGTCCAGATTCGCGTGTCCTTTGCGCATTGCCGCGATTCAGCTTTCTTATCGCGCTGACTGCTGGCAAGCTAGTGAACGTCGGGCGTGAGCGTTGGTGCCACGGAGGATGTGGGTGTCGCAGCGGCGGGAGCTCCGCTCGGTCGATCGGGCGCCGCGGTCCCGATTGAGCATCAAGTTCGATCCGACACAGCTAGTGATGACACGGCGCCGAATTCGGTCGGGCGCACGTGATCTGAGGTTCTCGCGTTAGGAGCTGTCTATGTCGAGCGGTCCGGCGAATGTTTCACGGGAAACAACGTCGCGCGTGCCGGGGATGCTGGACTCCAGCACCTTGGATGCGGAGGCATTCGGAAGCACACCGTTCGGGCACATCTCCCCCAGTGAGACCCCGATAGCGGCCGAAGCCCAACGTGCAAGCCAGATATTGCATCCAGGAAAGGTGACAGTGCCGAAACCGCACGAGCAACGGATCATCACCATCGCCAATCAGAAGGGTGGCGTCGGGAAGACGACAACTGCCGTGAATCTTGCGGCCGCCCTGGCGCATACCGGGATGACGGTTCTCGTGATCGACCTCGATCCCCAGGGCAATGCCAGCACCGCCCTGGGCATCGAACATCACTCGGGTGTCCCGTCGAGTTATGAACTCCTCATCGGCGAGGTGTCGGTGCGGGAGGCGATTCAGCAGAGTCCGCACAGCGAGCGCCTGTTGTGCATTCCGGCGACCATTGATCTGGCCGGTGCCGAGATCGAATTGGTTTCCATGGTGGCCAGGGAGGGGCGACTCAAGGCCGCCATCCAGGAGGCCAATATCGCCGGCTACGACATCGATTACGTGATGATCGACTGCCCGCCGTCACTCGGCCTGCTCACCGTCAACGCGCTCGTCGCCGCCAAGGAGGTGCTGATCCCGATCCAGTGCGAGTACTACGCGCTGGAGGGTGTCGGACAGCTGCTCCGCAATATCGGTCTGGTGCAGGCGCATCTGAATCCCGAACTACATGTCTCGACGGTGATTCTCACGATGTACGACGGCCGGACCAAGTTGGCCGATCAGGTCGCCGAGGAGGTGCGCGGGCACTTCGGCGATGTGGTGCTGAAGTCGGTCATCCCCCGCAGTGTGAAGGTCTCCGAGGCGCCGGGCTATGGCATGACGGTACTCGATTATGATCCAGGCTCCCGGGGTGCGATGAGTTATCTGGACGCCGGTCGCGAAATGGCCGCGCGCACGGCGATTCGGCCGGGTGCGGCGGAACGCGCGCAGTGACGAACGAGGAAAGGGTCGGTAGCCGATGACTCAGGCGAAGAAGGGCGGGCTAGGCCGCGGACTTGCCGCGTTGATTCCGACGGGGCCGGCGGCCACACCGGGACTCGGTGCCACACCCGGACTCGGCAGTGCCGCCGCCAATGTCGTCATCGGTGTCGACCCGATCGGACCGCAACCGGCCTCCGCCTTCCTGCATCGGGTCCCCGACCCCAGCGATGAGCAGCTGTCGGATGGCGGTGCGACCTACCGCGAAATCCCGCCCGAGCAGATCGAACCGAATCCCAAGCAGCCGCGCCACGTCTTCGAGGAAGAGGCGCTCGCCGAACTGGTGCACTCCATCAAGGAATTCGGCCTGATGCAGCCCATCGTGGTGCGTCGGCTCGAGCCGGGGGTGGACAAGTATCAGATCGTCATGGGCGAGCGTCGTTGGCGCGCTTGCCAGGAGGCCGGGCTGGCGGCGATTCCGGCTATTGTCCGGGAGACCGCGGACGACGCGATGCTGCGGGACGCCCTCTTGGAGAACATCCACCGGGTGCAGCTGAACCCGCTCGAAGAGGCGGCAGCCTATCAGCAGCTGCTCGAGGAGTTCGATGTCACCCATGAGGAATTGGCCGCCCGAATCGGTCGATCCCGACCGGTAGTGACGAATATGATTCGCCTGTTGAAACTGCCGATCCCGGTGCAGCGCCGGGTTGCGGCCGGCGTACTTTCCGCCGGACACGCTCGTGCGCTGCTCGGTCTCGAGGCAGGCGCCGATGCCCAAGAGGTACTCGCCGCCCGCATCGTTGCCGAGGGATTGTCGGTCCGGGCCACCGAGGAAGCCGTCACCCTGGCGAACCGGGATCCGGATAAGGCCGCTCCCCCTGCATCCCGACGCAAGCCGATTCATATGCCGGGTTTGCAGGATGTGGCCGAGCGGCTGTCGGAATCCTTCGACACTCGCGTCACCGTGAGCCTCGGCAAGCGGAAGGGCAAGATCGTCGTCGAATTCGGTTCGGTCGAAGACCTCGAACGCATCGTGGGCATGATGGAGCAGCAGCAGCTCGGTAAGTGACAGAAGTGGCAAAAATGGCCGCGTGTTTCCGGTAGGCAGGGTGTTCGGCGTCGAAACGTCACTGTGACGGCGCAGAAAATCGGCCTACGGAGCGGCTCCTTACCAACATCACAGCGGCGTGAACGACGGGCCCGGAGGCGGTAGCTTGCGTAACCACGCAGGGCCCCGGAAACGCCGCAATCAAACACTGCGACGTGGAATGAGGCGGGTTCGCTTTGATCGCATATTCTTGCTGGCGAGTGAATGCAGCGTGAGTGTGGATGAATCGGATAGCTGGAGGCTGAGCAAAGCGGTGTCGACCAGCGTCACAGCACTAACCCTCGGCGGGCTCGACAAGTTACCCGCGCATGCGCGGCGTTGCGTGTTCTGGGAGATCGATCCGGCCGTGGCCGCGACCTCCCGTGAGTTCAGCGATCCGGTCTTCGAGAAGGAGGCTTGGCTGTCCACGGTCATGCTGGAGTGGGGTTCGTGCGGTCAGGTCGCGAACGTGGACGGCAATATCGCGGGGTGTGCGCTGTATTCGCCACCGAGCGCGGTCCCCCGTGCCGGCCTCTTCCCCACATCGCCGGTCAGCCCGGATGCGGTCCTGCTGACCACGCTGCGGGCCGAATTCCCGTATCAGGATGCCGACATAGCCCAACGCCTCATGACGGCTGTGGTGGCCGATCTGGTGCGTCGTGGTGTACGTGCGTTGGAGGCCTTCGGGATTCGCACCGATCCCCCGGCGACCGCGATGTCGGATCGTTCGCTCGGCTCGATGCGGCTGATGGAGCGGATCGGGTCACCGGTCCGGGACGCGGCCTCGGCCGGTAAGGCGACCGAATGTTCGCCGGCGACCTGCATGATCGAGGCCGACTTCCTGGAGGACGTGGGCTTCGAAGTGGTGGCGCCGCATCATCGTTTCCCCCGGCTGCGTTTGGAGCTCGACTCCGATCATGGCTGGAAGGAAGATGTCGAGCGCGCGCTCGATCAGCTGCTCGCCGCCGCCTCCCTGACGGTCCCGTTCCGCGTTGGAGCACCCTGAGGCTCCGGACCAATAACAGTGCGCCCCTGCCGACGGTTTCGGCTGGGGCGCACTCGTATCGGAAGTATTTGTAATCTATTGAGTCAGAGGGTAATTCACTACATCCGGTCGGCGGCGGCCAGTTCCTCCGCGAGCAATTCGGCGAAAGTGTATGTGCCTGTTGGCTGATCGTCCTGGCCGAGCAGATACAGCCGCTTCACCGAGATGAGGATGGCCTCGGCGATCACATCGCGCACCCGCGGGTTGGCGAGTATCGTCGCGTCGTATTCATTTGTGAGATAACCGATATCGACCTGGACGGTCGGCATCTTGGTGAGCCGCAATAGATCCCAGGTGCGCGCGTGAGTTCGGCAGTCCTGCAAAGAGGTTCGCGCGACCACCTCCCGCTGGATGAAGCCAGCGAGCACCTGGCCGATCATCGATACCGAACCGTGCGAATTGCCGAAGTGGAAGCTCGCGACACCGTTGGCGGACGGGCTCGGATTCGTCGCACAGCGCAGCG
The DNA here is from genome assembly GCF_044458905.1 of Nocardia sp. NPDC050408. NCBI lineage: Bacteria > Bacillati > Actinomycetota > Actinomycetes > Mycobacteriales > Nocardiaceae > Nocardia > Nocardia sp. NPDC050408. The sequence continues at coordinate 23,456 of NZ_JBITIL010000034.1, read as the reverse complement.
AGATCATCAGATCGGCGTCGAAGGCATTGGAGGTATCGGCGCGCTCGGCATCGGTCGGATTGGCCCCCCACGGCCGCGACAGGAAGGTTTCCATGCCGGTGGCGGCCATCCGGCCCTCCAGCCTGCTGGCCAGATCCCAGAGGATCTCCGACTCGTAGACATCGCCGTATTCCGTAGGCACTGCGAAGCCCTTATCGGGGCCGCCGAGGCCGGGATCGATGACGATGCGCTTGCCGGTCAACTGCGGCCCAGCCCGGTGCACGACCTCTTCCTCGGCGATCCGATGCGGATTACCGCCGGTGACGCGCGCCCCGAGCAACTCCAGCGAACGCAGCGTATCCGGACCGCAGATGCCGTCCGCCGCCAAGCCGATCTCCCGCTGGAATGCGGTGAGCGCCTCATGGGTGTGCGGGCCGAAGTAACCGTCGACGCGGTGCACATAGAAACCGAGGTCCTGTAGCCGACGCTGCAGGGTTGCCACATCGTCGCCGTAGAGCGGCGCCGAGAGCTGGTAGATCAACGTGCGGGCACCCAGGCGATATGAGGCTTCCTTCAGCGCGCGGTAGGTGGCCGGCCCGACAACGCCGTCTACCAGCAGGCCGCGGTGCTGTTGGAAGGCGCGAACCGCCGAGTCGAGCTGGCGATCGAACGAAGCGTCGGTGTCCATCCAGTACTCTCGCGCATCAGTGTGATCTGTCGCGGCGGAGTGCGTATGCAGAAACCCGAGACTTGCCAGGGTGCTCCGAACCTCGGCGACGGCTGGACCGGTATCGCCGTGACGAAGTCGGTGCATGCGTGAGAGCCCTTTCCTTCCGTCAACCCGGGTACCCACTCATGCGATGGCTCACACCCTCGCACGACCGGAGGTCGGTCGATTGTCTCAGACCCGGACCGGATTACAGCAATTCCCGGCGTCCAGGCATCCTACGGCGCGTCGTCGATTGACGGCGTTGTTTGACGAATACGTCAGATGATGCCGTCGAGTTCACGCAGCAGGGCGGCTTTGCCCTTTGCTCCGACAATCTGCTTAACCGGCTTACCACCGGAGAACAGCATCATAGTCGGCAGCGAGAGGATCTGATAATCGCGGGCGACGCCCGGATTGGCATCCACATCCACCTTGGCCACGGTCAGCTTATCCGCGTGCGTGCCCGCGATCTCCTCCAGCACCGGGGCGACCATCTTGCACGGACCGCACCAGTCGGCCCAGAAGTCGACGAGTACCGGCTTCTCACTGAGCAGCACATCGTCGGCGAAGGACGCGTCGGTCACGGTGACCGTATTTTCGGACATGGGTATCTCCTTTGTTGAATTGCGGCGCTCCGGGGGCCCTCCGTGGTCACGCAAGCTTCCGCCTCCGGGCCCGTCGCTCACGCCGCGGGTAGTGCAAAAATGATGAGATCAGTTGGCGGGCACGGCAACCGAGTTGCCTGCGTGATCCAGGGTGTTCGAGGTGATGTCACCCTGTTCGGCCAGCCAGCGCTCGGCGTCGATCGCGGCGCGGCAGCCGGTGCCGGCGGCGGTGATGGCCTGGCGGTAGGTGTGGTCGACCAGATCGCCCGCGGCGAAGACACCGGGCACCTTGGTCGCGGTCGAGGGGTGCAGCACCTGCACGTAGCCCTCGTCGTCCAACTCCACCTGATCCTTGACCAGCTCGCTGCGCGGGTCGTGGCCGATCGCCACGAACAGGCCGGTCGCGGCCAGCTCGGAGGTCTCGCCGGTGCGGGTATCGCGCAAGGTCAGACTGGCCACGCTGGTATCGCCGTTGACAGCGGCGACCTCGGCATTGAGTACGAACTTGATCTTCTCGTTGGCCTTGGCGCGCTCCAGCATGATGCGCGAGGCGCGGAATTCCTCGCGGCGGTGCACGATGGTGACGCTGCTGGCGAACTTGGTGAGGAAGGTCGCCTCCTCCATCGCGGAGTCGCCCCCGCCGACCACGACGATGTCCTGGCCCTTGAAGAAGAAGCCGTCGCAGGTGGCGCAGGCGCTGACACCGCGGCCGAGCAGCTTCTGCTCACCCGGGACGTTCAGGTAGCGCGCGGCCGAGCCCATGGCGAGGATTACGGCGTAGGCCTGGTGGGTCTCATCGCCGACGGTGACCGTCTTGATCGGACCGCTCAGGTCAATGGCGTCCACATCCTCGGTCCGGATATCGGCACCGAACCGCTTGGCCTGTTCGCGCATCTCCTCCATCAGATCCGGGCCCATGATGCCCGCGCGGAAGCCGGGGAAGTTTTCGACCTCGGTGGTGGTCATCAGTGCGCCACCGAACTGGGTGCCCTCGAACAGCAGGGGCTGGAGTTCGGCGCGGGCTGCGTAGACGGCGGCGGTGTAGCCGGCGGGTCCGGAGCCGACGATGATCAAGTCGCGAACTGCGTTGCTCATGTGACCCTTCCGAGGGAGATTCATTAGACGTGTCGGTCAACAACAGGGTAAACGGTGTTGTTCCCGACGTGATGTGGGACAACCGCACGACGTGACCTCGCCCACTCGCTAACCGATATCGGTGCGGGCCAACTGCTGCGGATCGTCGGCGCCGCAACCGATTCCGACGACCAACGCGGTGATCTTGTGTGGACGGGGGCCGGTGAGCAGGATCAGCACGGCATCCTTGTCCTGGAAGGTGGTGTTGGTCGAACCGAGCACGGTGCGATCCAGGCCGTTGGCGTGGACGCATCGATTCAGGGCCGCCGGGGTGCCGAGTGCGCCGGTGACGTCATTGCGACCGAGGACACTGAGTGCGACGGTGGCGTCGAGTTCATCACCGAGTTGGACATTGCTGATGGTCGGTTGGGCGCTAGGCGTCACCTCGTGCCCGCGTAGCGCGTCCATTACGACCGCGACGCAGGCCACGACAGCGATTACGGCGGCCGCGGCGGCGAGCCAGCGGAGGTTGCGGGTGCGGCGTTGCGTCAGCGGGATGGGCGCCTTGTACTCGGAATCCTTTGCGTAATCGGCGGATTCGGGCCACACCGCAGCTGATGGTTCCGGCCGTGTGGCGGCCGATGGCAGCCGATGGACGGTTGCGACCTGCTCGATGGGCCCCTGCGCCGCATCGAGGCCTTCGACGAAATCCTCCAGCCGGGCTGCGATATCGGCGGGCATGGCGTGGATGACGCGCTCGTCCCGGCCGAGCGCGCGCAATTCGGCACTGACATCGTCGAGCGAGTTCAGGAACCGAAGCGCGTCCGGATCATTGCGGACCACCGGCCACAGTTGCTCACTGAGCTCCGGCGCCACATTGTCGGCGTGTAGATCGGCGAGCAGTTCGGGTGAGAACGGAGGCTGCGGAACGGGTCGGCTCGCCATCGCACCTCCGGGTTCTCGAATAGATGCCCGCCCGCACGGCGCGGGCACTGCCTGTACATCGTCTGGTAGTCCGTCACTATTAATGACGCATCTCAGCTACTTCCGGTTCCGCGGATCACGCAGAAATTCCAAACGTTCTTGGAGCCGCTGCCGGCCCCGCGCGCATCGGCTCTTGATGGTGCCCTCCGGAACGCCGAGCAGCGCCGCCGTCTCGGCGACACTACGCCCCTCGAGTTCCACCGCGACAAGCGCCGCCCGCTGCTCCTCCGGCAGCGTGAACAGGGCGCGGTCGACGACGAGTGACATTTCCAGTTCGGCGATATCGTCGCGGGTGTCCTTCGGTTCCGGCATGGTCTCCGGCGACAGCGATACCGCGCGGCGAGTCTTATTGCGCCGGATCCGGTCCAGGCAGGCATTCACCACGATGGCGTGCAACCAGCTGCGCACCTCGGCCTCCGCGCGGAATTTGGCGGCGGTGCGGTGTGCCGAGAGCAGGGCGTCCTGCAGCGAATCGGCGGCGTCCTCGCGGGTGTAGGAGGCGCGCAGGGCGGTCTGCCAGAGGTGGTCGTTATGGCGGCGCAGCAGTTCGGCGAAGGCATGCCGCTGACCGCGCACATGGGCTTGCAGCAATTCGACGTCGGTGAGCTCGTCGGGAACGAACGAACGCTCGCGGAACGCAACAGGCCGCGACTTCCCTCCGGGGGAATCCTCGTTCAGTTCGGACGGCAAAACCAACCCCTTGGACAGCTCTCACGGCGATGACGGACACGGGCGACCGCCATCGAAATTTCGCAGCATCCAGGATCGAACAACCAGAACCCGGGGAGCTCCCCCTGCTGTGAGAGCGCGGCTAGATCATATCGTTAGTAAAGAATTGGCAGCAACCAGACCAGTGCGGGCTGAATTGTGCGGTATGCCCGGGGAAATCGACACCTGCGGGCGGGATGCGAGACGCGACAACTGGTTTCGCGAGACATGGGTAACTCGTCGGGTACGCCCAAAAGTCGATGGGCACTCGACGCAGGACCTGAAGGCGGCCCTAGCGGAACTTACTGGTATGGCCTGAGTATTCGGGGAGGCGGTCAAGCAGCGGCGTCGAAGCGGAGATCGGCGATCGAGGTCTGGAACTGGCCACCGGAGTTGCCGAGTCCGGTGATCCATACGAGCACATAGCGGGCGGCCTGATCGCCGCGGACCGGGATTTCGGTGATGCCGTTCTCTAGTCGTGCCGAACCGATCAGCTGGGTCTGGTCCAGCGTCGGCGAGGCCGTCGGCGAGGTGCGGATCTCGACCGAGGTGCCCGCACTGGGCGACTCGATCGAGACGCTGGTCAGCTTTGCCGGACTCGGCAGGGTGGCCAGCAGCCCGACGCCCTTCTTGAGCGCCGGGAACTGCTGAAAGTACTGATCGGTGCGCCAGACGGTGCCCGGATCGTGATCGAGCACCGCACCGGTACCGCCGACATTGTCGGGCGTGCCCTCCGGGGAGAAGACCGACACACTCGTCACCGGAACCGGTACCCCGCCCGCGGCCGTCCCCGTCGTACCACCGGAGGTCGGCGCGGGCGCGGGTGAACTGTTCGTGGTGAGGCCGATATTGCGCTGCTCGTTGAGCGGCGCGTCCGAGGCAGTCGGTGCGAAGACACTGACCATCCACCAGATGATGATGCCGACCACCAGCGCGGCCAGGATGCCGAGCCCGACCATGATCCACATCATCCGCTGCGAGCGTTCCCGTTCGGCCGCAAGCAATTCCGGATCGGCGAGCGATTCCTCGGCGCCGCTCGGCGGACGCTGCCCGAGGCGCAGCACCGGAATGAAATCGGTCTTCTGGTCGACCACCGAGGCCTGTTCGAGCACATGCTGCACGGTCGCCGCGGTGCGCACACCCTTATTCGATTCCAGCGAACGGACCGCGACCGCCGAAATCTCGAACGGCACCTCGGGCCGGATCTGCCGTGGCTCGACGGGGGTGCCGTCGGAACCGAAATCGGCCAGCCGCAACCCGCCGACCGTCGCGGCGGTACCGGTCATACCACCGGCGCGGATCGGCCATCGCGCGGTGATCAGCGCGTAGAGCATGGCGCCGAGGCCGCGCACATCCGATTGCGCGTCGGAATCGGACAACGTGCCGGGGAAAGCGAGTACCGCGTCACCGGTGGCGCTGATCCGGACCCGGTCCGGATGGTCGATGGACAGCGAACCACCGCCGCGATGCGCCAACTCGGCGGCCGAGGCCAGTGCCCGGATGGCACGGGCGGCACCGATGGGAGACGGCACCGTCTCGGCCATTTCGCGCAGCGATCGGCCCGGCGTCCATTCGGCCACCACGATGCCGCCGGAACTGCCACGCACCACGTCCAGTACGCGAGCCAGGCCCGGCGAGTTGATCCGGCCCAACCGCAGCGTGCGCGACAGTATGGCCTGCGGACCGTCGTGACCGGAGTTGTCGGTGGCCTTTTGATCGGCGTCGACGAAGGTGAGCGCGACCTCGCGGTCGAGCTTGATGTCGAGCGCCTGCCAGAACTTGAGTCCGCGGGAGCCGCCGTGACTCGCGAGCAGCCGGTAGCGGCCGCCCGCTACGGAAGCGCCCGGAATCAGCTTGGGTCCGCGCTGCGTTCTTCGGCCGGTGTCGTCCATCGGCGGTAGTTGCGGCGGGATCGGGATCATCCCGGTGTCGTACATCGGATCGCGCTGCGGGGCCTCCCGCGGTTGCTCGCCGGGTCCGGACGCCGAATCGTGCTCCGGCGGACCGTTATCGGCACTCTGATTCGCGTATGCGGGATCGGAGGCCTCCCCGGCGGGCGGAACATCTGTGGAGAGCCCGCCTGCCTTGGTCGCAGCAGATTCGGCGGCTGGGACGCCGCCCAGCGCCGCGTCGTCGCTCACCCTCGTTCCTCCTTCGCCCTGATATGTCGAAGTTCCGGCGAACTCGCCACTTGTGCTTCTCTGCCGAACAGGGTACGGGAACTCACCCATACCGGTGCTGTCAACGGTATGAGCTCGGATCACGGGTAGCACCATGGTCTGGGCATCCATGTACGGGTCGAAACCAGGGTATGCCACATACGGCTCGGGCCGCCGGAATACCTGTGTCGCGTACTCGTCCTCGACCGGGCCCTCGAGATCGAGATCCGGGGCGGGCGGGGTGAAGCCGAGACGCCGGGAGATCGCGACGGTGATCGCGACGATCTCCGGAATACCGGCCAGGCGCATCAGCCCGAAGGCGACCGCGAACATCACGATGGCCGAGACGATGACCCGGATCAGCGAGCCGGGTCCGCCGGAGAGGCGGTCGAGTCCGAGCACCTTGTCCACGATGAGCATGACCGCGCCGCCCGCGATCGAGGACAGCAGGACGCGGCTCACCGTGCGTCCGACATTGACCATGCGTAGATCGCCGAGGCTCTGGTGCAGCAGATAGCCGCCGATCACGGCACCGGCCAGGAAGCCGAGTCCGGTCGCGACACCGAGGATGATCACGACCTGATCGCTGCTGCTCGCCAACACCGGTGCCAGCGCCGAGAACAGGATCTTGATCGTGGTGATGCCGAGGATGATCCATGTCGGCGTCCAAGCCTGCTCCCTGGCGTAGAAGACGCGCAGATGGATCAGCACCAAGGAATACGGAATCAGTGCGAAGGCCGACCAGCTCACGGCCTCACCGAGGCGTGCGGCGTCGCCGGAGAACCGTGCGTAACCGAACAGGGCCTCACCGACCTGCGGTCCGGCCAGCGTCAAGAAGGTGACCACCGGAACGAGGGCGATCATCGTCAAGCGGGTCGCGACGGACAGATCGTCGACGACGGCGGGGGTGTCATCGGCGGCGGCATTGCGGCTCAGCCGCGGCATGATCGCGGTGAGCAGCGTGACACCGAGCACGCCGTAAGGCAGTTGGAGCAGCAGCCAAGCATTGGTATAGATCGCCGGGCCCGCCTCATCGGCCGCCGAGGCGATGTGGTTCGAGACGATCAGACCGATCTGGCTGATCACCACGTACAGGATGATGGCCGAACCCATCTTGCCGAACTGCTTGAGCCGCGCGTCGACACCCCACAGCGGACGCAGATCGATCTGATTGCGCTTGATCGCGGGCAGCAGGCTCAGCGCCTGGGTGGCCACACCGAGGGTGATGCCACCGCCGAGGACCAGCAGTTTCGGATCGCTCATCCGGACCGGATCCAGCGTGATCTCGCCCGGAGTGAGGGCATAGAGACCGAGCACGACCAGCACGACGAGGTTGTTCAGCACCGGCGCCCAGGCCCCGGGTTTGAAGTTCTGGCGGGTATTGAGGATCGCCGTGAACAGCGCCGACATGCCGTAGAACAGGATGGCGGGCACCAACAGATAGGTCAGCGCCGTGGTCAGTTCGGTGTTGACCTTGCCGTCCGAGGAGACGAAGACTCTGGTCGCAAGCAGCGGCGTGGCCGCCGCGGCGAAGAGGGTGGCCGCGGCGAGCACCGCGAAGGCGGCGGTCACCAGCCTGCGGACGAACGCGACGCCGCCGTCGTCGTCCTCTTGTTCGGCGCGCACCAGCGTCGGCACCACCATCGCGGTCAAGACCGCGCCGAGGACGAGCTCGGTGATCATATTGGGGATGAGATTGGCCGAGGTGTAGGCACTCGCGACGGCCGGCCCGAGCGCGGTCAGCAGCAGCAGCTGTTTGCCGAAGCCGGTGACGCGACTGATCAGGGTGGCGAGCGCGATGGATCCGGAGTCGCGCAGCAGGCGCGAACTCGCGTTCTGTTTGGCTTCGGTGGCGACCGGCCCCGATGCGGGTGCGGCGGGCCATTCCTGGGTGCGCGGCCTCGCAGCTTCCCGAGGTGCGGGACGATGCTGTTGTTCAACCGGTTGCCGCCGTTCGACCGGCGGCTGATGCTCTACCGGTCGCTGTCGTTCGACCAGGGGCTGTCGTTCGACCGGGGTCTGCCGCATGACCGGGGGCTGTGGCGGCGGTGTCTGATAGCTCGGTCGCGGCGCCTGATAGTTCGGCGGCGGCGCGAAACGCTGAGGCGGCATCCGCGGTGCGCCCGGTGGTCCAGGTACTGGCTGTCCGGGCGGCATCGGTTGACCTTGCGGCATCGGACGTGGCCGGGCCGGGCCGGGCTGTTGCGGCGGCGCCGGGTATTGCCGCTGACCCGGATGCGGCTGCTGACTCGGATGCGGGCGGGGTTCGGGATACTGCTGCGGTTCCGGATATTGCGGTGTACGGGGTACCGGCCGCTGCTGCGGCCGAGGTTGCCTGGGCAATGCGCCGGACGGCGGTGCCATCGGTCCGGTGGGTGGCTGCGGGACGCGCGGTGCCGGGCGGGGTGGCGGCACCGGTCGCTGCGGCTGACCGGGACGACTCACCTGGGGTACGCGCGGCGAATCGCCGAAATGTTCATCGGGAGTCATCTGCGCGTCCTCCGGTTCCGCCGGTGGCTGCGCCAGGGGCCGTTCCCAGGGTGCCGAGGGCGCCCGGCGGGCCGGGGGTCCGTCGGGGCGATCAACAGGTGGTTGCCGATGAGCGGATAGATCATCGTCGCTCATCGTGCCTCCTGCGCCATGCCATCCCCCGCCGCCGGGCCGAATGACGCCCAGGGTGTTACGCGATTGTCCTCCACGATGCCATGCGCGGTGCGGGGTCGGCACCGATCGGCGGCAACCGACTGCCTACCGGTCGGTCGAATGAGCACAGCGACGACAGCCGAGCATGAGCGAGGTGTCCTCGTCCTCATCCCGCCTCCTGCTGCTCCCGCTGTACACGCATGCGCGCCCGTCGGTACCTATTCACCCGGCGTCGAGTGCCCGGATCGAAACCCTCGTCGGCCGGATCCGGCTGTCCGCGGAACCGACGCCACAACCGGCGCCCGGCCAACAAGAACAGCAGTATTCCGGCACACGCCGTAATTATTGCCAAGGTCTGACCGTAAGCGTTCGAACGCACCGAGACCGAGGTGGGATTGCCGAGTGCGACGCCGTCGGACGTGGTAAGGGAGATCGGAATGACCAGGTTACGGCTATCGGTGACCTCGGTGGGGATCTGGAACGATCGGCTTCCGGTGGGGGGCAGCGTCTCCTCACCCGGATCGGTGATTTTCGTCTCCGTCGGCGCCTCGATCCGGAACCGGACCCGAATGGCGACCGGCAGATCGTTGCGTGCGACCAATAGCAATGGGCTCTGTTCGGAGGCCAAGGTGTACACCCCGCCGGGCGGCAGCACAGTGACCGAACCGTAGAGCCGGCCCAGCGTGCGTGTCGTCTGGTCGAGTCGGCGCTGGGCATAGGTGTCCGGCTGTGCGGAATCGCCGGAGCGCCGGTCCGAGAGGGTCATTACGCGCAGCAGATCGTCGCGCAGCGGGGTCAGATATTGGTTGGGCGTCGGCTCGTTCTCGGGCACCTCGACGAGCGAGCGCATGAGATCGGTGATCCGACGGCCCTGGTCGCGGACCGGGAACACGAAGCGCTCCGGTACTGCGTCATGGGCGGCCTGCGGCAGATAGTCGGGTTCGTGCGGCTGTGCGTCGGGCGATTCGGCGACCAGCTCGGCGAGCGTGCGCGGGGTCGCCAGGTTATTGCGCAGCAGCAGGTCGACCTGCTTCAGGATCGCGGTGGCCTCTTCCCGGTTCGCGCTCCACTGCTGCGGCGGCACCAGCAGCAAGGAGCGCGGGCGGTTCGGTTCCGGGTTCAGCGCGGACCAGGTGATGGCGCCGAGTGCGTCCTGCAGGCGGGCCATTCGGGAGTCGTTGGTGACGTCGTAGCGGACGCGTGCCGGAGTGAACGACGGCGTCGGTGGGTTGGAGCCGACGGCGGCGAGGGCCGTCGCGGACCAGATATCGAAGCTCGCCGCATGCAATGCCGGATCGGCGGGTGGATTGGCGGGCGGGGTCTGGGTGCTGGAAGGGGCGGCGCTGGTCGTGGGCGCGGATGTGGTCGGTGTCGCGCTGGTCTGCGGTTCCGGCGTGGGCTCCGGCGTGACGGAAACCGGGGCGATCTCGGCGAGCCGGACCACATCCGGCGTGCTCGTCTCCGGCAGCGGCTGAGTCGCGGTGGTCTGGTTGGCGGTGCTCTGATTACCGTTGCCGCCGCGTCCGGTGGTGATCGGCTCCGAATCCGTCGAGGCACCGGCGGTGCCGAGCGGGACGGCGGCGTTATCGGCCACTACGGCGGTTCCGAAACCGTGGCCGCGCAACAACATTCCCGCGCTCTCATCGATACTGCCGGAATCCGGCACGCTCACCCCGCGCACCGATTTGGTGGCCAGGATCGAATCGACGATATCGGCGGGATCGTTCAGCGCCCGGGTGGACAGTTCGGGATCGTCGACCGCGGCCAGTGCGGTGAGATCGACCTGCGCGAAGGGCAGCGCGACCGTACAGGTCGATGCGGCGACCGCGCGCAATCGGTCCAGCCAGGTCTGGGCCTGGTCGGCGCCGGTGCCCGCCCTGGTCGCACCGTCCGGATCGGACGGGCTGGCCAGTACGCGATACCCCTTGGTCATCACCTGCGCGGTGATCAGCAGATCGGGATCGATCGCGACGCAGACCGCCGAGTTCAGCGTGCGATCGCGACTGGCCGGATTGGTGCCGAGCACCGATTCCAAGGCACCGAGCAATTGATCCAGCCGTCCGCCCTTGCCCAGCGATGCGGCCAGTTCGTCATCGGTGAGCTCGGCCTTTCCGTTGAGTGGGCCGGTGACACCGGCGACCAGCCGCGGGCGGTCGGCCAGCGGCCACAGCAGTGTCGTCGCCACCGGGGTATCGGGCGTGGCGGGCACCGGCGAGTTGATATCGACCGCGGGCGGCACGCCGAGCACCGGCAGCAGGAAACGCGCGTCGTCGAGGCGGGCCTGGGTGCCGTAGGCCGGTTCACCATTGACATTCAGCAGCAGCGGATAAACGCCGGGCTTGCTGATATCCAGCGCGGGCGCACCGCCGTTGGAGCGCAACGCGATGCTGATCGTGAACTGTTTGCGCTGGCCGGGACTCAAGCGATCGGCGATATCTTCGAACGGACCGGTCACGTCGTAGTTGACCTGATCCAGGCGCAGCGTCGAGCGCAGCGCACTGGGTGTCGACACCGCGGCGGCCCGCTGGATGCGGACGCTGATGTCCTGCACCACCCGATCACCGATATTGGTGACGGTCCCCGCGACCGTCAACGTCGGATCGCTGGTGGTGGTCACCGCGGCCGGATTCACCGAATCCAGGGTCAGCTTCAGGAATTTCGGCGACGACGAACTATTCGGCGTCGTCGGCTGGGCGGCGGCGGGCTGGGCGAGCAATACCGGAACCGCCGGTGCCGAGCCGAGAATGGTCAGGACCGCAGCGATGATCCGGAACAGGCCCACCCGTCGCCCGACCACCACCCCCCACGGAATCGCTGCGCGATGCCGGAAAGTCTGGGTCATCTCTTGCCGGTCTCCATCCGGTCGATCATCCGATTCGCCACTTCGGCGAGGCGCCGCTCATCGGCATAGGCGAGCCGAGAATCCAATTCGCTCAACGGAACCCACGCCACCTGGGTGACCTCGACGTCAGCATCGGAGAGCTCACCACCGATGGAGCGCAGCAGATAATGATGCACGGTCTTGTGTACCCGGCGACCCTCGGTAACGAACCAGTAATCGATGCTGCCGAGTTCGGCGACCACTATCCCATTTATTCCGGTCTCCTCGGCGACTTCCCGGATCGCGGTCTGCTCGGGCGTCTCCCCCTCTTCGATATGTCCCTTGGGCAGCGACCACAGCAGTCTGCCACGCCGATCGGTCCGCCCGATCAACGCCGCACTGCGTTTATCGCTCGGCCCGTCCAACCCGTCGACCACGAGTCCACCCGCCGAGGTTTCCCGTACCGTGCGCATGCGAGGTTTCGCCGCATTGGCGGCCGAACCGCGGCGCCGGGGCTGGCGGCGTCGACTGTTCGCGCGATCGGCCGGAGACACCACGCAATCCTACTGTGCTGAATTGCCGCGCCTCCGGCGCCGCCAACTCCTCGGTCCCGTGGTGGTCACCGAAGTGCGGATCGTTCGGCGCCGGATGTACACAGCCTCAGCGGCCGAGACTCGCGCCTGCAGCACCCGCGCTTCGGCCACTCGATCGCGAGACGGGCCGCCAACTCCTCGCTCGTCGGACTCGCTCCGTTGGAGTTGTGTGGGTGCCGAGGTCGCGACCTGAGTGTTCGTGTCCGAGGAGGTGCTGGATGTTCGACGACTCGGTACCTCCACCCGCGCCGGATGCGTCTGGCCTTATATATCTGCGCGCTGCGTGGGTTGCGCTGGAATATCGGTTGTGCGGGCTCGGTAAGCTGCTGCTTCGTGGTTTCGCCCAAGTCCGAGGATGCAGCGTTGGATCGACGTACCCGATTGCTGGCCGCGGCCGCGGTCACGCTGGGACGGTTGTCCGAGGTGTTGACGCCGCTGGGCGAGTTGTTCGCCGCGCGCGGGTATGAGCTGTACCTGGTCGGGGGCAGTGTGCGCGATGCGGTGCTCGGGCGTTTGGGGACGGATCTGGATTTCACCACCGATGCCAGGCCCGAGCAGGTGCAGGAGTTGTTGCGCGGGTGGGCCGATCATCTGTGGGATACCGGCGGGTTGGCATTCGGCACGGTGAGTGCGTCGAAGGCCGATCAGCAGTTGGAGATCACCACCTTCCGCAGCGACACCTATGACCGGGTGTCGCGCAATCCCGAGGTCACTTTCGGTGATTCGCTCGAGGGTGATCTGGTGCGGCGCGATTTCACGGTCAATGCGATGGCGGTGAAGATCGGCGCCGATGGGTCGCTGGAATTCGTCGATCCACTCGGCGGGATGGACGCGCTGCTCGCCGGAATGCTGGATACGCCTGCGGCGCCGGAGGATTCGTTCCACGACGATCCGCTGCGGATGCTGCGGGCCGCGCGGTTCGTCGCGCAGCTCGGTTTCGAACTAGAGCCGCGGGTGCGGGCCGCGATCGCCGCCATGGCGGGTGAGCTCGAGCGGATCACCGCCGAGCGGGTGCGCACCGAACTGGATAAGCTCATCGCCTCCGCGCATCCGATCGACGGCATCAACATCATGTGCGAGACCGGCCTGGCCCAGTTGGTGCTGCCCGAGGTGCCCGCCATGAAGCTGGAGATCGACGAGCACCACCAGCACAAGGATGTCTACTGGCATTCGCTGACCGTGTTGCAGCAGGCCATCGACTTGGAGGAGGGCGATCCGGATCTGGTGCTGCGCTGGGCCGCGCTGCTGCACGATATCGGCAAGCCCGATACCAAGCGCAATGAACCGGGCGGCGGGGTCAGCTTCCATCACCACGAGGTGGTCGGCGCGAAAATGGTGCGCAAGCGATTGCGCGCGCTCAAGTACTCCAAGCAGTTCACCGAGGACGTGGCGCGACTGGTCTTCCTGCACTTGCGTTTCCACGGCTACGGCAAGGGACAGTGGACCGATTCGGCGGTGCGCCGCTACGTCACCGATGCCGCTGACCTGTTACCTCGGCTGCACAAACTGGTCCGCGCCGACTGCACCACCCGCAATAAGCGTCGCGCCGCCGCACTGCGCGCCACCTATGACGAGCTGGAGACGCGGATCGCCAGACTGCAGGAGCAGGAGGATCTGGATCGGGTGCGTCCGGACCTGGACGGCAACGCGATCATGGAACTGCTCGGCATTCCCGCCGGTCCCGAGGTCGGCAACGCGTGGCGATACCTGAAGGAATTGCGCCTGGATCGCGGACCGCTCACCAGGGATGAGGCCGAGGCCGCGCTGCTGGAATGGTGGAAAGCCCAGGTCTGAACGCAATCGCCACCTCGGTCAGAAGATGATCAGCGTGGTGCCCGCCACGATGGCCGAGCGGATCTGTGCCAGATCGAATGATCCGATGATCCCCGGCAGCTCGACGCGGAACCGGACCAGATCGCCCTCGCGGGTGGCGTGCACGATGCGCGCGTCATTCGGTAGCCGATCCAGCGGGATCGCCGGCGCGGTTACCAGCTTTCGCGGGACTCGGATGCCCAACCAGTTCGCCCGGTGGATATCGACGGTCAGCAAGTTGTCGCGCACTTGCGCCTCCACCAGCGCACTGATCGGGCGCCTTCGATGCTTCGCCCGGATCAATCCGCTCGCGTCGATGTCGAGTTTCCAATCGAGCTGCTGGGTATCGAGCCAGCCCACCAGCGCCGCGGTGGTGACGGTCCCGTTCAGATCCAGCTGCTGCACCCGCGCCTTCGTCGGCACGCCGGGCACCAGCCGAACGCCGTGCGCGATCACGGTGACCTGTTCGATCGGGTGATCGTCCCAGCGCAGCCGCGACAGCACTGTCTTGGTCTGGAAATGCGCGCCGCGTCGGCGCACCTTGAGCACCTGCAGGGTCGCGTGCAGATCGTGGCCGAGCAGGGTGGCGCTGACCTCCTGGCCGCCGAAACGGCTCAGAATGCCCTCGCTGAGCACCGTCATCAGTACGTCCGGCATGAGTGCGGTCACAGTGCCCGCGCCGAAATCGGCCAATGGATCCACCCAGGCAGTGGTGTAGGCGAGCCATTGTTCGAGCAGTGATTGATCGAAGAGGCGTTTACCCATGTCGACGGCCCGCATCGGTGACCATGACGTCGGATCGAAGTACGTGGCCATGATTGCTCCGAGCGTACTTGGCGTCGGCGCACCCGACCACGTTCGCGGCTGTGACGATGCGGGCAATTGTGCGTATCCACAGAATGACGCGCCTCGGCGGCTCGCGGCTCTACGCGCTGATCGGCTAGCCGTGCTGCGCGGCGGCCAAAGCGCGCATGCCATCGGCGCAGGACGGATAGCGCGGTGTCCAACCGAGCTCCGTCTTCGCCTTGGCGTTGGACACTCGCATACTGGCCTGCGTCATGCGGTAGGCGTACGACATGGGCCGCATCATCCAGGCCGGTACGGTCAATGGCTTTGGTGTGCCGAAGGTTTCGGCCACCAGCTTGACGTATGCACCAAAGCCGAGCGGGGTGTCGTCCACGATGTTGTATGCGGCACCGGGCTTTCCGCCTTCGACGGCCAGCGCCACCGCCGCACCCGCATCGGCCAGATCGACCCACGGCAGCACCCGTCCGTGATCGTTCACCGTCGGCAGCTGTCGCTTGCGCAGCATCTCGATAATGGCCTCTGTGCCGCCCGCGCCGTAGAACATGCCGTAGCGCAATGAGATCCCTTCGATCCCATCGGCATTCAGCATCAGCTCTTCCTTGACCCGCATGCCTTCGAGGTGGGGTTCCACTGCTTTGTCGCCGGTCGATGCGAAGGGGTCGTCCTCGGTGAGCACGTGATCGCCGAAATCGCCGTAGCCGTAACCGAGGACCACGGATTCGGCGATGACCCGCCGGGCACCGACGGCGCGCGCGGCCTCCAGCAGGTTGGCGGTGCCGGTGATCCGCAGCTCATTGGTCGCGTACATATCCTTGTGCCGCATGGGCGCCTTGCGCAGTGCCGTCGCCGCGTGCACCACGGTGTCGACGGTGCGGCCCTCGACCGCGCGCAGCAGTTGGTCGCGATTCATCAGATCGGCCTGGACATCGGCCCCGGCGCCGCGGGACAGCGAAATCACCGTGTAGCCGGACTGCCGGAGAGCGGTGGTGATGTGGGCGCCCAGCACTCCGCTCGCCCCGGCCAGCAATACGTTCTTGTTGTCGTTCATGGTCATCAGACAGCTGACCTCCTTCCGACGTGACACTGTCGAATGTGAGCTACCTCACTCTCGAAAAGCATGCCAGGGCGGCGCGCCGACCGTGATCAGTTCCCGTACCCGCCGCCGCCGGGCGTCTCGATGACCAGCACATCCCCGGGGTCGAGGTGCGCCGAATCCGCCCCGCTCAGGTCCTGCACCGTGCCATCGGCACGCTCGATCCGGTTTCGGCCGAGTGCGCCGGGCGCGCCGCCCGCCATGCCGTACGGCGGCACCCGACGGTGACTCGACAGCGTCGAGACCGTCACCGCTTCGGTGAACCGCAGTCGACGCACCGCTCCGTCACCGCCACGCCATCGCCCGGAGCCCCCGCTACCCGCCCGTACCGAGAACTCCTCGAGCAGCACCGGCAGCCGCCACTCCAGCACTTCCGGATCGGTGAGCCGCGAGTTGGTCATATGGGTCTGGACCACCGGCGCGCCGTCGAAGCCGTCGCCCGCACCGGATCCGGATCCGATCGTCTCGTAGTACTGGCTGCGATCATTGCCGAAGGTGATGTTGTTCATCGTGCCCGACCCCTCGGCCTGCACCCCGAGCGCCGCGTACAGCGCGCCGGTAATCGCCTGGGAGGTCTCGACATTGCCCGCGACGACCGCGGCGCCCGGTTCGGGCGCGAGCATCGAACCGGGCGGCACGATGATCCGCAGTGGTCGCAGGCAGCCGTCGTTGAGCGGAATATCGTCGGCGACCAGCGTGCGGAAGACATACAGGACCGCCGCGTTCACAACGGCATAGGGGGCGTTGAAGTTACCGTCGAGCTGCCCGGAGGTACCACTGAAATCGATAGTGGCGCTGCGGTTTTCCCGATCCACGGTGATCCGAACGCGAATGGTCGCACCCAGGTCGGTCGCATAGGCGTATTCGCCGTCGTCGAGCGCATCGATGACGCGCCGCACCGATTCCTCCGCATTGTCCTGCACATGCCGCATATACGCCTCGACGACATCGAGTCCGAAGTGCTCGATCATCTTCCGGACTTCTTCGACACCCTTGGCATTGGCGGCGATCTGGGCCCGCAGATCGGCGATATTGGTGGCCGGATTGCGGGAGGGATACGGCGCTTCGGTCAGCAACCGCAGCGTCTCATCCTCCCGGAACCGGCCGTCCTCGACGAGCAGCCAGTTGTCGAAGATAACGCCCTCCTCCTCGATGCGACGACTGTTGGCCGGCATCGAACCGGGCGCGATACCGCCGATCTCGGCGTGATGACCGCGTGATGCGACATAGAAGAGGATCTCGGTGCCTGCGGTATCGAATACCGGCGTGATCACCGTGACATCGGGCAGATGGGTGCCGCCGTGGTAGGGATCGTTGACCGCATAGGTGTCGCCGGGACGCATGCCCCCGGCCTGCCTGCGCCGGATAACCTCCTTGACACTGGTCCCCATCGATCCGAGATGCACCGGGATATGCGGCGCATTGGCGACGAGATTGCCGTCAGGATCGAAGAGCGCGCACGAGAAGTCCAGGCGCTCTTTGATATTGACCGACTGCGCGGTCGACTCCAGCCGCGCGCCCATCTGCTCGGCGATGGACATGAACAGATTGTTGAAGACCTCCAGCAGCACCGGATCCGCTTCGGTGTCCGCCTCCGGTCCGGCCACCGCGGCGACCCGTTCCATGATCAGATGGCCGAGGTCGTTCACCACGGCCTGCCAACCGTCGTCGACGACCGTGGTGGAGTTGGCCTCGGTGATGATCGCGGGTCCGCGCACCGCCCGCCCCGGCATCAATTCGGCACGCCGATAAAGGAATACTTCGCGTCGAGCGCCTCCGGTATGCAGCCACACCGACTCCGACTCGCCGGTGGCCGAGCGCGGTCCGGCGAGGTCGGCGAGATCGGGTGGTTCGGTGAGTCCGGTCGCCTCGACCGAAAGCGCCTCGATCACGATCGGGCGGTCCAGCACGAAGGAATAGGTGCTCCGATGGCGTTCGACGAAATCCGTTGCCATCTGCGTCGGTTCGGTGAGTTCGACGGTGAGCGTGGTGTCGGTGCCGTCGTAGCGCAGCTGGGCGCGCCGCACGATGCGCACCCGGTGCGCGGGTACGTCCTCACCGAGTAGTTCGGCGCGCGTGATGGCCTCCAGATCATCGGCGATCTCGACGACACGCTCCATCGACTCGTCGCGCAGCGGCAACTCCACCGAACGCTCGCGCATGGCGGTGGTATCGGCGAGACCGATGCCGAGAGCCGAGAGCACACCGGCCATCGGCGGCACCACAACCGTGCGAATGCCGAGGGAATCGGCCACTTTACAGGCGAGTTGGCCACCCGCACCGCCGAAGGTGGTCAGCGCGTACCGGGTCACATCGTGGCCCTTCTGCACCGAGATCCGCTTGATGGCGGCCGCGATATTCGCGACCGCGATTTCGAGATAGCCCTCGGCGACCTGCTCCGGTGTGCGATCGTCACCGGTGCTCTCCGCGATTTCGGCGGCCAGTTCCGCGAATCGGTTGCGCACCAGCGCATCATCGAGCGGTTCGTTGCCCTCCGGCCCGAAAACCCGTGGAAAATGCGCGGATTGGATTCGACCGAGCATCACATTGGCATCCGTGACGGTGAGCGGTCCGCCACCGCGATAGCAGGCCGGTCCGGGTGCCGCGCCCGCGGAATCTGGTCCCACGCGGTAGCGGCTGCCGTCGAAGTGCAGGATCGAACCGCCACCGGCCGCGACGGTATGGATATCGAGCATCGGCGCGCGTAACCGGACACCGGCGATCTGCGTGATGAACACCCGCTCGTACTCACCCGCGAAATGCGATACGTCCGTGGAGGTTCCACCCATATCGAAACCGATGACCCGATCGAATCCGGCGAGTTCGGACATCCGAACCATGCCGACGATGCCGCCCGCCGGGCCGGACAGGATCGCATCCTTACCGCGGAACTGTCCGGCCTCGGTGAGTCCGCCGTTGGACTGCATGAACATCAGCCGCACACCGGTGAGCTGGTCGGCGACCTGCTGGACATAGCGACGCAGCACCGGTGAGAGATAGGCGTCCACCACCGTGGTGTCCCCGCGCGGCACCAGCTTCATCAGCGCGCTCACCTCGCTGGACAGCGAGACCTGCGGAAATCCGATATCCCGGGCCAGCCGGCCGATCGCCTGTTCGTGCTCGGGATACAGATGTGAATGCATGCAGACGACGGCGACGGCACGAATACCACTGTCGTACAACGGCTTCAGCTCGGCGGCGAGGGCCTCCAGGTTCGGTGGTTTCAGCACGGTGCCGTCCGCCGTTACGCGCTCGTCCACCTCGATCACGCGCTCGTGCAACAACTCCGGCAGCACGATCTCGCGCGCGAAAATCTGCGGACGATTCTGATAGGCGATGCGCAGTGCATCGCGGAAGCCACGCGTGATGACCAGCACAGTCCGTTCACCCTTGCGCTCGAGCAGCGCGTTGGTCGCGACCGTTGTGCCCATCCGGACGGCATCGATCTCGGCGGAGCCCCCCGCGTCGGCGAGGATTTCGCGAATGCCCGCCACCGCGGAATCGGCATAGCGCGCCGGATTCTCCGAGAGCAGCTTGTGTGTAACGAGCTTGCCGTCGGGACGGCGAGCCACCACATCGGTGAAGGTGCCGCCCCGATCGATCCAGAACTGCCAGCCCGGTGTCTCGCTCGTCACCGGAGCCGCCCGTGCGAAATGGGTATGCGCTGGTCGATCACATCCGCACCATACCCAATCATCGTCGGAGTCGATCCGAGCGCGATCAGTGCGGCGGATCGAGTTTCGCGTGCATGAGGTACACGTTGTAGCTATCCCATGCCGAGATGGTGAAGTACAGATCCTCGCTCGTCGACCACGGATGGATGAAGCCGCCGTAGGCCTTCGGATAGTCGTCGGTAGAGACCAGCTGGACACCATCGGTCCAGGCGCCCTGTGGGCTGGCCGCGGTGCGCATCACGATCGCACCGCGCGCCGAATCCAGATAGACCATCTGCCACTGCCGGCTGCCCTTGTCGAAGCGCACCGACAGCTCGCTTGCCATACCGACAACCAGAGGCGTGGCCTGGTTTTCGACCGCCGGCGCCCAGGTCCCACCCACCCAGTACTGGTAGGCCGATTTGTTCAGCACCTCGGTCTTGCGCACCCTGGCCAGGCCGATGACCCCGACGCGGCCGTTGGGCGTGCCGAACATGTAGACGTAGTCGCCCTGCGGCACCATGGCCGTCACCTGGAACCGGCCGAGCCCGAAGAAGTTGTCCCACCTGGCGTGCTGATCCTTGACCCAGGTGCGGCCGTTGTCGTCGGAGTACGCCAGCCCGCCGTAGTTGGTCGACCACAGGCCGGGGATGCGGCTCCAGTGGTTCACCGACATGTAGCTCATGAACTGGCGCTGTCCGATCGCGAACCCGGAGGTCGGGATGGTGGTCGTCTCCCAGTTCTTGATCTTGCGGCTGGACAGCAGTTCGGTGGCGTGACAACGGCTGTCCTGCACCATGGTGTCGATGCTGAGGCCGTCGGCGAGGTCGTGGTCGGTGCTGTAGCCGAGCACATTGCTGCGCCAATCGGGCCCGCCGACGCCACCGAAGGTCCAACCGTCGCCGAAGGTATCGCCGAAGGCCACGGCGACCTCGCCCGGTTTGGTCTCCCACATGATGCCGAGATCGGTGCCGTCGACCTGCCAGCGCATATCGGTGCGATTCGCCGAACCGTGCCCGGTCACCTGACCGACCAGCTCCACCGACTCCAGCAGCGGCGGGCCGATGGCGGCGGTCAGTGGTCCGGGTTCGGCCGGGTGCACGATCGGCGGCGGCGCGGGTTGCGGTTCGATTCCGTCGGGGCCGGGCACCGGGATCGGAACGGGTTCGATCTCCGGACGGAACGCTATGCGCGGCAGGCGGAGCGCGCCGGAACCCGAACTCGATCCGGAGCCCGAGCCCGAGCCGGATCCGGAACTCGATCCGGTGTCGGGCGCGATTTCCGGTTCTGTCTCCGTGGCGGGATCCGACGGTTTGGGTTCAGTGGCGGGATCTGGCGGTTTCGGCGTGTCTCGAATATCCGGGCACGGGTTGCGACATGGGTCCGGTGGCAGTGGCTCCGGATCGATCCGGGTGTTGTCCGGCGCCGGATCGGGGACAGGTACCGGCGTGATCTCGGGAATCGGCACCGGTATATCGATCTGCGGGGGCAGCTCGGGCAGCGGCGGAGGCGGCGGTGCGTTGGGGTCCGGCGCCCGGTTCAACGGGTCGAATCCGATCTCGCCACAGCTGTTCACCGGCGGTGGCGCCCACGGATGCTGCGCGGCTTGCGCGACTGGAGCCGGTACGGTCAGCGCTCCGGCGAGCATTACACCGAGGATTACGGGCGCACAGGGATGCTTGGCCGCCGACGCGGACGCACGCGTACCGCTCGGCCGAAATCCCATTCCTTGTTGACTCCCTGTCGATTCGGGTCGATGGGAGATCAACTTACCCGACCGAATGGCGCGAAGGGGGGAACCGGATGGGGCGCAGTCGCGTCCAATCAGATATGAGCGAGATCGAGTACGTATTCGGGACCGGTGACGGCACGGTCCACGTCTGGGCCAGTCAGGCGGATCTGGATCTATCCGGGTCGGGACTGGGCGATGCGGTGGCACTCGACTTCGACGGCGACGGCCTGGTCGATGACGTGCTGTGGGATTCGGACGGCACCGGCATCGCCGATGTGGCCGGGCTGGATCTGGACGACGACGGTGTACCCGACCATTTCTTCACCGACCCCATTGGCAACGGCACCTGGAATCACCAGATCACCGGGAGTCCGACCGATGCGGGCAGCGAAGATCTGGCCTGGATCGAGCGCACCGAGCCGGAGCTGGATCACCTCGCCGCCGACGAATTCGGTGCAGCCTTGGCGAATGACGATGAGCCGCCGCAGGATTCGCAATGGCCGGATCCGCATGCCTCGATCGAACAGGTCGCAGCGCTGCGGGATCACCGGCCCTGGTCGGTCGATGAATCCGGCTACCCGACAATGCCATTCAGCCAGTGACCGGCGAGCGCCGATTGTTCAAGGCAATGGCCGCGATCCCCGCGCAATAGATACCGGCGCCGACAAGCACAACTGCGATCGAGCGCCCATCCTCCGGGATCACCAATGCGGTGAGCGCGATCGCCAGTACGAACGCGATATTGAATACGGTGTCCTGCAAGGCGAAAACCTGACCGCGCCTGGTGTCATCGATATCGATCTGCATGGTCGCATCGCCGGTCAGTTTGATGGTCTGCCCCGCGAGCCCGAGTAGGAAGGCAGCCACCAACAGCAATTGATGCGCCCGATGCGCCGCGGTTCCGGTGGAGGCGATCGCGGTCGGGGTGACCAGCGCCAACTGCACCACGGTCGCGGTCAACAGCCCGAGCACCACCGTGCGCGACCGGCCGAGCCGCGGAATCAATACCGGTGCGACCACCGCCGCCACCAACATGCCCGCCGCGGTGCAGCCGATGGCGAGTCCGAACCGGGTCAGTCCGGTATTCGCGCCGCCGCCGTCGACCGGCGCCTGCCGCAGCACCAGCACCATGATCAACGTATTGGTGCCGAATACGATCCGATGCGTGCCGATGCCGAGCATCGCGGTGGTGACCTGAACAGCTCCCCAGACCGCGCCCGCACCGTGGCGCAGACCGGTCGCGATCGCGCGCACGGCACTGCCGCGCGCCGCAGTCCCACGCTCCGGCCCCAGCGCCCCGGCCCCGAATCCGGCCGCGAATACCGCACCGCAGACCGACCACACCGCACTGATCGCCACCGCGACCGCCGATGCGAAATCACCCGCGCCGATCAACCCGATGATCGCGACCGCCGCGGCCGCGCCGACACCGGCACAGCCGGACGCCACCGTGGCCAGCACCGAATTCGCGGGCACCAGCCAGTGCTGATCGAGCACCCTCGGCAGCGCCGCGGACACGCCCGAGAGCACGAACCTACTGACTCCCACCACGGCGAGCGCGAGCAACAACAACGGCGTCGCACTACTGCCCGCAAGCAGTCCGACACTCACCGCAGCGATCAGCACCGCCCGCAGCACATTGGCGACAAGCAGCACCGCCCGCCGATCCCACCGGTCCAGCAGCGCACCGGCATACGGCCCGATCAGCGAATACGGCAGCAGCAGCACCGCGAACGCGGCCGCGATGGCGAGCGGATCGGTCTCCCGCTCCGGGTTGAAAAGAATGGCACCGGACAGCGCCGCCTGGAACATGCCATCACCGAACTGACCGGTAAAGCGGATCAGCGCCAACCGCAATACGCCGGGACTCTCGCGCAGCGCCGTATGCAGCGAAACCGGCCGCTCATCCGCGGGAGTGGAGCCGTTGGGGCGACCAGTAGACACGCCCAGAGGCTACTGGGTTGGAGTGCCCTACCTCCGGCGCGGCTCTGTTTAATGGCAGCGCCTTCGGCGCTGCGTGTTCGCGGCCCCCTGGTGTCTCGCGTCCGAGCCGTCGAGACTCGCGACTTCGTCGCATGCGCTTC
>NZ_JBITIL010000033.1:0-48185 GCF_044458905.1 Nocardia sp. NPDC050408 | reverse complement strand
TCGAGCACGAGCCCGAAACTCACACAGCCGAAACCGAATTCGGCCCTCCTATCTGCGAGTTCACTCGCATCGAGCGACATCGTGTCGCAACGGCACTACAGGATGTCCTGACCTGCAGGGCATCTCGGCGCAATCGTGCGGACTCTGTTCTGGTGCCCCAGAAACGACCAATCGCGATTCCGAATATTCCCGCTGCCGCTGCCAAGATCGCTGGCGTCATCGTGCCCCGATGCCCGTATCTCGTACCGGGTGTGAGCCTACCTATCAACAGCCTTGTCGCACACGAGAAATGCGCACCATCCGGCATGAGAGGCCACTCGTCCCAGGTATAGCCAGCGCGCGAGGACGGCGACGTACGAAGCCATTGGTCCGCACGATCAACGGCCAGACCGTCGAAATTCGCGGTCCCATGATCAACGGTGTCTTCAAGATCGGCACCGCGTACATTCCGTGACGTGGCGCGAGAACCGAGGAGAGCCGATGAGTAGTACACCGATTGAGCCGCGGGCCATGACCGAGCTCGAAACCGGAGTCGTCACCAAACTGCTGTCCTCCGGCAAGGCCGGTGCTGGCGACTATCTGGCGCAGATTCCGTTTACACAGGTCAACGCCACCTGGGGTGTCGGTTCGCCCAGCGTCGATGTGGTGGTGCCCTCTGGCGTGGAGACCGCATCCGGTTCGACGGACGGAATCTTCGCCAATGGAGCCGTCACCGACCGCAACGGAGCACCGATCGGCGAGGTCATTTTATGGGTCGAGCACGGCAGGCTCAGTGGAATCGAGTACGCCTGGTACACGGACGTGCGTCCACAGACGCAGCCCGCGCAGATCGAGGTCTTGTAGTCCATAGATGGCGCACCTCGAGGCAGGATTCGCTGACGGAGTGTCGGTGCCCCGTCGTGGGGCCACTACGTTGCCGCTCGTGGGACCACCGACAGCTGGCCGGAAGTGAAACGGGTTATCACATTGCTGAATGGCGGACGCCGCCTCACCAAACGGCCGATAGGCGGCTACTCAACACCGGTGCCAGGGCTGGATCCCGGCCAGGATCTGGTCCAGGTGCCCGGTGGGACGCTCTCGCAGTTCACGTCTGCCCTCCACTCGACGATCCGAACCCGTCCGGCACACCGATCTCACAGCACAGTTCCCGAGATACCAGCTCATTCCATCATTCTCTTGCGCTGTCGAACACCGCTATATGCCAAGTGACGCTTCGCTTCTCGCATTCCGGTCAGTCGTTCAGAGTCACCGTCAGAAGCTCGACCGCACAGTGCTGCAAACTTCATGGGCAGGTCCCGTGAGGGCGGTCGAATGCTCTCACCTCGGCACGAAGGCCCGATGTCGGAGATCAGCGTGTCGAATCGACCGAAATCACGCAATCGCCTGCGGCACTGAGCGAGACGGCCGATAGTCGTTTGAGTGCATCGTGCTGTCTCCATCTATGGACCCCTGCGACGGGAGAAGTGCTGTGACAAGTCTCGACAACGACCAGACCAGCCACCGCGACACGGTTACCGACACCGGCGAACGACTCACGCACCTTCTGGCTGGGCCTCACGGCCTGGGCACCGAACTCGCCGCACGCTTCTCGACGATGACCCGGGCCGAGCCCGAACCAGCGCCACCGCCCGCGCCCGGCGCGATGCCGGCGGCCACACTGCCCAGCACCGGCTTACGGCACCTTCGCGACACTGGAACTCCCCTGGGCGAGAGCGCGTTTCGGATACCGGTCCGGCACGCGACGGCCGAGATCGAGCCCTACCGAGAACTTGCCTGGGGTGACGGTTCCGCGCCGCCACTGTACTGCCCGCCCGCTACCCGGATCGACGACAATCTCGCCGACCGGATCGACGATCGCCTCACCACATGGGCGGAGTCGATCGGGTTCACCGACGACGAGCTCGAGAAGCTGCGCCGGACCGGCTACGGACGGCTGGTCATGCTGACCCACACCGATTCCGACGACCCCGACCGACTGCTGGTCCCCGCCCAGATGAACACCGCTTGGTGGATGGCCGACGACTACTACGCCGACGATTCGGCGCTCGGCGCGGACCCGACCCGGCTGCCGCAACGACTCACCTTGGCGATGGCGGCCTTGGATCCGTTGCCCGACGCGGGCGAGTTCACCACTCCGCTGGAGGAGGTGCTGCGGGAAGACAAGGTGCTGCGTGCTTTCGGTTCCGCGATCGCGAATCTGCGCGCCCACGCCACCCCGGGGCAGGTGCAGCGCGCCTGCTACGCGACGTTCACGATGTTCGTGTCCTGGACCGCCTACGCCGCGTGGCGACACACCGGCGAATCACCTTCCGCGTGGGAATATCTCGCCGCCCGCCAGCACGACACCTTCTACACCTCGATGACCCTGATCGACCCCGTCGCCGGGTACGAGCTGCCCGCGAACCTCTTCTACGACGATCGGGTCCGGCAGGCCGTGTTCCGGGCGGGTACCGCCGCCGTCCTGGTCAACGACCTGTTCTCGATCAAGAAGGATGCCGCCGACGAAGTACCCGTCAGCAATATGGTGCTGCAGATCGCCGCCGATCGTGGGTGCTCGCTGGCCGAAGCGACCGAGGTCACCGTCGACCTGCACAACCGGATGGTGCACCAGTTCGAAGCCGACCATCGCGCCCTGCACGCCATCCCCTCCCCCGAACTCCAGCTGTTCATGCGCGGCGTTCGCGATTGGATGGGCGGCTCGTTCGAATGGCACAACACGAACCCGCGCTACCGCTAGGTCGGTCGTACCCTGGCAGTAGCCTCCTGATACCGCCTGCGCGGCACACATCCCGCCAACCCTCCTTGCAGTCGCCGACCAGACGTCTGCCATGGATACGCATTCCGGCGAAGTCGCCGCGGTCCTTGGCGCCGTTCTTCGCGCGTTCGATGCGGTCGTCGACGTGCTCGGCGAGGTAGGCAGCGGTCGCCGATTCGTGGCGGTGCCAGTGGTTTTCGCGCTGCGGCGGGATCGGGTCATTCGGGGGCTCGGTCCGGGTAGTGGACGCGTCCGCCGTCGATGAGGAGCGACGCGGCGGCGAACTCGCGGTCGTTGCCCTGCAGCAGCGGCAGAACGTCCGCGGCACGGAAGATCGGGGGTTTGAGGTGCGGCCAATTGCGTTGGAACGCTTCGACGACTTCGACAATCGTCTTGCCTTTGCACGCGGGCGGGCTGACCGATTCGTTAGGATCAGGCATTGCGGTCCGCTCTCTCGGTGGCGGCGCGGGCGCGCTCGCTGATCTTGTTGTAACTGGTGGCTGGAACCGTTGCTGCCCTGCGGTAAGAAGGCGGGATGCCCGCCGAAAAACGACAGCTCATCGACGGTATCCGGTCGCGCACCCGCACCGGAACACCGTGGCGAGATGTGCCAGCGCGCCGTAGCGGCGTACCGCGGGCCTCGTGGCACAGCAGTCGGCACCACAGCGCCACGATTTCCGCCAACCTTGTGACACGCCTCGCGGTGCGCATGATGTCGACGGTCTGGCGATACGTCGTGGCGACGGCCGAAGACAGAGTTTCCCTTCAGGCTAGAAAGGTCCAAAAGCCGGAAATAGCTGAATGTTTCGGACCAAGTGGCTGGGATGCCGTCAGTGAGATCCGCAGACCAGTTCGGCGGGCGACGGTGGCGATGACTGCGAAGGCGGCACAAACCAGGTTGCTTACCTCCGAATAATGCTGACCGACGTATCCAACGATCAGCCCGGAACGCGAACCAGCCTCAGGTACTCCGAAGACTCGTTGTTCGACGTCTGCGAAACCGAAAGTCAGAGTGGCGAGCTCAAACGTCTGCGCGTTCTGGATCCATCTGATGGGTGGTCGCACCCGCTGCAGCCTATCGAGTGGGCGCCCCCAAATCCGCTGGAAAAGCCCGCCGCGACCGCGTATTTGGCATCCCCCGCACCGACAACCTCCGCACATCAGCGTCACCCACAACGACTGACCTTCATTGCCGCGGACGGGAACCCGTTCGATGTTCCTCTCACGGTCGCGCCCGCGTCGGCGTCGTGCACCCCGATATCGAATACCACCAGCCCTCGCAGACCGCGGCAATGGCCTGGTTCAGTCCGGGCGGACCCGGTGGTGCCGGTCAGGCCGTGATCGAGGTAGATCCGGTCCTCGCCGACACCGAGCGCACGCAGTCGCTGGCGTTGTGCGATCAGGTCCTGCGTGTCGCC
Source organism: Nocardia sp. NPDC050408 (assembly GCF_044458905.1). Lineage (NCBI taxonomy): Bacteria > Bacillati > Actinomycetota > Actinomycetes > Mycobacteriales > Nocardiaceae > Nocardia > Nocardia sp. NPDC050408. Next base: position 44,012 of record NZ_JBITIL010000033.1, on the reverse strand, counting down.
GGTGCGGCAGCGCGCTTAGCCGATGAGAGTGCCGACGTGGACACGGTTCGAACCGTAAACATAGGCGCCGGTCAACGAGAATATTTTCGTACCAGGCATCTGGCAATCGCCTGGCCAGTCGGGCCCTGGTCATGACGTTCCAGGCCCGCCGCGGCCGAGCTCGTTCGGAGGATCCGTTTGGGGTTCCTCATGCGGACGCGAACACGGATGCACTCGCACCACGAGTCCGGGATTCGAGTAGCCGCTTACTCTACTGGCCCCGACGTCGGCCGTGCAGCCTTGTGATAGCCCTCCCGCGCGGGGCTGGCACCGGCTCACTGGACACGAGGTACTACACACCACGAGGTACACACAAAATGACAACTCTCACGTTCGATCGCCCCATCATCACCCCGTCCGGCACACCGCTGGGCGGATCGGTGCACGTCGAAGTCAGCGACAACGGCGACTACTACGTCAAGTTCCACACTCACTCGAGCAGTGTGTTCGGCGACTTCGACTTCAACCTCCGCGCATACCTCACCGCGCCGGGATTCCCGACGATGGCGTTCGTACAGAGCGGACACGTCTCTGGTGTCGACAGCTGGGACCGCGAAGAGCACGGCCACAATCCACTGCTCGCTTTGTACTGGTCTCAGTTGCAGGCGGCCCCCAACTACAGCGTGGCCAAAGACTACAAGTGGGGCGGCGTCGTCGGTACGCTCGCAGACCTGGTCAAGGACGTCTTCGATGTCGCCGCCGGTGTAGCCGGCGCCGCGCTCGGTGTTGTGATCGGGGCGACCAGGGAGGCGATCGACTGGCTCGGCGCGACGCTGGGCCCCGGCGGAACCCTCGGTGTCGTCGGAGGTGTCGTGGTGTTCGCGATTTCGGCGGTCGCAGGCGCCGGGATCGGCGGCGCGCTCATCCTCGGTATCGTCGCGGGCGTTGCCATCGGTGCGGTCACCAACGCGCTCATAAAGTACCGACCGCTGAACGACGCCGAAATCACGTTCGCCCGCCAGGCGTACGGCAACTCGATTCCCTACGACAAGGTGCTGATCACCAACCTCGCTGGCCTCAGCAATCGCGCATTCACCGCACCCGGCGTCGACGGCAAGACCTACTGCAACCTCGGCAGCGCATACGACAACCCGCTCGGACCCGGCGGCAACGCGTACCCGCAGCCGGGCCAGCTACTCATCCACGAACTGGCCCACGCGTGGCAGATCGCACACACCGGGTTCCTGCCTGGACTGATGTGCAGCGGCATGGTCAACCAAGCCCAATACCTGATGGGTGACAGCGTCTACCAGTACGGTTCCGCCGGTCCAGAATGGTCGGCGTTCAACGCAGAGCAGCAGGGCGCCATCGTGGACCAGTGGTTCGGCGGCACCGACCGCAGCTCCCGATACAAGGCGATGGACCAACAGAACCCCTACTACCGCTACATCTGGAACAACGTCCTCGGCCGCGGCCCGACCGATGATGCGCCAGCGAACCTTCGGGCAGCGGCGTCGTCAGGGCTGAGTGTGCTCGCTCCCCGCGGCAACCATCTGGACGTCTTCTGGCCGCGCCGTGACGGCGCGGTCGGATGGCAGTGGTGGGACACCGGACCGCATCAGAGCTGGGCCGACCACGGTGTGGTGAACATCGCCGCGGCCGGCGCCGCAGCGGCAGAGGCGGCCGTTGCGGCGGTTTCTCGCGAGCCGGACCACCTCGACGCCTTCTGGGTCGCCTCCGACGGTGCTGTCATGGGGCAGTGGTCGGCGCCGGGTGCGAGCTGGGGCAGCCACGGGTCGTTCGCGATCACGCCTACCGGCGCGGCTCGTCCCGGGGCGCCGGTGACCGCCGTGGCGCGCACCGCCGACAACCTCGACGTGTTCTGGGTCGCCCCGGACGGTGCCGTATACAGCCAGTGGTGGCACGCATCGCCCGGACACAGCTGGGCCGACCACGGCGCATTCCCGATCGCTACCCCTGGTTCGGCCGAGCCGGGCTCGGCTGTGGCGGTCGTCGCTCGTACACCCGACAACCTGGACGTGTACTGGGTCGGGCCGGACGGGTCGGTCCGCAGCCAGTGGTGGCACGCGGCCCCTGGGCACAACTGGGGCGACCACGGCTCCCTCGCGATCGCACCGGCCGGGTCCGCGCGCGCCGGATCTCCCCTTGCGGTCGTAGCCCGCACACCTGACAACCTCGACGTGTACTGGGTCGGGCCGGACAGGTCGGTCCGCAGCCAGTGGTGGCACGCGGCCCCTGGGCACAACTGGGGCGACCACGGCTCCCTCGCAATCACACCTGCAGGTGCGGTTGCCGAGGGCGGCGGGATCACGGCAACGGCGCGCACACCGATCAACCTCGACGTGTTCTGGGTCGCGCCGGACGGATCCATCGGAACCCAATGGTGGCATGGAGCCGCCGGGCACAGCTGGGCCGACCACAACGCATTCCCGATCGCGCCGCCCGGCTCCGCCGACCCGGCGTCACCGATCACCTCCGTCGGTCGCCTCCCCCACCACCTCGACGTGTTCTGGATCCGCCCCGACGGCGCGATCGCCACACAGTGGTGGGATGCGGCGCCCGACCAAGGCTGGAATCACGAACCGTTCACGATCACGCCCGCCGGCGAGGCGCCCGTGCCCCACGCGCCGCATCTGATCACCACCCTCGAAGCAGTGGGCGTCGACTTCAGCGTGCCGAAAGACGAACTCGCCCAATGGCTCGAGGATCCGGAGTTCACTCCGTACCCGGCGGTGGCCGTGGCACTGCTCACCCGCCTCAACAGCCATCGGCTGCTCAAACCCGTCTACCTCGACGTGATCGTCTTCAACTACGAGCACTCGCCGGGACACCCGTCACCACGCAAAGCCCAAGACGTCAAGAACGCCGTGCTCGAGGCGGCCGTGGTGGAAGGTTTCAACATCCGCTACGACGAGGCAGTCTCCAAGTTCGACGACGTCCTGCTGCCCGCCGTCTGATCGCAGGAACGTCTACTCAGAACGAGATTCCATCGCCCTGCGCGCAGGTGCATCCGCCGCAGACATCTCGCCCCGCGAAATTCGTTGGCACCGTTTCAGTTCGGCGCACTACGGTGCGGCGATGAGCGATGGGGACGGCTTCTTCGGGGAGCGTGTCGCGGCGGAGTACGACGAGTCGGCGGAGGATCGGTTCGAACCGAGTGTGGTTGACGCTGCGGTCGAGGTTCTCGCCGGTCTGGCCGGTGGTGGCCGGGCGCTGGAACTGGGCATCGGGACGGGACGTATCGCACTGCCGCCGGCCGCTCTCGGCGTCTCGGTTCACGGCATCGATCTGTCCCGAGCGATGGTTGCCCGGTTACGGGCCAAACCCGGCGGGGACGCCATCGCCGTGACGATCGGGGACTTCGCGACAACTCGGGTGGACGGCACGTTCTCGGTCGCGTACCTGGTCTTCAACACGATCATGAATCTGACGACGCAGCAGGCGCAGGTCGACTGCTTCCGCAACGTTGCCGCGCATCTCGAGCCAGGAGGGTGTTTCGTCATCGAGGTCATGACCCCCGAGCTGCGAAGGCTCCCGATGGGACAGCATGTCGTGCCGTCCCACGTGAGCTCGACGCGGTGGGCCTTCGACACCTACGATCTCGCAACCCAATCGCTGACCTCGAACTACGTCGAGGTTATCGACGGGCGTGGGGAGCACAGATCCATCCCGTTCCGGTACGTGTGGCCCGCGGAACTCGACCTGATGGCCCAGCTCGCTGGGCTGCGGCTGCGCGAACGATGGGGTGGGTGGGCGCGGGAGCCCTTCACGAGCGAGTGTGGTCAGCACGTCTCGATCTGGGAGAAGCTGGATATCTGACCTCGCATCCGGTGCTGCTCGCACCACGCTTGCGTGGAATTCGAATCAAACCGAGCCGGATCGGTCACCAAGGCCACCGGGGTTGTTAGCGTCGGCCGGGTGGATCTGAACCTGGACGGAAAGCGCGCGATCGTGACCGGCGGCAGCCGAGGCATCGGGCTGGCCATTGCTCGTGGACTCGCGGCCGAAGGCGTGGATGTGGTGATCGCGGCGCGCTCAGCCGAACGACTCGAGGCCGCCGCGCGGACATTGGCCGATGAGACCGGCCGGCGAGTAGTCGCTATACCTACCGATACGGGGGACGACGACCAGGTCCGACAACTCGTCGAGCGCACAGTCGCCGAATTGGGCGGTGTCGACATCCTGGTGAATTCCGCCGCGACGCCGTGGAGCGCCGGGTCCCCCGCCGATCTGACCGCGACGACCGACGATATCGTTCGTCGCGAGATCGAGATCAAGGTGCTCGGTTACCTGCGCACCGCACGTGCGGTTGCGCCGCACTTCGTCGCGCAAGGCTGGGGCCGGATCATCAATATCAGTGGACTCGGTGCGCGACAGGCGAATTCCATCGCCCAGACCATTCGCAACGTCAGCGTATCCGCATTGACCAAGAACTTGGCGGACGAACTCGGCCCGAAGGGTGTCAACGTGACGGTCGTGCACCCCGGCCTGACCAGAACCGAACGCCTCACCGACCGTTTGACTACGCAAGCCGAGGAATCCGGTAGTACGGTCGCCGAACTCGAAGCCGGACTCACGAGAAACTCGGTGCGCCGGGTCATCGACGCTCGAGAGGTCGCCGACGTGGTCACCTTTCTCGCATCACCACGCAGCATCGCCATCACCGGCGACGCTATCGCGGTGGGCGGCGGCGTACCCGGGCCGGTCTATTACTGAGTCACAAAATGGATGTTGTCGTCGAGTACATTCGATTAACCAGCACGATGTCCTCCGGCGGCAGATCCAGAAATGCCCAGGGCGAACCGCACGGCCCAATCGCAGCGAACCATGCGGCAATCCTCGACCACACCCGGGCGAAAGCGCCGCCCGTACCGTTTCGACTCATCTCGATCTCCTTATCGCGCTGTATCGAGTTCATCGAAAGACCGATACCGCCACCAGGATTGGGATCGAACTGATCAGGAATGGGCACTGCGCGGTGGAGCTACTGAACGACTACTGGTCTGGTGCGCCGAAGATTCCAGCGAGCATCAACTCCAACAGGCGATCGGCCTGATTCCGCGTCGCGTGTTCGCGCGACCACGCCGCCGCGTTCGCCATCGCGAAGACATCGGCGCCGGTGACACCGGCGCGCACTCTGCCGGACCGAGTCGCGTCCGCGACCAGTCGCTCGCAGATCTCCGTCATGCGCAGGCACGCGGTATGCAGTTCGGACGCCGCGTCGTCGACTCCATCGGCCACCAGCGTCGCCAAACCCTGGTACGACGCGACATGGTCGACGACCATGTGCACCCACTGCACCAGTGCCGCACCCGGATCCTTCGCTAAGGTATCGGCCGCGTCGAACAGGACCTGATTCCGCGTCGCCAGCACCGCGCTCAGTAACGCTCGGCGATGCGGAAAGTGAGCATACAGTGTCCCGATCGAAACACCGGCGCGCTGCGCGATCCCCTCCAACGAAGCCTCGCTGCCCTGCTCCGCGAAGGCCGATTCGGCTGCCACAACCAGCTTCTCGTAGTTGCGGCGGGCATCGGCCCTGACCTTGCGCTGACGTTCCGGCATGCCACCACCCTTTAAATCGAGGTGCCCTCGAGTTATATTTCGAGGGTGCCTCGAGTTTAGTGTGAGTAGCGATGATCCTGGTGACCGGAGCGACTGGCTCCATCGGTAAGCACCTTGTGCGGGAACTGCGCGAACGCGGTGTGCCGCTCCGCGCGCTGGTTCGGGACGCGGCCAAGGCGGCGCTGGACGCTCCCTGGATTCGCACTGAAGCCGGTCGTCCGAGCCGCCGACAACAGTCGCCGAGACGCACCGAATCCGGTCGCCTGACGGCACGGGTGCGGTCATCTGAGCTGTCCATACGACCATGGTGAGATAGAAGCGATGGGTTAGTAAGATGCCACTTTGAAGTGTGCTACTAACTAATGGTAAGTTAGCAGGATGTCAGGCGACACGCAAACTTTGCTCCGGCGTGATTGTCCCGGCCGCGTCCTGCTCGACCACATCACCGGCAAATGGGGTGTGCTGGTGCTGACTTCGCTGACCATGGGCCCGTTGCGGTTCCACCAATTGCGGGCGCGTATCGACGGCGTCAGCGACAAGATGCTCACCCAGACCCTGCGCACATTCGCGAGCGACGGCCTGGTCGAACGAACCGTCATCCCGACCGCACCCCCCTCGGTGACCTACGAACTGACCGACCTCGGCGCCGAAGCCGCCCGCGAACTCGAACCCTTCCTGCGCTGGGTCCGCACCACCGCCGCAACTACAGCCACAACCTAGGCCCGAACCCGACTCCCGCCGCCACCACCGCAACCATCCACCGAAAGGGTTGCACCCGAGGCGATTTCGGATGACAAACACTGGCAGGGCCCGTTTGTCTGCCTGTTTTCGGCGGCGGCCCGTATCGGCCACTGTCGGACGAGGTTCACGAACAACTGCCGGTCGTCGGCCACAACCTTTTCAGAATTCCTCACCCGCGAGCGGGATCTGTTGCGGCAATGGACACCACAGCACTACCGGTGAGTCCGGGGCGGGCCCGTCGACACGAATCCGATGGCCGCAACGCAGTATCGGCGACCCAGCGAAGCACGGTGATCATTGCCGCCGAGCTTGTTCCGCTGTCGCCGGTCAGAGTTCGGACAGCCGAGCGGAGGCAGTGTGCCGTTCGGAAGTTGCGGCACGGTGTTTCTTGCCTATCGAATATGGTTACGACGTACTCACAGGTTCTGGCTGGGCGTGCCTACGCGTCTGCGAAGTCGGTGTTGGCAGGAATGACAGCCACGGTCGCGGCGGAGTTGATCGATCGGGGCATCGTGCTCAACACCGTCAATCCCGGACCGGTCGACACCGGTTTCCTATCGACCGACACGGCTGACCGCGATCTCACACTGATCGAGGAGGTCCGCTCGGCGTTTCCTCGCGGGCAAGTGGGCCAGCCGGATGATCCGCACGTTTGATCACCTGGTTGGTATCGGACGAAGGCCGTTGGATCGTCGGACAAGTTATCGACTCCGAAGGCGGATTCCGCAGACAACGCTGGTGAGAGCTGACCCGAAACGACTTCGGGCGCAGTGCACTTCGGCCGAACCGGTGGAATACACGATGCAAAAACGACGGATTCATATTCCTCGGCTTCCACATCCAGGCGAAGACGCGAGGCGGCGGCCGTCGTGTCGTGCTCACCATCCCGTCCAAGAACGCGTTGGCGTCGGTGATGCACAAGATCAAGACACTGACGAAGCGGGGCACCACCTCGCTGTCTGATAGGAAGCTCGACCACTCTTGCCATTGTTGGGAACATTTGATGTGAGAATGCTCTATCTGCAAGGGCGCTCAGCGCCATGTGAAGCGATCGTGGGCGCGGGGTGCAGGTCGAAAGGTTCGCCGGCTCGAAGTCGATCCCGGCCAGCACGCACGCCGCCAGCAACCCTATTCATGGCACTGAGATGCTCACCGTTGCAAGGCAATAGCCGCAGCCGATGGCAATCGAGGCTGCGATGGCGGCTTGGTGCACCATTCGATCTGCCAGTGACCAAGCCGTGGTCCACGTGTCTCGAAGTCGCCAGCAAGGGTGTCAGCAGATATCAGATATGTTGCGCCGCAACATATTTCGCATCACCGAGTCGGCCGCGGCGGTAGCGCGGACGCCGGATTCGATCAGTGGTCGAGTAATGGATGCCGTTGCCGAGCCGCAATCGCTCGCATCCACTAGCAGGTCGAGAAGTGTTGCCCCAGAACGCCGATGTTGTCTTCACTGGTTTCTCACTGCCGGAAACCGCGCGGGCAGAGGCAATACGTCACCTGTCACGGCTTCGAGGGTTGTCATATGAATCCGCGCTGAACGTTGCGGACGCTTCGACACCTGGGCGGTCAGGGGGAGCAACCGCAAAGAAGACTGTTCGGTATATACCCACGGTATGATCCGTGCGCGTGCCGACGGCGCAGCACACGGCCACGCAATGATGAGGATTTTGCGTGTTGGAGGTGGGCGGCCTATGCGGTCCCGGTCTATGGAGGACGTGCGGGATTGGCTCATTGCCAGAATGGGCGAGCTGAGCCAGGTGAACCCCGCCGCGATCGACGGACGCGAGCCGTTCACCCGCTACGGGCTCGATTCGCGGACTTTGACCATGCTTGCGGGTGAGCTGAGTGCGGCAACCGGCCAACCGGTGTCGCCGACCCAAATGTGGGCGCATCCAACACCGATTGCATTGGCACGCTGGCTGATCGGGACCAGGTCGGAGCCACTGCAACAGTATGAGGCACCGGGTTCGGAGCCACAGCCGATCGCTATCGTCGGTCTCGCCTGCCGCTTCCCCGGAGCTCCGGACGCGGCGGCGTACTGGCGACTGCTCAGCACCGGTTCGGACGCGCTCACCGAACCTCCGGACGGGCGGTGGGCCGAGGACAGTCCCCCACGCGGCGGGTTCATCGATGGGATAGACAAGTTCGATCCCGAGTTCTTCGGCATCTCTGCGCGCGAGGCTCCACACGTCGATCCGCAGCAAAGGTTGATGCTCGAATTGATGCAGGAAGCCCTTGATGACGCGGGTATTCCGGTAGGCGGTCTCGGCGGCAGCGCGACCGGTGTGTTCGTCGGCGCGATGTGGGGCGAGTACGGGGCGGGAATTCGCGCCGACCCGGATCTGGTCACCGAACACACGTTGGCCGGAGGCGATCCGAGCATCATTCCCGCCCGATTGTCGTACACGCTGGGTGCACGCGGACCGAGCCTGCTGGTGAACACCGCGTGCTCATCGTCACTGGTCGCCGTGCACCTCGCGGCGCAGAGCCTGCGGGCGGGCGAGTGTGACATTGCGCTGGCCGGTGGTGTGAGTCTGATGCTGGCGCAGGATACGGTGCATGCGCTGGCACGGCTCGGGGCGCTGGCACCGGACGGGCGTTCCAAGGCGTTCGATGCGCGCGCCGATGGGTACGGCCGTGGCGAGGGCGCCGGGATGATCGTGCTGAAGCCATTGGACCGGGCGTTGGCCGACGGCAATCCGATTCACGGTGTCATCAAGGGCAGCGCAGTAAATCACGATGGGTTCACCAATGGCCTGACCGCGCCGAGCTTGCTGGCCCAGGAGTCCTTGCTGCGCAGCGCGTATCGGCGAGCGGGCGTTGCGCCGTCCGAGGTCGGGTACGTTGAAGCGCACGGGACGGGAACGGCGCTCGGTGATCCGATCGAGGCGAGCGCGCTGGCCACTGTGCTCGGTGCGGAGCGGGCGCCTGACCGGCTGCTGCCGATCGGGTCGGTCAAGAGCGCGATCGGGCATCTCGAACCGGCGGCCGGGATCGCCGGGCTGATCAAGGTGCTGCTCGCGATGCGGCATCGCACGCTGCCGCCCTCCGGCCAGTTCGCGCAAGCCAGTCCGCACATCCCCTTCGAGGAATGGGGCTTGCGGATACTTTCGCGGTCGGAGAAGTGGCGAGGCGACGCCGGAGGCCGCCTCCTCGCTGGGGTGAGCGCATTCGGGTTCGGCGGGACGAACTGTCACGTGATCCTCGAAAGCGGCGAAAACGCTCCGATCCACCTACTGCCGCTCGCCGCGGACAGCGAGGACGGCCTTCGTGTCGCCGTGCGTGACCTGGCGACCGTTCGGGACCGGGCATCGCTGGCCCGGCTGTGTGCTTCCCCCTCGGCGAAGGCGGAAGGCTCGCACCGGCTCGCGCTGTCGGTGCGCGACCCCGATGATCTCGCGGCTGCCAGCGAGAAGTTCTACAGCGGCTACACCGGAGCCGGAATCAGCACGGGAACAGTCGAAAAAGACCCGCCGAGAATCACATTCCTGTTCGGCGGGCAGGGATCACAGTGGACCGGAATGGGCGCGTGGCTGCTACCTGAGCCCACATTCCGGTCAGCGATCAACCGGTGTGAGACCGCGCTGCGCCGGCACGTCGACTGGTCCCTCACTCAGTTGCTGACCTCGGCCGACCAGAGCTGGATCGAGCGCACTGAGCTCGCCCAACCTGCAATTTTCGCGATGCAGGTCGCGCTGACCGAGCTGTGGCGATCAAAGGGAGTCGAGCCCGATGCCGTCGCCGGGATGAGCATGGGTGAGGTGGCCGCCGCGCACGTCGCCGGTGCGCTCAGCCTCGACGACGCTGTGTTGATCATGTGTCGGCGCGCCACGTTGGCGGGCAACCTCTCCGGTCACGGCGCTATGGCCCTACTAGATCTGTCCGTTGCGGACACGAACGAACTGCTGTCCCGACACACGGGCCGGGTGTGGGTCGCAGGCGAGGCCGGACCGGAATCCACTGTGGTCTCGGGTAACCGAGAGACCATCGAGGCAATGCGGCACGAACTCGCTGGGCGATCGATCGGGTCGGCTCTGATCAGGGTCGACTACGCCTCGCACAGTCCCTATGTGGATCCGATACTGCCCGGTTTGCGCGACGCGCTCGCGAATGTGCGGCCGGGCGAGACCCGAATACCGTTCTATTCCTCGGTCACCGGTGAGCGGATGGAGGGCACGCAGCTGGTCGCCGAGCACTGGGTGCGCACCGAACGCGAGCCGTGGCGATTCCGAAACACGATGGAATGCTTGCTTGCCGACGACAGTCACATCTTCATCGACGTCGACCCACATCCGATTCTCGCCCCGGTGGTCGAGCAGAACGGTGGCCGGGCGCTGCCGACATTGCGACGAGGCGACCGCGACTGCTCGACGCTGATCGATTCGCTCGGTGCGCTCTACGTCCGAGGCGCCGTCCGGCCCTCCGTGCCGGACCACGGCCGGACGGAGTTGCTGGTGCTTTCCGCTCGATCGCGTGAATCCCTGTTCGCATCGGCGAACGACGTGGCGCGCAAGCTCATCAGCGATGATGGAACCGCCCTGGATGACCTGTGTTATACGGCGGCCGCCCGGCGGGACCATCACGAACACCGCCTCGCTGTGACGGGTTCGTCGCCGAATGAGCTGGCCGACTCCTTGCGCGCCACAGTCGGGGGCAGCATGCCGAGCAACACGTGGATGGGCACCGTGGAGCATGGCGAGCGGCGCCGGACGGTGTTCGTGTGCTCCGGTCAGGGTTCGCAATGGATCGGAATGGGCCGAAACCTGTTGACCGAACCGGTCTTCCGCGCCGCCGTCGAGGAATGCGACGAATTGCTACGGCCACTGACCCGTTGGTCGCTGACCGACGAGCTCACCGCATCGCCGGAACACAGCCGCCTGCACCTCACCGCGGTCGCGCAACCCGCGCTGTTCGCAATCCAGGTGGGGGTCATTCGGCTGTGGCAGGCATGGGGACTCGTGCCGGACGCTGTTATCGGCCACAGTGTCGGCGAGGTCACCGCAGCGTATGTGGCCGGGGCACTGTCTCTCGCCGAATCGGTCGAGGTGGTATACCACCGCAGCCGGTCGATGCACGCCGCGGTGGTGCCCGGGGAGGGCGGCATGGCATCGGTCGAACTGCCTGCCGAGCGGTTGCGCGGCATGCTGCGGGAATACCGGGGGGAAGTGGCGATCGCAGCGGTCAACGATCCGTATTCGACGGTCGTCTCGGGCAGTGACTCCGCACTGGCGGACTTGCTCGGACGGCTGCGTCGCGACGGCGTCGCTTTCCGTGAACTCCGGGTCGGTTACGCCTTCCACAGCGCGCAGATGGATCCGGCTGCGGATGACTTGTCCCAGGCACTCGGCACACTTGCGCCCGAGTCGAACCGGTTGCCCGTCTACAGCACAGTTTCCGGGAAGCTCGCTGCCGATCAGCGATTCGACTCGGACTACTGGAGGCGAAACGTCCGGCAAACCGTACGGTTTGCGGATGCGGTGGACGCGGCGATCTCCGACGGGTACCGAGTTTTCCTGGAGGTCGGCCCGCATCCGGTCCTGATGGAAAATATCCAGCGATGTTTTGCCGCCCGCGGCATCGATGGTTACGTCTTCGGTTCATTGCGCAGGGACGAGGACGACCTGTCGTCGCTGCGGCGCGCCGCCGGCGCGCTGTATGCGGCCGGTTGCGCGCCGGACTTCGATCAGCTCCTGGGTACCGGTCGAGTCGTGTCGCTGCCCGCGTATCCGTGGCAGCGAAAGCGGTACTGGCTCGCGGCGGACCGGCGCGCTGTCCTGTCCCGCACTGCCGAAGGTCACCCGCTGCTGGGTCCCGGTCTGGTCTCGGCGGTCGAGCACGGAACCCGGTACTGGCACCGCGCTCTGGACCCGGCACACCTGCCGTATCTGGCCGGCCTCACGGTGGGCGGGAGCGTTGTGCTTTCCGCGGCCACCTTCGCCGAAATGGCGTTGGCTGCGGCCGCGGAGGCCTATGAGACCACGGATATCGCCGTTACTCGGCTGACGTTCGAACGCTTGCTGGAGCTGACCGCCGCGGTGTCGCCCACGACCCAGACGGTGATCAGCACCCGGGACGAACTCTTCCAGATGTTCAGCCGCCGTGGTCCGGACTGGGTGCGGCATGCGCTGGCCACCGTCGGCCCAGACACTGGTACGCCGCACGTGCACGAACAGCCGGCTTCGATCCGGAAGCGCTGCACGACGCGCCGGGACGGCGCCGAGCACTATCGGGCACTGGCCAGGGCGGGACTGGATATCGGCGAGCACCTGCGTGGGGTCTGCGAGTTGTGGTTCGGCCAGGACGAGGTGCTGGCGAGAGTCATCCCGCCGACACCGTCTCGCCGTGCCGATTACCGCGTCCATCCCGCGGTGCTCGATGCTGGTCTGCAGGCGCTGATCGCCCTGTGCAACGGTTCGTCAGGCAGTTATGTGGTGACCGAGATCGGCCGGTTGCGGGTGTATCGGGCGCCGACCGGCCCGGTCTGGGCGCACGCCCGATCGGCCGGTCCGGGTGGTGACCTCTACCTGCTCGACGACGACGGCCGGGTGCTGGTGGAAGTCGAGGGCGTGCGTCTGAGCTCGCTCGCGCCCACCGATCCGGATCCGGCTGCCGATTGCCTCTACACCGTGGAATGGCGCGAAGCCCCGCACCGAGAATCATTGCGAGAGCGGATCGGGCCGTGGATCGTGTTCGCGGGTGAGGACGCCCTCGGCACCGAACTCGCCGACGCGTTACGTGCGCGAAACATTCCCTGCGATCTGAAGACCGACCGGGCACTCAGCTCTGCCACGACCGAGTCGCTGCGCACCGTTCTTCCCGGACAACCACCTGCCGGGGTGGTGCACATCGGCAGTCTCGGCGCCTCCAGCGCGAGTGCGCTGGCCGAGGCTTTGACCGGAATGGGATGGCGGGATCGGCCACGACTGTGGCTGCTGACCCGTGCCGCACAGGCAGTCGGCGCGGATACCACTCCGGTCAGCGTCGACCAAGCGTCCCTGTGGGGACTCGGCAGGGCGATAGGGCTCGACTGTCCGACGCTGTCCGTCACGCGAGTGGACCTCACGGCGCGGCCGACGCCCGATGAAGTGGCCACACTGGCAACAGAATTGCTCAGCGACGACCGGGATACCGATGTGGCCCTGCGTCCCCACGGCCGGTTCGTCGCCAGGCTGGTTCGGGTGCCCGCGGCCGCTGAGCAGGCGGCGCAGTTGCAGTCAGACGGCACATATCTGATTGTCTGCGGGGACACGGCATCAGCCGAGCCGTATGCCCGGTGGATGATCGACTGCGGCGCGCGCAACATCGTGATCTTGGGCCGGGCCGCTGCCATCGTGCCGATCGACGTCCCGGGGGCCCGGGTGCTGACCGTCGACACATACGATACCGGCGATCATGAGATGAGCTCCCTGATCGCCGAGATCGAAACCGCCGCAGGCCCATTGCGCGGGCTGATCCACACGGGGAATGGTGACAGCGCATGGCGGTGGCACCAGCACACACTCGATCGCAGGCTCGATTTCTTTATCCTCTGCTCCTCGGTCGCCGCATTGTTCGGTCGCCCGGGTGACGCACCGGACAGTGCTCGGCTGGATGCCATCGCCCACCACCGCCGTGCCCTGGGCCTGCCCGCACTGAGCTTGCATGTCGCGCGGGCAGACACAGCGGCACAAGGCATCGCCGAAGCGCCCGCGAGGAGTCTCACGCGGGCGTTGGATCGTGGTATCGGCTCGAATCTCGGTCGGCTCGCAGTCATGGATCCGAACCTCCGACACTGGTTCGAGTCGTACCCCGGAGCGGCCGGCGCGCCCTTTTTCGATGCGGTCGAAACCAGGGCCCCCGATAGACCTACCGCATTCGCCGCCAGGCTGGCCGCGGCCAGTGTCTCCGAACGAGGCGCGCTGCTCGAGGAGCACCTGACGCACCAGCTTTCCCTGACGCTGCAACGAGATCCAGTGAACCTGAGCCGGAGGGCGACGTTCCAGGGCATGGGCATGGGGTCGATCATGGCGGTGGAGCTACGCAACCGGCTGGAGTCCACGCTCGGCATCCGGTTGTCGGTCGCGCTGCTGTTCACCTATTCCACCGTGGCCGCGCTCGCGGAGTTCATCGCGGATGAACTTGCGGTGACGCAACCCTCGGCGCGGCAACCGGATTCGGAATCGGAGGACGAGCCATCCCTGATGACGGACCTCGATCTACTCTCGGATGCCGAAGCCGAGGCCATGCTGCTGGACAGTATCCGGCTGGTCGAACAGGAACTGGGCAATGACTGAGCAGGCGTCGGTGAAGCAGGCTCTGACGGCAATCCGAACGCTGCAGGCACGGTTGGACCGCGAACTGCTGGCGAAGACCGAGCCGATCGCCGTCATCGGCATGAGTTGCCGGGTGCCCGGCGGCGGCACCAGCCCGGACGAGTTCTGGCGGCTGATCGACGGTGGCGTCGACGCGATCAGCGACGTGCCCCCGGACCGGTGGGCAGCCGACGACGGCGCCACCGCGAGCCGCTGGGGCGGCTTCCTGTCCGGTGTGGACCGATTCGACCCGGCCTTCTTCGGTATATCGCCTCGTGAAGCCGAGGCGATGGACCCCCAGCAACGCCTGCTGCTGGAAGTGACCTGGGAGGCGTTGGAACAGGCGGGACGGGCCCTGCCGGAGCAGTTGAACGGCTCGCGAACCGGTGTGTTCGCCGGCGTCGTCGTCACCGATTACGACCGGCTCAGCGTCGGCAAGCGCGATATCTACACCGTGACCGGCAACGGGCACTCGTTCCCCGCCGGACGGCTGTCGTATGTGCTCGGGTTGCAGGGGCCGAGCATGGTGGTGGACACGGCGTGTTCGTCGTCGCTGGTCGCGGTGCATCTCGCGGTGCAGAGCCTGCGATCCGGCGAGAGCACGATGGCGCTGGCCGGTGGTGTCAACGTGATGCTGGCCAGAGACATGACCGACATGATGGCCAGCTCTCGCGCACTGTCCGGCGACGGGCGGTGCAAGACCTTCGACGCGTTGGCCGATGGCTACGTCCGCGGTGAGGGATGCGGGATGCTGGTCCTCAAACGTCTGTCCGTCGCGGTGGCAGATGGCGATCCGGTGCTCGCCGTGATCCGTGGGTCCGCGGTGAACTCCGACGGCCGTTCATCCGGGCTGACCGCGCCGAACGTGTCCGCGCAGAAAGCGTTGCTACGTCAGGCATTGCGCAACGCGCGCGCCGACGCGGCGGATATCGGCTATGTCGAAACACACGGCACCGGAACGCCCCTGGGTGATCCGATCGAAGTGGATGCGCTCATCGATGTGATCGGAAAGCCGAGGGAGGACGGCTCACACTGCGTGCTCGGTGCGGTGAAGACCAACATCGGTCATCTCGAGGCGGCTGCCGGGGTGATCGGGTTGATCAAGGCCGTGCTCGCGTTGCGCTGGGAGCGTATTCCGGCGAACCTGCATTTGCACACGCTGAATCCCCGGATCGACCTCGACGGAACCGCTCTGGTGCTGCCGAGAGAACCGGTCCCGTGGCCGAGACGCGACGGTGTGACGCGGATGGCGGGAGTCAGCTCGTTCGGTATCAGCGGGACGAACGCACACGTCATCGTCGCTGATCCGCCGGAGCGAGTCGAACCTCCCGTAGCTGCGCCTACCTCAGGGTCCGCCCTGGTACCGATTTCCGCGCGCGACGCACAGGGGCTGATCGAACTTGTCGCAGCGTTCCGGACGACGCTGGCCGACAGGCAGGCCGAGATCGCCGATATCGCCTACACCGCGGCCGTCCGTAGACACCATCACGAACACCGTGCCGCACTGGTGGTGTCCGCAGACGGACAACCGCAGCTGGTGTCGGGTACCGAACCTGCCCAACGGCACCGGACCGTGTTCGTATTTCCCGGACAGGGCTCGCAGTGGCTCGGTATGGGCCGCGCGCTGTTCGACAGTGAGCCGGTGTTCCGCTCGGCTGTCGAGGCGTGCGACGACGCGATCCGCGACGAAGCGCAATGGTCGGTCATTGCTGAACTGACCGCCGATCCGTCCGAGTCCCGGCTGAACCGGATCGACATCGTCCAGCCTGTGCTGTTCGCGATGGAGGTCGGCTTGGCAGCGTTGTGGCGATCGAAGGGCATCGAGCCCGACGCGGTCATCGGCCACAGCTTGGGCGAGGTGGCCGCCGCGCACGTGGCCGGCGCGCTCTCCCTGACGGACGCGGCGCGAATCATCGTCCGCCGCAGCCGGTTACTGCGCACACTGACCGGACGCGGCGCGATGGCGCAGGTGGAGCTGCCGTTCGAGGAGGCGAACGCGGTGCTTTCGGAGTGGGCGGACCGGGTGTCGATCGCGGCGAGCAACAGTGCGCGTTCGACTGTGCTGTCTGGTGCTCCGGACGCGCTGGACGAGATCGTGGCCCAGCTGACCGATGCCGGGGTGTTCTGCCGCCGAATCAAGGTCGAGGTCGCCGCGCACAGCCCGCAAGTCGACGCAATCACCGATGAGCTCGGCCGTGAACTGGGTGTACTGGAACCGAAGGCCGCCGCGGTGCCGATGTGGTCCACCGTGCTCGGAAGTTTCTGCGGCGGCGCCGAACTGGATGCCGCCTACTGGGTCCGCAATCTACGAGAACCCGTGCTGTTCTCCGAGGCGGTCCGCGAACAGATTGCGGCGGGCCCGACGGTATTCGTCGAGTTGAGTCCGCACCCGATCCTACTGACTTCGATAGAAGAGGACGGCGGTACGGTCGTCGCGTCAGGTCGTCGCGGACACGACGAACGCGAGATATTCCTCGGATCGCTTGCCGCGCTGTATGTCCGGGGCAGCCGGGTCGACTGGCCCGCGCTGCACCCCGGCGGCGGGCGCTGCGTACCGCTACCCGCTTATCCGTGGCGGCGCGAACGTTACTGGGTGGACCGGACTCCGGTCCACCCAGAGCAACGCGGACACCCGTTTCTCGGCGCGCCGGTCAGCCTCGCGACCTCGCCGGGGACTCGGATCTGGGAGCGGGAACTGCATCTGCCCTATCTGGCCGACCACACCGTCGACGGTGCGGTCGTGTTCCCGGCGTCGGGCTATGTGGAGATGGCGCTGTACGCCTCCGGGCGATCATCGGTTCTGAATGATCTCGTATTCGAACGTATGACAATTCTCGGCAGCGACGGCTCCGGCCACTTCCAACTCATCGAGGACGCCGACGGCTTCCAGGTATATGCCCGCGCAGACAATTCCGAGCCGTGGGTGCGCTGTGCACATGGGACGATCGGCCGTGCCGACGACGGACCACCTACGGCCGAGCCGCTGACGTCGGTGCGGGACCGCTGTCGCACCGAGGTCACTGCGGACGAGCACTACGCGCGATATGCCGGGCGAACCATCGACTACGGCCCGGCCTTTCGTGGCGTACAACGAATCTGGACCGGTGCGGGTGAGAGCATCGCGGCGATCGAACTTGCGGAGTCGTCAACGGGGTACGTCTGCCACCCGGCCCTGCTGGACGCCTGCTTCCAAGTCCTCGGCGGTGTACTGCTCGACCGGCTGCCGACCGGAGGAATCGTTCCGGCGCGGATCGAGCGGCTTCGAGTGCACGGGCCGATCGGTCGACGGGTGTGGGTACACGCGCGCGCAAGGTCCACCGAACACTGTGGTGATCTGCTGGTGCTCGACGAGGACGGCACCGTGCTGATCGAGGTCGAGGGGCTCACGGTGGCCGAGCTCGCCGAACCGGATCCGTACCGAGACTGGCTCTACCGGGTGGATTGGGCCGCGGGGGAACGTCTCGTAGCGCCGGATCGGCGCGACGGGGCTGCCGGTACCTGGCTGGTGCTCGCCGATTCCGCCGGTGTCGGCAGCGCCCTGGCCGCACTGCTCGAACAACGCGGCCGAACCTGCGTCCTGGTCGGCAAGGACGACATCGACGTTGCCGACGATGAAGCCTGGAACGCACTGCTGGACAACGTCGCCCAGAGCGAACCGGGCTGTGCCGGTGTGGTGCACCTGTGGAGCCTGAATACCACCGACACCGAATACGTCACCGCCGATACCCTGACCAAGGATCAGCACACCACCGGGCTCAGCACGGTGCGCCTGGTCCGCGCGCTCGCTCGCCTGGGCCTGCGGGACCATCCCCGCTTGTGGCTGGTCACCCGAGGAGCGCAGCAGGTAGGCGGCGAACCGGTTGCGGTGTCCCAAGCTCCGCTGTGGGGACTGGCAAGGACATTGAGCGTCGAGCATCCCGAACTGGAATGCACCCGGGTGGACCTCGACTCGGAGTGGACGCTCACTCGTTGCGCCGCGGAACTCCTTCCCGAACTCGTCGCATCAGATCGCGAAGACGAAATCGCGCTGCGCGAGGAAGGGCGGAAGCTCGCCAGGCTGGTACGGACCCGGTTCGACTACGGGAATGCCGAGCCGGCGCTGACCGGCGGGACATACCTGATCAGCGGTGGGCTCGGCGGGCTCGGTATCGGCCTGGCACGCTGGCTGGCAACCCGCGGGGCGCAGCACCTCGTGCTGGCCGGACGGCACGAACCGGGTCCGGACGCACAGGCGAGGATCGCCGAGCTCAGGCGCGATGGTGTCGAGGTGGTGGTGGCGCGCGCGGACGTCGCCCAGCGCGCGGACGTCGCCAGGGTGCTCGCCGATATCGACGACCGGATGCCACCACTGCGCGGAGTGCTGCACACGGCCATGGTGCTCGACGATCGGACCATTCTGGGACTGGATGCCGAACGATTCGATCGGGTCCTGGCACCCAAGGTCCGCGGCGCGTGGAACCTGCACGAACTGACCGGGGACCGGGAGCTGGACTTCTTCGTCATGTACTCCTCAGCGTCGGCTGTGCTCGGTTCACCGGGACAGGCGAGCTACGCGGCCGCCAACGCATTTCTGGGCGGGCTCGCGCGGCATCGGAAATGCAGTGGCAGAACGGCATTGTGCGTGGACTGGGGTCTGTACTCGCAGGACGGAATCATGGCGAGGCGCGAGTCGGAAGGGCAGCGACTCGCGCACCGGGGGGTCGGCACCATCACCCCTGCGCAAGGTGTGGACATCCTGGGTCGCCTGCTGGGCGGCAGCGCCAGCCAGGTCGTGGCGGCGAATCTCGATCTGCGGCAATGGCTCGCGTTCTACCCGTCTCTGGCCGGTGCGTCGCTGTACGCCGAACTCGACGACGACAACCGCGGGAACACCAGCGGACGGCCGACCGAGTTCGCGGACCGGCTGCGCGTGGCCGCCGCTGCCGAACGCCCGAGTTTGATCGACACCATCGTGACCGGACAACTCAGCCAGGTCCTGCACCTCGACTCAGCTCAAATCGACCGGAAAGCACCGCTGACCACCATGGGCGTCGACTCGCTGATGGCGCTCGAACTACGGAATCGGCTCGAATCCGAACTAGGCGTACGACTGTCGGCGACGCTGCTGTACAGCGCGCCGACAGTGCTCGCGCTGACCGGACAGCTACTCGACGCGCTCGGCATGGCCGAGCCGCAGGCGACCACCGGCCAACTAGATGAACTCGGAGATCTGGACATGGACGATCTGCTGGCGCAGATCGACGATTCGATAAACCGGCTCGAAGAGGGGGAGTTCACGTGAACATCGCCGACGAGCAACGTTATCGCACACAGCTCGTGAAAGCCGCTTCCGCGCTGCGCACGATGGAAGCCGAGGTCGTGCGGCTGCGGCGACAGCACACCGAAGCTATTGCGGTAATCGGCATGGGCTGCCGTTTCCCGGGTGGCGCCGACGACCCCGAAGCATTCTGGACGCTGCTCTCCGACGGTGTCGACACAGTGTCCCAACGACCCGACCGTGCCACCGGTGACGCTGGAGCAACCGGCGCTTTCCTGCCCTCGGTGGACGGATTCGACGGGGCGTTCTTCGGGATCTCCCCACGGGAAGCCGACGCGCTGGATCCACAACATCGGCTGCTGCTCGAGGTCGCCTGGGAGGCGCTGGAAGACGCCGGAGTGGCGACCGAGCGGCTGGCCGGCAGCCGAACCGGCGTCTTCGTAGGGATGAGCAGCAATGACTACCTGCTGCTCAGCGCGCGGTCCGGCGCAATGAGCGGCTATACCGGCACCGGAACGGCCCACAGTTTCGGCGCGGGTCGGTTGTCGTACCTGCTCGGGCTGCGTGGGCCGAGTCTCGCGGTGGACACCGCGTGCTCATCATCGCTGGTCGCGGTACATCTTGCGATCCGGAGCCTGCGGACCGGGGAAAGCTCCCTCGCCCTGGCCGGTGGGGTGAATCTCGTTCTGGACGAAGCGGTGACCGAGATGATCAGCGATCTACAAGCGCTGTCGCCGGATGGCCGGTGCCGTAGCTTCGACGCCCGTGCGAACGGTTTCGTCCGCGGCGAGGGCTGCGGAATCGTTGTGCTGAAGAGGCTCTCCGATGCGCTGGCCGACGGCGATCGAGTACTGGCAGTCTTGCAGGGTTCGGCAATGAACTCCGACGGTCGCTCGGCCGGGCTGACCGCACCCAATCCACTGGCGCAGCGGGACCTACTGCGCCAGGCGTTCGCCGATGCCCAGGTGCGCCCCGTCGATATCGGGTATGTGGAGACCCATGGAACCGGCACCGCACTCGGAGACCCGGTCGAGATCGAGGCACTGGCCGAGGTTTTCGAGGAGGGGGACGCCAACAGTGGCGGTTGCGTACTGGGTGCGGTCAAGACCAACATCGGACATCTCGAGGCCGCCGCGGGCATCGCCGGACTGATCAAGGCGGTACTGGCCTTGCAGTACGCGGCAATCCCCCGCAACCTGCACTTCAGCACGCTCAATCCGAGGATTTCCCTGACCGGAACACCTTTCGTCATCCCGACGAAGACCATCGCGTGGCCGGAGGGCGAGAAGCCGCGGATCGCGGGTGTCAGTTCGTTCGGTATGAGCGGCACCAACGCGCATGTCGTCGTCGCCGAGGCGCCCACGGTCGAGCAGCTGCCGCCGCGGGGCGGACCGGTCCTGCTGCCGCTGTCGGCGCGCAGCCCGACCGCGCTGATCGAGTTGGCTATCGCACACGCGAATGTCCTCGAGCGGGAAGATGATCCGTGCGATATCGCCTATACCGCGGGAGCCCGGCGTGATCATCACGAATGGCGGACCGCCGTAGTTGGTACCTCCGGTGCCGAACTGGCCGAGCACCTACACGCATTCGTGCGCGCCGGTGCCACGCGGGCGCGAGCCACGGCACCCACGATCACCTACGTCTTCTCCGGGCAGGGGGCGCAGTGGATCGGTATGGGTCGCGAGCTGCAGGGCAGTGAACCGATCTTCCGCGCCGCACTCGAAGAATGCGACCGATTGGTCGCGGAGCACACATCGTTATCGTTGCTCGCGGAACTGGCTGCGCCAGAAGGCGAATCGAGGCTACACCGCACGGAGATCGCCCAACCCGCGCTGTTCGCATGCCAGATTGCGCTGTCGGCCCTGCTCGCGTCGTGGGGCATTCGGCCCGACGCAGTCATCGGGCACAGTGTTGGTGAGATCGCCGCCGCGCATGTCGCGGGTGCGTTGAGCCTGGCGGAAGCCATCAGGATCGTGGTATCGAGAGGACGCCTCATGGCGCCGGCCGACGGTTCGGGGGCGATGGTTGCAGTCGCGCTGGGGCCGGATGAGATCGCGAACGTTATTGCCGCATCGAACACTTCGGTCGTGGTGGCAGCGATCAACGACGACCGGTCCGTCGTACTATCCGGCTCGGTGGACGAGTTGCACACCGTGCTCAACCCGCTCCAGCGGCGAGACGTCCACTGCCGCTGGTTGCCGGGCGGCTACGCATTCCACTCACCTTCCATGGCCCCGATGGCCACAAAGCTCGCGAAGGAACTCGCCGCGGTAGAGTGCGGCCCCA
Organism: Nocardia sp. NPDC050408; assembly: GCF_044458905.1. Classification (NCBI taxonomy): domain Bacteria; kingdom Bacillati; phylum Actinomycetota; class Actinomycetes; order Mycobacteriales; family Nocardiaceae; genus Nocardia; species Nocardia sp. NPDC050408. The sequence goes on along the minus strand of NZ_JBITIL010000033.1, from coordinate 21,872 downwards.
CAACGTGCCCCATGTACAGCACGGTGGGCGGAGACCGGATCGCCGGAAGCGAATTGACCGGCGACTATTGGGCGAACAACGTCCGGCAGCCGGTCCGATTCGCTGACGCTGTGCACGCCGCAGCCCGCGATAGGCAGCAGATCTTCCTCGAGATAGCGCCGCATTCCGTGCTCTCCGGCCATATCGCGAACTGTCTCGGCACAGCAGCTGCAATCCCGACGTTGCGTAGGGAGCGCCCGGAACAACGCAGCCTGCTCAACTCGATTGCCGAGCTCTACACCGCGGGCTATCCAGTGGACTTCGCCCGCCTGTACCCGGATCGGCGCCGGGTCGCGACGTTGCCGCGCTATCCATGGCAGCGCAAACGTCATTGGCTCGACGCACCGGCACCGCCCAGCGAACAGGTGGCCGTCGTGCCGGCGCACTGGGTCGACGAACTGATCGGGTTGCCGAACGGCGATCGGGAGGCCGCGATCGAGGCAGCAGTACGCCGGGACGCAGCGGCCTTACTCCAGCTACCTTCGCCCTCGGACGTCCCGGTGGACGGCAAGTTCATGGCACTCGGCATGGATTCCCTGATGGCCGTGCAGCTGCGACACGAACTCGCGGCGCGAACCGGACTCGCGCTGCCGTCGACGCTCGCCTTCGATCATCAGACCCCGAGGGCGGTCACCCGGTATCTGTTGAAAGTGCTCACGGAGTACACGAAGGACGAAACATAATGAAGGTGTACGGGGCGGCCACCAGCGCATGCACCCACAAGGTACTGATGGTCCTGGCCGAGAAGAATCAGCACGCCGAGCTGGTCGAGGTGAGTGTTCTCCAAGGGCAGGACAAGTCGCCGGAGCACCGGAAACTCCAGCCGTTCGGTGAGATTCCGGTACTGGAGGACGATGGGTTCCTGCTGTACGAATCGCGGGCTATCATCCGCTATCTGGACCATCGGTTGCCGGGCCCGGCACTGACACCGGACGACCTCAGGCTGCGCGGGCTGATGGAACAGTGGATCAGCATCGAGCAGAGCTACGTCAGCGGACCGGTGTGGGACCTCGTCCGCGCCGGCCCTGTGTACGAGATCATCCGCCGCAGCCCGGGCGCGAAATTCCTTCCGCCACCACCAGATCGGAACGCCATCGCTGCGGCGCGCGGTGAGCTGGCAACCGCGTTCGACGTCGCGGACGCCACGCTGGCCAGGCAGCAATTCCTCGCCGGACCCGAGTTCTCGCTCGCCGAAGTGACCTGGCTGCCCTACTTGCAGTATCTCGTCGCCTCCAACGGTGTAGACCTGATCGACGCGCGACCGAACCTTGCGCGCTGGTGGCGAGAGATCAGTGACAGGCCCACCTGGCGCCGGGTCGGACAAGTGCTGGAGCGGCCCGAGTGAACCGGTTCGACCTGTGGGGTGAACAGATGCGTGTCGATCCCCTGCCGACACTGGCGCGGATGCGGTCCGAGGCGCCGATCATCCGCCTGTTCAACCCGCACCAGCAAGCACCCGAGTGGCGTGTGACCCGCTACGCCGACGTCGTCGAACTGCTCCGCGACAATCGTTTCAGCAAGGACAAGCGGAAGCTGTCCGACGCGGCGCGATCCAGGTACTTCCGGGTGACCGAATTCGACCAGCTGGACAAGCACATGCTCTACGCCGATCCCCCGGAGCACACAAGATTGCGTGCCCTGGTCGCCAAGGCGTTCACTCCGCACCGGATCATCGAGCTCCGTCCATACGTCGCCGCAGCCACCGACAGGCTGCTCGACCAGGCCGAGCAGCAGGACTCGGTGGACCTGCTCGATGCACTGGCCTTCCGGCTGCCGATCACCGTCCTAGCCGAGCTGATCGGGATACCGATCGAAGACCAGGAGCGGTTCCGGGAGTGGACCAGGATCCTGATCGCTCCGCCGTCGGAGGGAGATTTCGACGCGCTGCGCACCATGGCGATCGAGTTCCAGCAGTATCTCGAGGAATTCCTCGAGATACGCCGCCGACAGCGCCGCGACGACCTCACCAGTGCGTTGATCGAGGCGCAGACTCATCGTGACCGGCTGTCGCCGGTGGAACTGATGAGCATGATCTTCTTGCTCATCGCCGCGGGTTTCGAAACGACGGGAAACCTCATCGGCAACGCGGCGTGGGCGCTGCTACGGAATCCCGCGGAACTGATGCGGCTGCGTGCCACACCAGCACTCATCGAACCGGCGATCGAGGAGGTGGTGCGATACTGCCCTCCGGTGAAGAACAGCACCGGTGCCTTTTCGCTGACCGATGTCGAATTCCGGGGCATGGTCATTCCAGCCGAGGAAATGGTCGTCGCGTCGCTGCTGTCGGCACATCATGATGACGCGCAGTTTCCCGAACCCGAACGGTTCGACATCACCCGAACACCGAACCGGCACTTGGGGTTCGGCCTCGGACCGCACTTCTGCCTCGGGGCCGCACTGGCAAGACTGGAGGCGACGGTCGCGATCAGCGCCGTGGTGCGGCGCTTCCCCCGACTGGAGTTCGCGGTCGATCCCGATACATTGCGATGGAAGGATGGCGTATTCGTGCACGGCCTGGAGCAACTTCCCGTGACCTGGGGGATACGATGACGATCCTGGTGCGGCAGGCGACGTTGGACGACCTGGACGAGATCATGGCTGTCGAGCAAGACTGGGAGGAATCTCAGCGAGCGAGCCGTGACCAGATGACAGCTCGCCTTCGTGCGTATCCCGAGGGGTTCTGGATCTTCGAACAGCACGGCGAGGTCGTCGGCACCTTGATGGGCTTCCCCATGCGGTATGAGGCGGACCGCATTTCCGAACTCAGCGATTGGGACACGGTGACCGGTCACGGTTACTATCCGGTCATCGATCTGGACACCGCGAACGCCATCTACCTGGCTTCCGGCTCACTGAAGCGCACCGCACGCGGCGGCACAGCATACGCGGTGATGATGGAAACCCCAGTCGAGCTGGCCGAGCGCTACGGACTGGATTATGTCCTCACCGGAGCAAAGATCCCCGGCTACGACGCATACTGCCGCCGTTTCGGCGAGATAGACGCCCCCGACTACGTGTTACGCACACTCGGCGGCTGCCTGGTCGATCCCTTCTTGGAGATGTACCGAGGGCACAACTATCTGGTGCCCGACCGAAGCCACATCGTCCCCAACTACTATCCGGACCCGCCAAGCCGCGATTACGGCGCGATCGTGGTGCGGAGCGTGCGGCACGCCCCCGCTCGAGGCTGAACCGCGTCCCCATCAGCCCGGCAGGCAGCTGCAGCAAGCTGATGGTTCTGCAGCACGGCAGCCATGCGCGGTGCGTGAGGCTCGCTGCCGTCGGAGCCTCCGCATCCCTGTACACGGTCTCAGAACGTCGCGCCGTTTCCATGCGGCGCTCGAGGACTATCGATTTCGTGCCGATACAGACCGCATTCGCCTCCGCGTAGAGAAAACTGTCGAAGCACAAGCAGTCGTCGATGAGTTGCTCGAACTGGCAGACCCGCCGACCGTCTTCTTCGCACTCAACAATCGGTGCACTATCGGAACCATCCGGTCTCTGCACGTGCGTCAACTCAGCAACGAGCGAGCGGTGATCGGATTCGACGACTTCGAACTCGCCGACATGCTGCTCCCAGCGGTCACTGTCGTGGGCCCCAACGTCACGGCCATGGGCAGAATCGCAACCGAGCGTCTCCTCGCACGTATCAACGGAGACGACTCCGCGCCCCAGACCAGCACCTTGCCCGTGCATCTCATCGCCCGAGGGTCGGGAGAGATCCTTCCCGATCGATAGTTTGTTCGCCTCCTGGCCGGTTTCATGCGCCGGGCAAGCTCCGCGGGGGCCGCACCGGCGCCGGATCTGGTGAAGTGGCAGTTCGGTGCTGCAGCAATCGCCCGGCGTGCCGGTTGCAGCGGCACCCACCACGGCCGTGGCGCCCGCACAAGCCAATTCGTTCAGCCACCTTCCGCGCGGCAGCCCGGGCGAACACGAGCATCCAAATCGACTGGTGTGCCGTGGCTCAGGTGGGCTCTCACGACCCCCTTATCCACTGCTCAAAAGTACCCGTTACGCCGCGATACATTGAGCCAACAAGTAACGGCACGTTTAATGGTGCGTCAACGATGACGTAACCAATATGCAACCTGGCACCCCAGACTCGCGCGAGGTGAAGCCACATGCGACAGCACTTGCCGAGACTTGATTCGGACTCCCTTCGTCACCTGTCCAAGGGATGGGATCCGATGAGCTGGTCGCCACGGGCCGTACTTCGACGATGTCGGGTCTGGGCCGCCGCCACCCGCCCCCGGCGCATCACCGTCCGTCTCCTCATCAGCTTGCTGATTCTGCTGGCGATCTGGCCCCTCTCGGGCGGCGCTGCCGTCGGGCGCGCGGACACGATTACCGGCGGCAGGAGCACATCCGCGATCGATGGGCTGGCCTGGACGGATATCCGCGACTCGTCCGGAATTCCGTTGTCGGACTACCTGTTCGCCACCGACGGGGGCAGCATTTTCCACCCGCGGGACGCGGTGCTTGCGACCATACTGGGCCTGCTTTTCACGGTATTCATGGTCATCGTGATCAGTGCGATCTGGCTGACCGGCTTCGTGGTGAGCTTTCGCTGGCTCGATTGGCTCAGCACGCCGTTGAACGCACTCGCCGACGGCCTACGGGATCAGATCGCGACCCCGATCGTGCTGGCCGCGGCGGCATCGATCGGCGCATTCTTCGTGGCTTGGTTCGTCGTCCGCGGATACCACGCCAAGGCTGTACTACAGGTGGTGGTCATGCTGGTGGTCGCAGTGGCCGGCGTCGGCTTTCTCGCGCATCCGCTGGCCGCTGTGCTGTCGCCGAACGGCCTGCTGGCCCAGGGGCGCGACGTCGGGATCTCGGTCGCGGCGGGGCTCAACGGCGACTCCAACCCGGACTCCAGATCCATTGTCGCCGACCTGAACAGCACCTTGGCCGACAATTTCGCTCGACATCCGCTGCAGTTATGGAATTTCGGTCATGTCATTGACGATTCGCCGAGATGTCGCACGGCCTGGTCGTCCGGAATCCTGGCGGGCAGTGAATCGCAGGTCGCACACGGGATGCGCGACTGCGGCGACGCCTATGCCCACGCCAAGATCATGAATCCGAGCCCAGGGCAGGTCGGCACCGGGCTGACACTTCTTATTTTCGGCACCATTCTCCTGCTGTTCATGTCCTACCTTTCGATCAAAATCTTGCTCGCCGCACTGTCGTCGGTCTTCCACGCGATCCTCACCGTTTTCGGTTTCGCCGCAGGCGGGTTCATATACGGCCCCACTCAGGCATTTCTGGTGCGCAATCTGGCCGGCATGGTCGGCGATGCCGGAGCGCTGGTGGTCTACACCACATACCTCGGTTGCTACACCCTTGTGCTGGACCATGTCTTCAGATCGGCACCCGACAGCGGTATGGCCGCGATCTTCGTCGGTGGGGTCGTGCTGATCGCAGGCTTCGTACTGCTGCGACGTCTCGATCTCAGCCTGCTCGGTGGCCAGAGCCGGACCGCCGAGAAGATTCGTGCGGCGCTCGAGGGCAGGCCGGCCCCGGCTGGCGGCCCATCCACCGGGATCGGCGAGTCGAGCCTGCGCTACTCGCTGTCACCGGGCCACGCCATGGGAACGGCACTGCGTGGTATCGCCGAATTCAACGCGAACCCCGTAGCGTCCTTTATGTTCGGTCGGTCATCGCCTTTGACGTACTACTCGAAGCACATGCAAGAAATGAATTATCTGAATTACGAATTGCTTCGGGGAAACGTACCGCAGCGGGCCGCTGGAAGCTGGATGGCCCGACTCACCTTGGGAAAGAATGCGCACGATGCGGCCGCCAGGGCTGCCGTGGACGACTTCGACGGCACCAACGCGCGAGCCGCTGCGGCAGCGATGACGACCATCCTCAGTCTCGGTGCCGACCGCGCCGACGCCATGGGTGCCCTCGCTGTCGCCCGCTTTCCCAGGGAAAGTCGAAGATGGGCGGCCGAGGCTCATGCCCGTACCATGCAGTCCGCCGAGGATAACCCGATGGAATACGGTCCACTGAAACGAGTTGCCGCCGCCTTGGACCTGGCCGAAAACTCCCGGCAATACGGCGTCGCCGAGCGAAACGCCCACAATGCCCAATTTGCAGAATCCGCGGCACTGTTCTACCGCCTCAGCCCCCGGCCCATGCGCAATCGCAGTGATGCGGATTGGGAAACCAATCCATTGGTCTGGGATACGGTGCGGCGAAACTACGCGACATACGACGAATTTCAGAATGTCGTAACACCAAATAGGTTTGCGCAAGCCGATGAGGACACCCGCAGATACATTGCGTACCGGCTTTCCAGGGATCTATCTGCAACGGGAGAACAATACTACCGAACCCCGGACGATCAAAATATTCGCGAGCAAGCGATACAGCGGAAGAATAGGGCCGCATATGTCGATCTGCGGCTAGCAGGTTCCAATATAGGTCCGTGGACAAATTAATTTCATTCGACAAGTTGGGTGATCGCCAAATGACAACATCGCAAAAAGAAGTAATCCGGAGCCTCGTGCCCGCCCGGATGGACCGGCTACCGTGGACGAAGTTCCACTGGCTCATTGTCGTCGGTCTCGGTGTGTCCTGGATTCTGGACGGTATCGAGATCCAGATCGTCAGCAGTATGGGCGGGCCCCTGCAGCATGACGGCACCCTTCACCTGACGAGTGGGCAGGTCGGCGCGATGGCGTCGTGGTATCTGGCGGGACAGGTCGTCGGCGCGCTCGTCTTCGGCCGGCTCACCGACCGGCTAGGCCGCAAGCGACTGTTCATCCTAACCCTGGCGATCTACCTGATCGGCAGTGGTCTCGCCGGGTTCGCCTGGAGTTCCTGGTCGCTGTATCTGTTCCGCTTCATCGCAGGCACCGGAATCGGCGGCGAATACACCGCGATCAACTCGGCCATCGACGAAATCATGCCGTCCAGGTATCGGGGCCGCGTGGACATCGCGATCAACGGAACCTATTGGGGCGGCGCGGCAATGGGCGCGGCGGCCAGCCTGATCCTGTTCAACGAGCGATTCGTGCCAACCGAATGGGGATGGCGGCTCGGCTTCTTCATCGGACCCGCCCTCGGACTCATCATCATCTTCGTGCGCCGCCACATTCCCGAAAGCCCGCGCTGGCTGCTCACCCACGGCCGGGCCGCCGAAGCCGAACGCACCGTCGATGAGATCGAAGCGCAAGTCCGCGGGCAGGGCATCGAACTGCCTCCGGTCGACGACAGCAAAGCTCTCGACATCGTCGATACCGACCGGCTCTCCTATATCCAGATGGCTCGGATCTTCTTCGGCCGCTACCCATCGCGTTCCTTCCTCGGCTTCACGATGATGGCCACGCAGGCATTTCTGTACAACGCGATCTTCTTCACCGTTGGTTTGGTGCTGATCAATTTCTACGATGTCCCAGCCGATCACACGGGATACTATTTCTTCCCGTTCGCGATCGGTAACTTGATCGGCCCATTGATACTTGGCCCGCTCTTCGACAGTATCGGTCGCCGGAAGATGATCTGCGCGACCTATCTGGGCTCCGGTTTCCTGCTTTTCGTTTCCGCGTGGGCATTCAATGCGGGCATTCTCGACGCCACCACCCAGACTCTCTTCTGGTGTGTCATCTTCTTCTTCGCCTCGGCGGGTGCGTCCTCTGCTTATCTCACAGTCAGCGAGATCTTCCCGCTGGAATTGCGCGGTCAAGCCATCTCGTTCTTCTTCGCCATTGCGCAGGGCGCTGGCGGGGTCGTAGCGCCGTTCCTCTTCGGACATCTGGTAGGTGGCGCCGACAACCCGAGTCCCGACCGGTTCCCGCTCACAGTGGGGTACCTCATCGGCGCCGGGTTCATGATCTTCGGTGGTCTGGTCGCCTGGTTCTTCGGCGTGAACGCCGAAGGTCGGTCCCTGGAGGACATCGCGGATCCGCTGTCCGTGGCGAAACCATCGGAACAATCTGCGCCTACCAACAGCGAGCCGATATCTGACGGCACGTCATATACCGCTCCAATGAACAGGGATCAGTGAGATGATGCAGCCAACTCCTTGGCGAGCGAGTCGAGACCGGCAGCAACACGCAGGGTCGACGCCAAGCTCCGCGGGCGGTACTCGGAGACGCCGGGTCGGCTTCGCCAAACTCCGCGCGAGGGTGCAACCACTGGCGACCCTGCTCCGTGACAACTGGGGTTACCTGTGCGCCGCAGTCGGAAGCAGCATCACATTCACCCTGCTGTTCAAGCCGTGGCTCGCCACGGGCGGCCCCGACGGCACGATCTGGAGCAATGCCTTCGGCCAAACCCACATCACCACCACGCTCGTGGGTCTCTGGTCGAAGAATCCACCGGCCCACTCCAACCTCAGCGGCAAGTGGGCCATCCTCGCCACCATCGCGATCTTCCTGACCATCTTCGCCGCGTTGATCAATATCCGGGCGCGCACCAATGCCCTTGCCGGTTTGACGACCGCTTCCGCAGTAGCTGTGGCGCTGTTCATCGCGTTCACGTTGGTCTATCTCAACGGGAGGGGACCAGAGCTGCGCTCCATGATCGGCTCCGGTCCGCCCACCGACCCGGGGACCCAAGTCGGCTACGTGATCCGATGGGCCTCGGGCAACGGACAATATCCAGTGCCAGGGCTACGGAAGGTCGAGTTCTCGACCGCGAAACTCACCGATACCGCGCTGCTGGCCGGTGCGACGGCGATGTTCTCGGCCATCGCGGCGACCGCGCAATGGGTTCGGAGAACGAAGTCACGCCACAGCACTGGCTGAGCCAAGGGCCCCTGCTTCTGCTCGATCACGCTAGGTGGTTGGTATTTTTCGTGCGGTGAGTTCCCGGCCTCGAGCAGAATGTTGGGGTGAGTTCGGCGGGTGTACCGAGTCAAGATGAATTGCTGCGGTCGACGGCCGAGCTCTGGTGATCTGCCTGCTGCTCGGTGTTCCCTACTCCGATCACCAGTTCTTCCAGCGCGACACCTTGATCATGCTCAGCCTTACCGCGTCGGTGCAGGAACGGGGGGCAGCGTCCGCGGCCCTATTCAGCTACCTGAGCGAGCTTGCGGCATGCAAGGAGGGCGATCGAGAAGATGACCTGATCAGGAGAGATTGATCACCGAGCGTGTCGCCACCGCCGAACTCGTGTCTGCGCCTCTCCGACGTCACCGATGACTGCGCGGAACCCGCCTCGCAGGTCACGGACCGCCCCCTCGTTTTCCTCGGAAAGGTTGTCCGGCAATGGCTGGATACGGATCGATGTCCCGGCACATGGCGGGCCCACCACTGAGCCGAAGCCGAAACGCAATACGCCAGCGCGATCTTCGCCACCACGATCGGCAACAAGCGGATACCTCACCAGCGAGCAACCGTTGACCGACAACGCCGAGCACCGCCGCAAATGGACCGCCGAAGAACTGGCCCCTCACCGAACGGCAACTCGCCATACTGCGCCACTGGTGGCACGGCGGCTACGCGTCAGACCAATGAGCGCCCTGTGCCGACCGTGCCCGCTCCGCCACAACGATGATCCTCCGTGCCCCTCCGGACCATCACCTCGACACCATTGTCCACCGCAGCTCACCCAACGAGCCCCCCGCTAACCCGCGGCAGCATGATACTGCTCGCGATGCTCGATCCAAGGCCGTTGGCGCTCTTCCTCACTCATCGCCAACAACTCACCCACTTCCCCCACGCCACCTCATCGACCGGGGTATAGATCTGCATCCACGCATGCGGAAGCGAGGGCAGAGACATGCTCGTCAAGAACATCTCCAACTCCCCCACCGCCAAATTACGAATCTGCTTCGTCCGACTCGCCGGAACCGCAACATCATTACGAGCCCACAACGACGCGAAAGCCTCACTCTCAGCACACAACTCAGAGATGAAATCTTCCCACCCGGGATCACCGAGGTTCTTCGCATAGGAGCCACGCAGGTAACCGACCATGCGCCGCAAGTCATCCCAATTGTGGTGATAGGTGTTGCAGCACTCCGGAGTCAGAAACACCCGACGAGCCACATTACGCTCGCCCTTGACGAAACCCGGGCACAGCGCCTCATACGACTTATTGTGCGCCAACACGTCATAACGCGGGCTGAGCACCACACCCGGCAACGGCGCCAAATGATCCAAAATCACCTGAAGCTCCTCCGGCAGAGCCGTTCCCGCATGCGCAGACGGCACCGTCGGCACATCCGCCAACCGATACAAATGCGCCTTCTCCGCCGCATCCAACGACAACGTCCGCGCAACCGCATCCAAAACCTGCACACTGACATTGATCTGGCGACCTTGCTCTAGCCAGGTGTACCACGGAAAGAGAGATCGATGGACAACTCGCTGCAGGAGCGTAGAGACGCAGCTCAGACCCCAGTTTCCACGGCATAACCCTTCCAAGTCCGATGTATAGATCACTTGACCGACACGAGCCTGGCAGAACACGAGTCCTCTGCCGACAGCACCGACAGCGACCGCTGCGGCAGACCACGTCAACATCTGGGTGGCACAAACGCGATCGAGGCCCCCGATGGGTCCTACTTGGGCGGCGACCAGTCCACCTCTGTGCTGGCATGGCTCCCGGGATCGGACGTTAGCCGCCTACCTTACGGAAGGCTGCCTCCCATCACCCATGGCGGCAGTATCACCGCGCCCATTCGTCGCGGTTTATCGCCATCATGGAAGCGATAGCTGCGAACTGAGCGCAGCCGGTCGAGAATACAACGATGACGTCAGGGCCATCCAAGTCGTTTCCGCCGGGCGAAGATGCACTGAAGATTCTGCTCGGCTGGTACGCCTCGGAGCGTTCGGACGGTGCCTCGCTGATGAGCGCCGGCTTCACGCAAGTCACAGGGATGCTCGCCTACGTCGGGGTCGTCACCACGCTCATCGGAAAGTCACCAGTACCAACGCCATTGGTGATAGTCGCCGCACCCTTGCCCGCGCTACTCCTCCTAGTCTTCTATACGGTCCACAGCTTCAATCAGGGGCTGCGTGCCACTTCTGTCCGCACCCTGGAGCAGCTGATCTATCCCGGCTTGGACGACTACGTGTCCAGTCAGCCGCTCCCGGCTTCGCATAAGGCTCTGCAGGCCAGCAAGTTTCATCGAAATATGGACGTCGATCTTCGCAAAGTGGCAATCGGACTCCACGCAACGGAGCTTTTCTACAACGCTGGGCATGCGAATCGCTGGCACGCCTCTTTACTCAATCTCTACTACGCTCTTGCCGCTCTACTGGTCTTGGGATTCACTGGAATTGTCGATGCAGTAGGTATCTATGCCGCCTTCGGACAATCAGTCGCCCACGATTGGAGATACATCCAGTGGGCACTCCTTTGGACGGAATTCGGTCTAGGAATCGCAATGTTCGTGTTCTTCTTGTGTTTCTGTGCTTCGGGTATGCGGCATCGCAACCGCGCCGAGGACGCGGCCAGAGAGGTCATCGCGAAGGCAGGAAAGACTCCACCCAAACAGGACCCGGCTACGCCGGCCTCAGAGCCGGTACTGCCGCCCGCAATACAGCAAATCCCCGAAACCAGTCCGGTGCGACGGTCGAATCGACGAGCACGATGGAGAATTCTCACCTTGCGACTTCGAAACCTCTTGTCATCGATGAATAGTTTGCAAACAAAAGGGTTAACCGAGGTGGCAAGATCGACGTATAGCCCGGATCACCCGAAATAATGTAGTCCCACCGGGCTATCAGGCAGCAGTACATCAGAAAGCTCCCGATCCCGCCAGCTGTGGCCCCTGTTGGGATGACATGCATTGTGGCAGTGAATAACTCAGACACATCGATGTCCACGACACGGGTGTCGCCGCGTATCCGTTCGCACCATTTGCCTTGACGACCTGATACATGGCCTCGATCGCGTCGTGACACCCCGAACCCGACCGAAACCCGTTACGCCGGGGTTCGAAATAGCCTCCTACTCGGGCTCGAGCGCATGACGCACTCAGCCTGCCGAGCGCGATCGGCAATCACGGGGATGCAAGTGGCCGGTACTTCCCGTTCACTTCCGGGATGAACGCCCGTCTCGCCGGCTGCGCTGGAGTAATTGTCAAAATCTGTGGATGGGGATGGCGCCTTGCCGCGCGCCCGCCCGAAAGCGGAGCTTCTTCACTCCGCTCACCGGACTGCTCAGGAGAAGTCCGCGGCGGTGATGCCGTCGGGGTGTCGAGGCGGCCACTGCACCAACTCGATCCGGTAGCCATCCGGGTCGGTGAGCCACGACGTCTTCGGGCCGTGAGGCCCGCCTGGGTACTGAACAGGTCCGGGCTCGAGGCCGGCGTCGGTCAGCCGCTGCAGGGTGGCGGCAAGAGCGTCCACCTGGATCGCGAGGTGGTCGAAACCGCTACCCACGTCGACGCGTCCGCCGGCGGGGCGGTGGACCAGTTCCAGTGAGGCCGCCGGTTCGCCGGGGAACGCGAGGATCACGAGGTGACTGCCATCGCCGGGGTCGACCCGGCCCAGCTCGGCGTAGCCCAGGGCGGTGTAGAAATCGAGTGAGCGGTCCAGGTCGGTGACGCGGTAGGAGACGAACAGCGTCTTCACGCGGGCTCCCCGGTCCGGCGCACCTGGTAGCGCAGGTGGGTGACGTCTCGATCCTCGAGCCGTCGGACGAGTTCGAGTTCGATGTGATCGCCACCGAGGTGGTCGAACAGTCGTCGGCCCTGCCCGAGGAGGACCGGAACCAGGTGGATCTCCATCTCGTCGATCTGCCCGGCCCGCAGGAGCGCTTGGGCCGCGCCTGCCCCGTGGACCATGACCGGTCGGTCCCCGGCGGCCGTGCGAGCCTGACGGGCGCAGTCCTCGACGTCGGTGACGAATCGCGCGTGGCCGAGTGGCACGTCCCCGTCATCCAGATGGTGGGTGAGGACGAAAATCGGCACACCGTCGTGATGGTCGCCGTGCCAACGCTTGGCGAGTTCGAAGGTCCGACGGCCGGCGATCAGCGCGCCGGTCGCCAGCGCCTCGCGATAGACCTGTCCGCTGGGACCGTCGGATTCCCGGTCGTCGAGCCAGTTGAAAAGGCGTCCACCGGCACGTCCGAGTTCCTGGCCCGGTCGATCGTCCGGGCCGGCGATGTAGCCGTCGAGCGACATCGACATGTACAGCCGAATCGGATTGCTCATTCTGTCCTCCATAATGTGGCGTCGATGAGGAAGACTCCCGACAGCAGGCAAACTCATCGGCTTGGCGAGGGGTAAATTCAGAGCAGTCGATCAGTGGCGGTGATTCGGGCTGCGTGAGCCTCGGGCGTTCGGCGAGCCGACCGCGTTCGAAGCAAGCGCCGGCCCGCAGGAGGGCAACCAGGCGGGGCCGCGTGCACGGCCTGCCAGCAGGTATGGGCGGGCTCGACCAGCCTGAACACATAGCCAAGGCTGCCGCGCGGGAGCCAGCGCCCTTGGTGACCTTGGTTCACAGCCGGACGGTGACGAAGGTCGGAGGAATTATCTCAGGCGACCTCTGTTGCGGTGTCGGCCGGGCCGATCGATGTCGGGGTGATGTCACGGGGGCGTTCGAGCAGTTTGCCCTTGTGGAACAGCGCCCCGTTGCGGACGAGCGCGACGAGTTCGCGGGCGTTGACCTTGCGCCAGCGGGGCCTGTGCGGACTCGATCAGCTTTGTAGGCCATGGCGATTCCCGCCGCGCGGGAGCCCGGCCCCTTGGTGACCTTGGTCGGCAACCGTACCGACGCGAAGGTCGATGCGACCTGATCGCCGACGACGAAGCCAAGCACGACCCCGCGTTCTTCGACAAGCTGCTGCGGTTGGAGAACGCTGTGGCCGACCGCCGCCCGTACCTGGAGGGCGCCCGGTTCTTCCATCTGATCGCCACCAAACCCCAGGCGCCAACCGCCACCGCAGCCGAGATGCGGCGGCGACGCGTCCCGATGGACATCGCCGGCTACGAGACACGGGTGCGCACCGAAGGGTGTTTCATCTGCGAGTTCCTCGCCGGGACACCTGGTTTCGAGCATGAGACCGTCTATGACGACGGCGAACACATGGGTTTCCTGAACACATATCCGACGCTGCCCGGATATGTGTTGGTGGTGCCGCGCCGACACGTCGAAGATGTCGTGCGCGACCTGACGCCACAGAAATATCTGCGACTGCAATCAGCTGTCCACACAGTGGCCAGAGGTGTCGCCGAAGCGATGAATCCTGAACGCCTGTACCTGTTCTCGATGGGGTCCAACGTCGATGAGGGCGAGTGTCACGGCGATCTGTTCAGCGCCTTTTCACCCTCGCTGCCATGCTGACTGCTACAAGAAACTCTCCGGACGAGGCAGGCCGCGTGCCGGATGTGGCGGCGGCTCAGCCGAGGTTGTTGATGCCGAGGGAGAAGTCGAAGTTCCCGACGCCGTTGCGGGCCAAGCCCATCGTCAACACGCCCGCTCCCTCTACCCAGTGGGCCATGCTCAGGTCGCCGGTGTCCCGTGGGCGCAGTCCGAGGCTCTCGACGAACGCTGACACGCTCGCCTTGGCTTGCGCATCGTCGCCGGCCATGAACACGTCCGCCGGGTCGCCTTTGGCCAGGACGTGGAGGAAAAGGGTGTTGAACGCCTTCACGACATGTGCGCTCGTGGGCGCGGCCTCGGCCACCCTTTGCGCGATGGAGGTGTCGTGCGGGACGGCCAGCCCGGTGCCGGTGGCGTTGAAGGGGTTGGTGATGTCGACGATGATCTTCCCGGCCAGCGCGTCCCCGAACTCGTGGACGGCCTGCACGGCGCTGTCGAACAGCACCGCGAGGATGACGATGTCGCCGGCCGGGGCGGCACCGAATGTTCCGGCTGTGGCGCCGCCGCCGAGTGATTTGGCCAGGGCCGCGGATTTGGCCGCGTCGCGGCCGATCACCTCGACGGTGTTGCCGCCCTTGATTGCCAGGGTGCCGATGGCGCCGGCCATGTTCCCCGAGCCGATGATGCTGATGCTGCTCATGATGTGTCCTTTCTCAGGCCCAGTGCGTCGGCCGTTGTCTCGCGGTCAGATCGCCGTGGTGCCGCCGTCGGCAACCAGCTCCAGCCCATTCACATAGCTCGAGTCGTCCGAGGCGAGGAACAGCGCGATCGCCGCGATCTCTTCGGGGCGGCCCATCTTTCGCCGCGGGATCAGCGACTCGAACGCCGCCTTGGTCTCCTCGTCGAACAGTTCCTCCTGCTTCGCAGTGGCGACCTGGCCGGGGGTCAGTACGTTCACCCGGATCCGCCTGTCCTTCAACTCGTTTAGCCACACGCGGGCCCAGGCCTGCTGCACCGCCTTGCTCCCCGCGTACAGGCTCCACCCGGGGAAGGCCCCGAGCGAAGCGTTCGACCCGGTCATGAAGATCGAGCCCTCGTCGTTGATCAGCGGCAGCGCCTTCTGCACCGTGAACAGCGTCCCGCGCGCGTTCAGCCAGAAGGCGGCATGGAACTGCTCCTCGGTGATCTCGCCGAGCTTGCCCGGCTCGCCCATTCCGGCGCTTGCCCACAGGACGTCGATGGAGCCCTTTTCCTTCTTGACCGTGTCGTACAAACGGTCGAGGTCGTTCAGGTCGGCCACATCGCCCTGCACGGCGGTCACGTTCCGGCCGATCTGCTCGACGGCGTCGTCCAGCGCGTCCTGCCGCCGGCCCATGATGAAGACATGAGCTCCTTCGTCTACGAACAACTCGGCGCCGGCCAGCGCCATGCCGGTTGATCCGCCGGTGATCACCGCTACCTTGCCATCGAGCTTTCCCACGATCACTCCCTTGAATTTATGAATACCCGGAACAGCCGGATGTTGAGGACGCTCAGAAGAGCGAAGCCTTGTCGTTTGCCGGACCCGCCGCGATCGGGGTCCGTGCCGTCAGTTGGCGGAGAAGTAGTGGCCGTTGTCCAGATCGGCGAGCAGGCTGGGCTGCACGGGTTCCCAGCCGAGGGTTCGGCGAGTGACGAGGTTGGAGGCCGGGTAGCTCTGTGTGACGATGTTCGCGAGGAACCCGAAGTACCCCGGCACCATCAGCTCGTCCATGGGAACGCTCACGACGGGCAGGCCCAGACGGCTGCCAATGGCCTCGGCGATCTCGCGGAGCGGGATGGCCCCGTCCCCGACCGCGTGCCAGTACCTGCCGGCCGGACCCTTCTCCAGCGCCAGCCGGAACACGGTGGCGCCGTCGCGGACGTGCACGGCGTTCCACAGGTTCGCGCCGTCTCCGGGGTAGCCGGCGAAGCCCTTCTCCTTCGCGAGCGCGATCAGCTGCGCGAGGAAGCCGGAATGATCGGTGGTGCTGTGTGCGATGTTGGCAAGCCGCACGATCGATGCCCGCACTCCCCGCTCGGCGAGGCCGACCACGGCGGTCTCCACGACGTTACGGGCCCGCAGGGTGCCCCTGTGCTCGTCGCCGACGGGAAGGGCCGGGTCGTCCTCGGTGGCCGGCCGGCCCAAGTTCCCCGGCGAGCCGATGCTCCCCGCTGCGACCAGCGGCTTCCCGGTGCCCGCCAATGCCTCGCCGTACGCGAGCATGATCGGGAGCTCCGCGGCGGCCACGGCGTCGATCCCGCCGGAGGGAAGCAGGTCCTGCCTGTGCGCGACGTGGATGACGCCGTCGGAGTCCGCGGCCGCCTCCTTCAGCCCGTCGAGGTCCTGAAGGTCGCCGAGATGTACCTTCGCGCCGAGCGTGGACACTGCCGCCGCGGCGGTGTCCGACCGAGCCAGGGCAGTGACCTCGTGCCCGGCGGCGACGAGCTCGGGAATGATGTACGAACCGGAATGGCCGGTCCCGCCAGCGACGAAAACGCGCACGCTGTGTCCTTGTGTGGGTAGGTGATGTGGGTGAGCTCAATCGAGAACGTCGACGCCGAGGGCGATGTCGAAGGTCCCCGCGCCGTGGCGGGCCAGGCCCATCAGCAGCGGCCCGACACCTTCCAGCCAGCGGGCCATCTCCAGGCCGCCGACGTCGAGCGGACGCAGCCCGAGGCTCTCGATGAACGTCGCCACGCCGACCTTGGCCCGCGCGTCGTCTCCGGCGAAGAGCACGTCCAGCCGACGGTCCTGGGCCAGGACGTGGCCGAAGACGGTGTTGAACGCCTTCACGACGTGTGCGCTCGCCGGGGCGGCCTTGGCGATCTCCTGCGCTCCGGACGTGCCGTCAGGCGTGACGAGCCCGGTGGCGTCGGCGTCGAAGGTGTTGGAGATGTCGATGATGACCTTGCCGGCCAGCGCATCCCCGTACTTTGTGACGACCGCGACGGCGCTGGTGTATGGCACGGCGAGGACGACGATGTCGCCGGCAGGGACGGTGCCGAACGTCCCTACCGTGGCTCCGCCGCCGAGCTCGGCAGCCAGACCCTTGGCCTTGCCCGTGTCGCGGCCGACGAGCTCGACGGAGTTGCCGCCCGCGACCGCGCGAGCCGCTATGGCGTCGGCCATTCCGCCCAGGCCGATGAAACTGACGCTGCTCATGATGTGCCTGCTTTCTGAAAGCTGGACAGGACGGCGTTCTCGCCTCGTCCTTGTAGAAATCCGATCCGGAATTCTTCGACCGAATTCGCTTGCGCCCCTTTGACGATGTCACCGGTCAGAGTGCGTGTCCAAGACCTCTTTCAGCCGTGGTGATACCTTGGGGGCATTGCCGGACCGGGAGGTTCCATGGATCTGGACCTGCGCAAGCTGCGCTACTTCGTCGCTGTCGCCGACCGGCTGCATTTCGGCCGCGCCGCCGAGGAGCTGCACATCGCGCAACCGGTACTCAGTCGCCAAATCCGCGCTCTGGAAAAGGATCTCGGTGCCGCGCTGTTCACCAGGGACACTCATGGCGTGGAGCTGACCGACGCGGGCCGACAGCTGCTGGACGACGCCGGCCCGCTGCTCGCCTCAGTGCGCGCGGTCCGGCGCCGGGTGTCCGTGGCCGGCCGCGGGAGCCAGCGGTTGGTCGTCGGCTTCCGGACCGGCATCCCGGTCATCCCGGCGGCGCGGGCGTTCGAGGCCCGGAACCCGGACGTGGTCGTGGACGTGCAGCGGATGGAATGGGACGACCAGGCTCTGATGCTGCTGGATGGCCGTGTCGACGTCGGCTACGTGCGGCTGCCGGTCGACGAGACCGGGCTACACCTGACCCCGCTCTACACCGAGCCACTCATGGTGGCGCTGCCCGCCGACCACCGGTTGGCCGGCAAGGAGGAACTCGCCGAGGCCGACCTGGACGGTGAGCCGGTGATCTGGCATGCCGACCCGAGTACGCGGCCCACCAGGCGCCCGCACCCCGACTCCGGACTCAGGGCGCGCGGGGTGGAGGAGAAGCTCGAGCACGTCGCGGCAGGCCGGGGCATCTCGTTCGTCGGGCGGTCGGAGACCGTGTTCTACTCACGTCCCGACATCAGCTATGTGCCGATCCCGGAACTGGCGCCTGAACAGGTGTGCCTCGCGGTGGCGGAATCGCGCACCTCGCGACTGGTCGACGACTTCTTCGCCGCGGCGCAGGAAACGGCCGAGATCACCGCGGAATGTGGAAACTACACAATGTGGCAGACCGCGAATTAGGCGACGGGGAGGTCTCGGCTTCGGAGGAATTCGTCGAGCAGTGCGGGCAGCCCGGAGAGGTCGTCGCCGACCCCGGGCGGCGCGCCAAGTGGCGCTCACCGTCTCGTCCTGAGCCGCGGCGGAGTTCTGAGATGGCTCATCAACACATACACTGAGCTCTCGTCGGTCCACCCGGCATTCAAGAACCTCCCCTACGGCCACATGACTACCGAAGATTGTTCGCGACCGAACTCGCTAACAGCGGGCTCCCGATCTATATCGGCGCGGCGCTACTTGGTCATTTGGAGTTGGAGACCTTCCGCGGCTACGTCGCAGTATTCGACGAAGACGTTATTCAGCACTATCGGGCACACCAAGCGGCGTCAGATGCGCCCATCCGACGAATACCGTGATGTGACAACCGAAGAGTGGGCAGAATTCGAGGAGCACTTCGATAAGCGCAAGGTCGAACTCGGCGGCTGCGCCCGACCATATGGCACTGGCTGCCAGCATGAGCACGCGTGCATCCGGTGCCCGATGCTCAACATCAACCCGAAGATGCTTTCGCGACTGGCCGAGATCGAAGACGACCTGCTCGGCCGCCGAGAGCGAGCCGAGCGAGAGGCTTGGCTCAGTGAGATCGACGGCATCGATCTCACATTGTCCTTCCTCCGGCAAAAGCGTTCGGAGACAGAACGATTAGCGCGCCTGCCCCCCGCCGGACCCACGATGATCACCTTGGAACCACCACCGCCCCGCGCAAGCTGAACGACGATGCCTGCATGGGACAAGTCAGAGAATGACCTGTCCCATGCAGGGTGTCGATGCGCAGATTTCGCGGTTCAGCCCAGCGGGACCAGCCACGGAACCGCATTGTCCTTGAAGCTTTGCCGCTCAGGAATGAGGCCGCTGTGATCGTCGAGGCTGACCAGCGTGACCCCGACCAAGCCGGCCTCATCACCTTTGGATGCCACGCTTGATCCGCAGACTGGGCAGAACCCGCGGCATATCTGCGGGAACGTCTCGAACCAGGTCGGTTCCCCGCCCGGGCCGGTCCACTCGAATCCTTCCTCGGGAAAAGATACCCATGACATGACCGGGGCACCCGAAAGCCGCTGGCAGTGCTCACACGAGCACAGGTGCGGGAAATCGGGGTCTCCGGCCGCAGAGAACCGGATATTGCCACAGAGACAGCCGCCGTTCACTTGACTCCTCGTCGTTACGCACAAGGCGTGAATGAGTAGGGGTGCTCATGCTCGTATGCGCGAACGACGACGCTGCCCTCAACCTCGAACAGCCTCCGCGCGGAGCAGGCACCAACCACTCTGCCACGCTGCCGTTCGCCGCCGTGGAAGACCGCGAGGTCGCCAGTCGTGGAATCTCCGATGGCCGGACAGGAGTGGACGCCCTTCTGATTGGCGGATACCGCGTTCCGGAACGCCCGCCCTGCGGCATGTGCGGACATGTCGAAGCAGGACCAGTAGCTCCTCTCACCACGATCTCGGCCCGCACGCATGCCGAACTTGTCGGAGGCTATTCGTAGCGTTCATGGAATGAACTGGAGACCGTGGCTGGAGCTGTGGAGCGAGGAACGGATCACCGCCAGTGATCCCGGTGACCTGGAGCCCGAGGTGGTGCAGCAGCGCTGGCTCGGCTACGCCCCAGCCGCCGAGGCCGACGTCGCAGCGGCCGAGGAGCGCCTCGGCCTGAGATTGCCGCCCTCGTATCGCAGCTTCCTGCTAACCACCGATGGATGGCGCCATGCCGGGGAATTCGTGCGGAAGATGCGTGACACCACCAATCTGGGATGGCTGCGTGACCTCGAACCGGCCTGGGAGTCGTGGGCCGACCTGGTCACCGAGGCTCCGGTCGACGCGCCGGGTAACCCGTTCAGTCGCGGGCTACTGATCTCGCTTCACGCCGACGCCGGGGTCCTGTTCCTCGACCCGGCCGACCGTGACGAGAACGGCGAGTGGGCCGCCTACAGCGTGTTTTCCTGGGCTGAATTTCCGCGGCGATATCCGTCGTTCACTGCCCTCATGGAATCGCTATACCTAGGCTTTCATCAAATACGTCAGCCGGCGGGCAAGACTCGAGACAGCTGGGATCTGGCGGTGGAACAGGCTCGGAGCGAGGCACTTTCCGGAGACATCGACACAGCCATGGTGGCCCTGGAAAAAGCCCAACATTTCGGCCGGCCACGCGCCACAGTCTTACGAGTCCAGCTCCAGATGTCCCTCGCCAACTCCTCCCCGTACGAGGCCTCCCGGCTTCTTTCACATCTGCTACCTCCGGCGCCCGTCCCGGACGGATTCTTCACCGGTTCACTGTTCACCGAAGAGTTCCTGCCGTGCATGTTCCTGCAACACGCACATAAAGAACCCTGGTATGGCTCCGCGCTCGAAAATGCCCAGTACCTGGCAGACCGCGCACGTACCGGGCACCGCGTAGCACTCGAACGCGCCCAGCAACACGCCGACAATGAGCACTCGCAGTACTCCGCACTCGAAGTTGCCCAGATCCTCGAAATCACACAAAACGACCCCGGACTCGAGATCGGACGTGCCATCGACGAGCACCGAGCGCGGATACAGCAGCCCGGCTACCGGCTCACCTACGGAAACCAGGCATTCGACACCGCGGTGCGAAACGCGCTCGCGCAACACCACTCCGCCCCAACGGCACTGTGGCATGCGCTCGAGACCGCGATGACGCAATGGCAGCCCCGCACTCCAGATCACATCGCCCCGATCGCGCTGCTCGCCGACCCTGTTGTGGCGTGCAGCCTCACCCCAGAACGCGGCCGCGCGTTGTTGAGTAAACCGCGGAATGGCCGCTGACCCCGCGAGCAAACCGCCCCCGACATCGCGCAGCATCGGAAACGGTAGCCGGTAGTGTCGGCATCCCGAGCAGACCGAATCGGTTCTGTCACTGGTTCGACGATTTCGCCATCCGCCGGGGACGAATCTACGGCACGATCACTGTCGATACATCCAGAGGTCCGGGTCGTCTGCCGGACCGCGGCGGTCCCTACGCCGACGGCGCCAGCCGCGGTGCCCCCGCCGCGATCCAGGTCGCGGACCGTTGGCATCTGCTTCACAACCTCACTACAGCGGTTGACCGCGTCGTCCGTGCACATCGTAAATGCCTTGTCCAGCAAGAGGATACATCGGTTCGTAGCCAAGAGCCGAAGACTATGGTGCTGTCCGTAACGGCCTCACGCTGGAATGGAGTAGCGGTGCTGTCGAAGGCAACGTGAACCGCGCAATTCTGTGGAATCTGAAAAGTCAAGCCGGTGACCGTTGTCCGTGGCGGACGCCAACGATCGGCAGCTGGATGCCGATCGCGGTGCCGGCCCGGGG
>NZ_JBITIL010000032.1:0-58656 GCF_044458905.1 Nocardia sp. NPDC050408 | reverse complement strand
CTGAAGGATCACGCGGTGGCCACCCAATTCCTGGTTACGACACACCCTGCGCTGCAAGGGCGTTCAGGTCGTACACCATCTTCCTGGACTCAACCTCAATGCGCCTCCAGTTCTCACTGTAGGTGGAAGATGGGCGACGTGAGCTCTCCGCAGAACCGGCAAGCCCCACGGCGCAAGATCCCTATTCGCACAACACGATTGAGAAACCCTCGTCCTGCACGCCGTCGGCCACCGGCAAGAACGTTGATGCGGCCTCGACCGATCGCGAAGCGACCGCGGCGCGTCGCGAGTGTCAAGCCGAAGCAGCTGAGCCGCTTCAGCCGTGCGAGGACACGCACACTCGCCGTGTTGACCTGGGACGGTTGGCTGAAACTCGGTGCGATCGCAGCAGCGGTCGGTGTTCTTGGGGGCCTTTGGTTTACAGCTCACTCGTTCGAGTTTGCTGGCAAACAGGTCGAGATCGCTAACAAACAGGCCGGGGTCGCAGAACAGACCGAGATCACAACAAGGTTTTCGAAAGCGGTCGAGCAACTGGGCAGCCAGACCATAGATGTTCGACTCGGCGGCATTTACTCGCTCGAACGTCTGACGCGAGATTCGGATCCAGACCGTTCCACTATCCTTGACGTCCTGGCCTCGTTCGTGCGCAGCCATGCACCAAATGGCAAATCATGCACACGAGAAGAATCCCCAAGGCCAAGCCCCGATGTTCAGGCTGCGCTGAGTCATTGGCCGCCGAAGCGTTGACACATACCCGCTCGACCTCTCCGGGGCCTGCCTTCGCGGAGCCAGCTTGATGCGTGCCAACCTTCGACTGACTTGGTTCTATCTGACGGACCTGACCGATGCCCAGTTGGTGGCAGCGGATCTGCAAGACACCACCTTCATCGGATCCGACTTGAGCAACACCCACTTGGAAGGCGCGAATCTGGGGCGCGCACGACTCGCCTACTCGAACCTCGATGGCGCCAAGATGGCCGGACTAGGAGTGCGCCGCGGCGAGGATTTCACCAGGCCGACAACCCTGGATGACGCGTACATCGAGGAATGCCACTACGACAAGGACACGGCTTGGCCTAGCGGTTTTCCCCAACCGCCGCAAGGACTTGGGAGCCACAAAACAGGATAATGAGACATCGGATTGCCTGAGGTTCCGCCACTTTCGTGGAGGGCTCTGACGATCAGGATGCCAGTGTGCGAGTGGAGTACTCAGTGCCTGTTAGCCAACTGCTCATTTCCGTTGTCGGGCCAGGTGGCGTGATATGAGCACGACCAGGAATGCCCTATTGCGAGCGCGACGACCCGAAGCAGCCAGGTCGTCCGGGAGTGGAACACGGTCTGAACGATGCTGTCGAGTGATGGCTGCCGTCGACGACTGCGGCCATGTAGCGGTCGATGTCCTCGATCGCGGGCAGGCCACTGGCACGGATCGCCAGCGGGGCATCGGCGCACACTTCAGGGCGTGCGCAGACCTGATTGAGAGTTGCCACCACCGAGTCCGCCACGGCCAGCCAGGTGTGTAGGAATCGCAGCTGCCGGTAGAGGCGGTAGCTGCTGGTGGCCTGTGGCAGGAACAGTTCCCGGCCGTCCCAGCCGATGGATCTCGTTGCGCGAGCAGCCATTGCATCGAGGCTGCGGCGGTGAGCGCCCTGGTCGTAGCTGCTGCGGGCAAGGTCGGCCGTGACCGGCGCCAACGCCGCGTGGGAGGGTCGGAGCGCTGTCAGGCGTTGCCAGGTGCGGTGCAGGTCACGCCGTAGCCGCACAGGCAGCTCGAAGATCACCAGCACGTCGGCAGGGATCTTGCGCCGCGCCTGCTTACCTGCGGTCGGCGCATTCTGGAACGTGCCCCACACGCGCCGCTGCAGCGACCAACCGGGCAGCACGCCCAGGCGGACGCCCGGCATCGGGTGCTGGTCGTCGATGTACAGCTCGAAGACCCAAGATCGCGCCACGCGTCATCGGTCTCTCGGGTGTGCGGCCTCGCATTGGGTGAATAGCTCCGCCATCGCTGCCAACGGGTGTTGCCATTTGGCGGTTGCTTCGTCCATGCGGCTGAGGGCCGCGCCTGCTGCGGGCGTGGGCGAATCCCCGACACGGCGCACCCACGGCCACAGATCCTGCTCGAAAACGGCCATCAACTGCGTCGCCTCGTCGATGATTTCGGTGGCGATCGCTCGGGCCATCAGCTGTGCGATGTTGGCGTCGGACGTGATCCGGCGGCCTTCGACGGATTCCTCGAAGTCCAGGGCGTCGTCGCTGCCCTGAAGGCGAACGCAGCAGCCCAGCCTACCTTGACTTGCTGCTGCGAATCACCCGCGTTCTCGACCTTGGCTTGCTTGTCGCAGCCATCGGCGTCCTTGGCTTGCTTGTCGCAGCCATCGGCGTCACCGGTAACGCGGTCGAGCTTGATCCTGCTCTACCTGGCACGCCGGTGTTGTGCAGAGCGTGGTGGTTGCGTCTGATCAGATTCGCGCGCCTTTTTCGAGATTGCATCTGCGGCAGAGGATCTGGAGATTTCCGACGCTAGTCGCGCCGCCTCGACTCAACGGTATGACGTGATCGAACTCGAGGTAGTGGCTATCGCCGCATTGGCAACACTTGCCGCCATCTCTTTGCCAGACTTCGGCTTTTATGTTTGGCGGTATCGAGCGGGTGTCCCGTTGCCCTGGAGCGAGTACGAGTCGCTTCGCTATCCGTAATGCCCCTTCGAGCACGGCCGCAACATATTCAGGGTCTGGGACGCTGTATGTTCCACCGCCGCGGGCCGTAGTCGCGGAGATAATGATATTCCCGTACTCGCTCGCTATCGAAACAATTTTCGCCCATGGAAGCTCGGTACCTGCTCCTGCCCCGACGAATCGGAACTTCTTGCTACTGCCGATAATCCTGCCGCTGTTGTGCCGCGGCCCACTTGCCGTGTATTTGATCTGTACTGCGTTGACGTCGATGTACGGTGTTTCGTCAGCTTCCAAATGTAGGTCCGATCGTTGTACGCGGGGCAGCTCGCCAGCGCGAACCTGGGTGAGCGATCGGCCACGGAGCATGCGTTGTCGAAGTTCGTTGACACGCGATTGGGCGACGCCCAGATCGACAGCCAATTGAAGATCAGTTACCGCTTGCTGAAAGCTGTCTAACTCGTGTTGCTCGATTTCGTCATCGGCGAAGGCGAAGGCGACCATCCGCTCCAGATAGCCGATTGCGAGTGGCCGCAATGCTTCCCGACCGCTTGTTTCGTGGATCCGCTGGAAGCGGAGGGCGATCCATAGCTCGTTCCATCCTGTGCCGCGCGGACCAGAGGTGGTCAGCACCTGCCACGCTTGGGACCGCCACATTTCCATGAATCCGTTCACGTCGGACTCACACCAGCGACACGGTGGTGGGGTACCGAAACGCGGCACTCGTTTCGCTCGGCCGCAGCGCTCGCAGATGGCCGGATCTACTGGAAACACCTGCCTGATTTCGTCGGTCCAGGTTGCACCGTTCCACCAGCGAAGACGATTCGAATCGATGGAGTCCGGATACCATGCGGGCTCCATATGCGGTGGGTATTCTTGCGGCGCAGCGTAGTTGGGCTCAAGAGCGGATGGTCCCACCGGAGGCGGGGTGGCGGGCGGGTCGTCGACCTCGACGCCGAACTCCTCAGCTAGTCCACGTAGCCCACTTGCCCATCCCTGGCCGACCGCCCGGAATTTCCATGCCCCGTTTCGTCAGTAGAATTCGCCGAGCACTATCGCTGTCACAGCATCGGGCTGGTCGACCTCGAACAAGATCGGTATGCTGTTCGTGCCCTGGACAGTCAGCGTGAGATCGGAAACATCTCGGAACGATCCCCGGTCGACCGATCCAGAAATGACGATTCGCGAAATGATGCCTTCGACATTAGTCAGGGAGACAGTGAGTTTTGCGCGCCCCACCGCTGACTCGTCCAGCGATACGGCGCCAGTCGGATGTTTCGCAGCGTTGTAGAATACGAAGTCATCGTTCGTCCGAATCTTTCCAGTTTCGGTCAGCAGCAGCGCTTGGGGGTCAACCTCGCACTGGGACCCCCATTCGAGTGTCACGGTCACGGTCGACGCGGTAACTGGAGCGTTTCCGCCACGTACGAGCTTCACGTTGTGCACACCGTTCCCACCGGGCCCGCTGTTACGCGCTGCAGCGGCGTGTCTGCTTTGCTGAAGGAGCCTCGCGTGTCGTCGCCCCTTCCGGGTGCGTGTGGGCAATCGGCGGCGCACACATCGGCTACCTAGAATGCGTTTACCAGACGCGGCCCCCCACTGCGACACACTGGTCCTAGACGTGACTTTTCGCTGATACAAACGGATCTCGGCCGCGACAGCCGCGTCGTAGTCCGGCGACCAACGACGTCGGAGTTTACCGGCGCGGCCAGCGCCCCTTGAGTGAGTCCTGCGTTGGATACGGGGATCGTCGAGCCGTGTGTAGCGTCGCCATGCGCGCCGCCCATTCGGTTTGGTCCGGTCCGAGTGCTTCGAGGCTGGCCAGCTTGCGAAACAGTGCTGTTCACTGTGGTCGGCGAAGTCGAGGAGTTCGACCGCCACGCCCCAGCCGTCGGCGCCGCGGCTGAGCGGATGGCGACCGGTGGGGTCGAACCAGAAGCGATTATGGGCACGGTGACCGCGTCGATGGTCAGGTCTGCAGGCACGAGATACAGGTATATGCCGGGCACGTTATACGCAGCCGCGACGGTTCGTTCGGTCGAAACCCCAGGAGTCGTCGGTGCGTTCTGTGATACTGGCCAGACCGAAAATGCTTGGGAGTGTGGTGAACACGGACGACGAGCCCGACAACGGCCAGTTCGTATTGGAGTGGGCGGAATCTGTTGCGCTCGCGACGATGCAGATCACGATGATGCAGGCCGATCTGGCGGCAACCCGGGACGAGGACGAGATCTCGGCGAAGCGGGTGGTTCGTGACGAGGCGGTAGCACGGTTGTGTACGAAGTTGTCGTCTGTCGAAAGTTCCACCGCCAAGACACAATTCGTATCGGAACTTGTCACCGAGATCGAGTCGAATGGCATCGCTCCCGTTGCGCAGCGAGTAGCCGATCTCGGTCGGCGGGCACCGCGAAGTATCGGTTCCCGCCCCCGGTCGCTGCTGGTGCTGGTCGACCTCGTGCTCTTCGATCCCTGGCCCGCCAAGCGCAAGTGGAATGCATCGGCTCGTCAGGAAATACTGCGGGTATTGACCGCGGGTTTTCCTGATGCGAGGGAATCAGACCTCGACGCGATGCTCGCCGAGCAGAAGGCACTCATCCGTCGGCTCCGCCGCAAGAACGTCCGTTGGGGTCGGGTAGCGGCGGCGGGTGTGCTCGGTCTTGGTGTCGGAGTTGCGACCGCTGGCTGGGCCGCGCCATTGATCGGCACCGCAATCGGCACGGCGGCAGGACTTTCCGGCGCGGCGGCCACCTCGGCTGGGTTGGCTACCCTCGGTGGCGGAGCGATCGCGGCGGGCGGCTTCGGTGTTGCCGGTGGTACGGCATTGGTCACCGGTGTCAGTGGCGTCGTGGTCGCGGGTGCAGCCGCGAGCGGTGCGCGTTGGACTCCGTTGGCCGCCGGACAGGTCGTGGTCGGGGCGATGCGTTTGGATCTGATCAATCGAGTTGTGCTCGCGGAGCAGACCGATCGGGACGAACAGCGTCGACGGGTGGTGCTGGCGCTGCATCAACGGTTGGAAAGCCTTGTCGCGGACCGTGAGTTGCTGATCGCGCGGATCGGGCGCCTCAGCGCCGATAACAAGCGACTCACGGCGGAGAACCGGCGGCTGCGCGACGAACTGCGCCTCGAGCGCGATCAGGTCGAAATGGTGGAGAGTGCAATCGAAGTCGTGCTCAGCCGCATCCCTGAATCGGCTGTGAGTTAAGATGGACGATTCATTTGATCGCAATCTCGATACCATCAGTCGGCGGATGGCCGAGCTCGAGGCCGCCACCGAATCGGCGCTCACCGACGGCGATGTGGTGATTGTTCGCGGCGAGCCGATGCCTGCTTCCTACGCCGAAATGACCGAGATCAACGATCAACTGCGCGCCGAATCCGGTTGGTCCGAAATAGATCTCGACGCCGCTCTCATACCCGGGCAACGTGCACAGTTCGAGAGTTGGCGGGCGCGCCAACGCATCGCCTGGGATCACGATGATCTGCTGGCGGTTGGTGTCACGGGCATCATCGGAGCGCTTGCGGCGTGGTTCGATTCGGCGCTGGATCGTGCCGTCGTCAAATCGATGGAGCCGATTCGACGCACCAAACAGATGCGGGCCTGGGAACGTGCCGGAAAGCGGCTGCCGATCGACTACACCGGGCCGGGATTCGGCGGGCGAGCACATCGTGTCCGCTCTGCCGGACACGATCTTGCCCGGCCGTTCGAGGCGCTGCGGCAGATCCGCACCGGCGAATTCCGTGGGGTGCGTTGGGATCACGGAGAGAAAGAAACGATCTCGAAATCGGGTAAGTTCCGTGAGGTCGAATCCACCCCGGAGGCGTTGGTACTGTGGCTCAAGCATCTCGCCGCAGATCTGGTGACACCGATGAGTCTGCCGCTGCCCGGGTCATCGTTGTTGTACGAGCTCGACAATCGAGATCTGCGTAAGTTCGCGCACGCGGTCTACCTCGGCCCTTCGGCGGGTAATGGGCTCAACATGCGATCCGGGGTCCTGACGCCATCGCTGAGTGTTCTGGCCACCGAAGTCGTCCTGCGAACCCACATCCATGCGAAAGCGTACGTCGTTACTGGCAGCGCCGATCTCGACGAGCGGCGTCAAAGGCTGCGTGCTGAACTTCTCCTCGCCGCGCACGCATTGGCGGGCGCCGCGGCGGCGGGCAAGACGCTGACCCGGTTCGTCACACTGGATGACAAACAACGCTGGACAGCGTTGCGTCACATGAATATTCCACTGGCACTGCGGATCGGTTGCCTAGCTGTCGAGAACGCGCGCGCGACGCGAGCCCGTCAGCAGTCCAGCGCCGAAGGATGGGATGAACTCGAGCGAATGCTGGCCGCAGACTAGCAAAAGGCAGCGCTCCAAGCGGCATGTCATCGAGCTTCATGATTTGTGGGCTGGGCCGATATTTCGGCACGACGTGAGCGTCCGCGACTTCAAGTGGTTGTCGTGAAATTGACCGGGGCACGGGCACGTAACGAGCCAAACGCCGCGGTCGAATACCACGACAATGCAGCCGGTGCCGCTCATCGATGTTGCTGGTCGTCGGTTCTCACCGGGTGGGTCGGATCTACTGGTGACCGTGGATATCGAGTCTGGGACGGGGTGTGAGTTCTCCGATGCGCGCCAGTGACAGATCGCAGCGATCGAAGAAGCGCAGGACATCCAGCAACGTCTCCACCACCAGTCGACCCCCAACCCAGTAGCGAGATAGCGTTGCGTCGGTTTCTGCGGCTCGCCGGACCAGCACCGGATTGTGCGTGGCGCAAATCGCGATCGGCAACGCTATCTCCCCGAACCAGAGCCACGATCGCGGCGGTGTGCTGATCGGTGTACAGACTGTCCACCCTGGGCGCATTCCGCGCTGAATACATATGTCCGTGCGGGCATGGCGGCGAGCAGCCTCGACGGTCTGACCGAAAGATAGGTAGTATTCGGCGGCATGAGCGACGGGGGTACGCCAGCTTCGGGACAGAACCTCTCGGTGGTACCCGAGAAAGTGCGCGAAGTGGGGGAGGAAGTATACGAGCTGTCCACCGCGATGCAGACCGCGCTGGGTTCAGCGGCCAGGGACGTCGAGTCGCTGGTCAACGGAACGTGGAAGGGCAACTTGGCCAACGAGTTCGCCGATGGCTGGAACGACATCCGCGACGGCGGTGGCCAGATCATCACCGCGCTGGCCGGGTTGGCTGAAAAGCTCGGGGTCACAGCCTCAACGTATGAAAACCTCGATGGCAGCAACGCGGAAGTGCTCTATAGCGCGAGTACGTCGAGCTTGGACCTGCCATGAGTTCAGAGGAGTTCGAGGTCGACCTGGACCACCTGGATGAGGTCGCGATCCGTCTGTCCGCCCTCGCCAGCGCTATCGCCGAACATCTCGATGCGATCGACGCCAAGGTCGCGACCTTGGCGGGAACGGGTTGGGACGGTGTTGCCGCGCAGGCATATTCGGATGCTCATCGTGAATGGGCAGCCGGGGCAAGAGAATTCGCCGAAGGTGCCCGCGATATCAGCGAGGTGGCGCGCAAGGCACACACCGGCTACACGACCGCGGTCGAGGAGAACTTGAAGATGCTCCGAGGGGGATGAGCGGTGAAGGTCAACTGGCGGACCTACTACGAGGCCGCCAAGCAATGCCACGACCTCGCCGGCGAGCTGCGGCACGCCGATAAACCCGTGCACGACGCGGTCAAAGGCGAGTGCGCAGGTATGGCCGGTGACGCTCCCGGCTGCAAACAGTGGGGCGAGGCGTACGACCGTTACGCCCGGGACACGATGCAGACCTGCACCGACCTGGCCGATGCGCTCACCAATCTCGGCAACATTCTCTACGCCAACGGGTACAAGTACGGGAAGGCCGACAACGCCAACCCTGAAAGCCCGCCTCTGCAACAGGTATCCGAGTACAAGGTCACCATCCCGACCTCGGTTCATGACAACGGCGACGGCGTCAAACACAACGGTGGCGTCGAGGAATTCTTCAACGAACTCACCTCGAAGATCGTTGGCACCTTCGAGAAACTTCCCAACGGCGACGTCGACAAGCTGTCGAAGGCCGCCACCACGTGGAAGACCTTCTCCACCCACGCCACCATCACCGGCGCACCCGCGAAGATCGCCACGATCGCCGCGTTGTTCGACGACATGGACGCCACCGAGAACCGCACGATCAT
Source organism: Nocardia sp. NPDC050408 (assembly GCF_044458905.1). Lineage (NCBI taxonomy): Bacteria > Bacillati > Actinomycetota > Actinomycetes > Mycobacteriales > Nocardiaceae > Nocardia > Nocardia sp. NPDC050408. The sequence goes on along the minus strand of NZ_JBITIL010000032.1, from coordinate 49,809 downwards.
CCAGGAACATTTCGGCACACTGAAATCCAGCGCCGACCTCCTGGTCTCCGCGTCCACCAACGTCGCCGCCCCTGTCGCGGATTATCACAGCTCGACAGTCGAAGTCGGTGACGGTATCAAGACGGCGATGACGACCTTCGCCTGGGCTGTCGGGCTGTTGGTCACCGGCGCCATCGTTGGTGCGATCTTCAGCTTCGGCGGGAGTATCGCTGTCGCCGGCGGTGGTGTCGCCCTCGCGGTCGAGGACACGATCGCGACCCTGCGCGGCCTCTACACGACGAAACGTCTCTTCCAGATCCTCGAGATCACGCTGGCCGCGAGCGTCGCCGTCGGCGTTATCGACGCCTTCGGCAAGGTCCCCGATCTCACCGAGTCCCTCGCCAAGCTCGCGGCGATCATCGCGTTGAAGGTCGCAATCGATGGTGAAGAGAAGAAGCTGACCTTCGAGCCTTCTCCGAAACATGGTCCAGAGCAACGAGGTAACGCTGCGCCGGAGCCGACGCATCCGCAGGAGACACTGGACAAGTCTTTACAGATCAAGCCCACCTCCTCCCGCCGCGTAGGCTTGGACTCCGAAACTGGGGAGTTCGACGTGTTCGATGAGACGTATCCGGAATCGGGGATCTTCCATGGCCACAAACGTGCATGGGACGAGCTGACACAGGAGATGCAGAACGCCTTGATCAAGGCGGGCGTGGTGAACAGGAAGGGCAAGCCGCTGTGAGTACGTACCAAAGCCTCGAACCGATCGGCCGGAACGAGGCGATCGCGATGCTCGATTCGGAGGACAACCTGGCGGTTTCGCAGGCCATACTGCGGTTGGCTCTTCACGACCCTGATGGCGGATGGGTCACCGACCGCGCGCTCGCCCTGCTCGAGAATCCGGACCCCAATGTTCGCTCCGGTGCGGTGACGGCCCTGGGACACATCGCGCGTATTCACAGGGCCATCGACACCGACCGCGTCGTTCCTGCGCTACGCGAACTCGTCAACGACCCGATCATCGGTGGTCGCGTTGAAGACGCATTGGACGACATCACCGTCTTCGGGGGACGGTCCTAGATCCCCAGCGCTGGCTGACAACAAGCAGGTGACCTGGCTGCCGGGTGGGATATAAGCGAGCCAGCGGATATCCGAATTTTGTTCTGCTACCGGCACGGTCACCGGGACCGGCCGTGGCTATCACGTCTTGGGATTCCACGGCGCTCGAGTGCCGACCGAACGGTGGTGTGGGCGACGTTCAACCGGTCGCCAATGCGGTTCAGCGACTCGCCGTGCTGGTAGCTGGTGACGGCGTGGTCGAGTTCGCTGGCGTAGGACGGGTCGTGGATCAGGAACCACTGGCAGATCCGTTCGAACCTTCGCGGCGGGGAAACGTCGTCTGCAGTTGCTCATGCTCTCAACAGGAGGAAACCGCCGCGTGCCATCACTGACCGAGCTTCTGGACCAGCTGGATCTATAAATTGCTAGTAGATTGCCAAAGTCATCAATGGGTCGGCGTGTCGGTCGGCGACATGCCGGAGAGTCTTCGGGAACTCGTGCCGGGTTGCAGGCGGGGTTCATGGTGCAAGCGGCGCCGCCTGTAGGGGCTATGCCCTTTTCGATCCTCGCCCTGCGTGCGGACGTCGTCTGCCATCGCGGTGAACGGCAGACTCTGTGAGGGACGACTCGACCAACGACACGCAAACGTCACGCTTTCAGTGGGAATTGACTGGATTCAACGGGATTTGTTGGGATCTTAATTTTCGGCATCCATGCAGCTCACGGGCACTATTGGGAACTGTCAGGAACTCAGAAACATCGCCTACTCAGAAACGGCAGGTTTCTGGTTCGAGTCCAGATGGGGAGCATAACTACCAGGTCAGGCACGGTCACCGTGCCTGACCTGTTTTAGTCTGCGGGCTGCTACCAAAAATACGCCAAGAATTCCGGGCCAAACTTCCTGAGGCGCTGTCACCGTTTCGCCTGTGGGTATGGCCCATCGGCCTGTCGCCTCTGGCTCGACGGCCCGGTCGGTTGAACGTCGCAGGTTCGTGCCCTCGGCGGGATCATCCACAGATGCGAACCGTACCGACCAGCATCTTCTTCTTCGTGGAGAGCTGACTATTGAAGCCGAATTTCCATTGCGATAGGCAGTGGGCCTCAGAAGCTCGAACATCGAACAGATCGACTGATAGCGTGAGCTTATGGCCGCTTGCGAGGCGGCCGTGCTCGAATGCTAGCCGGGGTGCGTTCCACTGGTGGTTGTGATCGCGTTCGCACGGTTCGCGTATAGAGCCCGCTGGTGTGCCTGGCGGGGGCTGGAGCTAGTGGGTCGTCTCATGGGTCGACACCAAAGTCTGTAGTTAATCCGTTGCCACGGATAGTATTTGGCCGTGTTGTCTCAATTGCTCGGCACGTTGGGTGGGGTTGTGATCGGCGGTGGGATCACCTTTCTCGCCTCTTACGTCAACGAGCGGTCGAAGTGGAATCGGAGTCAGGCTGCGCGGTGGGATGAGCGTCGATTGCAGGTGTATTCGGAGTTCCTGATCGTCACCAGGGGGATGCACACCTTGGCTGGCCGTTTGGTCAGGATACGAGCGGGCGAGACCGACACGTACGGGATCTCGTTGCAGGAGGGCATTGTTCAGCTCGGTGAGCTCGAGCGTGAGCGCATTCAGCGGTGGCAGGAGGTGCAGTTGCTGGGCAGTCCGAACGCGGTGGCGATAGGGGATGAACTCAACAGGTGCACATGGACTTTGGAATGGTTCGCGTACGGAGAGCTCGCCGGTGATGATGATTGGTTGCTGATTGTTCGAGAGGCTTACCGTCTGCGTAAGGACTTCAGTGTGGCCGCCCGTGAGGATCTCGGTGTCAGCGATACGAGTGTGGCGGTTCCTGTGTGGCGGGATGGGTGGACGCCGCGGGATCACATGATCGTGGTCCGGGGGAGGGCGCAACCGCTCCCGCCGGCCTAGTCGTCGTGCAGTCCGGGTGGAGGATCTCTACGCCAAGGCCATCTTCGGAGGTCGGCTGAGCTGGCATCCTGTTCTTTCGGTGCTCTGAGCTGGGGTGCTCGAGCTGACAGCAACCCCCCATGATGCGAACCTGCGACCGGCGACCTGGGGTTTCTCTGATGCGGTGGTCGGGTACTTGATGTGGGTACCCTGCCTGACCTGGTGAAAGGTCAAGGTCGGTGGTGCCCCGGCGGGGCGCGGTATAGATGGGAACAGGACCGACCAGCATCTTCTTGCTGGCCGAGTGGTTATCGAGGTTGATTTCGCCCTGCGCGGCGGCAAGCGCCAGGGGGTCATTGGCGTTGAGACTTCCTAGTGGCGGGTGGGTCGTTGCTGGGGTCGTCCCGTAGACGTGGATCGCCGATCGGCAGGGTTCAGGGACAGCCGGCCAGTAGTATGCATTTCAGTGGTTAATAGCCTACTAAATGCATACTCTCTGGGAGGTGGTGCTGGTGGCTGGGCGTCGCAACACCTTGTTGCCCAGTGAACTCTGGCGGGCACCGCTTCGGACCGTGCGGCCGCAGGACTTGGCTGGCATCTACGCTCAGCCGCGGCCCGAGGGTCGCGCGGCTTGTCGGTCAAGGTGTGCTGCACCGCGTTGCTCACGGCTACTACATCATCGTCCCGCCGGACTTCGTCGGCCGGACCTGGCTGCCTGGGCTCGAGGCAGCCGCCGCAGGTATTGCGTCGTCGATTTACGGGCCGGATCAGGCGATTGTCATGGGTATCAGCGCAGCGCGCATGCTGGGAGCCGTACCTCGTGGGCTGGCGACGGCGGTGATCGCGGTTCCGAACCAACACCGGCCGATCGCACTGACAGACCGCTCGGCGCAGGTTCGTTTCGTCCGTCGTGATACCGACACACTCGACGCTGAGCGCGTCGAAACGCCACTGGGCCCAGCGCTGGTCACTACTCCGGAATAGACCGTACTCGATCTTGCCCGTCGCCCGGAGCTGGGCAATGCCGAGGCGGAGGTTCGTTCGGCGATCGCGACGCTCTACCGCGGTAGAGATTTGTCGAGACTTACACAGCTCGCTGCAGATCACCGTCTGGGCGCGGCACTTCGACGTGTGGAAGGTTGGGTCGGGGCATGAGTTTCGGCGAACGTGACAGTGTCGCAGTGCGATTCGGGGTTCCCCGGAGCAGGTCGAACGCGACCATCTGATCTCCCATCTGCTAGCGGCAATCAGCCGCGGGTTCGGTGATCGGGTGCACTTCATTGGCGGAACTGCTCTTGCCCGTACGCATCTGGTGAGTGGCAGGCTAAGTGAAGACATCGATCAATGGGTGCTGTCGATGTTCGAAGTCGCGTGCACTGATGTTCGAAGTGGCTACACGCGGACGGGGTGTGGTGCATGCTCAGCCTGATGCGGATGGCGTTGGCCTGTCGCATTTTTCAAGCATCAACGCTGGTTTCGGTATCGCTGGAGTGGCGTGTGTGGGCGGCGTAGGATCCGGCAGTCAGAACTCAGAACATCGATGGCCGCGCCCGTGGCCGGTCCCCGATGATGCGACCATCCGGTCTTTGAGTCCGGGGTCGATCGGTTTCAGTTCATCTCGCAGACCACGGGGTGATGGGTGTGGCTGCAGGTGGCAGCGTACTCGGCCGGTGTCAGGTAGCTCAGTGCCGAGTGTCGGTGCCGGTGGTTGTGGTCGGTTTTGAAGTCGCCGATCACGACCCGGGCTTCGAGCAGGCTGGTCCAATGGTTGCGATTGAGGCATTCATGCCGCAGCCGCCGGTTGAACGACTCGATGTAGCCGTTGTTCCAAGGTGTTCCGGGTGGGATGTAGACGATCCCGACGCGATCAACGCAGAACTGTTGCAGCGCAGCCGAAATCATCTCCGGGCCGTTGTCCATGCGTAGTACCTTCGGTGGCCCGCCGGTGGCAGTGAACACGCGCTGCAGCTCGGCGACCAGCCGCTCGGCGGTGATCGACCGTTCCACGACGTGCAGTAGCGACTCGCGGGTGTGTTCGTCGACCATCGACGCGATCTTCACCGCCCGCCCGTCGACGGTCGAATCGAACTGGAAGTCCAACGCCCACACCGTCTTGCGAGCATCGGCGTCGACCACCGGCACCGAGGATTGCCCGGCCCGTTTCCGTGGCGAATGCGCACGGACCTGCAGACCTTCTTCACGCCAGAGCCGATGGACCCGCTTCTTGTTCACCGGGAAGCCCTCGTCGAACCGCAGTGCCGCCCATGCCCGCCGGAACCCGTGGCACGGATGTTTGCCAGCATACGAACGCAGCCATGCCCGCGCACCGGCGTCAGGATCGGCGGGTGTTTGCGCGGCCGGCAGCCGCCGATACGTGGATCTGTGCAGCCCAACTACCTTGCACGCGAACCGTTCCGACATGCCCATAGCCTGTTGAAGCATGTCGGCGGCGCGCCGCTTGGCGGCTGGGCTCAGAATTTTCCCCGCGAAATCTCGCGCAGCGCGTCTTTCTCCAACTCCGCATCGGCGAGTAGCCGCTTCAACCTCGCGTTCTGTTCGCGCAGCTCTTTGAGCTCTTTCGCCGCATCGGTATCCATGCCACCGTACTGGCGGCGCCAGTTGTCGAGTGTCGCAGCCGATACTTCGAGGTCAGCGGCGATCTGTTCGCCCGTCCGCCCTTCCGCGGCGAGCTCGTCGGCACGGCGCAGCTTCCGCACGATGTCCTCCGCGGAATGCCGTTTCCGTCCTGCCATGTCCTTCAGTGTCCCTTCCAGACCCAACCAGGGCCAACAAGGACCCTAAAACTGGACGGACTCATTCACCGGGGACAGGCCACCCGGTATGGTTCCGCAGCAGCCGGTCGACTTCATCACTCGTGCGCCGTTGGGCCGGTTACGCAAGCTGGTGCACCGTTCGCCGGTCGTCGTGGTGGTGACAGGGATGCGGGGTGTCGGTAAAACCGAGCTTGCCGCCGCTTATGCCCGCGAGGTGTTGACCGGTGATGGTGAGGGGTTGGTGGGGTGGGGCAACGCTGAATCCCGGGGTGTGTTGTTGGAAGGGCTGGCAGCGATCGCGCAGCGTCTGGGTGTGGATGACCCCAATGGTGATTCGGAGATCTCGGCGCACCGGTTGCGCGAGTTCTGGACCGGACGCCCGGTGGCGGGATTGCTGGTGCTGGACAATGCCACCGCACCCGATGAGGTCAAAGCGTTTCTACCGGCCGCGACCGGGATCAAGGTGGTGATCACCAGCACCGAACACGCCTTCACCACCCTGGGCGCCGCACTGGATCTCACGGTCTACACCCGCCGTGAATCGCTGCGCTATCTGAAGAAAGCCACCAAGCTCGCCGATACCGACGGTGCGGATCGGGTGGGCAGGGAACTGGGTGATCTGCCCTTGGCGTTGACCCAGGCCGCGGCCACGATCGACCGTCTGGGTATCGACTACGAGACGTATCTGGGGTTGCTTGCCGGATTCGGGGACCAGGCGTTCACCCGGATAGCGGGGCACGAATACCCCTTGCAGGTGCATCGGGCGATCCTACTGTCGATCGCTACCACCGAAGCCTCCAGTGGTGACCCCGCCTTGGATACCGCGGTCCGAGGCGTCCTTGAACTCGTTGCGATGCTTTCGCCTGCGGGTGTGGCCCGCGACCTGCTGCCCGATTATGGCGGGCGCCGCGATGAAGCCGTGGCCCGTTGCGTGCAAGCTAGTTTGCTCACTCGCTCGGTTGATCGGACCGCGGTCGTGATGCACCGGCTCGTCGCCCGCGTCATACGCGACCGCGCCGACAGTGACCAGGCCCGGGCGCGGTTGCTGGGCAATGCCCTCGACGTGATCGAACCCGGCCTGTTCGACCGTGGTCAGGCTTGGCAGCGCCGGATCGAAGGCGCTGGGCTTATCGACCACATCGACGCCATCACCGCCACCGGGCTGACCGGCCTCGACCCCGACAAACACAGCCCGCGTGGTCAATGCACGGATCTGGGCTAGCAATCAGCTGACCGCGGCCGCGGACCTCGCCGAGCGATCGACTACACCCGCCGAACACTCCTCGACGCCGAAACCCACCTCGGTGCCGAGCACCGCCACATTTTGAGTACCCGCCACAACCTCGCCGACGCCTATCGGAGTGCGGGGCGGCCGGGTGAGGCGATCGCCCTGCTCGAGCGGTTACTCCCCGATCGGGAGCGAGTGCTGGGCGCCGAGCACCCCGACACCTTGAGCACCCGCTACAACCTGGCTGGCGCCTATCGGACGGCGGGCCGACCGGGTGAGGCGATCGCCCTGCTCGAGCGGTTGCTCCCCGATCGGGAGCGAGTGCTGGGCGCCGAGCACCCGGGTACCTTGACCACCCGCCACAATCTGGCTGGCGCCTATCGGGCGGTGGGGCGAGCGGACGAGGCGATCACCCTCTACGAACAGGTGCTCCCCGATCGGAAGCGGCTGCTGGGCGCCGAGCACCCCGACACCTTGAGCACCTGCCACAACCTGGCTCGCGCCTATCTGTCGCTAGGGCGCACGGGTGAGGCGATCACCCTCTACGAACAGTTGCTCCCTGTTGTGGAGCGGGTGTTCGACCACGATGCTCAGATTGTTCGCGGGTTGCGCGAGCGACTGGCTGCTGCGGATAATCGGCCGGTCTGAGTAATCGAGGGCTCAAATTCCATTTGTCTAGTTGAGGTGCACCCCAACACCACAGCCCGACCGGCGCGAACAGCGTCAAAATATAGTCAGTTGTCGAGATTCTTGAGCTGGCGATCGACGCTAGCCACAAGGTCCATCAGCAGGTCGAGCGTGAGGCTAGGCTGGACCCGACCAGCACTCCGAGCAACTGATCCACCGAATGTGGTTCCTGCACAACAAACTCAAGCTGACTTTCCGATTCAGCGAACATGGGCACCGGCGGCAGGTGATCGTGATATTCCGTGAGGGCCGGGCTGGCTGTCGCACGGTCTGCGTGAGCAATTCGCAGACTGACCGGATGTCGGAGCGGTGGCCGGTCGCATCATCCAGCCGGCGACGTCACGAGGTGCCGCCAGGGTGTTCACAGCTGCTGATGGGGTGACGTCGCGCCAGGTCTCTACCAGCCGCCGCACCGACCGATGGCTGCCGGTGTAGGCGCGTTCCCGCAGCTCCTCAAGTAGGCGTAGCGCATTCGTGCACCCTGGTCCCAGCGTTGCCGCAGGCAGGGTGTGCTGTCCGACTTCAAGAAGACAGCCATCTCACGCCTCGCGGCGCAGCACGACGAAATCACAAGGCTGCGAACCACTTTGGCAGACCGAGGCGACGTTCACCCCTTGCCGCTCCCGCCGGCAAGACACGTCACGCAACGATCAACCCGACAACAACCCCCGCCGAACCGATGATCACCTGATCGCGGCGAACGATAACGACAACAACGAAAATCGTTGCCCTCCAACAGAAAGAGCACCCGAGTGTTCGTTTACCGATTGACCGAACCGATCGACTCCTTCGGCGGACTCATCCCGATGGACGACTGGCTCGTCGGCGACCCCGGCCGGGCAGCCTGGGCGCTGCAAGCCGTTCTCGCTCTCGCCGACGCCGCTGACGCCCCTGGCTGGCAAGGCGACATGCGCCATCTGCCCATGGTCGGAGGCCTGCCTGCTCCGGCCCTGCGTGTCAAACAGGGCAACAACGGAGACTGCTTCGTAATCAGCGCCACCGACGACATCCATCGACTCGATGCGCGTGCACTCTCCGTCGAAGTGGCCAACCGGCCTATCGGAGCGTGGTCGCTCGACGACGACAGTCACGAGCCCCCGTTCTGACTGTCGTTTGGCACCGTTGTGCTCACCACGTTGCCAGTCGTGGGACCACCGACAGCAGGTGATCCACTGAGAGAACATGTTCCAGATACGTTTATTCGGACCGATCATGGCTCCGGAAGCGGAGTGATGAACATTGGCATGGGGCGCGGTGCCGGTTTGATGTCCGGCCCGTTTGCCCAAGCATGCGCTCCCGAACCGGACAGGCCAGCTTTCCCGGCACGGTGTCGCGGCACTCACACTTGAACGTGTTCAACAAACAGCCTAGCCTCGTAGTTGAACACGTTCAAATAAGTGAGGAGCTGGGACAATGAACCTCGTCGTCGCCACATACGCGGCCTACGCGACCATCAGCTTGGTGCTCACGTTCTGGGTGGCACGCACCCTGCACAGCACCGGCGCACGGTTTCTGGTGGATGTCATGAATGGAGACAGCGATCTCGCCGAAGTCGTGAATCATCTGCTGGTCATCGGGTTCTGGCTCGTCAATGCGGGCTTCGTGGCGCTGGCGTTGCGCATCAGCGGCCCAGTCATCGATGCGCGCGCCGCAGTCGAGGAACTCGCCACGAAACTCGGCATGGTTCTGCTGGTGCTCGGCGGTATGCACTTCGCAAACCTGATCGCCCTGAACAAGATCCGCCGCAGCAGGCACCAGGAGAAGCAGGTCACCGTCCCTCCCGTTCCGGTCGCCGCAGCCACGCTAGCCTGAGCCGCATGACCCGCCCCGAGCCCGCGACCGCGCGCGGAGAGGAAACTCGCCAGCAGATCATCGACGCCGCCCTGCGTCTGTTCGAGCAGAACGGCTATACGAAGACCACCATGCGCGCGATCGCGGGCGAAGCCGGCGTCAGCGTCGGCAACGCCTACTACTATTTCACTTCCAAGGAACACCTGGTTCAGGGCTTCTACCAACAGATCCAGACCCTGCACGAACAGCGGGTCGAGCAGACTGCCCGCGGCGACTCTCTCGCCGCCCGGTGGCAGACGATGGAACTGGCCTTCGTCGACGTAGCCGCCCCCTACCACGAGTTCGGCGGTAAGTTCTTCGCCAGCGCCGCCGAGCCCACCAGTCCGCTCAGTCCGTTCAGCGACGAAAGCCGGCCTGCCCGAGAGGCATCCACCGCCATCATGCGCAACCTGGTCATCGGCAACGACGTCAAGGGTGACAAGCGGCTGATGGCCGAGCTGCCGAATCTGCTGTGGCTGGCCCACATGGGCATCGTCCTGTTCTGGGTCCACGATCGCAGCCCCGACCAGGAACGCACCCGACTGCTGGTCCGCCGGATCGCCCCACTCGTCGAACGCGTCGTGGCGCTGTCGAGACTCCGTCCACTTCGTCCCGTCCTGTACCCAGCCCTGGATCTCATCGAGGACCTCGACAACTAGACGTATATGCCGACGGAGGTAGCGGCCCAACGTGGAGGCGCGGTCAGCCCACGTCCAGACCTGGACGCACAACGTATCTCCATGCGCTGGTCGCGCTGTTCAGAGCGGCCACACGGAGGCTGACCGAATGCACTCTAGTAGCCGCATATCGGTCGTTCGGGAACGTTGCGTTCGCCGACCGGCAAAGCGATAACCTGTTTCGCTTGTGCGCTGCTGTTGGTGGTCCCACGAGAGGTTCGCGCTAGCACGAACCCCGCCAGCACATCGGTTTCGAACGCTGCCAGCTCCTCTGGGCTCGCCAGCTCCCGACGTTCACGCAGATCCTGCACCGCCGCCAGGCTCAACCTGACACCCTCACCTTCAGCTCGGACCGCAGAACCTCGGACCGGCCGAATCTACTTCAGAAATCCCGAGATCTGATCAAAATCCGAAAACCGGCTCAGGACACCCGAAACCCCCAGCTCCCATGCCAGACACTCGAGCCGAGACCACAGGAAACTCAGGGGTTATCTCTTAAGCCCTGGACAGTTTGCAGGCCAGCTGGCTGACCGCAAAGCTTGTCAGGGTCCTCCGAACCGGCCTGCCATCGATCATCCGCGAGGCTGTGCGCGACGGCCACGGCGAATTTGGTTGTATTACAGACAAATTCGACAGGTGTGTGTCAATGCCGAGGGAAGGTTCGCTCGGCATTGACGGCGCGGTGCCAGCCTTTCACCGGCGGCGACACACCGACACCCACGATCCCAGCTAGAGTCTAGGCTCCTGGCATGAGCACGGCCCAAACCGAGAAAAGCCGACCGGGGAACCGACGATACCGGTCACTGCTTAGCAGACATCTTCTGCTCGTCTGCACCATCGTGGCCTGCCTTGGGATACTCGTCTCGGCGAGCGAGCCGGCCAGCACCAAGCTGAAGTCGTTGTCGCCGTCGCCGTTGTTGATCCTCGGGGGGACATTCGTGGTGGTTGTGGTGTGGTGCATGGTCATCGTCTACCCGATCCTGGCAGTCCGATCCCGGCGGCTTCGGGTACCTGAGCTCGGCCCCCTGGCTGCTCCCGCACTGATAATCGCGCTCACGCCCATTTTATGGAGCGCAGACCTGCCAATGGCTGTGCGCTGGCACCTCTCGGCGCACGCCTTCGACGATGCGGCACAGCAGGTGAGTGCCGGTGTCGATCCACGGACGTTCGAAGGTGACCGCCTCGGCCTTTATCGCATTCGCGGTGTGGAACGCCTCGACGACGGCATCTACTTCAGGACTGGCCCTATGGCGGCCTATTGCTCGATGGGAAGTGGCTTTGCCAATCTTTCTGGCCACCGGCCCGCATCCCATCACCTCAGCGGCGAATGGTATTGGTTCTGTTTCAACAGTGCGTTCAACAGCGCGGGGGTTACAGTGCCCGACCACCCCATCGGAGAACTGCACTAGCCGGTGATGACCGCACTCAGCTGCGCTACTACAGGGTGCACGAGATGCCTTCCTTCCAAGGCCCGACGCGGGGCTGGACGCAGATACCTGTTCAGTTCAGTTCTAAGCCGCGGCGGCGGCCCGGGCCGAGGTGGCGCGCAGTTGGCAACAGCGTAGGGAACTCGATCTCGGGGTGCCGTTAATGCCCACCACGTCTGAGAAGTTGTTGAGCTGAAACTGACGGCCCGGCAGACCCGCCACGAAGGCGCTGGTGTCCCCACCTCGTCCGAGCGGTTGCGGTGATTCATCGACTTGTGGGGTGCTGCTGACGTTCGGTTTGCTCCGCGACAAACTCCAGGAACCGCCGGGCCGCGCGCCCACTCGGACCATGTGTGCGAGTCACCGCACCGTACTGCCGGAAGACAGCGTGGTCGCGAAACGGGATGGTAGGAGTCGTGGGCGGGTGCCCCGGCTGTGCGGCCGGGATGATGGCTACGCCCATTCCTGCCGCCACGAGTGCCCGGAGGGTGGACAGCTCGGTCACCTCGGTTTCGATTCTGGGGCTGAATCCCGCCTCGCGGCAGAGGCGGTCGGTCACCTGACGCAGGCCGTACCCGACTTTGAGCGCTACCATGGGCTCGTCCATCAGGTCGGCGACCGCGATATCGCCGCGACCCTCGAACGCGTGGCCCGGCGGGACGCCGAGGCCCAGTTCCTCGTGGCCCAGCGGCAGCCAATGCAGATCGTCCGCGGTGGGTTGGGGAGCGACGAAGCCGATATCGATTCGCCCATGGCGGACATCATCGACCACGGCGTCGGATGCACCGCCGCAGAGCTCGAAGGATGTGCGTGGCGCGAGGGCACGATAGCGATCCAGAAGCCGCGGTATCAACCATCCGCCGAATGAATGCAGGAACCCGAGTGAGACCACTCCGCGGTCCGGGTCCACGAGGGTGGCGATTCTCTCTTCTCCCTGGTTGATCTCATCGATAGCGCGGACCGCGTGCGCGCGAAAAATCTCGCCGTACTTATTGAGCCGCAGCCGATTCTGGCTACGGTCGAAGAGTTTCACGCCGAGTTTGCGTTCGAGCCGGGCCAAAGCCCGTGAGAGCGTCGGCTGACTGATGTTCAGTTGGTCGGCCGTAGTTGTCATATTTCCGGTTTCTGTCAAAGTGATGAACCATTCGAGCTCACGCAATTGCATGCCGGGGATGATACGTCGAAAAACGTTGCGGCCGAGAGTCGATTTTTTGGGTCGGTTGCTGCCCGAATGTGACTATGCGCCGGACGCATAGTGTGTGCGAAGTTCCTGGTCTTGTACTCCATCCGGCCGATTACGCATTCTGAAATAGCTGGCCCGTGATGTCGATCACGACAGTTTCTCGCATGATCACCAGGAAAGAGGCACCATGACACAGTCGTCGTTGACCGCCGTCAGGTCCGACATCGGCGCTCCGGACGCGGAGTTGGTTGGCCGCGCAACCAATCTTGTCCCATTGATCCGCGAATACGCCGCGCAGGGCTCCGAGGCTCGCCGAATCGCCCCGGAGGTGGTCAAGGCGATGACCGAGGCCGGCCTGTTCCATCTGCTCGTGGATCGGCGACTCGGCGGGCACGGGGCCAGCATGCGGACGACCGTTGAGGCGGTCGCCGAGGTCGCACGAGGCGACGGTTCCACCGCGTGGATTGCCGCATTGCTCGCCTCCGCCACCGGATTCGCGTCGACCTTCTCCGAAAAGGCCCGGGAGGACATGTTCGGGTCGAATCCGCAGGCGACGTCGTGTGGCATTTTCTCACCGGGTAAGGCGGAGCCGGTCGAGGGCGGTTATCACATCAATGGCCGCTGGCCGTACGCATCCGGTTCCTTCGCGGCCGACTGGGCGACCGTGGGTATTCCCCTCGACGGTGGCAAGGAGGTGGGACTGGCGTTGATTCCCGCTGAGGCCTTCACCATCGAACCGACCTGGTTCGTCACCGGAATGCGGGGCTCGGGTAGCGACACCATTGTGGTGGAGGACCATTTCGTGCCGGAGCATCGGGTACAGCGATTCCAAGAAATGGCCGAAGGCCGATACCTCACTCCGCACAAAGACGAGCACATGGCATCGATCGGCTTCACCGCTGTCGCCTCGGCCATTCTCGTAGCGGCACAGATCGGTATGGTTCGGCACGCGCTGGAAATCACTCGAGCCAAATTGCCGGAAAAGCCCGTGGCCTACACGAATTTCCCGCATGCGAAGCTGTCGGCCACCCATCAGATCGCCGTGGCTAAGGCAGCCACGAATTTGCACCTCGCGGAAATGACCTTGAATCGGATTTGCCTCGACATCGACCAGGCGGCCGCCGAACGCCGGCGACTCGACCTGGAAACCCGGGCGCGCATCCGGAATGACACCGGCGTGGTCGCCGAGCTGGCCACGCGAGCGATCGACGAGCTGATGAACGCCAATGGCTCGGGTTCGTTCGCCGAGGTCAATGTGCTGAGCCGAATTTGGCGGGACTCCTCGATCGCGGCCCGGCACGCCTACGTCAGCGCCGACATCGGCAGGGAAGCCTACGGTCGGGTGCTGCTGGGCAACGAAGAGCCCACGACGGTTCTGTAAGGACGGCCATGGATACCACAGTGAAAGCCGTCGAGACCGAACCGGCCGCAGCTCCCATCGACTACCGGCGCGTTCTCGGCCATGTCCCGACGAGCGTGGCCGTGGTCACCGCGGCCACCAGGTCCGGGCCGGTCGGTATGACGATCGGCTCGTTCACCTCGGTCTCGCTGGATCCGCCGCTGATCGCCTTCTTCATCGACCGCTCCTCCAGGAGCTGGCCGCGCCTGTACGGTGCGAGTCGCTTCGGCGTCAATATCCTCGGGCACAACCAGAGCGAGGTGTGCCGGACGTTCTCGCGACCGAGTGACGACCGCTTCCACGACGTGGGCTGGAGTGAGTCCGTCAACGGCGTGCCATTGCTCGACGAGGCGATCGTCGCCCTGGAGTGCACGCGATTCAAGGTGGACCTGATCGGTGACCATTACCAAGTAGTCGGCCGGGTCGAGACGCTGGAACTGCGTGCCAGCGAACCACCGCTGATCTTCCTGCGCGGTGGGTTCGTCGACTTGAGCGACGGCTCGGACAAATGCCAGCGGAGCTAGCCGAATTATTCGGCATTACGCCGCATCTCAGATGAAGGACCCCGAGATGATCAATGTCAAAGTAGATTTCGGCCGTTGCGATGCCAACGGCACCTGCGCCGCACTGATGCCCGATGTATTCGAGATCGGCGCGGACGGCTCGCTCGCACAATTGAAGACGCGGATCGAGGACGATCGGCAGGAGGAGTTCGACGAGGTCGTGCTGTGCTGCCCGATGGGAGCGATCTCTCGATGACGGAGACACTACTGCCCCGCTTCGATCCGTTCGCTCCGCAGGCCCAGGCACACGAGGGCGGAGCCTTGCCGGACGGCCCACTGGCGCTCGGTCCATCCGGTTACACAGTGCTGACCTACGATCTCGCGACCACGGTCCTGCGCAATACGCGCTTCAAGAACGCCGCGCTCGAACTAATGGAACAGTTCGGAATCACCGACGGACTGGCTCACGAATTCCGTGCCAATAGCGTCATCATGGCGGAGGGTGCGCGTCATTTCCGACTGCGCGCGCCGATGGCGCGGTTCATGGGTCCGCACACTGTGCAGGAAATCCGCGGAATTGTTCGCGAGATCGTCGAGAGCATTGTCGCAGATCTCGACACGAGCGCTCCCATCGATTTCCACACCGGGATCGACCAGCGCATTCCCGCGCGGATCTATTGCTATCTCGCCGGCGCACCCGCGGCGGACGAGCCCTTGGTCGCCAGCCTGTCGGAGCGGACGCTCTCACTGCTGCAACGGGACCGCTCCCTCACCCCCGTGATCGTGAACGCCTACGCCGAACTCTTCACCTATCTGCGTGCTCTCATCGCGCGAAAGCGAGAACAGGCCCTCGGCGAGGACATGCTGTCCTTCCTCATCGGCCAGCAGGAAGCGGGCAAGCTGTCGGAGGATGAACTGCTCAACGAGGCCGCCGCCATGCTCGAGGCGAGCTCGGTCAATACCTCGCATCAAACCGGCCTCGTCGTGTGGACACTGCTGCGTGATCGAGAGACCTGGCGGCGACTCGTCGAGGATCCCGAACTGATTCCTGCCGCCGTGGTCGAGGCCATCAGGTTGTATCCGCGGCCCGGAATCGTGAGCAAGGTGGCGACCGAAGATATCGAGCTGAACGGAACGATCATTCCGGAAGGCTCCGATGTGCATGTGGCGGTCTGGTCCGCGAACCGCGATCAGGCGCGCTTCGAACGTCCCACCGAATTCCGCCTCGACCGGGAATCCAATTCCCCGCTGACATTCAGTACCGGCAGTCACGGCTGCCTCGGTCAAAGCTTGGCCAGGGTCGAAATGGAAGAAGTGGTCAGGTATCTGGCCGACCGGCACCCCGATGCGCTGGTGGTCGACGACGGCACCGAAATCGGACAGAGTGGCGGCCGCTGGCTCGTCAAGGCGCTCACCGTGAACTTGAATCCGGTGTAAGGGGAATATGGTGATGAATGCCGAGTCTTTGACGGAGCGCCTGGCATCCAATTGGGCGAAAATTCAATTCGACGATATTCCGAGTGAAGTCGTCGCTGGTGTCAAGAAGAATATTCTGGACACCCTGGCCGTGGCGATGGCCGGTGCTCACACCGATGAGGCCCGGCGGGTGCGGACCGCGCTCACGGGCGTGCGCGCCGAGTCCGGAAGCCTGGTGTGGGGCACTCCCTTTCGGGTTTCGCCGGCTCATGCCGCGCTCGCGAACGGCACCGCGGCCCATGCGCGCGACTTCGACGACGGGGGTGGGCCGGGCCACGCCGGGTCGACGGTGCTGCCCGCGGCGCTGGCCGTGACGGAGGCGGCGGGCGGCGACGGGCGGACACTCATCGCGGCGACGATCGCCGGATACGACATCGGCTACCGAGCGTTGCAGGCGATCGGCGGTTTCGCCGCGCATACCGGCCGAGGCTGGCACTCGAGCGGCACCATGGGCAGTTTCGCCGCGGCCGCGGCCGCGGCGAAAACCCTTGGCCTGGATACGGAACGGTTCGCCGACGCGCTCGGAATCGCCGGCTCGTTCACCGGTGGTGTGTGGGCGTTCAAAGACGACGGCGCCATGACCAAACGCATCCATCCCGGCAAAGCGGGGGAGACCGGCGTGGACGCGGCGCTGCTCGCCCAGGCCGGAATTACGGGTCCCCGTAGGGTTTTCGAAGCCGAATGGGGTGGCCTGTATGCCACCTACAACAACGGACAGGGGTTCCCCGAGCAGGCGCTCGCCGACCTGGGCGTGGATTACAACGTGGCCACCGCGTACATCAAGCCCTACGCCTGCTGCCGGGGGTGCCACTCCACGATCGACACGGTTCTGGCGATGATTCGCACGCGCGACGTGAAACCTGCTGATATACACCACATTTCGATCAAAGCCTCGGAGACCGCGGTGAACATGCTGTCGGTCGACCCGATAGAGACCGTCTTCGATGCCCAGTTCAGCCTCGCCTACGCGATGAGTGTCGCACTGTGCAACGGCAGTGTCGGACTGGACCAGTTCGAGCCGCCCCGCATGAACGACCCGCTGGTGGCGGAGACCTTCGCGAAGATCTCGATGCATGTCGACTCCGGCATCGAACTGGAGGACGGACCACGTCTGGACGTGGAGTTCACCAGTGGCGAAACGATCACCCTGTTCGCCGGAAACCCGACTACCGCCAAGGGCTCGGCGCTGAACCCGATGTCCCACGAGGAGGTCGTCGCGAAGGCAGAAGCACTGCTGGCGCCGATCGACCCCGAGCTTCCCCGCCGACTCGTGCACGCGGTCGGGAACCTGGAAGACGCTTCCGATCTTTCAGAACTGCTGAGTGCACTCCGAGCAGAAAGACGAGACAACTGCCTTGGTGACTGATCAGAAGTCAGAGACGATCGAGCGAACGGAAATGATCGCGGCCGAGCCGACCGAGTCGCTCGCCGCCATGCTCGACATCGAGATGCCTTGTGCCGCTGATGATCCGGTGCCGCCGCTGTGGCATTGGGCGTATCTGCTGGAGCGCGGTCCACAACGTGAGCTCGGTCCGGACGGTCATCCGGTCACCGGGATACCGGCCCCTCCCGGGCCCGACCGCCGACGGATGTTCGGGGGTGGACGCGTGACGACCTTCGGTCACTTGGTGATCGGCGAGCCCGCTACCAAAGTGACCTCGGTCAAGAGCTCGCTCGACAAGGACGGCCGAACCGGCCCGTTGACCTTGGTCACGGTCCTCCAGGAGATCTTCCAGGGCGGCGAGCTGGTGATTCGCGAGGAGCAGGACATCGTCTACCGCGCGCCCGGATCCGGCACGCTGCCGCCCGCGCCGGCTGCTCCCGCGCCGCCGAGCGGGCCGACGCTCGAGCTGGCCGTGGACGAGCGAACGCTGTTCCGGTTCTCCGCATTGACATACAACGCGCACCGGATTCACTACGACCTCGGGTGGACAGCGCAAGAGGGTTACGACGGGCTGCTCATCCACGGGCCCTTGCTCGCGCTCATGATGGGTGAGCATATGCGGCGCGAGGGAATCGACCTGCGCGGCAAGACATTCGGATACCGCTTCATCTCACCCATGACGAAACCGCAGACCTTCACCGTCGTACCCGGCCCCGAAGGGTTGATCCACGGGGCCGAGGCTCGCAGTGCCGCCGGCGCCGTCTGCGCTGTGAGCACGCTAGCGGAGCTCTGAGAGCATGACAGCGGTATCCGATGTGGTCATCGTGGGTGGTTCCATCGCCGGGTTGCGGGCGGCGGAGACTGTCGTCCGACTTGCGCCCGAGCTGAGCGTGACGGTCGTAAGCGATGAGGCTCACCTGCCCTACGAGCGCCCGCCCCTGTCCAAAGTTGCGTTGCGCGATCCGCTCGAACTGGACGACCTGGTCTATCGGTCGGTCGGCGAGCTCGGTCGGCACGGAGTCGACTTCATGCTCGAAACCCCGGCCCTGGGTCTCGATCTCGCCGCGCGACGGGTCCGCCTCGCCGAGGGCGAACTGGGGTATCTAGCGCTCGTCATCGCGACCGGCTGCGAGCCGGTGATACCGCCTGTGTTCGCCGGGCTTCCGGAGGTTTATCCGCTGCGTAGTTTCGAGGATGCCCGCGCCCTGCGTGCGGCGGTCGCCGATACCTCGAAGTCGGTGGCGATCGTGGGCGCCGGGTTCATCGGTGGTGAATTCGCGTCGACGCTCGTCAAGGAGGGTCGTGCGGTCTCGCTCGTCGATATGGCCCCGAAGCCCCTCGGCAGGTTCGGCGCTCCGGTAGCCGACACCTACGCGGCGTTGCATCGAGACGCCGGTGTCGAGCTGTTCCTCGGCAGGGCGGTCACCGATGTCGCCCACATCGCGGAGGGCCGGGAATTGGTTCTCGACGACGGCACCCGAGTTCGCGCGGACGTCATTCTCGTCGGGGCCGGGGTGCGTCCCTCCACACGATGGCTGGAGGGCTCGGGTCTGACCCTCGACAACGGGATTCTGTGCGATTCCCAGCTGCGGGTATCGGAGGGTGTTTTCGCCGCCGGCGATGCCGTTCGGTGGCCTAATCCGCGATTCGACGCGATCATGCGGGTCGAGCACTGGACCAATGCGGCGGAGCAAGGGCGTATCGCCGCCATGAACGCCGTGAACCATATTCGGGAACTCGATGGCGCGGTCTGCGCGAACGTGCCGTATTTCTGGTCGGACCAGCATGGCATTCGCATTCAATTCGCCGGATATCTGACGGGCGACGAGGAATTGCTGGAGAACCGCAATTCCGACGGCTCGCTCTTCCTGTACCGGCGCGGCCAGGCGGTGACCGGCGTGCTGGCCTTCGAGCGGCGGTCCGAGTTCGTCAAAATTCGTGCGGCACTGAGGCGAGAGAATCCCTCACTGCGCCAAGTCGTTCCCGATGTGCCGGATCACGAAGAAGTGCGCATCGGCTGAGTTTTCCCGGGCTCCGGCCGGTAACGGACGGGCATTCGGGATCGTCACCGTGGAGGATTAGTGCGAGAAGAACAGCAAGTGATAGTCGTAGGCGCAGGTCCCGTGGGACTCTTGAATGCGCTGGGTTTGGCGCAGCAAGGTGTCGTCGTCACTGTGCTCGAGCGAGCGTCGACTCTCTCGGACGCGCCGCGGGCGATCGTCTATCACTGGGCAGCGCTGGATGGCCTGGCCCGCTTGGATCTCCTCGACGACGCCGTAGGGGCCGGATTTCTGAAGCAGGACTACGCCTATCGAGTGCACAAGACCGGCGAAATCATCGAGTACGGATTGCAGGCGCTCGAGGGAAAGGTGGAACGTCCGTACAACCTGCACCTGGGGCAGGGTGCCCTGGCTCGCCTGATCCTGCACCGCCTGGAAACCTACGACAACGCGCGCGTGCTCTGGAACCACGAGGTCACCGCGATCACCCAGGATGACGACGGAGTCCGAGTCGGCGTCCGATCCGGGACCGGCGAAAGAGAACTTCGCGCGTCCTGGCTCATCGGCGCCGACGGCGCGAGCTCCAGGATTCGGAGCGAGCTGGATCTCGGCTTCGAGGGGATGACCTGGCCGGAGCGGTTCGTCGCCACGAATGTCCGCTTCGCCGAGGAACTTTCGGGCTGGGCGCAGTCGACATTCTATGTCGACGACGTCTTCGGCGCGATCATCGCCAGGATCGACGATTCCGGTGCGCACGGCATGTGGCGGTACACGTATATGGAAGACGACGCCCTGCCCGCCGAATCGGCGGCCGAGCGCCTGCCCGAGTTCCTCACCACCGTGTTCGGTGAAAAGACCGCTGCCGCAGCCGAACTCGAGGCCATCTCGCCCTACCGGATGCATCAGCGCAGCGCGAGGTCCTACCGCGCGGGCAGGGTACTGCTCGCCGGTGACGCGGCACATGCGACCAATCCCACCGGCGGGCTCGGGCTGACCATGGGCCTGTTCGACGCGTACCTGTTGAACGAAGCCCTGGGCGCGGTCGTCTCCGGCCGCGCCGACGACGGCATCCTCAACGTCTACTCCGACGAACGCCGCCACGCGTTCGTCGATGTCGCGAGTCCACGAGCCAGCGCCAACAAGCGGCTGCTGTTCCATTCCACCGATCCGGTCCAACTCGATCGTGACCTGGACGTGTTCCGGAAGATGTCCCGCGACCGAGAGTTCGCCGCGGAACGCCTCTACTTCACGAAAACCCTGGAAACACCCTCCCTGATCGCGCATTGAGTGTGGCTGGTTTCGTATCGAACGAAGGAATTCCTATGAACCCTCTCGACGGACTCACCGTCGTATCGCTCGAGCAGGCCGTGGCCGCCCCGTTCGCCACCCGCCAGCTGGCGGATCTCGGCGCGCGGGTGATCAAGGTCGAGCGTCCCGACGTCGGCGACTTCGCCCGCGGATACGACGAGACGGTGCGCGGAATGGCCAGCCATTTCGTCTGGCTCAACCGCTCGAAGGAATCGGTTTGCCTCGATCTGAAGTCCGAGCACGGCAAGGACAGCATCCAGACCCTGGTCCGCAACGCGGACGTGTTCGTCCAGAACCTCGCTCCCGGCGCGGCGGAACGACTCGGGCTCGGCAGCGACGAATTACGAAGAGTCAAGCCGGAACTCATTCATGTCTCCATCTCCGGTTACGGTCCCGGTGGACCGTACTCGGCGAAGAAGGCCTACGACCTGCTCGTGCAGTGCGAGGCGGGCCTGGTCTCCATCACCGGTACCCCGGACGAGCCGGCGAAGGTCGGGATATCCATCGCCGACATCGCCTCCGGAATGTTCGCCTACTCCGGCGTTCTCACGGCGCTGATCCAGCGTGATCGCACGGGTGAGGGCGCCACCATCGAGATCTCGATGCTCGAGGCGCTGTCGGAGTGGATGGGCTACCCGCTGAACTACGCGATGTATGGCGGCACGGCGCCGCAGCGGACGGGTGCGCGGCACGCGTCGATCGCGCCGTACGGCCCGTTCCGGTGCGGAGACGGAAATCAGGTGTTCCTCGGACTGCAGAACGAGCGCGAATGGGCGACGTTCTGCGCGGAGATCCTGGACGACCCCGCCATAGCGGCGGATCCCCGGTTCCTTCGAAACTCGTTGCGGGTGAGCCACAGTCGAGAGTTGCAAGAGGAGATCGAGCGCGCATTCTCGGCGTGGGGCGCCGAAACGGTCGCGAAGCGGCTCGAGGCGGCGGGCATCGCGAACGCGATCCTGCGGGACATGCACGACCTGGCGGAGCACCCGCAACTCGAGGCGAGGGGACGGTGGTTCGACTACGAGTCACCCGTCGGTTCGCTGCGGGCACTCGTTCCACCGGCGACATTTGTCGGAACGAAGCCGGTGATGGGCCCCGTGCCAGGGGTCGGTGAGCACACTGAAGCCGTACTCGCCGAGTTCGGAATCGCCTCAGCGGCAGCCGAATTACCGAACTGAGCACCGGCCACCGAACCGAGAAAGGCGGAGAACCCATGAATCAGGAGGAAACCATTCGGGTCGCCAGATCGTTTCTCTTCGTACCCGGTGATCGTCCGGAGCGTTTCGACAAGGCGATCCGGTCCGGGACCGACGTCGTCGTGCTCGATCTGGAGGACGCTGTTGCGGACGAGGACAAGGGCAGCGCCCGAAGGGAGGTAGTCGACTGGCTGTCCCGCGGTGGACCGGCATGTGTGCGAGTGGTTTCCTCAGCGGGTCAACACTTTTGGGACGACGTGGCGGCACTGAAGGGCCTGCCCGGGCTGATCGCCGTGATGGTCCCCAAAGCCGAAAGCCCCGATGAACTGTCGGTCGTCGCCGAGCGGGTCGGGGTACCCGTGATCGCGTTGGTCGAGTCGGCGCTGGGGATGGTCCGAGCACAGTCTCTAGCCACCGCTCCTGGTGTTTCGCGAATTGCGTTCGGGCACTTGGACTATGCGCTCGACCTGGGGTGCGACACCGGCCGGACGGCCATGCTCCAGGCCCGGTCCGCGCTCGTGCTCGCATCGCGGGCCGCGCGGCTTCCGGGACCGATCGACGGTGTGACCGCCGCTCTGGACGATGCCGCGGCCCTGGACGAGGATCTCAGGTGTGCGAAGGAGCTCGGCATGACGGGAAAGCTGCTGGTGCATCCCCGTCAGGTGGTGGGCACCCACGCGGCGTTTCGGCCCGACGCGGCGGCAGTCCGCTGGGCTCGGCGGGTGGTCGAGTCCAAGGCCGAAGGCAAGGCGGTCCGAATTGAGGGGCAGATGGTCGACGCGCCTGTCGTCGCGTGGGCGCGGGCGATCTTGCGAGATGTGCGTTGAAGAGGCGACCGCGAAAGGAAAACCGCTGTGGATTTCAATGAGACCGCCGCGTTGGATGCCGTCGTTGCAAGCTTCGAGGGTACGTCCGACCCGAGACTGAAAGAGATATTGCAGGTGACGACGCGTCACCTCCATGCCCTGGTTCGTGAGTTGCGGCCGACGCAGACCGAGTGGCAGCAGGCCATCGACTTTCTCACGGCTGTCGGTCACACCTGCGATGACACCAGGCAGGAATTCGTTCTCCTCTCCGATGTGTTCGGCGTATCGATGTTGGTCGAGACGATCAATGGTGACGAGCACGGCACCGAGGGCACCGTTCTCGGTCCTTTTCACATGACCGAGTCGCCACGTCGCGAGCTCGGCGACTCGATCGACTTGATGGGCGGTTCGCCGCCCTGCTTGGTTACCGGGGCGGTAGTGGACGACGCCGGCCGGCCATTGGCGGACACCACCATCGACATCTGGCAATGCAGCGTGGACGGCTTCTACGACGTGCAGGAGCCCGACAAGCAGCCGCCGGGTAATGGGCGCGGTCTGTTCACGACCGATGAGCAGGGGCGCTTCTGGTTCCGAACGGTAGTGCCCAGTCACTATCCGATTCCCACGGACGGCCCGGTGGGCGATCTGCTCGGTGCGTCCGGACGCCATCCATTCCGTCCCGCGCACATTCACGTAATCGCCGAAGCGGCGGGGTACCGGCCGGTGACGACACACCTGTTCGTCGCGGACAGCGCGTATATCGACAGTGATGCGGTGTTCGCGGTGAAGAAGAGCCTCATTGTCGATTTCACCGAAATCGACGATACCGCGGGGTTCGAGCACTACGGCATGACCGGACCTTTCCGCCATGCGCACTTCGATATTCGACTTGGCCGAGAGGGCGGACCGCAATGACAGGCACCTTCACGTATGACGCGCTGCCCATGCGGGTGGTATTCGGGTCCGGGAGCATCGAGCAGCTCGCGGCCGAAACGGACCGATTGGGGTTGCGGCGCGTGCTCGTCCTGTCGACCCCGCAGCAGCGCGACCTCGCCGACAGAGCCGCCAGCCTGATCGGGAAATCCGCTGTGGGAGTGTTCGATTCGGCACGGATGCACGTCCCGGTCGAGACGGTCGAGGCGGCGGAGTCGGTGGCGTCCGAACTCGCGATCGACGGCTGTGTCGCGGTCGGAGGCGGATCGACGATCGGTTTGGCCAAGGCGCTCGCGCTCGGCAGCGACCTCGGCATCGTGGCGGTACCCACGACCTACGCGGGCTCGGAGATGACCCCCATCTGGGGAATCACGAAGGGCGACAAGAAGACAACCGGCCGCGACCGCAAAGTCCTTCCGAGCAGCGTCATCTACGACCCCGATCTGACGATGACACTGCCCGTTCCGGTGTCCTGCACGAGCGGAATCAACGCGATGGCGCACGCGGTCGAGGCGCTCTACGCCCCCGACGGCTCGCCGGTGATCGCCGCCATGGCCGAACAGGGCATCCGCGACCTCGCCGACGCGCTACCGGCGTTATCGGCTGCCCCGAACGACGCGCGGGCACGGGCGACAGCATTGCAGGGCGCGTGGCTGTCCGGAGCCTGCCTCGGGGCGACGACCATGGGCCTGCACCACAAGCTGTGCCATGTCCTCGGCGGATTGCTGGATCTTCCGCACGCCGAAACCCATGCGGTAATGCTCCCGTACGTCACGGCATTCAACCTCCCGTCGGCTCGCACGGCCGCCGCTGCCCTCGCCCGCGCACTACGCACCGACAATGCGGTTACCGGCCTCCTGGCATTGACCGCCGACCTCGGAGCACCGCGAACTCTCCTCGAGCTGGGTGTGAACGAGAGTGACCTGACTCGCGTCGCTGACGAGGTCGTGAGTAACCCGTACTCGAACCCCCGATCGTTCACGCGGGAGGAATTGATCGAACTCCTCCACAATGCCTGGAAGGGCATCCACTGAGTTTTCGCCCTGGCCGCTTGCGGGCCCTTTACAGGTCCAGCACGAGCCGATCGGTGCGGGCGCGCGAAACGCACACCATCATGCAGTCTCCGACAGCCTGCTCTTCGGGGGACAGCACCACGTCGCGATGTTCCGGCTGTCCGTCCAGAACTGGTGTTTCACACGTGCCGCAGGTGCCGGTCCGGCACGAGGACGGTACCGGGATGCCGGCCATTTCGACGATGTCGAGCAGGCTTGCCTCGGCCGGCACGTGTAACTCCATACCCGACCTTTGCAGGACCACGTCGAATTCGCGGGCAGGCTCATCCACGACAGGTGCCTTGAATCGTTCCGTGTGCAGCGCTCCGGGCGGCCAGTGCAGGCCGGCTTCTTCGACCGCTTCGAGCAGTCGCTCCGGGCCGCAGCAGAAGATCGCGGTGTCGGTACGCGGCTCGTGGAGGAGGTCATCGAGATTCAACCGCTGGTCGCGGTCGCCCGACACTACCGAGACGCGTGGGTCGTCGGGAAGTGCGTCGACGTACGCCATCGCCGACCGTGAGCGTCCACAATAGACGAATCTCCAGTCGGCCCCACCCGCGCGGACCCGATTCAGCATCGGGAGCACCGGGGTGATACCGATTCCTCCGGCGATGAAGAGATAGCGTTCGGCGTCGACGAGCCGAAAGTGATTGCGGGGCAACGATACCTCAACAATATCGCCGGGTTCGGCGGAATCGTGAATGTATTGTGAACCACCGCGACCGCCCTCCTCGCGCAAAACGGCGATGCGGATGGACCCTCGATCTTCCGGATCTCCACACAGCGAATACTGACGCACGAGGCCGTTCGGGAGGTGAATATCCACATGTGCGCCGGGTTCCCATTCCGGTGCACGGCCGCTGTCGGGCTCGAAAACCAATTCGACGACACCCTGTGCCAGCGGACGTTTCTTCGCCAACCGAAATGGGAACGACTCCCCAGCTGCCGAGGGCGGTGTCGGCGCCACCATCCAGCTGGGCAATCCCACATTCATCGCAGTCAATTTCCCTCCACCACACCGGGCGTGAATCGAACGGGTAGCCGACCCATGTGCACATAGTCACCGCCGCTGAACTCGTACTCGGGCTCAGCGATCTCCACCGACAGGTCGGGCAGCCGCCGCAGTAGCTCTTCCAACGCGACGCGAAGTTCCATGCGCGCCAGTGCTGCGCCCGGGCAGGTGTGCACGCCGGAGCCGAAGGTCAAGTGACGGTTGCGACCTCGATCCAGACGGAATTCACAGGGATCGGCGAACACCGCCGGATCCCGGTTGGCGGAGGCCCAGCCCAGATAGACATCACTGCCCTCGGGAATATCGATGCCGGCGAGCTGCGTATCCGCGGTCGCCCGGCGGAAGAAGCCGAAGAACGGGGGCCGCAGACGGAGCGACTCCTCGACGGCGATCGGAATCAATCGCTTCGGATCCGCCGCGATTCGCGCGGAAATATCGTTGTCGCTGAATACATCATGTATGAGACTACTCATCGCCGAGGTGGTGGTGTGGTGTCCGGCACCCAGGAATCCGGTGAACAGCGCCACGTAGTCGTCGTCTTCCAGCGACCTGCCCTCCACCTCGATATTGGAGAGATATGTGAGGTAGTCGTCGCGTGGTGTGGTCTTCCTGTCGTGTACCTGGGCAAGGGCGATCTCGGCGAATTCGGTCTGGCGACGGCGGAATTCGGCGGGGTCGCCCTGCGCGCCGAACATAGCCGCCGCTCGATTTCGCACTTCCGCGACGAGTTCGTCCTCGATGCCGACGAGCCGGCAGATCGCTTCGGCGGGAATCGGCTCGGCCAACTCCTCGACCAGATCCGCCGTGCCACGCTCGATGAAGCCATCGATGCGCTTGTTGATATCGGCCCTGACCAAAGGCTCCAGCACACTGACGGTATGCGGTGTCACCGCCTGGTCGAAAAGCCTGCGCCACTCCTTGTGCTGCGGTTCATCCATTTCGAGTGCCGCAAACGAGTTGCGCGGCAATATCGGCCGCAGCACCTGCGGTTCGGACGAGAAGAGCTTGTGATCGCTGGTACCGCGTTTGACGACATCGTATTCCAGCAGAATGTGAAATCCGCCGTGTTCTTCGCTGTGCGCGACCGGGCACCGGCTGCGAGCCGCGTCGAAGAGTTCGAGGGAGCGCTTCGGGGTCGTGGTGTGCGAACTCAGTCGGCCGATTTCCTCGTCGAGCTGAGTCTCCGGAATGTCTTGCGAATCAATCATTGATTCCTCCATAGCGCGTGAATCAAGTCATAGGTCGGCCGCTGAATCAAGAATGTGAGGTATCCGCTTTTGTGTAAAGAACAGGAATTTCGGATAAGCGATGCGCGTAGCGCATCGGATTGCGGCCCGTACGGTGTGATCGTGCTGTTCGTCGGTACTACGCCGACACCGGCCAGGCGGCAGGTACCGCGGTCCGCAGCACATGTTTCGGATCGCCTTCGGACGGCGAGCGATTGGATCGGGCCGGCAACGGCGAGACACCGGCGACGAATTTCAGGAAGCGCCGTGCGGCCTGGCCGCTCGGACCATTCCGGCGGACGACCGCTCCATAACATCGGAAGGCGGTCGGGTCGCTGAGCGCGACGGTACCGATCGCGGCCGCGTGTCCCGAGTGGGCGGCAGGCACGACGGCGACGCCCATTCCGGCCGCGACCAGGGCGTGCAGTGTGGAGAGTTCGGTGACCTCGATTTCGATCCGGGGGCTGAACCCGGCCTCCCGGCACAGCCGGTCGGTGACCTGCCGCAGGCCGTACCCGGCCTTCAGTGCGATCATCGGCTCGTCCGCCACGTCGGCCATTGCGACGTGATCGCGGCCTTCGAACACATGGCCCGCGGGAACCCCCAGACACAGCGCCTCACGTCCGAGCGGTACCCACTCGAGATCGTCCGCGGTCGGCTCGGGAGCCACGAAGCCGATGTCGATTCGCCCCTGCCGCACGCTATCTACTACGGAATCGCAAGCGCCGCCGTGCAATTCGAAGGATGTGCTGGACGCGACCCCGCGGTACCGGTTGAGCAGGTCTGGTATCAGCCAGCCGCCGAAGGAATGCGCGAACCCGAGCGACACCGAGCCTCGATCCGGATCGACCAAAGCGGCGATCCGCTGTTCCCCACGGTCGATCTCGTTCAGTGCTCGCAACGCGTGGGCTTGGAAGAGCTCGCCGTATTTGTTCAGTCGGAGCCGGTTCTGGTGTCGGTCGAAAAGCTGTACGCCTAGCTTGCGTTCGAGTCGGGCCAACGCTCGGGACAGGGTCGGCTGGCTGATGTTCAGCCGGACCGAGGCCTCCGTGATGTGCTCGGTGTCCGCCAGCGTTGTGAACCACTGGAGTTCGCGCAATTGCATGGTCAACCTACCTCGGGAAGGGACGCCGTCACTGGCGGATACCTACCGGTTGTCCAGCGCTGGAGACCCGATCATCGTGGGACCATCTCTCGACCTGAGCCTCGGGATGGGAACTCCACCTTCCCCCCGGGAGCATGTCCGTGACATGCGGGCGAACACCTAAGCGCTACGCAATTGGGGATCTACGTAGCCTGTGACGTGGGACACCGTATCGGGGATGTGCCGTCACGGCTTCTTGCCGAAGGCGGTGGCCGCCCACACACCGGCTTCGGTGCGGGAGCCGACGCTGAGCTTGGTCAGAATGTGCTCGACGTGAGCCTCCACCGTGCGCGGGGAGAGCACCAGCTTGCCGGCGATAGCGCGGTTGCTGAGACCCTCCGCCAGCAACGACGCCACCTCCCTTTCTCGGGGCGTCAGCAGCCCGGCCAAGGCCACCCCTTCCGCCTGATCCGCTGCGACGGTGGCGGCCGACCCCAACGCCAGGCGCATCCGTTGCCCTCGGTCGAGTCGGCGCCCGATCTCGTGATGGCGGGTGAACAGGTCCTGCCCGAGACGTTCCTGGGTGGCGGATTTGATCTCTCGATAGCGCGAGCCCAGCAGGCCCGGGACCTCAGTATCGACAATGGACAGCAGTTCCGCGACGACACCCAACAGCTTTGCCGCCTTCTTGGGATCGCCGGTGTCCAGCGCGATTCCGGCCATCAGATTGAGGACGACCGCACTGCCGAAATCGTCGTGGTAGTCCCATCGCAGTGTGAGACTCTGTTCGGCGTACTCCTCGGCGACAGCGAGGTCTTGGCGCGTCCACGCGTCGAATCCCAGCATCCACAGCGAATAGGACCGGCCCCACGTATCGCCCAGCCGCTCGCTTCGCTCGACTGCTTCCCGGCCGGCTGCCGCGGCTCCCTGATGATCTCCGGACAAGCTCCTGATCAATCCGAGTAGGAACAGGGTCATCAGCAGACCCTCGACATCCGCGTGCTCGCGGTGCCTGGAGTAGGCCGCTTCGAGAGATGAGCGGCAGCCCTCGAAATCCCCGGCGACCATGGCGGTCAGGCCCGTCCACGTGGCGGCGCGCGCGGCCATGCGCGAATCGCCGAACCTCTGGGCTATCCCGTCGGCTTCGTCGAGAAAGTCGCGGGCAGTGCGCGTTTCGCCGTGCAGTGCCTCGAACCACCCCGCTGCCCACAGCGCGTTGCCGCGCTCGGCGCAGGCGGTCGTGTCGCCGGCGAGAGCTCGCTCCAACCAACGTCGACCTGCGCGGAGATGGCCGCTCATCCACGAGAAGCGGAGGTCCGCGGCGAGCTCCAGCGCGCCATGGGAGCCAGGGGCCGCCCGCAGGAGATCATCGAAAGCCAGCTCGAGGTTGGTGATATCGGACTCCCACCGCCGGACTATGTCGGGTTGGCCCGGGCCGAAGAAGTTCTCGGCGGCTCGGGCCGCCCAGGTTCGGTAGTACTCCGTGTGGGCACGGCGGGCGCGGCCGCAGTCTTCGCTGTCCCGAGCTTGCTCTCGAGCGAACTCGCGCAGCGTTTCCAGGAACCGGTAGCGCATATCACCCTGTGCCGTCTCGGTGAGGACGATCGACTTGGACACTAAGCCGTCGAGCGCGTCGAGAAGTTTGGTTCCTTCCAGTGGCGGGAGTCCGCACACCGCCTGGATCGCGGGGAGATCGGCGCTGCCGCTGAACACGGCCATTCTCTCCCAGAGCAGCTGTTCGGTCGGGGAGCACAGGTCATAGCTCCACCGCACCAGCGCGTCCAGGGACCGGTGGTGCGGTGCGGCGGTGGGATCGCCGGAGGTCAGCAGCGCGAATCGGTCGTCGATGTGGGCCAGCAGCTCCTGCACCGACAGCGACCGCAGCCGCACGGCGGCGAGTTCGATGGCCAGCGGCATTCCGTCCAGAGTGGCGCACAGCCTCGCGACCGCCGCCGTGGTGTGCGCGGTGATCTCGAATTGATCGTTGACGGCCCTCGCTCGGGCTTCCAGCATGGCCGCGGCCGGATATTCGCGTAGTTCGTCCGCGGTAACGTCGCGATGGCTCGGGGGGATCGCCAGCGGGCGGACGACGATCACACGTTCGCCCCTGATTCCCAATGGCTCTCTGCTGGTTGTCAAAACCCGTAGCTCGGCGGACGCGGCGAGGAGCGCGGACAGCAGTCGCCGGCATCCGGGCAGGACATGCTCGCAATTGTCCAGTATCAACAGCATCGAGCGTTCGGCTACGTGCCGGCAGAGCTGTTCTTCGGCATCCACGGTGGCCAGGGCGCTCAGCCCGAGCTGGGTCACCACGGCCTCGGCGACGGTGTCCGAACTGCGTTGCGCGCCAAGCTCGACGAACCAGGTGCCGTCCCGGAATGCCCGGTCGAGTGTGGCGGACAACGCCGCGGACAACGTGGTCTTGCCCACGCCACCGGGGCCAGTGAGTGTCACGAGGCGGGTAGCGGAAAACAATTCACGTGCGCTCGCCAGCTCGCGCTGGCGCCCGAACAATTCGGCTGGTGGTGGCGCCAGTGCGCGAGCACGAGATACTTGCTTGCTCATCCCGGCCATTGTGCTCCAGCGACAAACCGGTCGTCATGGATTTCTCCGGTCGGGCGAACCAGCGGGCCGCGGCATGTCAGTTCCAGGCCACCGGCAGCGCGGTGAGCCCGCGGAACACCCAGCCGAACCATGCCTCGTCACGACGCGAATCCACGTGCAGCCCAGGGAGTTCCGCGTACAGTATCGGTACCGCGATCTCCCCGATGCCGATGCGCGCGGCCCAGTGACCGGCGCACAGGTGCACACCTCCGCCGAAGGCCAGGTGCGGATGCCGCGGGCGGGTGATGTCGAACTCGTCGGCACTCTCGAAAACCGTGGTGTCGCGATTGGCTGCGGCGACGAGAATGCCAACCATCGTGCGCGCAGGCAACCGTACGTCCTCGAGCACGGTCTCGCGTGTCGTCTCCCGTGGGTAGTAGCCGATCGGTGACAACCACCGGACCGTCTCGTCGAACACGGCGGGCCACAAGGCCGGATCGGCCAGCACGTGGTCGCGCTGCTCGGGATGGCGGTCCAGCGCCCACACCGTGCTCGTGATCGCGTGCTGCGGTTCATTCATGCCGCCGGAGATGACGAGGTCGACATTGGCGGCGATCTGCGTCATCGGCATACCCGCATTGGCGAACGCGGAGATGATGCTGCGGTCCGGGTGCGCCCGGTAGTAGGGGACGAGCTCCTCGAGCCTGGCGTCGACCTCCGCGCGGGCATCGTCGCAGCGCCGCCAGGTTTCCGGATCGTCGAAGATATTGCCGATTCCCTCGACGAAGGTGTTCGACCAGCGGCGCATCACCTCGACCTCGACGTCATGGAAACCGAGCAGGTCGATCAGGTTCTGCGCGGCGACCGGCGCGGCATAGTCGCGATTGAGGTCGGCACGGTCGGGACCCTGCTCGCGCATGAGGGCGAGATGAGTCCGGGCATTGCGTTCGAAGATGGGGGCCCAGTGCGCACGCATGATTCCCGGCCGCAAGGTCGGATTGACGGGTTGCCGTTCGCGCGCATGGTCCGGATCGTCCTTGTTCACCATCGGCTGCGAGCCCACTGCCCTGGCCATCTGCGCGGTGGCTCCGGTGGTGACATTCGCGCTGAAGGTCTCTTGGTTCGCTTCGACGGCCCGGCACGCCTCGTGGGAGGTCACCAGGTACTGGTTCAGCGCGGGGACCCAAGCCACGGGCGATTCGTCGAGCAGACGCCGGTAGGTGGGGTAGGGGTCGGTCAGCATCGCGGCGGGATCGACCCAGTCGGCGGTGGGGACTGCGGAAGTCGACTTCGTTGTCATGAAGAGCTCCTCGAGGAAAGGGCGGATTCTCGATGGGGTGCCACGGAGGCCTGCGCGAAGGCCTTGAGACTGAACGCTGGATCGCTCAGCTGGCGGATAGCCGGTGAGCGGCCGGCCGCGAGCAAGCGGCGCGCCGCGACGTGGTCGGCGGGGCGATTGAGTGATTCGACCGCGGCGAGACGGCCTTGCCGATAGCAGCAGACCGAGAACCGGTCGGTGCTGGGATCGCCGATGACGATGTGTGCGTCGTCGGGCCGGCGCACCCCGGCGATCTGCAACTTCAGCCCACCCTGGTGGCTCCAGAACCAGGGCAGCTCGGTGTAGCCATCGGTGTCGCCGAGTATCGCCGAGGCCACGTGGCGGGCTTGATCGGTGGCGTTCTGGATTGACTCCACCCGCATTCGGACACCGGCGTAGACATTCGGATGGTTGGCGCAGTCCCCGATGGCGTAAATCGCGGAATCGGGGGTGCGCAGGTTCTCGTCGACCACGATCCCGTCAGACACGGGAAGGCCGGCGTCGGCCGCGAGTTCGTCCCGGGGCACGACTCCGATGCCGACCAGGACGATATCGGCGCGGTACCGCTCACCTGTGGTACCGACCGCGCCGACCACGTGATCGTCGGTGCCGATGAATCGCGCGACCGCCTCGCCGAGCCGGATATCGACGCCGGCCTCGCGGTGTGCGGCAGTGAGGTGGTTCGCCATTGCCGGGGACAACGCTCGTCGCATCGGGCGGTCCCCGGATTCGAGGACGGTGACCGCGAGCCCGTGTTCGCGGGCTGCCGCCGCGACCTCTAGGCCGATGAATCCGGCGCCGACGATCAGGATCGACCGGCTCCGGCTCAGTGCGGAGTGCAGTATCTCGGCTTCGGCGAGCGTACGCAGCGCGCGAATACCGGCTAGGTCCGCTCCGGGGACGGTGATCGTGCGATTGGCTGCCCCTGTGGCGAGAATAACTGTGTCGTAAGGTAATTCACCGCCATCAGAGAGCCGC
The DNA here is from genome assembly GCF_044458905.1 of Nocardia sp. NPDC050408. NCBI lineage: Bacteria > Bacillati > Actinomycetota > Actinomycetes > Mycobacteriales > Nocardiaceae > Nocardia > Nocardia sp. NPDC050408. The sequence continues at coordinate 16,848 of NZ_JBITIL010000032.1, read as the reverse complement.
ACGGTCCGCGATAGGCGGTCCAGTTCGGTAGCGGTGACACCGGTGCGCACATCGATCCGGCGGTCGGCGAAGTATTTCGGCGTCCGCAACGGCATCGCCGTTGGTCCCTCCGAGGGGGAGAGGAATTCCTTCGACAGCGGTGGGCGATGGTAGGGGTGTCCAGGCTCGTCGCCTACAACCGTCAAAGGCCCGGCGTGGCCACGCGCTCGCAGCGCGTCGGCGACCTCGACTCCGGCGTGTCCGGCGCCGATGACGACCACACGCTGAACGGCAGGATCAGACCTGGGATTCCGGGACATCGACCTCCACCTCCTCGAGATCGGTGCCGATCAGCAGTTGGCACCCCAGACGGCTGCGCTGACCGTCACGCGGGCTGGCGGTGCACTGGAGCATCTCCTCCTCGTCCTCGCCGATGGGCGGCAGTCTGTCCACGTAGGGCTCGCGCACGAGGACATGGCAGGTCGCGCACATCGCCTGCCCGCCACACTCACCGACTATGCCGGTGACGCCGTTGTGTACGGCCGCGTGCATCACGCTGACGCCGGCATGGGTCTCGACGATGTCGGTATCGCCTCCGACGTGGTGAAAGATGATCTTGTGCAATGGAACTCTCCTGGTCGGCCGACAAGCTCGGTTTGCGGGAACGCGCGTGCTCGCTACGAGACCGCGCCGATCTCGTCGTAGCGCCGGGTCTTCACGCGCTCCATCACGGTGCGCAGCGATTCGGGCTCACGGCCGGTGATCAGCTTCACGTGGTGCGACAGCAACGCCTGGTATCCCTCGGCCACCGCGACTTCGGCGGAAACCAGTTCATCGCTGGCCCACATATGCCCGTCGGGGCTGGGCGGCATGCTCGGGTCATAGGTGCGGGGAATGCCGACGGAGTCGAAGAACGCCAGACGCTCGTCGGACGTCACTCGCTCGTACTTGATCGGAACGCCGAAGACCTCCGAGCCGAGTCGCGCGATATTCTCGAAATTGAACAACTCCGGTCCGGTGATTTCATACACGGCTCCCGCATGCCGCCCGGGCTCCACTAGGCATGCGGCAGCGCAGTTGGCCACATCGCTTTTCGCCACCGGCGCCAGGTATCCATCTCCGGTGGCCTGGGCCATCACTCCGGCTTGCGCGGCGGGCGCGACCAGTATTTGACTGACGATTTCGGAGTAGAGGGAACTGCGCAAAATTGTGTGCGCGATGCCGGAGTCGCGGAGGTCGATCTCGGTTTGACAGTGGTCCTTCGCCGACAGCGCCGGATTGGTGGGGTGCACGCCGCCCACTGAGGTGTACACAATGTGGCGGATGCCCGCCCGCTGTGCCGCGTTGATGGCATTGAGATGCTCGGGAACTCGCCGTCCGAGGTTGAGCCCACTGATCAAGAACAGGACGTCTCCGCCGCGGTAGGCGGCGTCCAGTAAATCAGGTTCCTGGTAGTCGCCGCGTCGGACGTGGATCCCTTCCGTCTCGCGCTGTGCGAGCTTGTCCGGGGTGCGGGTCACGAGCGTCAACTCGTGGCGTGGGTTCGCGTTCGAGAGCAGAGCGGTGACCCGCCGCCCCAGGTCGCCCGAGGCTCCGCTGATAACAATCCGACTCATTGAGTTTCTCCTGTCGATTTTTGGTCCGGGCTCGCGTAGTGAACGATCCGAGGCGGTGCGATGTAGTGGGCTGCAATCGCGTTCGCGATCACGTCCGATCGGGGGTGTGGCGGGGAAGGTCTCGGTGGGTCCTCGACTCGCTCCCGGCCGACCTGAAGCAGGTACGTATCGAGGTGATCGACATTGCGGATCGGTTCGGCGAAAACGCATCCCGGCGACTGCAGCAGCAGGTGCCGGACTCTGGCGAAATCCGTCGTGAGCCGCGGCCCGTCGCCGGACCGGACACGGAGTTCGGTGTGCTCGTAGATCATGAGGTCACATCCAGGTCCGCGCGTTTGGGTGTTGCCGACCCACGATGCCGTGATCGAAATCACGCAGTGGGCGAAAGTCAGAATGCGGATTCGCCATGGGGCGTGTAAAGGTCAAGAAGTTCAGGTCGACGATGCGCTGACCGCATAAGAAGCGTGCTCGGTGCGTGAATTCCTTTATCCCGCCGCGCTTGCGCACTCGGCCTCGGCTGTCGTCATGAAAATGGCAGATCATGCATGCGATGCATGGTCTGACTGAAATTCCTGGCCTTTACGTGTCATTGATGCGATACGCATGCTTGCTACGACGGAATTTGCCGCGCCACGCAAATTCACCACATCGCCTCTGATGACAAATCCAGGAGGACCACATGTCCCTCATTGCCGAGCGACACACCGACCTCGACCGCACGCGGTTCTTCATCGACGGGGAGTGGGCCGAGCCTCGGAGCAGCCGCACCTACCGCGTGGTCGAGGCGGCGACCGGGGAGGGGCTCGGTATCGCCGCGCTGGGTGGCGAGGACGATATCGACGCCGCGGTCCGGGCTGCTCGCACCGCTCTCGATCACGGGCCCTGGGGCCGCACGTCGGCGGCCGAGCGTGCGACGGCGATGCGGCGGTTCGCCGCTGCGCTGGAGCGACGCGCCGATCACACCTCCACCTTGGTGACGCGTGAGAACGGTATGCCCATTCAGTTCTCGCAGCAGGTGAACGGTGGCCTGCCGGCCGTGCTGCTGCGGATCTATGCGGAGGTGGTCGAGAAGCTTCCACTGGAGGAGGTGCGGCCGAGTCCGAAGGGGTCGACGATCCTGCGGCGGGAGCCGGTTGGTGTGGTGGGGGCGATTACGCCGTGGAATTTTCCGCAGGCGTTGGCGATGTTCAAGGTGGCGCCCGCGCTTGCCGCGGGGTGCACGGTGGTGTTGAAGCCGTCGCCGGAGACGGCGCTGGATGCGTATGTACTGGCGGAAGCGGGGCTCGAGGCCGGGCTGCCCGCGGGGGTGCTGAATATCGTTGCCGGTGACCGTGATTCGGGAGCGGCGCTCGTCTCCCATCCTCTGGTCGACAAGATCGCGTTCACGGGCTCCACCGCGGCCGGAAGGATCATCGGTGCCGAGTGCGGGCGGTTGCTCCGGCGCCACACCCTGGAACTGGGCGGGAAGTCCGCGGCGATCTTCCTCGACGATGGGGACATCGACACCTTGCTCGCGGGTCTTGGTGGCGCTTCGTTCCTCAACAACAGCCAGACGTGCACGTCGCAGTCGCGGATTCTCGTGGCCCGTTCGAGGTACGACGAGGTCATCGACGCGGTGGCCGGTTATGTGTCCGCCATGAATATCGGAAATCCGCTCGATCCGGCTGTGACCTTGGGGCCGATGGCGACCAGCGCACAGTTGGACCGGGTTCTGGGCTACATCGACATCGCGAAGAAATCGGATGCCCGGCTGGTCACAGGCGGTGGCCGTCCGACCGGTCTCGATCGGGGCTGGTTCGTCGAGCCGACCGTATTCGCCGATGTGGACAACAACGATTTACTCGCTCGTGAAGAGGTTTTCGGTCCTGTGATCGCACTGCTGCCGTTCGACACCGATGAGGAGGCGGTGCGGGTCGCCAACGACAGCGACTATGGGCTCGCGGGTTCGGTGTGGAGCGCGGACGAGGATCGCGCGCTCGAAATCGCCGGGCGGGTGCGCACCGGCACGATCGGCCTCAACTATTACGAGCTGGACCTGGGCGCGCCGTTCGGCGGCATGAAGTCCTCGGGCGTCGGCCGTGAGCTCGGGCCGGAGGGAATCGACGCGTACCTCGAATACAAGGCTGTATACGCATCGAAGAAATACCTGTCGGCCTGATCAGTGTGAATGCCGGAAAGGATATGAATATGAGTGATCCCGTTGCCGTGGTGCGTGCCTATTTCGACGCCGTCGCGGCCGGTGACCCGAGTGCCGTCGGAGCGCTTTTCGCGCCGGACGCGGAATTGCACAATGCGGCGGGCACGCTTCGGGGCGCGGAAGCGATTACGAGGATGTACGAGGGCGGTCTCCGGCCCGGCGCCATGAAGCCCAGCCCCGGACCCCTGGTGGTCGACGGCGAACGGGTCGCCGTCGAGATCGATCTGAACGCCGACGGGAAGTCTATGAAGCTCGGCGACTTCTTCACGGTTCGCGAGGGAAAAATTCATCGCCTCGCGATCTACAGCCTCAATCCGGTAAACCCGAAGTTCTTCGACGCTGCTGAAGAGAATTCGTGAGGAGAATAATGAAGATTGCAGTCTTTGGACCTGCTCGCAGGGTCGGCGCCGTCCATGAAGGATCCATCGTCGATATCAACGGTGCGTACGCAAAGTATTTGGCCGAGACATCCGATACCGCGCGGCCACATGCCCGTGCCGCGGCGGAGGTCCCGGCTTCGCTGAACGACTTCATCGAGGAAGGCGACCGGGCTCTCGACGGCGCGAGAAACGCTCTGGAGCACCTGTTCTCCAAGGCGTACGACGATCGCGGGGTGGCGGGAGAGCGACTTCGCTACGAGACGGATGAAGTCATCCTGCACGCACCAGTGGAGGGCAGGTCGCGGATCTTCGCCGCGCTGGCCAACTTCGCCGACCACATGGACAGCGCCGCACAGAATTCCAGCTCCGAGGATCAGGCCGAGACGCTCCAGCGGCTCACGTCGGGCGGTCCGAAGTTCTTCCTGAAGGACTCGCGGGCGGTGTCCGCCGACGGGCAGCCCCTACGCTATCCGAGGCGAACCCAGCGGCTGGACTACGAGGCCGAAGTAGCGGCCGTGATCGGCAAACGTGGCCGTGACATCCCCGGCGGTGAATTCCGTTCATACATCTGGGGTTACACCTTGCACAACGACTGGTCCGTGCGCGACAACGTCTCCTTCGGCCCGGACTTCCTGTATTCGAAGAACTTCGACACCTCGGCGACCGTCGGGCCCTGGATCGTCGTGGACGAGGACATCGACCCGCAGAACATTCCGCTCGAATGCCGTGTCAACGGCGAGGTCAGACAGTACGGCAACACCAGCTCCATGGTGCACAGCTTCGCCGCATTGGGCGAATACCTGTCCGCCGACACGACTTTGTGGCCCGGCGATCTGATCAGTAGCGGTACTCCGAAGGGCACGGCCGTCGATTCCAGCAAGCAACTGCCCGATGGAACGCTCCCGGACACGCTCTTCGTGAAGCCGGGTGACGTTGTGGAGATCTCCTCCAGCCTCATCGGATCCATCCGCAACAAGATCGTCGCGCCCACCGAATGAAGGAAGTCATGGCAACAGGGCAATTCCCGGTCGGCGGGGTGCTTTACGATCGCCCGTTCAAGATCCGCCGACTCAATCATTTCGGCATCAGCGTGGATGACACCGGCCGCGCGCTCGCCTTCTATCGAGATGTGCTCGGATTCTCCGTCTCCGACAAGATCGATCTGAAGATCGTCGAGCCAGGGGAGTGGATGGACGGTGTTCCGGACACACACATCTATTTCCTGCGCCACAACAGCGACCATCACACCTTCGTGTTGATGCCGCGTCCGTGGATCGACCAGACCGCCTCCGCGCCGCGTTCCGATATCACCATCAACCAGATCACCTGGCAGGTCGGCAGTCTGCGGGAGGTCGTCGAAGCCCGGGTGTGGCTCGAGTCGACCGGAACCAAGATCAGCCGGTACGGCCGCGATCCCGGATCCAATTGGCACACCTACTTTCCCGAGCCCACTGGGCACATCAACGAACTCGAGTACGGCATCGAGCAGGTGGGCTGGGACGGGTTGAGCAAACCGGAAGCGATGTGGCCCTGGGGGATTGGGCACCCACCGCTGCCGACCAGTTCCGAGAGCACCGAAATGGCAGTGGCCGCGGTCAAGGGCATCGACTTGAACTCCGGTCACCGGTGGGTCGACGAATTGTCGAAAACTCATGATGTGGGAGGGGTGCTGCTGTCGCGGCCGTTCAAGGCCGTTCGGATCGGACCTGTCAGCATCTTCGTCGAGGACGTCGCTTCGAGCGAGCGCTACTACATCGAAACACTCGGCCTCGCGCCGAGCGAGGAGGTCACCGTCCTCGGCCATCGCGTCGTCTTCTTGCGGGCGAACACCGAACATCACAGCATCGGCCTGTTCCCGCTGGAACTTCGTGCGGCCCTTGGGCTCAGCGAAAACACCACGCTGCTCTCCTTCGGTGTGCAGGTCGGCTCCTACGAGCAGTTGCGCGCGGCTCGGACCCACCTGCTCGAGCGCGGCGTCACGCTGCTGGACCTGCCGCCCGAGATCCACCCCGGTATCGATTACGTCATTCACGCCGTCGACCCCGAGGGACATGTGATGCAGCTGTACTACTACATGGAGCAGATCGGCTGGGACGGCAAACCCCGTCCGGCGGACCAGCGCCGCCGGGTCGAGCCCGGTGTCTGGCCCGAGACCCTGCCCGCGTTGCCCGATACCTATTCGGGCGAAACCTTCTGGGGGCCACTGGGATGACCGACAGTATTGTGAACGAAAGAACCGCGGTCGTCACCGGGGGAGCCCAGGGTTTGGGCGCAGCCATCGCATCGCACCTCGCCCGGGACCGGTTCGCGGTCGCGCTTCTGGACATGCAGGAGGATGCCCTACAGCGCGCGAAGAAGAGTATCGAGACCCGGTTCCGTGACGCCCACGTTTTCGCCGCCGCCGTCGATCTGTCCCGGCCGGAGGACGTCGAGCGAGTGTTCCAGGAGATCGACTCCGAGTTCGGCAGGATCGATGTGCTGGTGAATACTGCGGGAGGCAGCGGAACCGTCGCGGTGCGCGAGATCGAGGACTTGCCGCCGGATGTCTGGAACACCGTCATCGGCAATAATCTGACGAGCGCGTTCCTGTGCGCTAAGTACGCCGTTCCAATCATGCGGCGCAAGGGCTTCGGCCGCATCGTCAACTTCTCCTCGGCCGTGGCGAATGGCCTCGCGGGTCCATCGGGGACGGTGGGTGCGCTCCTGCCGTACGCCGCCTCGAAGGCCGCCGTCAATGGCTTCACCAAGCAGCTCGCCAAAGACCTCGGCGGTAGCGGCATCACCGTGAACGCGATTTCCCCGGGGCTGATCCTGCCGGAGGAGGGCCGGGTCCGGGCGACGTTCGACGCGTTGCCCGCCGAGGCCCGAGCCGCTACCGAGGCGGCGATTCCGGTCGGGCGCACCGGCACGACGGACGAAATCGCCGCAGCTGTCGGGTATTTGGTTTCCGAGGATGCCGGGTTCACTTCGGGTTCCGTGCTGAGCGTCGACGGCGCCGCGTCCTGATTTCACCAGTTGCCGCCGCGAGGCGAGCGACGTCGCGAGAAGGGATTTAAGAATGCTCCCGTACCCGTTGGTCCTGCTGCCCGCGCTCGGCGCGGATTCCCGGTTGTGGGAACCGGTCGTCGAGCGGCTCGGGGATATTGTCGAGTCGACCGTGGTGGCGCATGCCGGAGACTCCGTCGAGTCGATCGCCGACAATGTGCTCGCGCAGGCACCGGATCGGTTCTATCTGGCGGGACTGTCCATGGGCGGCTATGTCGCCGTCGACATCGCGCTGCGGCGGACCGGTCGGCTCGCGGGGCTGGCGCTGGTCAACACCTCGGCACGCGCGGCCTCGCCCGAACGGCGGGCCAGCGGGGAGGACATGATCGAGTTGGCGGAGGCCGGTCGTTACGACATCGCGATCGAACGATTGGCGGGCGCTGTGGCGCCGCCGGGGCGAGACGATGTGGTCGCGCTCGCCGCCGCCATGGCTGGTGATCTCGGGGCCGCTGCGTTCCGCGACCAACAGCGCGCTGCTCTGGACCGGCACGACCGTCGGCCAGAGCTGTCGTGGATCGATACTCCGACGGTGGTGGTCTGCGGTACGGCCGATGGCGTGACGCCGCTCGAGCACAGTGTCGAACTCGCGGAGGCGATTCCTGACGCGGAGTTGATCACCATCGAAGGCTGCGGACATTTCTCGGCTGTCGAAGAGCCGGCGCGGATCGCGGAGATTCTCCGGACACGACTACTGCGGGTCGACGCACCCACCGCGCGGTAGCACCCGGAAGGTATTTCGCCATCCACTTCGCGAGGAATCACAGCACTTACTTGTTCTCCAAAGTATGGTCGCCAACCGCGGCACGATCGCCATTCGCGCCGCGTACGAATTCGGCATCGGCACGGTCGCCGTCTTCCCGTACGAAGACCGCAACTCGGTGCATCGATTGATGGCTTTAGCCATGTCGCACGGTGACGCGCCAGTGAGTTTTCGGCAGCCGCAATCAGCCAGCGAGTCGGATTTCTCGGACATATCGGCGCGGCCGAAATCGTGGAACAAATGTCGTCGTTCATATGGCGGCGGCCTTCACCGGGGCTTTCGTGTGGTACGGCCGCGAGCTGGGCGCTGGGCACACACGATGGCGAGCGCAATATCGATATAGCGTGCTGCCAGCTCCTGCGGTGCGAGCGGTCCAGCGGGCTGGTACCAGCGTGCGATGGACTGGCACATGCCCAGCAGTGCAGTGCCGTCTCTCTCCGTTGGATCGGCGGCGGTGAAGGTCCCCTCGCGCACACCCGTCCCGATGATTTCGGTCAGCAGGGTCCCGACCGCGCACCGCGGCCCCGGCCGCACGGCGCAGCCGGAGGGTGACCCGGGCCAGGTGCACGACCGGTCGGTTGTCGTTGTCGTTGTCGACCGCGGTGACGACCAGGCCCAGCAGCCGGGTCGCATCGTTGAGCGTGCTCGTGGCTCTTCTGTTGTGATCATCCTGCGTAGACAACAGGAATGATCACCGAGGGCCACGGGCTCCTCCTCCGCGCCCTATCAGGTGTGTCTGGCGGTCCGTAGACCCCGATCAAGTTCGAAACCACCTGAAACTCTCAATCTAGTCACTGCCACGAAGGGCGGCCCAGATCCGCGGCGGAAGGACCTTGGCTGCCCTTGCGAGGTCGATGTCCGCGCCGCTGAGCCATCTCCGGGACAGTTCCGACACCGGGCCGATCAGCAGCATCTCGGTCAGCGAGTCCGTCAGGTCCATGATCGCCCCGGCCGCGATGTGGGGTGCCAGCCATTCCTCGATGCGGGCCATGCGCGGAAGTTTCGCCTCCGCGATCACGTCAGCGTGGGCAGGCAGGTAGGCGATGGGCGCCGACGAGTAGAGAAACCGGGCCTTGGCCGGCTGGTGCATGACGAACGACAGGTAGGCCGTCACGATCGCGGTCACTCCGATGCGGGCAGTTCTCGCGCGCTCCAGCGTGGCCACGACGCCGTCGAGCAGTTCCGTCAAGCACTGGGCGTGCAGGGCCGCGGCCAGGCCGTCGAAGCTGCCGAAGTGGTGGTACAGGCTGCCCAGGCTCACCCCGCTTTCGGCAAGTACCGCCTGCACCGTGAACTGACCCGCCTCATGGGTGGTCAGCGCGGCGTCCAGCAGGCGCTGCCTGGTCTGCTCGCCTCGGCGTTGCCTAACGGGCACCGGTCAGTTCCCATGCCTGGTCCCACACTCGGCGCACCAGCTCAGGCTCCTGCGGAAGCGGTTGTTCCTTGTCGATGTTGAAGTACCGGCCCGTGCCGGTCTGCGTCTGCTTCTCCGCGGCCAGGCGCACCACGGGTGCCGCGCCGGTCGCCGCCGCAGGCCACAGCCGTTTGAACAGGCGCAGCAGCGTGCCCTGCACGCCACCCCGATCACCCAGGTTGGTACGGATCACGCCGGGATGCACCGCGTCGATGGTCGTCCCGGCATCCTGCCAACGTCGCGCGAACATTGGCACCATCAGCAGGTTCGCCCGTTTCGTGTCGCAGTAGGTGCGCATCGGGTCGAAGTCCTTGCCCCACGGCGTCCGCTCCGGATCGATGCGGCCCCTCGCGTACAGGCCGGCACTGACCTGGACCACGCGCCGCAGTCGCGGTTCCAGCGCCAGGTTCAGCTGGAACGGCGCCAGGTGATTGACCGCGAACGATTCCTCGATGCCGTCTTCGTTGTGCCGCAATTGGGTCGGCCACACGGCCGCGTTGTGCACGAGCACGTCGATCGTGGGGCACCTCTCCGACAGAGCCACAGCCAGCGCGTTCACTGTTCGCCGCGAGGCGAGATCGCCTTGGACCACCTCGACATCCGGCGGCGCCGACGCCGCCGGGTCACGGGACACCGCAACGACACGATAATCCTTGGCCGCCAATGCTTCGCAGACCGCGTAGCCGATACCCCGATTGCCGCCCGTCACCACAGCCGTTTGCATGCAGCAGAGCCTAATTGGAGATTTTTTCTAGAGCAACTTTCTAGTTCAGGGTGGACTCGTCGCACATGGCGCTCGACCGGGCCCGCCAGCAGGACGGATGGCCCTGAGGGTGTCGCTTCTACGCTTGGATCGAGACCGCGGTCGTGCGCTGGCCCACCGGCGGCCCGTCCTATCGGGCGTACGTCGCGCCTACTGGGGCGGGTCGAGGGCGTCATCGACGAGGTGCGGTATCGGCGCACCGCCGAGGTGCGATGCCGCCGCGGTCGGGCTGGGGATCGGGAACGGGAACTGCGTAACAAGCTCGACGCCAATGTGGAGAACCGTGACGGGGACAGGGGCCGTGCGATGGTCGCCGAGTTGGCAGACCTGGACCAGATCGGGCCGGTGGTGCTGGCCGCGTGGCTGGCCAAGGAGGAACTTCGTCATCTGCTCGCGCTGGCCGGCGCCGGAGCCGACCGGCACTGCATCTCCCATCGGCTGCACCGGTTCTACAGCGTCTGAGCTGAGGGTGGTGTCGCCGAGTCGAGCGTCTGGCCGGCACCGTGCAGACCTGGTGGCCACAGATCCAGGCGTTCATCCATACCGGGATCACCAACGCCGCCAGCGAGGGCATCAACCGGGTCGTCAAGCTCGACGCCTGCACGCATACGGCTTCCACAACCCGGTCAACCAACGGCTCCGCACTCGCTGTGCGACCACTCGACGAGGACGCGGATGCCTCAACCCCGCCCAACTTCGAAGAGCCCTCGATCGCCGCTCTGACGGGTTTCGTGCTCGGTGGCGTTGGTCGGTTCGGCGGTAGCGGCGGGTCGGGAGAACACGATGGCGACCGATTTGGGGCCGTACCCGGACGACGTTGTCGTCGAAAGGAATTCGATGCGCATTGCCGGGTGGGCGGCCTTGCCGAGCGCTGTGAACGCCGATCGGCTATAGGACCGTAGCGCGCTGATGAACCCATCGTGGGCCATATGTCTGAACGACGACCGTACTGCCAGCATCGCCACGGCCACAGGCGCCATCAGCAATGACATGACGAGCAGACGCATCGGAGGCTGGCGTTCGAGGTCGATGACGAGGAACCGGTTGCCGACCCGGGTGGCTTCGGCGATGGCGCGCACTGCGGTGGCCGGCGGTAGGTGGTGAAACGCCTGGGCAAATACCACGTACCAGGTCTCGTGCGTTCTCCTCGACGAGTTCGACCGCGCGCCCAGGATCTCCGGCGGCCATGGCGTGATCGACTGCCTCGCTGAGCATTTGGTGGAGGCGCGCGGTGCCAAACCCGGCCGCCACCGCCACTGCCGCCGCGGCACAGTCGGCGGCGTCGTCCTGTCTGCAAGCTGGGATACCGCGACTATGGCTGGCGTGCCACCGTAGTCGGCTTCGTCTCCGAGAGCCCCGACGTCATCCACACTGTGTTCTTTGATGAAGGCATGAAGATGTTCCACGTACGGGTGGCAAGCCGCAATCGCCGCGGCCGTCTAGAGCTCCTTGAGTGCCGCCGCAGTCTCGGAGAGGATGTCATCGGAGAAGTCGACGTCGCTGACAGCTCGCGCCATGGCTATGGCGCCGACCAGCGCGCTGAGTACTAAGCAGGCGCGACGTCGATCGGCAGCGGCGTCCGAACTCGGCGTCAACCCGGCGAAAAGCTCGAGATACTGCTCGACTTGCTGACCGTAAGCCAGGCGGGTTCGATCATCCGCGCGCGAAATATCTTGAGCCAACCCGGCCACCGCGCATCCGGCCTCGGGATGGGCGCGGTGGGCATGACTTAGGTAGTCGTCGACGATCGCCTCGAACGCCTGTCTGCCGCCTTCCTCGGCCGTGCCCATAGTCCGTGCGCTTCCCTGGACCAAGGCGCGCTCCACCGCGGCACCGACCAATTCCTCTCGGGACTTGAAATGTCGGTAGAAGCCACCATGGGTCAGGCCGGCTTCCTGCATCACCTCTGCTACCCCGACGCCGTTGATGCCACTACGGCGCATTCGGGTCGCAGCGATGTTGACGATGCGGTCGTGGCTTGCCGCCTTGTCGGCCTGCGAACTACCCACGAATAGACCTCCGAGCCTGATCCGACATCAGTCTGATACCGGCGAACTTAACTTTTACCCTGTGCAGCCGAACGTACGCCATGGCTGTGGCCGTACTCAGGTGAGCCGCTCTGGGTGTCAATTGGAGTCACCGCCAAGATCGCCGAGGTGATGGCCGAAGCGTGCTTCGAAGTCGGGACCCACTTCGCCTGCTCGATGGCGGATTCGGGCCCCCCTCTGCTGCACAGTGGGCCAGGAGAATGCGTCGAGGAATGCGTCTTGTGTCTGCACCAGATCCTCAGCGGAGGGCAGTGTGTTGCGGTTGATCAACCGCTTGGCCTCAGCGAGCGCAGGCTTGTCGAACGACGCGATGCGCCTGGCAAGGTTGTCGACGTAGGCGTCGAGCTCGTCGTCGGGGAACGCGCGGTTCACCCAGCCGTAGTTCTCCGCGGTTGCTGCGTCGAAGTCGTCACTGCCGAGGACGATTTCGAGTGCCCTGGCCCGTCCGACGAGCAGAGGCAGGCGCTCGATGCCGCCACCTCCCGGGAAGACGCCCGCCCCGACTTCGATCTGCGCGAAGATCGCTCGCTCCAGACTGGCGAAACGCATGTCACATGCCAGGGCGATCTCAGACCCCCCGCCGCGTGTGCGACCGCGGATGGACGCGATGGTTACGACCGGGGAGGTGGCCAGCCGTGTCGTGGTGTCGATGAACGTCGGCAGACCAGTCGGCCCGGGCGCCAAGGGGAACTCGACGAACCGGGAGACGTCATAGTGATTGATGAAGAAGTCGGGGTCAGCGCTGTCGAACACAACGACCCGCAGCGTGTCGTCGGACTCGATGAGACCGACGACACGCTGTAGCTCGAGGAGGGTGTCCGTATCCGACAAGTTGATCGGCGGATTGCTGAACGTCACCCTCCAATATCCCGGCGCTGCCTCGGTGATCGTGAACTGGGTCAATGATTCGGCCATCGGAAGATTCCTTCATTCTCGGGCGCTGCGCACCCCAAGCGGAGTGCAGCGCATGTGGCGACCTGCAATCAGGATTATGCACATCATCTTGATTGTCAATGGACGCCCCTGCGGCGCCGCTCGCCCGCCGGGCGTGCGAGTTGGGTAGCGGATCCGGGATCGCTCATCAGTGCGGATAGTGGGAAGGCTCGCCACTCCGACGCATCGGCTTCTGTGTTCGTAGGTCCGGTCCACCCGTTCGGGCTGCCGTTCGCACCAGTAGCGAAATCGGTCGAATCGGCTCGGGCTGATCACGTCGCCGGCATGGGCGGCATGAGGTCCGCCGTCGTCGTCGTTGGGCTGTTCGAGCCTTCGGGATTCACATTGCCTTCGCAAGGGCTTGCGACGCGGTTGCCCGAGGGGTCGTTCCTCAGGCGATGTGTGCCGGAAGTGTTCGGTGTCGCAGCCCATTTGGCGATTGACAATCAGGATGATGCGCATCATCCTGATTCTGACGACGAATCGAGGCCACGTTCAACAGCTGGACAAGCGAGTTGGACAGCGGAGCCACTGATTGCAACAACTGAGGAGTCCAACATGACCACTGCCACACAATCACTCGGCATCGACGCGGAACGTCTATCGCTTCTTCCGGCGGCCATCAAGTCCGACATCGACGCCGAGAAATACGACGGGGCAGTGGTCCTGGTCGCCCGGCGTGGTGAGGTCATTCTCCACGAGGCGATCGGATATGCCGACCGGGCAGCCGGGCGCCCAATGCAACTCGACTCGGTCTTCGTCACGCTGTCGATGTTCAAGACGATGACCAACGCCGCTGTGCTCCAATTCATCGATCGCGGTCAGATTTCCTTCACTACGCAGGTCCGCGAGGTCATTCCCGAATACGCGGCAAATGGCAAGGGCAACACCACCATTGCCGATCTGCTGTTGCACAAGGCAGGGCTGCCCCTGGGCGCGCCTCTTCCGTCGGAAGTATTGGGCGACATCCAGGCGACCACTGCCGCTGTGTGCAAGATGGTTCCACAGTCCGTTCCCGGGACGACCATCAGCTATTCGGCGGTGGTCGGACACAGTGTCCTCGCTGAGATCGTGCGCCGATTGGACGGCGGCAGCCGTACGTTCGGTCGAATCTTGCACGACGACTTGCTCGAACCACTCGGCATGTCCGACACCTCACTCGGTGCCGGGCTGCGGGCAGACCTCGCCGATCGAGCGGTTCCCGTGATCGTCCGTGACCGCGGGGCCGCCCTGTTCGATCCAGCGATGCTGGAGGGTGTCGCTGTCGCGTCGGCGATCGAGGGGGTCGAGATTCCGGCAGGTGGCGCGTTTACCACCGCGACGGACTGGCTCCGATTCGCCGAGGCCTTGCGTCGCGGCGGTGAACTCGACGGTGTCCGCGTGCTGAGTCCGGCAATCCTGCGGCTGGCCACCACCGTGGCGACAGGTGATCTCCCGAACAGTCTGTGGGATTACACCCGCCAACAGCGCGGATGGCCCGAATTTCCGGCGAACCTGGGACTGGGCTTCTACGTTCGAGGATCCGCAGCCTTCGTCCATGCGTTCGGGCTTCTCTCTTCGCCAGGAACGTTCGGTGGAGTAGGTTCGGGCTCCACGTGCTTTTGGGTCGATCCGGCCCGTGACATCTCCTACGTCTTTCTCTCCGCAGGCCTGATGGAAGACTCGCGCAGCTCTGAACGGCACCAGCGCTATGCCGACCTCGTCCAGTCGGCCGTCCTGGACTAGACACACTACGGCGAGACTGCGATTTCTTGACGCAGACCTGAAGTGCAAACGATTTCGGCCGCTGTAGTTGTGGCGATGTACTACAGCCGCCGCAACCGGTTCCCTCTACACAGTCGTCGATGCACAGATGTCACCCGCTGACGAGAGAAGAAAAGACGATGATCAACGCACTCACGATGGACGAGCACCCCTTATTGCTGACCACTTTGGTCGAACGGGCGCAGTTGTTTACCGACGCTGACGTGGCTATGCGCCGACCAGACGGTCGTATCGTAAGGTCCAATCTCGGCGAATGTGCCCGTCGCGCAAAACGTCTTGCGACTTCTCTCGCCGACCTCGGAGTCGCCCCGGGGGACCTGGTGGCCACGCTGCTATGGAATCAAACCGAACATCTCGAGTTGTACTTCGCCGTGCCGGCGATGGGCGCGATCCTGCATACACTCAATCCACGACTGCACCCAGACGAACTAGCGTTCATCGCTGACGACGCCGGCGACTCGGTACTTGTCGTCGATGAATCGCTATGGGATGTCGCTTCAAGCATCATCGAAACCCACTCCTTCAACCATGTCATCGTTGTCACGTCGGGCGAGCCGGTTCCTGACGGAACGATTGCCTACGAATCCTGCATCGCGACAGCAGAACCAATGGTTTGGCCAGCGCTCGACGAGCGTAGCGCGGCGGTGATGTGCTACACCTCGGGCACAACAGGACGCCCCAAAGGCGTCGTCTACTCGCACCGCGCCCTCGTCCTTCACTCGATGGCCGCAGCACTGCCGGACGTCGTGGGGATCTCGATGCAAGACACCGTTCTTCCGGTTGTTCCGATGTTCCACGCAAACGCCTGGGGCTTGCCGTATGCAGCTGCACTCGTTGGTGCGTCGATCATCTTTCCCGGACCTCTGCTTGATCCCGCGAACATTCTTGACTTGCTGGCGAGCGAGCACGTGACCGTGACGGCTGGCGTTCCCACGGTGTGGATGGACATGCTGGCCGCCCTCGACGCGGATCCGCATCGGTGGGATCTGTCACGACTGAACCGGCTGATCGTGGGGGGAGCTGCTGTTCCACGCTCGATGCTCGAGGGTTACGACAAGCACGGCTTGGAAGTGATTCAAGCTTGGGGAATGACCGAGCTGGCGCCGCTGGGAGCGATCTCCCGGCTACCGCGCGAACTCGAGACCGATGACGATCCTGACGCTGGGTACTCGCATCGAACCAGGCAGGGCACGGCGCTTCCGCTGATCGAGATACGCGCGGTCGACGATACTGGCTCTCCGATCGATTGGGACGACACAGCGGTCGGTGAACTCGAAGTACGCGGACCATGGGTTGCTGCGGCCTATCACAACGGCAGGGGCGCCGACAGCTTCACCGCTGATGGATGGTTCCGCACAGGCGATGTCGTACGCATCGATAGACGAGGGTCTATCCGCATCTGCGACCGCGTGAAGGACTTGGTGAAATCCGGAGGCGAATGGATCTCCTCAGTCGACCTGGAAAATCACCTGATGGATCACCCAGCCGTCGCGGAGGCGGCGGTAATCGCGGTCCCTGACCCCCGATGGGGCGAGCGTCCACTCGCGGTCGTAGTGCCCCGAAGCGGGCACACCGTCGCATCCGACGAACTCAGAGAACACCTCTCGACCCAGTTCGCGAAATGGCAAGTGCCGGATCGATTCGAGTTCCTCTCCGAGATCCCCCGCACGGCTACTGGCAAGTTTCGCAAAACCGCTCTGCGTGAGCAATTCGCAGACTGACCGGATGTCGGAGTCAATGGCCACTTGTAGGTGGCTCTGGCGCACTTTCGGTGGCGGCGTGCTACTCGACCAAGAGAACACGGCGACGTAGGAGGTCGAAGTTGGCTCTGCCGAACATTTGCCGTTTCAGCATTTTAAAAGTTACGTGGAATCTGGCTCGGGATGATCATGTCTCCCTGGGGTGACCACGGACTTTGGAGGCAGGTTGAGTGGCGCGGTGGCGCTGGT
>NZ_JBITIL010000031.1:33529-61509 GCF_044458905.1 Nocardia sp. NPDC050408 | reverse complement strand
TCGAGCACGAGCCCGAAACTCACACAGCCGAAACCGAATTCGGCCCTCCTATCTGCGAGTTCACTCGCATCGAGCGACATCGTGTCGCAACGGCAATACAGGACGCTGCCTCAGCGCCGATTTGTCCGGCAGCAAAATCGGTAGATCCGACACTGGACGGCTATTGGCCCGAAAATGCGAGTTTCGAGGATGCGCTGAACTGGGCACGCGATGAGGATGCAGAGCGAAAGCGCCATCCTTTCCTGGTTCATTTCGAGTACCTGACGGATGTGCTTTGGGACTTCGGCTCTATACGGGCCCGAAGCTCAGCCACGGACCTGACCTGGCCTCTTTCACGCCATGGGCGTATGCGCGCCCATGCGAACCCGCATGAATAGGTCCCATGTGGAGAGTTGGGCGCCAGGCCCCCGGAAATTCCCGCGCATAAACCGGTTAGTCAGCGGTAAGGGGTCGATTAGCGGAGCTTGCGAACCTTTTTCGACAAGCCGATAAGAGGCAATCGATGAAAGGAAACCCCATGACCAAGTTCAGAATCGAGACAGTTCGCCGCGTGGCCTATGCCGCCGGTATCGCCACGGTCCTTGCTGCGTCCGGTATAGGAAACGCATCCGCCCAGCCGGTCCAATCCTCGACCGACGCCACTGCAACCTTCACCGAACGCAGCGGCGCGACAACGTCAGTCCAGCCCGAATCCGTTCGGTACTGCACTATTGCAGGCTTGTCGATTCCGTTGTCCAGCGGCCAGGAGCTGCCGTTCGAAAAGGTACGGAGCATCGACATTCTCGGCTCCGACGACAAGTCCGTCCAGGATGGCACGGCGTCGCTGAAAGTCACTCTGGTGAACGGAAAAGCGTTCCGGGACAGCATGCCGTCGAACTGTGATCTATTCGGGCAGAACAACATCGGACGGTTCAGTGCTTTCCCTCAGGATCTGCATCGGCTTGAGTTCAACCGTGGGGTGGTCACGGCTCCAGCACCGATTCCGAGGCCCGTCCCGCAGCAGCTACCGAATCCTGTACCTGTTCCCGCACCGCAGCCGGGTACGCCGGATAAGTCGTGCACGGGCACGGGCACCGGCACCGGCACAGGCACGGGCACGGGCACCGGCACCGGCACCGGCACCGGCACCGGCACGGGCACCGGCACGGGCACCGGCACCGGCACGGGCACCGGCACGGGCACCGGCACCGGCACCGGCACGGGCACGGGCACGGGCACGGGCACAGGCACAGGCACCGGCACAGGCACTGGGACGTCGTGCACCGGCACCCCGGAAAAGCCAGGCTCCGGCACCCCGGAAAAGCCAGGCACCGGCACCCCGGAAAAGCCAGGCACCGGCACCCCGGAAAAGCCAGGCACCGGCACCGATAAGCCAGGCACCGGTGGCGGCAAGCCCCAACCTGAGCCGAAGCCCGTTCCGCAGCCCCAACCTGAGCTGAAGCCCGTTCCGGCTCCTGCACCAAACCCCGGGCCCGCACCGGCACCCGGCGGAAACGGCGGCTGAGGCGGCAACGCACTCAATGGGTGACTGCGGGGCGTTGTTTTCGACAATTCGAGCAACAGCGTATGGCCTGCGCTCAATTCGAAATATTTAGATTAGTCGACAGTGGTCTTCGTCCTCGCGTAATAGGGGGTGAAGGCCACTTCGCTTGTTCGGTCAAAGAAAGATACGACGGGCTCGGCCCGTTTGCGTGGAGTAGTGTCCAAATTCGTGGACGTGCGCGTGCTCGGCCCGGTGCAGTTGCTCGTCAATAACCGGTCGTTGCCGATCGGGGGGCGTAAGTCGCGCGCGATCCTTGCGGCGTTGGTGGTGCACCGACGGCGGGCGGTCTCGTCGACTGCTCTGGCCGATGCTGTGTGGGAGGGGAACCCACCAATAACGTATGGGGCGAGTCTGCAGGTTTCGATATCGAATCTCCGCAAAGCGCTGCGAGCGGAGAAGATCTCGGCCGAGCGCATTCTGCAGACCGTTCCCCCGGGGTATCTACTCGATATCGCCGAGGAGCAGTGCGATGTTGGGCGGTTCGAGATGGCGCGAGCCGCGGGCGACCGCGCAGCCAGTCCGGCCGCCGCGGCGGGCCTTTACCGGTCGGCTCTCAGCGAGTGGAAGGGGGAAGCCCTGGCGGATCTGCGCGGCTTATCTTTCGCTGACGAGTTCGCGACCGCGCTCGACGAGGAGCGGTGGCAGGCTGCGTCGGCGCGGATCGAGGCCGATATCGCCTGTGGTAAGGCATCTGCCGTCATTGGCGAGCTACGGTCGCTGATCAGCGATCAGCCGCTACGCGAGCCGCTGTGGGGTCAGCTGATCACCGCGTTGTACCTGTCGGGGCGGCAGGCCGACGCGCTCGAGGAATGCCGCAAGGTACGCGCCATTCTCTCCGAGCAGCTCGGCATCGACCCGAGCCCGGAGCTGGCTCAGCTCGAACAACAGGTGCTGCGCCAGGAGGCGATCGGACAGAGGAGGGAACGCCACGCCGAAAAGGCCGGCCTCATGATGACCACGACAGCGGCCGAGCCGCCCGCGAAGATGAAACGCTGCCGACTGCACCTATCCGATGGTCGGGTTCTCGATGTGCCACTTGCTGGCATCCGGATTGGCCGCATGTCGGACAACGACCTGTCGCTCGACGACGCCAAGGTGAGCCGCTACCACGCCGAGATTGCACCCAGTCGCAACGGACTGGTGCTGCGGGATCTGGAATCGACCAACGGCGTTTTTCTCAACGGACTGCGGGTGAACCATGATGAGGTGCTACAAGACGGAGTCGAGATTCGCATTGGCTCGACCATCATGAGGTGCGAGGCGAATCCTGGATAACGTACGTTTCTGCCGATGGGGTGTGGCGGATGCGGCGCAGGAGCCGCGGGCAGGGCGCGGCTGATTTGCTAGACCACCCGCTCGAGCGCGCGCAGGTCGGCATCCAGCTTCCTGTACAACCAATAGATTGCGATGAACGCGAGCCCGGAGCCCGCACATAACCCCAGGACCGAATCGCGCACGTCCGCAAGCTCCTCGGGTTCGAGGGCGTTGAATCCGGTCAGCACCCCAACCAGCGGCACCGACGCCGTTACCGCGAGATAGACCGTGGTTCTTCGACGCTGCGCGCGAAGATCGGCGGAGTCGTCCGCCGTGGTGCGACCGTGGCGCAAATAGATGGGATAAACACAGCGGACGATGTAGAACGTGGAAAGGAAGAACGTGTAGGCAACCGAGATGGAGCCCGTCATCAGACCAGTCGTTGCTGCATGGACCATCAGCCGCATCGGGAGGTCGGTGAACCAGACAAGCAGCATCATCCCTATCACGGTTCCGAGGACCGCGAACAGAAGGGTGTTCATCGCACACAGCTCGCCCCAAAACAGTGTTCGCGACCGCACCCGCGCGAGCATCGCCTCGTCGTAGCGTCTGCCATCGCGCAAGCCGCGCGGAACCGCGAGCAAATCACGCGATATGTACAAGTAGACGAGGACGGACAGCGGCAAGGCGCAGAGGTCGTAAATGATGGTGTCCTTGCGCAGCTGCGAAGCGGCGGCATCGGGCAGGCGTGCGGTGATCAGGTCCTGGAGGTACACGCCCATATAGACCCCCGCCAGGCCGACGCCGACCAGCGCGGACAGCCACAAGATGGGGGTGGGGTATCGGGACAGTCGTGCCCGCCAACTGGTCGGTGACGGGTAGACAAGGTCGCGGGCCCTGTCGTCGAGGCACAAGTCGAGCTGCTGGGCCAATTCCGTACCGCACGAGTAGCGGTCTTCGCGGTCGGGCGACAGACACTTCAGCAGTACTCGGCGCAATGCCGCGGGGCAATCGGGCGGAAGCTCTGCTAGGAACGTCGATTCGACGGGTCTGCGCCGCAGTTCGAGCATGCGGACCAGTGATGTCTCCGACTCGCCCGCGGACGTTTCGTCCGCGAATGGTCGGCGGCCCGTGAGCAACTCCCACAACATGACAGCCAGCGCGAAGATGTCGCTTCGAGAGTCGAGGTCGGCGGCGGTCCCCAGCAAGTCCGGATGGCAGGCTTCGAGCTGTTCGGGCGACATATACGCCAGTGATCCGCCGAAGTACGCCAGCGGATTTGTGCCCTTGATGCCTTTGCTGAAGCTGACATTGAAGTCGGCCAACTTCGGGATTCCCTCGGCGCTCAGCAGCACGTTCGCGGGCTTGATATCTCGATGCAATACCCCTCGGTCCGACGCGTGCTGCAACGCGTCCGCGAGTCGGCGGCCCAGCCACGCGACGATCTCCGGCCACGACAGTGCGGCGAGCTGTGTCCGAACAGCTGATTCCGTGGGCCGAACCTCGCCCTTATCGGCAAGTACCTCGTCGATGGCATCGAGCAGCAGTTGCCCACTGCGGTGCTCCGGAGGCGTCGAGCGCAGCAAGTGCAGCACATCGAGCAGCGTTCCCCCCGGTAGGTACTGCATGTACAGCAGCTTCAGCTCGCCATCGGCGATGAGTCGCTGGTCGAAGATGCGCACGATGTATTCGTGGTCCAATTGCGCGAGGGTCTGCGGCTCGATGCCGTGGTTATGGGAAATCTTGACCGCGACCAGTCGCTGCATCGATCGTTGCCGAGCCAGATACACCTGGGCGAAGGCCCCGGCCCCGATCCGCATCAGCAGGTCGAAATCGTCGATCCGGTCGCCGACATCGATGGCGTCGAGAACCACCTGGGCACTTGGACGAGCAATCATCGTGCTGCGGTAATCGCTCGTGACTCGGGCGAGCTCGGAGCTGACCTCCATGGCGGTGACCTCACCGAGCGTGGTAGCCGCATCGGCGGCGTGTCCGCGGCGCATGGCGTGGAACTCCTCGTAGACCAGCTCGGCCGGAAGCGGCCCATCTTGCAGCTCTGCGAATTCCGCACGATATTCGGTCAGTCGTTTGGGAAAGTCATAACGAAGCCAGCGGTATTCGAGATCGATCTTGATCAGTTCGATCAGTACCGTGCGCCGCTCAGCCTGCGCACGCGGCAGGTAGGCCGACAGGTCGGGTGGGGACCCGGACGCCCAAGCCTTGGAAAACCGCGCCACCGCAGCGGCAAGCGCTGTGCGGGTTCGCGCAGCTGGATCGACCAGATCGGTCGGCTCGTACATCGGTCGCTCGGAGATCAGCGCCGGACGATCAGCTGGCGGCTACGCATGATGCGGTCCATGTCGCAGTTGCCCGACATTATTTCCTTTCCGCCAAACCTCCCTGCCTAAGGGTATCGCCCCGATACGAGCGCATGGGCGGCCTTGATCTGGTCCGCGTGCTCGACAACGAGGGCTAGGCCCTCGGTGATGACGGTGCGCAACTCGGCGCGGCGCGCGATCGCCTCGGCGGTTTCCTCGCTCATGCCGACACCTGTCCTGCGTTGGGCTAACGGTTGCGGCTCGCCGGCCGAGTGATCCAGTCGATGGGTTTGCCGAGCTGAGTGGCGAATTCGATTTCGGCGCGCGTGGATTCCCCGGCATACCTCGACTCGTCGGTGACGACGATGACGCCGTCGGACATGGCGATCTTGTGTCGGTGCAATTGGTCCAGGCGTGCTTTGGCCGTGCTGGCCTGCTGCTCGGCGGCGGCGACGCGGAACGGGGCGAGCACGATCACTCCGCCGTCGGTCAGCTCGGCCGCTACCTCAAGCATCTGCTGGTGGAATCGCATGCTGCCGCACAGCGTCACCACGAGTGGCGTCGGGCCTAGAAGTTCAGGGCTGGTCATGATGCTGCACGTACCTCTCGGGACATCGACACCAGCAGTCGTTCCCGCTCGGCGTAGGCGAGCTGGCGGCGCTGGTTGTCGGTGGTTTCGGACATTGGGGTGATCCGGATGTAGGGATGATGTTCACCGGTCGCCATCGAGGCGACTTCGCGGACCAGGCGAGCCAGCACCGCCGCCTCATCGCGGGTGAGCGGGAGACAGGCGTAGGTGTTGGTGACCGGTCCATCGAGGGTGATCAGCCACTCCTCGCGCGCGGCGTCGTCCTGGGTCGTCATTGAGCGAGCACCGTGTGAAGTTGGCGGACTTCGTCGGGGTTCTTCTGGCGCCACTGCGCCCAGCTCGGATCTGTGAGCTTCCAGGTGATGTCGCGGTTCCAATTCGTGTCGAATCCGATGGACCAGCCCATCAGGGTCTCCTTCTCATCAGGTGTTGGGTGATGCCGCCGCGAACCTATGGCGTGCGACAACGAGATCGGTCATCGGACTGCGGTGGTCGACCAGCTAGCGGTAAGGCGCTGGATGAAGGCCCGGATCCGGTAGTGGTGGCAGTCCTTGTTGGTGCGGTCCCAGCGGGCGCGGCAACTGGTCGGTGCCACGACTTCCACGTGTTCGAACAGCCAGAGGTGGTCCGGTTTGACGTGGTAGCAGATCTGCCCGATGTCGGGCAGGGAGATGTAGAGCACCGGCCAGTTCCGCGGCTCGCTGGTGCTGTTGTAGGCGAGCACCGCGGGCGCATGTTCGGCGAGCAGCGCGGCGACCAGAGCGCTCAGATGCGCGCGCTCGAAGTAGACGCTCTCGGTCGCGGCCTCGGCGCGGTGGGCGCGGACGAGCTGGTCATCGAGGGCAGCCTCCAGGCGGTGGATGCGGTTGATCAGCCCATCGACGAGTCGCTGCGGATCCGGATCGGCGAGGATGTCGGCCGCACTCATCGTTGCCAGGTCAGTCGCATTCATCGCCGGGCCTGCGCGTTCTGGGTAATTCTGGCGAGAAACTCCGGCAGAGCAGGGCGGATGTCATCGGCAGAGACATCGAGGGGATATTCGTTGCGGTCGATGAGGTCGGCGAGGTCGTAGGCCAGCATGTCGAGGTCGATCTCGTTGGCCACTGCGTTCTCCTTCAAACGTCCTGTGACAACGGGGGTTTGGTGACCGGTGCCGTCCCACTTGTGCAGCCGGACGGCACCGGGGTCTGGATCGGCTAGGCGACGTGCCCGGTCTGGGCCGCGCCGATCAGCCGCGCGATGCTGCTGTGCCCGGCAAGGGTCGCCGCGGTGGTCTTGCGCAGGTAGCGCGATACCTCACCGGCGTAGGCAGGCTCGAATCCATCGGCGGCCGGTCCGCCACCGCCTTGGGTCTGGATCTCCAGCAGCTCGTACAGTTTCGCGGCGAGCGGGGTGATGTCCTCGGCCTTGTCGCGCATGTCGACGAACATCGCGCTCGAGGCGAATCCCGTGGAGGTGTCGACCAGGCCGAGAACAGCGTCGAGCAACTGGTAGACGGTGTCGGCGATGGCCGGGCCGAGGTTGGTGCCGGCGGGGATGGTGTCCTGCATCGGTAGTGCCCTTTCCGTCGGGGTGAGGCGGATCGGACATGTTCACGATGTCCGTCTCCGCTGGTCATATCGTCTCTAACAACAGTCTAACAGTCCAAACTGTCAGCAGTTCTATTTATTCCAGGATATTTTTCCGAGTCGAGGAAGAAATGGGGAGGGCCGCCTCGGGTTCACGCAACCGGGGCGGCCGCCGCTCCTTTTCTCGTGGTCAGACGGGTTTCCGCCACAGTCGGGCGACCGGGTCGATTTGCGTGATCGCTACCGCGCCCGGCGCGGTGGGTTCGCACCATTTCCAGAGCAGGCACTCGTCGTTCTCGTCTGGGTGGTTGGCCCACCGCTGGGTGATTCCGGCCCGCAGATCGCGGAGGCTGAAGACCTCTCGGAGCTCGTCGAGTACGCCGCTCTCGCGGGCGTCACGGATGACTGCGGCGAGTACTCGCCGAGGGTCGTGGTGAGGTCCCCAGACCGCCCAGCCGAGATCGTCTTCTTCGCTGATCACGCGGATCCCGAACCGCACCGGCCACCATTTGATGCCGAACTCTTCCTCGGCCGACAGCACCGGGTCATCCGACATTGGTGAGCACCTCCGTGGAATGCGTACTCAGCGCGGGCATCTGGTCCCAAACCAGGCCGTCCAGCTCGCGGCCAGCGGCCTTCTTGCCGGCTCGGCGCATGATCTGTCGGTGGCCCATGTCGTCCAGGGCCGGGCCGATCAATAGCTCCGGCGGCCGGAACACTCCGATTCCCAGGCCGGTGGGCGCCCAGCCGCCCCACTGCTTGAAGAAGAACGCGATCCCCGCATCAACGCATTGATCGCGAATGTCACGCACCCACTGCGGGTGCATGGGACGTGCCTTCGGCCCGCTCTCACCACCGGCGATGACCCAGTCGATGCCCTCCAGGTTCAGGTCCGGCAACGGCCCTAGGAGCGGCTCGAGCGACAGGAACCGCACTGCGGCCGGAGTCACGCGCAGATGGTCGGCGCGCCAGCAGAATTCGTCGGATTCGATCGACGTCCCGATCCACACATTCGGCAATGGCCACCGATCATCGCCAGAGATCGCGTCGAATGCCCAGTCCGCATGCCCCTCGTCGGTGCGGGATGCAGCGCATTCGGCCACCCGCCACCGGAACTCGCTGCCGGACAACAGCTTCGCCAACCTGCGAGGGCGCTTGGTCAACACCTGGAACTGGTGCTGGTGGGCCGCACCCATCACCCCGAACACGCGGGCAAGTTGTTCGTCGCTGACACGGGCATGGGCCAGGTCGGACATCGAATTCACGAACACGCGCCGTGGCTTGTGCCATCGCAACGGCTCGTCCAGAGCGTCATCGTGGAACGCGACACCGAACCCGGGTCCGCTGGTGCGCGGATCACCGTCGGTCTGGTACTTCGCGGCCCCCATCGCCTTGAGGCGCTTGGCCATCGTCAGCGCATAGCAGTGGTCGCAGCCTGGCGAGATCCGGTCACATCCGGTCGTCGGATTCCAGGTGGCGTCGGTCCACTCGATCGCCGTGGTCATGCTGCCGCACCGTGTGGGGTTTCGGCCGCGGCCGCGCTGGTGGCCTGGGCGAGAAGAGCGCTCATCCGGTCGGCCTCGCCGGTGTAGATCGCCGACAGCGTGAAGGCTTTGGTGATGAGTCCGGTCAGCTGGTGGAGGTCACGACCGAGTTCTGCGTCGGTGAACGGGACCGCCGTCGGAACGCCTGCTGTGTGCCACTCCTCGATGCTGGCCGGCATCGAGGGCGCTTCGGGCGTGTGGCTGCGCAAAGTGGTGAGGGTGCGAGCCACTTGGTTCCATTCCTCGGCGGCTACTCGTGCGCTTTGATGTGCGCGCCGCAGCGCCTGCTCCATCGTGTTGATCTCGTTGTTGTTGCTGGTCACGGTGTCCTCCATGTATGGGATGTGTTGTGTTGCTGGATGGTTCGGCGACGCGGTGCCGGTCAGGCTGCGGCGCTGAGCTGTTGCTGGTCTGGTGTGGTTGATTCGGTGATATGTTCGAGCCAGGATTCGGAGGTGCCGCATTCGCGGCAGACCATCGCGATGCCGTCGTCGGTGTCGACCTCGTCGAGCTCCGCGCCGCACAGGCACTCCAGTCCGGTGACCCGCCGCATCAGGCGCTCACCCCCTCCAGCAGCGTCAGGTCGGGGAACTCGTGCAGCGTCAGCGGCTGCCCGTCGCCGAGCTCGCGCCGCCATTCGTAGATCCACTCATCCAGCGCGCCGCCGTCCTCCCACGCACCCACCAGGGCACGGGCGGCGCGGTCGCCGGCGTCGGGGTCGATGCGGTGCAGGACGGCGAGTAGGTAGATCACGCCATAGCTGTGGATGTGGTTGCCGATGAACGCTCCCGTCATGTGGGCGTCGACCTTGCGGCCCAGTTCGGGATCGACCGCGCCGACCTCGGCGGTCAGGCTCCGGATCAGGTCGTAGCGCTGCATATAGGTGACTGCGTCGTCCAACCGGGCGGCGAGCAGCGACAGCGCGGCCTGCGATTGGTCACCGGCCCACTTCGGCCACGGCCAGGACGAATCGTCCTGGCTGTTCAGGTCCCGTTGCACGGCCTTGACCTGCCGCATTTGTTCCTTGGTGAGCGAGCGTGCCGACTGGAGCTGGGCCCAGTCGATCGGCAGCTTCTCCAACTCCTCAGCAAAGCGACGCAGGTCGAGGAATCCGGAGGCGGTGACCATGCGGCCGGTGGGGATGTGGGTCAGACGTCGCCCGTGGTCTGTGAACGTCACGCTGCCGTCCGGGCGCACCTTGACGGCCGGGGTGATCGCGAAATGCTCGGTGACCTGGTCGCCGGTGATGTGGACCGGTAGGTGCCCCTCGGTCAGGTAGATGGTGATCGTTGTGAGTGCCATTGCTGCAGTGCTCCTTGGAATGTGTTGCGGGACAGGGTGGTTCTGAGTGCACGTCTATGCGTCTGGCGAGGTCAGGTGTGGGTGCGCTCCTTGCGGGATGGGGTGGCGGAGCTGGTGGTTCGGCCGTTGTTGTCGCTGCGGCCCAGGTGAGTGCGGTCGAGTTTGGGGCCGCGGGAGGAGTTGTAGGCGTTGATCATCACCAGGGCGGCGAGCTTGCCGAACTGGCCTTTTTCGGTCTCCCGCAGTGCTTGGGCGCGGGCTTTGATCTGGCGGGGCGCGAAGTCGATCAGCACTTCGCCGAATCGGTCGTGATCGAGCACTGTGTCGTAGCAGTGCAGGATCAGCGCCACGCCGTGCACGAGTGGGTAGTCCACTGCGTCGAGGCGGTGCCCCCACACCTCGACGATCAGCCGCAGGGTGTTCTCGAGCAGGACCTGGCCGCCGAGTTTGTGGACCTTTTCCAGCGTGCTGGTGCAGCGGATGCTGCCGTTTTGTGGTGACTGGTCGACCGCGAGGCCCACGGTGGTCACTACCGATTCGATCGCGGTCACGATCGGATCCAGCGCGCCGCGGCGCGCGTTCCACCGGTCCCATGTGGTCAAACGCCGTGTGCCCGCGTCGATCCCGTAGAACAGGCTCGCCTCCTCAGCGACGGTGAGACCGGTGTGGACGTTGGCGACCAGGTGGTAGTCCGGGTCGACCAGCCGGGCGGCCGACCATCGGTGCTGGCCGTTGATCACCGCGTAGCGGTCGGGGGAATCGGTGCCACGGTCGGACACGTCAATGACCCCGACCTTGTGCACATCCCATTTCTCGGCCATCGCCCGGGCGCGGGGCAGATCCAGGTCCCGCTGATAGGTGTGATCGGCGAAGATGTCGCGGACCGAGATCGCCGCGATGTACACGTTCGACTCTTCGGCGTGCTCAACGGCCGCCGATGCGGCCGGTGGCCGCTCGAGTACTGCGGTGTTGGAGTTCATCGCCACCCACCTCGCTGCTGCTTGTGCAGAGCGGCGCGGATGCGGGTCAGCTCGGCCAAGGCGGTCTGATGCTGCAGGTGCATCGCGAACGCGCCCTCGACCGCATCGAGGTCCCAGGCCGGGGTGGGGGTCATCTCACCGCAGGTGCACGATCCGATCTGCAGCTCACGCCCGGCGGCAGCGGACTCGGTCGGCGCGGCCGCCAGTTGCAGCCGGTGCGGGATCCGCGAATGGTTCTGTCGGCGTAGCGATTTCATCATCAGTTACTCCTCACTGTTGAAGGTCCGCACGGCCGGTGGCGGCCATGGCGGCGAATCGGTCGACGACGGCGGCGAGCTGTTCGCTCGCCTGCCGCCGGAATTCGTCGATATCGAAGGCGGTGTCTTCGGTGTCGGCGTTCTCCATGTCCTCGAGCGCGACCTGCAGGTTGGTCGCGGCGCTGATGCCGCGGCGCACGGTCTCGAGACAGGTGCCCAGCGCCCCGGCGTCGAGGGCGGTGAGGAACTCCAGCAGCGCGGTGACCCAGGCGTCGGCGTCGGCGGCCGCGAGCACCGGCAGCTTGGTGGTCGCCTCGGTGGTCGCTTCCTGGTCCCGCGCCTCGATCAAGTCCTGCAGAGCGTCCCCCGGGTCCTTCGGCTCGTAAACGGTGATGTCGTCGTCGATCCCGTGCAGCAGCCGGGCTCCCAGTCCTGGTGTGCTCATGCGGTTTTCGCTTCCTGTTCGGTAGTGACGGCGAAGAGGCGGGCTGCGATGGCGCGGGACACGTAGGGCCCCTCGTAGGGGGACTGGCCCTTGGCGAGCAGGGACACGGTGCCCACGGACACACCAGAGGCCGCCGCGATGCCGCGCAGCGTGTATTTGCCCACGTTGCGCAGGTGCTGGATGTGGCGGTGGACCGGCTCGAGCGGGACGAGGTCGCGGCACTCCGGGCAGGCCCGCCGCCGCGGGTGGCGGGTGCTGAATTTGACGCCGCAGTGCCGGCAGGTGCGGGTCCGCCGAGCGGGGTTTTCCACGCCGAGCCATATCCGCAGATCGATGAATTCGTCGGGGTCCGAGCACCGGAATCCCGCCATGACAGCGTGGCGCTCACGGGTGCGGTTCGCGACGAGCCCGCATGTCTCGCGGACTGGGCAGTGGTTTACGCAGATGTCCTTGGCGTCGTCGCAGGGATCGTTGATCCCGACCGGGAACCACAGGTTCGGTTCTGGGTGGTTGCGGCAGGCGGCCTGCTCACGCCAATCGATCCCGGGGGCGTCGTCGATGGTGGGAGTACCAGCGAATGCGATGGTCATGGTCATGCCGCCGCACCACCTTTCATGAGTGCAGTGTCGATTTCGGGTTGGCGGGAGGTGGCGGGCTGGGCCCGGCACAGCGGGCAGCGGCGCGCCGCGCCGCCGGTGCGTTTGAGCTGCCGTTCCCGCTTGCGGTCGCCGTCCCAGGTGCGGGCCAGACTGAAACCGATCCCGGCCTCTTTGATGACCGACATCAGCCGGGCACCGCGACCGGCCGCGTGCTCAGCGAGCCGGGCGTGGAGGTCGCTGGTCCACCCGGTGTAGTGGCGGGCGTGTTTGTACGGCTGGTCGAAGTGCAGCAGATACACCGTCCCCTGGGGTGAGGACTGATGTGCCGCAGCGGGTTTCACGAGAGTGAGGGTCATGACGCGACACCACCGAACACGGTCGTGTTGTCGATCAGGTGCACCAGCTCGGCCGGGGCCTGGGCGCGCACTCGCTCGGAGAGCGTGGCGGCGTTGAGAGGAAGCTCGCCGGTCTCGATCACGGTGGCGTAGAGGCGGTCGACGATGTTGTCGAGCGCGGCGACATCGCGCAGCAGGGTGTCGGTGTCGGCGAGCCCGCGGTAGAGGGTTTCGACCTGGTGCAGCAGCGCGGCGAGCTGGTCACCCAACTCGGCCTCGGCGCGAATGGAGGGATTTTGCATCGGGGACGTCCTGTCTGTGATGATCTGAAGAGGGACGTCCCAGCCAGGTTCACGCTGGCTGGGGCGTCCCTTTTTTTCAGGCGAGAGCGGCGATGTGGCGGCTGTCCGGCTTGAGCACGCCGGCCTTGGTGAGGACGGTCAGCGCCTTGCGCTTGCGACGGCAGACCGCCGGATCGTCGGGGCCTCGGCCGGTTCCCGAGCATTCGATGTGCTCGCGCATGATCTGGCGGGCTTGCTCGACGGTGATGTCCTCACCGTCATTGCGGCACGACCACACCATCGGCGACCACTCCTGACCGCGGATCGGGCCAGTGAGGGCCAGGAGCTCGACCTCGGTGGCAACGACGGGCGGGGCGAGCAGGTATTCCAGGGCATCGATCGCGTCGTCGATGACCACGACCAGGTCCTCGACGCTGGCCACTCTCTTCACGCGAGCGACCACTTGATCGCGCAACTCGGCCACTTCACCGTCGCCGCGGTGACGGCGCCAAAACGGCAGGTTCATCGTCATCACCGGGCCACGGGCGCGAGTTCGTCAGCGGAGCGCCACTTGCCGACCACCGCGGTGCCGTCGGTGCCGATCTCCACGTCACGGACCATCAGCCGCAGCGGGTAGTCGCCGCGACGGACGCCGTAGGCCTCACGCGCTTGGCCACGCACGTCGACCATCTCGTCCTCGGCGCGCTCGCGGGAGTGGAAGATGCTCGGCGCACGGCCGTTCGGGTCGGCCAGACGCAGCGACAACTTGCGCCACCAGCGCCCACGCGGGGTCAAAATCGCGAACTCGGCGCGCTGCTGAGGACGGGGCTCCTCCTTCGCGGCGGTGGCTTCCACCTCGTTGAGCAGCTCGGCGATCTCGTCGTTGAACAGCAGCGGCCGTTTAGGGCCGCGCTCGATGCCGTCGCGGTAGTCGATGACGTGGACGTCGAGGCTGGAGAGCAGGATTTCGCGGGTCATGGGTTGGTTTTCCTTTCGTGACCTGGTGTTTTCTTGTGCCCCGTCCCGTGTGGGGGGCGGGAGTTCGGGAGAAGGGATGGACTTACCAACATTTCAACAGTTTAAACTGTTAACAGTTGATTTGGCAGGAGTTTCGGTCAGGCGGATTCGTCGCCGGAGTCCTGATCGCCTGAGTCGTCCCAGTCGTCGAGGCCTGCCCAGTCGTCGGCGTCGTCGGCCTGGTCCTCGTCGAGGTCGCCTGGAAGCGCTGGAGGAGCCTCGTTGGTGCGGCGCTTACGCAGGGGCAGCACCGCACCGCCGGTGGCATCGGTGTCTTTGGCGGCCGCGCCGTTCTTGGAGCCGGTGCGGGTTTTGTGGTCGACGGGCCATTCCTCGGGGTCGATCTCGGCGATGGCGTTGCCCAGGACAGCCGACATGGCCTCGGCTTCGGCGTTGATCTCGGCGAACACCTCGGGCAGATCCGGCACATCGTCGCCGTCGTAACGGCGCTTGGGCGCTTGCGGCCGCACCGCGGCGGTGGACGCCGAGGTGGTGCTGACCTTTCCGTCCTCACCGGTGGTGGTGCGGGTGAGGCCGGACAGGACCTCCTCCAGTTCCGGGTGCCGCGCAGGCGGGTACTGCTGGGCGAACCAGGCCAGGTTCTCGGGGGTGACCTGGAAGGCGCGCACTCGCACGATCTGGCTGGTGGTGTCGTCGACGACGTAGGCGGTGCCCTGTGCGCCGTGGATGGGGATGCGGGTGTTGTCAGCGCCGCGCTCGTGGGCGCGGTGGTCGCCGTAGACCATCACCATCTGCTCCGGGCTGTTGAGCCGCATGCCGATGCGGACCTGGAACAAATCCCGCAGCATGTCGAGGATCTTTTTGTTCGACAGCTGGGTGTAGGCGCTCATCGAGAACTTGAGGGCGCGACCGAGGCGGCCGATCGAGATCAGCAGCCGCAGAAACTCGGTGCGAGTCTCGGGGTTGTCCAGCAGTTCGGCGATCTCGTCGATGATCAGATGGAAAAACGGCGCGTCCGGAGTCGGCACATGCTTGTCCAGGCCGTGGGCCTCCATGTACCGGCCGCGCTGCTCGACGGCCACCCGCCGCAGCCACCGCAGCAGCTCCAGCGCAGATTCCTCGCTGGTCGCGGTGCCGTGCAGCAGACCGCGCATCTGGTTGGCCTCGATGCCGAACTTGAGATCGATCATCAGGTTGACCAGGTAGCCGTCGCGGGCCGCAGGGGCGGTCGCGGCGACCATGGCCCGGATGAACCCGCTCTTTCCGGATCCCGGCTCACCGGCACCGAAAACGTTGCGCTCGTCGAGAGGCACGTACCACGGGTCGCCGTCGTCGCGCATGCCGGTGGGAAGCTTGGCGAGGTCGACCTCTTCGGAGGGAACCGGCACGGGGACCGGATTGGCGATCGGGTCGAAGTACCGGACATCCAGGCAGATGGTGCGACCCTTGTAATCGACCACCCGCACCGACTCCGCGTTCAGGGACTCGGTGGAGAACGCGACCGCCAGCTGGTCGAGGCGTTCCTCGAAGTGCTTGGGCTTTTGGCCATCGGTCATCTGCAGCCGCATACGCACACCGACAGGCACCTCCCAGATGCCGCGATCAGGCGGGTACATACCCTTGGACGGCACCAGTTCCGGAGCTGCGCCGGGATCACCCTTCGCCATATCGGGCAGACGGCCCAACCCCACCGACGACCACTTCTTCATCGCCTCCCAGGGGGTCGACAAGGTCGCAGCGACCTCCTGCACGTCCTCGTCGGTGAAGTCGCGGACCACCCAGTTCGCCCAATCGGCGACCGCGGTCCGCTCAGCGCGCACCTTCGCGGACTTGGCCGACCAACGCGACCACACGATCAGCGCGGCGATCATCAGCACGGTGACCACGACCCCCAGCACCCCGACCGAGCCGTCGAGGCCGAGGTTCTCGGCGGTGAAATACGCCCAGGACGCACCGAATGCCACGACACAAATTCCGACGAGGATCAGGATCACTATCAGCTCACCCATCACTCCTCTCCTTTCTGGGATGCGGCGGCATCGAGGTACCGCCAATGGATCCGGGTCACCGTGCTTTCGGGGCGGCAACCGCGGTGGGTTGAACAAAAGAAGTCGATGAACTCGGGCGGGCTCATCCGCGGGAACCCTTCGGCCGCAACGTCTTCGGCGGTGATCGCCGACAGCGGCTCGCGGCGGACCGAGACGATTTCGACCGTGGTGATCCGCACCAGCGGCTCACCGGGCTTGCGGCCGCGTACCTTCCGACACAGCGTCAGCTGATCGCCCGGGCGTGCCATGAGCCAGCCCATCCGCCGCGTCACCGCCTTGCTGCGGTCCCTGACCTGCGCTTCGGTGAGGAATACCGACATGAGTCGTGCCATCACGCCGCTCCCTTCACCTGGAAGCGGACCTTCGGCGCGAACTTGGGGGAGCGGCGGCGGGTCAGGACCAGGCGCACCTCGTCCATGTGGTCGGGATCCCAGGAGATCCGGCCCGACGCCGCGCCGAACGCGCGGGCGAGGCGGGCTGCGCGGTTGTCCCAATCCTTCGGGGACTGGCCCTCGAGCATCCGCACCCGCAGCACCTCACCGCCGTCGTCGTGCACTGACACCGACCGCAGCCGCGGCACCACCAGCTCGCCGCGCTTCTCGGTGACCAGGCCGACCTTGTCGAGCGCTTTCACCCAGCGGCGCCGGTACCGGCGATACCGCCAACCACGCCCGAACGCCGACGCCACCGCAGCCGCCATCAGCACCAGCGCCGCCAGCACGCACACCACCCCGATCGCGACCGGCACCGCGACCTCCAGCACCCGATGCGCCACACTCGTCGGCACAAGCGGCCACAGCTGGTACGCGAAGAACCCAAAGCCGGCTGCGAGTCCGGTACACATCAGGCAGTCACCCGCGGCCGACGACTTTTGGGCCTGGCGGCCAGAGGATTTCGATGCGGAAGAACGTTTCGGAGCCATGCCCTCACCGTCTTCCCGCGCGACGGCGTGTCGGGAGTGGGCAAGGGTTAACACGCTCATCAGCCCTGGTCACAGCCCTGGCGTTGCAGGGCGAGGGCTCGTGGAAGGTGAAGGTCGAAGCGTGCTGAAGACGTGGAACAGCCTGAGATCTGCCCATGTGCAGTCTCCCTTTTGGAAAACGAAGGTTCGGGGACTGCCCTTACGGCAGGCCCTCTATCTGGAGGCGACGGGCGCTGTTGGAGAGGTGCGAACTCTCCGGCGAAGTGAAATCCCTTTGTAGCGAAGGGTTTTCACGCATGCGTCCCGACAGCCGGGATGGAGTTTTAGGTGCCCTGATTCAGCCGAAACACCCGTGCGGGAACGATCAGTTCGGTTCCCTCCTTCTCAACTCCGTAGGAGGAGTGCTCCTACGTACATGTATCGAGTGTAGGAGCATAGCTCCTACGAGTCCAGGATGGATTTCAGTCGACCAGCCGTTTTGGCGTCGAGCTGGGAACCCAGTGCCAGACATCCACCGCGTTTTCGAAGGATTGCGGGGGTGTGGATCCCTGGCTACCAGCTCGTTCATCACGGTATCGGCGTGCTACGTATCCTCTCGCCGCCGTGGATGTCTCACCTTGCGCACTGATGTCTCTTCTTTGTCTCCTCCGGCGTACCCTTCGATCTACATCGATGTCATCACCGAAGGCAGGCGGCCATGGGCACCGTCTTGAAAGCTCTTCTCCAGCAACGTCACCTGCAAACGGTCTCGTCGTTCAACCGCGAATACGACCGGCTCGCGAGAGCCTTGGAGCCTGAACTCGTCGACGGTGGACCGAAGAAGGCACAGTTCTACCGGTGGCTGGCTGGTGATGTTTCCCGCCTGCCCTATCCCCACCACTGCCGCATCCTTCAGGCCATGTTCCCTGAATGGACGATCACGGAGTTGTTCGAAGAGTTCTCGGGGGATCCAGGTGATCTGGTACGGCATCCTGAGCCACCGCGATCGCAAGGGACTACTGGACGGGGCGAAATGGCCGATGTCGAAGCGGTTTTCGCGACCCGCCTGGACTTCATGCGGGCGATGCCGCCGCAGGAGTTGTTCGAGACGGCGCAGCAGATCGACATGGCCGGACTGTCGCTGAATATGTTGTGCCAGCAGTATTCCGACTCCGACATCGTGCGGCTGCTGGACACCGGAACGGTCATCCGATGCCTGTTCCTGAATCCGGACGGCACCAACATCCGGGATCGAGAGATCGAGGAAGGGCATCCGGCGGGACTGCTGACAAACCTCACCGACACGAATATCCGCACCCTCGAACGCGTTCGGAACAAAACCAGCCCGACCACGCCCGGTTCGCTGCTGATCCGTGTCTACGACCAGCCGATCCGGTTCAACATCACGATCATCGACGCCACCGTGTGCGTCATGCAGCCCTATATGCCCGCAACGCGGGGTGTCGAGTCTCCAACCTTCGTGGCGCGCAAGTCCAGCGGGCCAGGGATCTTCACCACCTTCTGCGACGTTTTCGAGAGCATGTGGGCCGATAGCAGTGAAAGGCGCAGCGAATGAGCCTTGAGGTGGCAGCGATGCTCGATGTGGCGAGAGCGGCCGTCGCACGCGGTTGCGAGCTTCTGCGCACCGCCGGACCGGGTGAAGTGCGCAGTAAAGACGACCGCGATTTCGTGACCGACCTCGACGTGCGCATCCAGAACACGGTGCGGCAGTACCTGGAGAACGCCGCCGCGGGCGTCGACTTTCTGGGGGAAGAAGCCGACGGCACCGACACGGCTGGCGGCTCACGATACCGGTGGATCCTCGACCCGATCGACGGAACATCGAACTTCATCCACGGCCTGCCGCTGTGCGCCGTCTCCTTAGCGTTGACCTGCGACGATGTGCCGATAGTCGGCGTGATCGGCGCACCGTTCCTCAGCCTGGAATATCACGCATCCACTGGGGAAGGCGCGTTCTGCAATGGCCGACGCATCACCGCGAGCGCCACGAAAACGCTGTCGAACGCCATCGTCTCGATCGGCGACTACGCCGTTGGTGCGGGCGCGGCGGCGAAGAACCAGCGGCGGCTCGCTGTGACAGCCGCGCTCGCCGAACAGGTGGAACGGGTTCGGATGTTGGGCTCGGCGGCACTGGATCTCGTGTGGGTCGCCGAGGGACGCATCGACGCATGTGTGCTTTTGTCGAATAATCCGTGGGATGTCGCGGCCGGAGTACTGCTCGCGCGGGAGGCCGGCGCGGTCGTCGCCGACTCCGACGGCAGTAACCACACCCTGACATCCGCTCACACCGTCGCAGCGAATCCGCAGATCTCCGACGCTCTGCTGAAGCTGCTGGCGGCGACCGATCCCCTCCCTGATCAGGGGTGAAGGAGTACTTGATGCGACCAGCGAGGCAGCCACATCCGTTCACCGCCGCGAAGTTCGTGATGACCCACGAGCTCGACCGGATCGCGGCCGCCACGGACACCGGCGTCACGATCGTGTGCGGATTCCCGGCGTCGGGGAAGTCGACGGCGGCCCGTCATCTCACCGACGTCATGGGCGCCGTGCTCATCGACAAGGACAGCTTCGCGACCGAGCTCGAAGAGTCCGTCATGACCGAGTTGACCGGCGACCCGCACGACCGCGACAGCAGCGTCTACGCGCGTGTCATCAACCCGCACATCTACAGCGCCCTCATCCGCCACGCACTCATCACCGGCCACCGCGCACCGGTGGTTGTCGACGCGCCGTTCCTTGGTCATGTCCGAGGCGCTGCCCAGCAGGGAATCTCACTCGCCGAGTACATCGGATCATCTGTGTCGGCACCGGCGCGTCAGGTCCAGACCATCTGGGTGTCGGCAGAACCTGACCAGATCCGTGAGCGGATGGCGCGCCGAGGTGCGCCTCGCGACGCCGGAAAACTGGCCAACTGGGATGCATATCGGACCGAGGTCCTGGAGCAGGGGACAGGCGAGCTGGCCGCCGCCGTCGTGGACTACGTCGTACAGAACTGATCTGGCAGACCTCAGCGATGCTCTGGGCAAGGATGGAGTTTCAGTCGACCAGCCGTTTTGGCCGACCGCCCTCGTTCCAGGCGATGATCGTCCGCGGTTGCCAGATCGGCGATCCCGCGACACGATCGAACGGTTCCGGCAGTCGACCTGCCGACAGATACGAGCTCACTGTCTGTGGTGACCAGCCCAGATAATCTGCGACGTCTCGCCGGGTCCAGTACGGCGCTTTCGGATCCGGTGGTGTGCTCATAACCTCTGATCGTAGGAGCAAACCTCCGACTAGCTGTAGCGACGGCGGCTTCACCGATGACGCGTCCGCAATGCTGGATGGGAGCAGAACGGTGACCGCACTCAGGCGGACTTGCGGAGGCTTGACAGGGCTCTGATGGCGTCGGTCAGCGAGATCGGATGGTCGAGCTCGATGGCGGCAAGTCCGGTTTCGAGCAGTTGCCGCATCAGCATCGACTGCGTGATGCCGCGATCGGTCGCAGCGGCCTTGATCCGCTGGTCCAGCTCGGTCGGCATCTTCAGCGACCGCGACACCATGACCCCCTCAGGGCCCGGGGTCGGGGGCAGCACGACCGCCTCGTCGGTGTACTCCAGACGCGTAGCGAAGGCAGCCATGTCTTCGGGGGTATCAGGCCATTCGGTTGTGCTCATCGCGTCTTCTCCCACTTGCTGAATTCCTCAAGTTGTTCCGGCGTCATCGGCTGAGCAGCGACGATCTGGTGATCGAAGCCGTCCAACGGCCGCAGGGTCACGATCAGCGGCCGACCTTCGTCGGTGCGGGCCCAGATCGTCAACGCCGACAGCCCGGTTACCGGGTCGACAGCGCGGCGCGGCCATCGACGCTCGGCGTACAGCGCCTCGATCACCTCATGGCGACCAACCCCGGCCATCGCCAGGACAGTGAAAACGCCGTACCACCACTGGTAGCTCACCCTCCCAATCCTACCGTTCGGGTACCACCCGCGTGGTACCTATCAAGGCCAGTACGGCGCCATGTGGAAGCTGGAACTTCAGCCGTGTCGGGCTGTGATCGTTGCTGTACTCAGCGGTCGCAAAATAGCAGGCACCAAACTGCTGACCGCCGGACAAGAAGCACCGAGGAGAACCGGGCGGACACCGACGACCGCCAGCACCTGCGTTGATCCGGGATCCAGCATGAGGAATTTAGCCCGTGACCTGGGCAAATTGGCCGGTTGGAAGCTGGGCCAGGACGAAAAACGCGATCATCCATCCACAGCTCCGGGCAGCCTACTACAGGATTTCTTTCACAGGAGAGAACTACAGGGGTCCCGGCGATTCCACCTATGACCAGCGAAAATGCGGCGGCTCGGTCGGCCGTTTATGCGTAACGGTCGGCCGTTTATGCGTGCCATCCTGGTGTTTTCCCGCTCCGCTGGTCGGCCGTTTATGCGTGGATAACTCGCTCCGAATACCGAGTTATCCACAGGCGCGCTCGCTCCCCGAGGGTCGGCCGTTTATGCGTGCCCCTTCACCACAGCACCAACTACGGTCGGCCGTTTATGCGTGACCCTCGCGCTCGGTCGGCTGTTTATGTGTACCACCAGCGGCCAGTCCCACACTTGTCCGAGGAGGCAGCGCGCGGGCGGCTCGGTCGGCCGTTTATGCGTAACGGTGCCCCTAACGGCGGCCGCCGCGCCAAGCCGCGCGCCGACCCGCAAACGGTCGGTGATGGAGGCCGTAGCGTCAAAGTTTGCATCCCATCGTCCTGGCGTAATGCGGATCGACGGGTCGGCCGTTTATGCGTGGTAGCGCCTGATCCTCTCCCTCTACCTGATCTTGGTCGGTCGTTTATGCGTACCGGGCGGTTAACGCTGCTCAGAGGGCCCTGGCCCACGACACGCCACAGGCAGCTCACCCCGTGTCCAGCTGGCGTGCATGCCATGCTTGATACCCATGTCGTCCCGAGAGTTGGAGCTGGCCAACGCCGCCGCCGAACTCTGGGCCTCTCCCGAGCAGGAGATCGGCTACCTCGCAAGGCTTTTCAGCCAGACCAGCCTCCCGTACCAAAACCCCGGCGACCTTCCCGTCTGGTACCGGCGCAACGGCGCGCTGACGCTCACCGTGCAGCCAGGCGTGCACATCGACGCTCACGGCAACGCGAAAAGCCTCGGATACCCCTACGGCACTGTGCCGAGACTGCTGCTGACGTGGCTGTCGACCGAAGCGGTCCGAACCAAAAGTCCTGAGTTGCTCCTCGGGGAATCGCTGTCAGACTTCATGCGCAAGCTCGACCTGACCCCCACCGGCGGCAAGACCGGCACTATCACCCGCCTCCGCGGACAGATGGAGCGGCTCTTCCAGGCTAACCTGTCTGTCCGAATCGACGACGGCGACCCCGACCACCAGGCCGGTGCCAAGCTATCGGTCGCGTCCAGCTACGACCTGTGGTGGGCCAAAGGCGACCAACCCGCTCTCCTTCCCTCCACTGTGCGGCTCACCGGCGAATTCTTCGACGAAGTCACCACCCGACCGGTCCCGGTGGACCTCGGCGCGCTGCGTGCCCTACGTCGATCCCCCATGCGCCTGGACATCTACGCCTGGCTTACCCACCGCATGAGCTACCTGCAACGGCAGACCGTCATCCCATGGGAGGCGCTGCGCTTCCAGTTCGGATCCACCCTCAAGGACACCAAACAAGGACGGCTGCAGTTCAAGAGGGACTTCGAGCGGCACCTAAAGGAAGTACTCGTCGTCTACCGGGACGCACGGGTCGAGGTCTCTCCGGCCGGCGTCATCCTGAGGCCCAGCTTCACCCATGTCCCCTACAAGGGCATCCGCGCCTTTCAACGGAACGCAAACGCCTTGGAGAACACCTGAGGGGACGCGTGTGCGCTGACACCGAGACTATTCGGTCTGCAGATGGGGCTCATGGATTCGGCGGGAAGTGCGTAGGCACTCACCTTGGACGTCATCGGATTCGGATAGCGGTGGGCCTGGATCAGTCGCCGATTGGGAAGATGGTGAGCGACGCCTGCGCGCCGGGCCGCCATGTTGAGAGATTGTGTGGCCGACCTCGCGCGATATTCGAGTATCTCGCGAAGCCCTCTCTGTGCATTGGTGTTTCAGAGACACACCGCATGACAACCCGGAACACGCGGCAGAGCAACGTAATTCGTCGGGCGCAGCTGTGTTGCGTCTGGCTGTTTCGGTTCGGTGCCGTGGCGGGCTGACCTATTGTCGGCCGTAGCGGGTTGTCGGTCTGGGTGTGGAGGCGGTGGGGATGACCACTTTGAAGGATCTGTTTCTCGACGTGATCGAGGACGCGAGACATGTGCGGACGTGGCAGGAGGCGGTCGATCTGCACGAGCACACCAAGATGCTGGTCAGCGAGTTCGGTAAGCGGCAGGGCTTGTATTCCGCCGACGAGCGCCTCGAGCTGATCAAGTTGCGCAACGAGGCGCTGACGAAGGTCCGCAACGTCCTGCACCACGAGAAGATCGCATCCGACGTCGCCGCGGCCGCCGAGGCTCGCCAACGCCACGCGGCCGAACGCGCCGAACGACTGGAGGCGATCGACCGGGAACTGGCCGAGGCCGAGCGTGAGCGAGAAGCCTTGGACCAGAACCAATCCCGAAGCTTTGCCTGGAACCCGCTCGAGGGCGTGACCGGCGACGCCTTGACCCGGGCGATGGAGTCCCGCCACGAGCGGGAGCGGGAGCGGTAGACGGACATGACAGCGACGGGGGAGCGCGAGGATCGGCGAGGCAGTCTGTGGACCGGGGAGGACTACCAGGAGTTCTTCGCCGCGTTGGCGACGACAGCTTCCGATGAACAGATCGCTGCACAGCTCGGTCGGACCCCAGGCGCGGTGCGGTCCCGGGCGAAGTTCGTTCTGCTGGACGGATATACCGGCGCTATCGCGATGCGCAAGCTGCGTGAGATGGTCACCCAACCGGGCTTCGACGGTGAAGCCCTGGCACGCGAGGCACACGCCGCGGCTGGCTACCCGTTCTGGGACGCGACCACCGATGAGCAGCTGATCCTGGCCTGGGCGAAGACCCCGCCCCCGGGTATGGCCTCACTCGTGCAACGGTTCGGGGTGAATGAGCGAGATATCGCGCGCCGCTGCATCAGGTTGGGACTGGCTGTTTCCACCGCTGAGGTCGCCGACCACCTGGGCGCCGAACCCGGCAAAGTCCTCGACACCTGGGCGCGTATGGCCCGGGAGAGTTCGAGCGTCGCGGTCGGTGTGCTGGTCGTGACGTCGAGCGAAGGCACGGTACTGCACCTGTCGCTGCACACGAGCATCGATGCCGCGGCGCAGGCCTGCACTGAACTCGACGAGTCCGATCTCACTG
The DNA here is from genome assembly GCF_044458905.1 of Nocardia sp. NPDC050408. NCBI lineage: Bacteria > Bacillati > Actinomycetota > Actinomycetes > Mycobacteriales > Nocardiaceae > Nocardia > Nocardia sp. NPDC050408. The sequence goes on along the minus strand of NZ_JBITIL010000031.1, from coordinate 37,222 downwards.
GGAGCCCGGCGGTCTGGACGATCGCGACCCGCATTGTCGGTGAGGGCTCGATCAGGGACACCGCCACCGGCGTGTGGGCTGAGCGGCACAGGTTAGGGGAGACCATCGAGTCCGCAGACGAGCCCGCCACGGTTGCGGCAGACCCGCCGAATCACCGTCGACAACCCTGGTGGCGGCTCTTCCGACGATGATCCCGACAAGTGTCCCGAGGATCGGCGGAGACAACTCCTGGGATGTCGACCCGCGCAACAGCTCCGGCTGGTTTCCCGGGGCTGTTCTTTGTGTTCGGCAACTTCCTGATTCAGACCGATCGATTCCAGGCTGGTACATCTTCGAGCATGTGCACAAGAAGCTCGCCGTATCTTCCGATTACGCCGATGTGATGGCGGTGATCAAGCGGGATGGTGTGCCGCACAACAGATCGTGAAGTGCCGATATCCCGCATAAACGCGGATCAGCGCTCCGGCGCTGGAGGGTCCTGGTGCGCGATCTGATGGGGCCGCAAGCTGATTCGCATATCGCACCTCGCAAATGCCGGAGGGTCGGCGTAGGTATGCGTCGGCGAACTCCACTAAACTCTCACCAGTTCGACTCGGCAAGCTTCACGCTATCCGATTCCAGGTGCATGACGCCGTGCCCGATCTCCGATCGGGATCGGGAGGTCCGATCCGGGCCGCCCGCAAAGGCGGCCGGACGCCCCCCTCGCGGGGCGGTCATACACCTAGAAGGAACCGAATAGTGGAAGACCATGTGTCGGACGTTCCGAAGGCCAAGCCCCCTTGGGGGGTCCGCCTGAGGAAAGCGGTCGTTACGGGAGTTCAGGTCGGCTCGTTCATGCTGAACGTCGAGAGGCTTCTTGAAAGAGAAGCGGACGTCAGCTGGATGACCACTGTCACCCACCTGACGTCCGCAGCGGTGCGCGCGGTAATGGATTGGATGCCCTGATCCGCGTGCTCCGGTTGTCCAGGAGCCCGGCGCGGTCTGCAGCCTCGTCGGGCTTCTTGGGTTCTCAGCGCGTAACGGCGCCGAGGCAAAAGTTGCCGAGCAAAAGTTAACCCGTTGCGGTGCAGACTTTACCAGGGGGCAGGGCATTTTGTGACTCTGGTCACCAGGTGTCGGGTAGCCTCCATCACACTGGAAACCGAGTTCAAACCCGTGATCTAGACACAAAATCCCTGGTTGAATGCCTGCTGCACAGTGCTAGCAACCGGCAAGCAATGTCCTATCGCTATATGTCACCTAGTGACGAAATCCACTGCTTGGTAAAACTTTTCCGGGTTGATCGGCAAACTTTTGCATGCCCACATTTGCACCCCCTTTGTCGAAGCTCCACACACCCGCCGACCGATGAGCTCTGTTTTAGGACCCACAGCGACCTGGGCAGGGCAGGCTACGACGAAGGATCTGCCCGGCCGTACAGAGCGGTCGGCCCGAATGTCCGCAGCAGCTCGACCTCGATCCCGAGCCGTTCGCGGACATCGCGCTGGTACATCACGTCGGCGATAGCCGTCAGCTCGTAGCGGGTGACCAGGTCGGCATGAAGCGCGTAGGCGGTGTCGTGGTCACCCGCTGCGTGTGCGACCTGTGCTGCACGCGTCTGCTCCAGGATCGCGTGCTCATCGTCGGCCGCGGTATCACTCACGAATCCAATTCTGCGCGACCGCATTCCTGAAGCCCGCACGAACGGGCGATCTCGATGACGACGACCCAGTAGTAGTTGAAGCTACTGGCCAAACTCAGCTCTATTCGGCGGGCGGCTTCCCGCTGCGGTTGTTGCTCTGACCAAAGAAGAATCCGAGTATCAACAGGAACGCGCTTGAGACGATTTCGGGCACCTCGGTGTGAGTGAACATCCCAGTGATCAGTGCTGCGGTAAGAGCGACCAGCAATAGGCCGCCGATGAGAACCGCGGCGGGATCACGCTCAAGGAGAGCTAATCGCAACGCCCAAGTGTGCTTCTTCTGCTCCAGATCAACACGTTTCCGTGCTTCGTACTCTTCCAACTGCCTGCGTGCCGCACGTTCTCGCTTCGCGAGAGGCTCGGTTCGCCGTGACGAGATCTCGGTCAGCTTGTCCGTAAGTTCCTGCCGGACGGCAGAATCCTCGACCTTCTCGTCAACCACGGCTTTGAACTCTTGAATCTGTGTCCGCTGCGAGAGGACGGCGATTCTGGCGAGAGCGAGATTTCTACGGGCGAACAGGATCCCCATGAGATTCCTAGCTCGCGGGTCGCTGAAGTCCGCGTTTTGCGCGGTAAGCGTCTTGATCATGTGGTCGATCGAGTGAAGGTTCGCTTCGAGCTCTGGCAGTGACTTCTCGTGGAGGTCGGCATTGACGCTTTCCGACTTAGTCCACTTGGGGATGCCCGATTCGTCGTCTTCAAGCGCACTCCAAAACCGCTCATCCATCCCATGGTCTGGTTTACTGCCTGGATCTGACGACATCGCTCCAGTACCCCCAATTTTGTAGATAGTGGGAGCGAGAGTACTTCTACGCGCGGCGCATAGCCGACGAATGAGGACGTCAGGAAGCGCCCACGTGAGTCCGCCGACCGACAGATCGGCCGACCCGTCGCACACCCCCTGACAACAAAATCGACTACACCTGGCCTCTGCCTGGGCGTCGTAAAACGATCAATTCTCACCACGCCCCTGTTTGCTGATCAGCGGCCCCGGCGTCGGCGGCCTTGCGGCGTTAGACGCCGACCGCAAAGATCTCCCCTGCTGCTGTTTTCAAGGAGAATTCGGAGATTCTTCTTCGCGTTCATATGGCCGGCGTCGGCAGCTCTGCGATACCAATTTTCGGCCTCGGTGATCTCCCCCCTCTCCTCGAGGAGCGTCCCGAGATTGTTCATCGCAGTGAGGTCTCCGCCGTCGACAGCCTTGCGGTACAGGGTTTCGGCTTCGGCGATCTCCCCCCTCTCCTCGAGGAGCGTACCGAGATTGTTCATCGCAGTGAGGTTTCCGCCGTTGGCAGCCTTGCGGTACAGGGTTTCGGCTTCGGCGATCTCCCCCCTCTCCTCGAGGAGCACCCCGAGATTGTTCATCGCATTGAGATTTCCGCCGTTGGCAGCCTTGCGGTACAGGGTTTCGGCTTCGGCGATCTCCCCCCGCTGCTGGAGGAGGCGCCCGATGTTGTTCATCGCACTGAGGTCTCCGCCGTCGACAGCCTTGCGGTACAGGGTTTCAGCTTCGACAATTCCTCCCCGCTGCTCGAGGAGCGTCGCGAGGAAGTAGATCGCACGGAGGCTTCCCGCGTTGAGGGCCTTGCGGTACAGGGTTTCGGCTTCGGTGATCTCCCCCCTCTTCTCGAGGAGCGTCCCGAGATTGTTCGTCGCAGTGAGGTTTCCGCCGTCGACGGCCTTGCGATACCAAGTTTCGGCCTCGCCGATCTCCCCCCGCTGCTCGAGGAGCACCCCGAGATTGTTCATCGCACTGAGGTTTCCACCGTCGACGGCCTTGCGATACCAGGTTTCGGCCTCGGCGATCTCCCCCCGCTCCTCGAGGAGCACCCCGAGGAAGTAGATCGCATTGAGGTTTCCGCCGTCGACGCCCTTGCGATACAGGGCTTCGGCCTCGGCGATCTTTCCCCGTTGCTCGAGGAGCACCCCGAGGCTGTTCATCGCACTGAGGTCTCCGGCGTCGACGGCCTTGCGATACCAGGTTTCGGCCTCGGCGATCTCCCCCCGCTGCT
>NZ_JBITIL010000031.1:33171-33433 GCF_044458905.1 Nocardia sp. NPDC050408 | reverse complement strand
TGCTCGAGGAGCACCCCGAGATTGTTCATCGCACCGAGGTCTCCACCGTCGACGGCCTTGCGATACCAAGTTTCGGCCTCGGCGATCTCCCCCCGCTGCTCGAGGAGCACCCCGAGATTGTTCATCGCACCGAGGTCTCCACCGTCGACGGCCTTGCGATACCAAGTTTCGGCCTCGGCGATCTCCCCCCGCTCCTCGAGGAGCACCCCGAGGAAGTAGATCGCACCGAGGTTTCCGCCGTCGACGGCCTTGCGATACCAGG
>NZ_JBITIL010000031.1:0-33073 GCF_044458905.1 Nocardia sp. NPDC050408 | reverse complement strand
GGTTTCGGCCTCGGCGATCTCCCCCCGCTGCTGGAGGAGCCTGCCGAGGGAGTACATCGCATTGGACTCTCCGGCGTCGATACCCCTGCGATACCAGGTTTCGGCCTCGGCGATCTCCCCCCGCTGCTGGAGGAGCCTGCCGAGGGAGTACATCGCATTGGACTCTCCGGCGTCGATACCCCTGCGATACCAAGTTTCGGCCTCGGCGATCTCCCCCCGCTCCTCGAGGAGCCTCCCGAGGAAGTAGATCGCATTGAAGTTTCCGGCGTCGACGGCCTTGCGATACCAGGTTTCGGCTTCGGCGATCTCCCCCCGCTGCTGGAGGAGGAAACCGAGGAAGTGCATTGCGAAGATGTTCCCTGTACCGACGCGTCGGTACAGGGTTTCGGCTTCGTGCACTTGGTGGCGGATGAAGGCGGTATTCCCCACGTTCACGAGGATGCTGGTCTCAGCGCCCTCGGTGGCGGTACGCCAGATATCAGATGGGATGGGTCGCGGTGTGCGGTGTTGTTGTCCGTCGTCGGCAGCGACGAGGTAGTCGAATGCCCGGTAACTGCGGGAGCGGTCGGGCAGTCGGGTAGTGAGCAGCGCAGCGACACGGCCCGCACCGGCGGGAGGTGTGCGAGCTGTCCTAATCGCGGTCTCTACGTCGGCAGTGGTGATGTCGAGGTCGGGTCGCAGTTCCTCGACGGTGGCCAGGGCGAGGGCGGCCAAGGTGGGTTCAGGGATCGGGTCGTCGCGCCCGATCCGGGTCCAGTCGACCGCGACCTGGGTGACCGCATATACAACAGGGTTGCTGAAGCGGGCGTCGTCATACCGCCTGAGCAGCTCGGGCGCACCAGCGAGTGCTTCGGCCAACCCGTACCGCGCCAGGTTCAACGACGGGTAGGCCGCGCCCGCGGCCGCTTGCTCGGACGGGCTTTCACTGGTCGGCGCCAGCGCGATCTCGATCGCCTCCTGCAGCAGGACACGAGTCTCGTGGGTCAACTCAGCGGTGCTGGCACGCAACCGGTCCCGTGCTTCGTCGCGCAGGGTCGCCGCCACCAGAGTCCGAGCCCGCCTGGCGGTCAAGCGGGCCAGCAGGGCTGGCGTGAGAGCCTCGCCGGTGAGGAAGCGGTGCAGGTCCTCCAACCACACCACCAGCGGGTCGCCGCCCTCGGTGAACTCGACACAGTCCGGAAGCAGGGCCAGCGTCTGAGGGGTCGGCACCACCACACGAGCATTCGGCAACTCCGCGCGCACGGCCTCGAACAAGGTCCGTGTCTTACCAGCTTTGGACGGTCCGGACACCAACACCAGTCGATCACCCGCCAACGCGGCAGCCAGTCGTATGTCGACATCGTGGTGGGTGCGCGCCACGTACTGGTCCTCGGTTCCGGAACGACCCGATTCACCGAACAGGGACGGTGTGGCACCCAAAAGATAGGGGTCCAACTCCGCAGCCGTGGGAATCTCTCCGGTTGCGGTGACTCGCTCGACCAATTCTGCGAGCCCCATCCGCGGCATCGCCGTGTCCGGGAACTGCCCGATGATGATGTCTCGTCCCGCACCGACGCCCCTCAGTGAGGCAGCGACGGCGCCCAACGCGGCAGGTGGGAGATCTACTGTCGCGCCACCGGAGGGTGGGGAGGCTCCGGGAACCCGGACCGTACCCCTGTGATCTTCAAAGTGCCCACCACCTCAGTCTCCTCGGCGACCACGGCGGTGCCGGTCGAGACGACATCGGTGATCTCAAGTTCCCCAGCGCGGACCCGCCGCAACTGCACTCCGACCACCTCAGCGCTCTGGGGCGCATATTCTTCGATGACCTGTAGCAGATATCGGGCTGCGTCTACCAACTCCCGGTCCTCACCAGCGCCGGCTTCGAGGAGCTCCTCAGCCAAAACCGTTCGCCGCGAACGCAATTGCGGCCGAGTTTCCACCACAGCTACCTCCACGCTGGTGTAGCGGCGGGTGATCAATCCCTTCAACGCCTGATAGGCGTCAGCAACCGCCTTCTTCGCGGTCTCGCTCAACCCTGCCGAGGTCCCCGCCGCTCCAGCCGCGACTGCTGCGGCCACCAATGCCATCGGATCCATCCGCTCGACCTCCCACCCAGACCCCGACCTGTCAGCCGGTCTGTCAACTGAACCAAGACCCGAGCACCAAAGCAACAAACCGCAAAAGCATCGCGCCCCTCATCAGTGGACCAGCTGTCGGTGTTGAGAATCGTTCGGTTCTCCGACACCTCCCCGCCACTGATCGCTGCGAACCGCAACCCCAGGTCACTCCCTCCAACCATGTGTCGATAAAACGTGTCGAAAAGTATTGGTGTTCAACAATTCTTGTCGGCCCTTTCTCAAACAGTCCGGGCATGGCCACGGCGACACGAGATCTCGATACCCCCGCACCGCTCACTTTCGACGGTGACGCCGCTCGATCCGGTCGGCGGAGGCGGGGCGCTCATCGGTTACGGCCGCGTCTCCACCAAGGACCAGAACCCCGGTGTGCTCCTCATCGACCGCGCTCCGGACTGAACGCCCTACGTGGAATCGAACCGCTCGAGCGCGGCGGCCGCGAGTTCGAGGGTGCCTTCGGCTAGACGGTATTCGGTGATGGGTGAGTTCCGTGGATCGGGCGCGCGACGCACAACAACTAACTGCTGCCCGGGCAGAACGTGACCGGTCACCTCCGCGAAGGCGTGGGTGAGCAATTGACGAAGCCCATTAGGACTGCGGCGCATGAGGTTTCGTAACCGGTCGGGAGATGCTCTGCCGCCCTCGCTGACCAGCGCCCGCACCAACTCGACCGCCGGCGGATGCACTCGCCCAAATACCGCGACGATATCGTCGATGTTCCAGGTCATTTCGTCGCTGCGGAGTCGACGGGGTTCCCGTAGAACTCGCCGAATTTCGGGCGGATTTGAGGTCTTGCCGCGAATGACGGGGTGGCAGCCGTGGCTGCGGCTCCGCTGCTGCGTGTGCCATAGGCTGAGATCGAGTAGCGAAAATGCGACTTGACCAGCATATATGTCGCATTTTCCGCCGATACTGCGGCGACCCGATGAATGAAGGGGCAGCAGTTCGAGACCGCTGCCCCTTTCGTCGTGAGCTGTTGATTGGGCCCGGCTACTGGAAGTTGTAGATGTGCTGTTCGGGCACGCAGTCGCCGTGGTTGCACGCTCGGCTGGTTTCGGTGACCTGTTTGGAGCTGAAGTCCGCGACGAAACTTGAATTGACCCAGGTACTGGTTGTGCAGGACGTTTGCGACGTGCTGAGCGTGCATGTGCTGTTGGGCTCCGACTGGTTGTCACCTCCAGCGGTGGACGTTATGCGTACGGTCTGCGAGTCGTCGTTCCAGCACACGTTGTCCTTGAGCCATTGATTGGCGTTGTTCGAAGACTCGTAATTACGCCGCCAGATTTGACACTGCTCGGCTTTGGCAGCCTGGTGCCGCACGGTTGTGGGGAGTGCGGCGGCGGGGGCCGCCAGCGCCTGGCCCGCGGTGCCGGCCAAAAGGCCAAGGGCTGCGGACAGGACGGCCGCGGAGGTGACCACGATGGGGGTCTTCGATCTGTTACCACGTGCGATGCCGAGTGATATGCGGTTACGCCCCTTACGATTCCAAGTCATTCGACGACTCTAGATAGCCGATGCAGCTGAGGGGGCTGTCTCGCCAAGCGTGTTGCGCCGCCGTTAACACCCGTGGCTTCAGCAACCTGGTCACGCTCGCCGATCAGCTCGGGTCGCCGTAGTATCGGCGGAATATGCGACATATATGCTGGTCAAGTCGCATTTTCGCTACTCGATCTCAGCCTATGGCACACGCAGCAGCGGAGCCGCAGCCACGGCTGCCACCCCGTCATTCGCGGCAAGACCTCAAATCCGCCCGAAATTCGGCGAGTCGGGAACCCCTCGACGGTGAGATTGCGGCGATCCGGCCTGGTCGTCGAGACGTTCGGCGATGGCGACCTGAGCGGCGAGCAGCCCCAGCTGCAGCCGCTGATCCGCAGTCAGGTCATCACCGGTTCGACTGACCGCGACCAGGTGCTCGCGTGCGACCTGCAGGGCATCGATACCACCAGCTGTCATGGCTGTGCAGCGTATCCACTTGCGACGCAACGCGACTCCGGATCGACAACCTTCCGGCCCGGAGTGGATCGCCCAGTTCCCGTTGCCCGAATTGCAGCAGGATCGGGTCAGCGTGGTGGCTGCGGAGGCGCCGGGTGGAGTTGGGGATGTCGCGGCGTTGGGTGTAGCGCTGGTGGCGCGCGGCGGCGGGCAGGGGAGGGGAGGCCTTGGGCTATCCCCGTCAGGTGTGGACTGGGGCTACTGATGGTGTAGGCGGTAGGTCGATGTCGGCTAGCGGCATGACCGATGACTCCAGGGTGCGTTCGACCAGCCGCAGCAGGAACCCTGTGACGTTCAGGTCGGGGAAGCGGTCCCACCGATTGAGTCCGGTGTCGGTGAGTGTGACGGTCCAGTCATCCGGGTTCGGTGTGGTTTTCTCCCATAGGCAGTAATCGCCGTTATCGGTGATCCCCCACGCCTGGTAGCGGTCAACGTCGATGGTGGGGTCCATCGCGGGAAGGTACTCACCGACGATACGGCCGCCTTCATCGCTCAGGGACAGGAACTTGTGGTCGCCAGGGAACAGGAGCCAGAGGAAATCGTCGAACCCTACCGGACCATACGCGTCGAGCAGGTTCTTGTAGTCGGCCGGCAGCGATGTCCCGCACCGTGTTTCAGCCTCGGCCCAATCGAACCGATGGGCGGGCTGCGGCGCGGGAAGTGCCGCCGTGAGTCGTGATAGTTGGCTGTCCATGTTCCTAGTCGGGGAAGTATTTGATGTACCAGATTCCGCTGTCGCTCCTAGATACCAGAAGTATTCCTTCGGGCCGCGATCCGGGGAACCCGATCGGGGTGACATTGACGAAGACATTGTCGCCGCCGCGAACCAGGTTGGCGATGTCGTTTTCGGCTTCCGACATCAAACGGTTCGTCTTCTGCGTCAGTGTCACGATGTTGCGGGGGTCGTTGCCGAGTCCACCGAGCTGATCACCCAGCAGGTGTGCACGTGCGTCACCGCCGGCGCCGCCGCGGAAACCAGGCGGCCTGATCGCCGAGCTGGCCGGCGAACCCGTACCCAGCTGTCCTGGTGTGACGTAGGCGGATGCATTGGTGGCAGTCCAGTTTCCGTCTTGTGTGCGAATCGCCGGCGAGTAGGTCGACTGGCCACCGTCCTCGGTGGTGCGGGTCCGCGTAATCGACGGATTGAGTTGGTTGAGCCGGCCGGGATCCGAATCGGATGTGATGGTGCCCGGGTTCTGCGGGTTGGTGCCCCGCGGCGGCCGCGGTGACGGATTCGCCTGAGGGTTCCCTGCCAGACACGCCTCCATCTGTGACTCCAGTTGGGCGGCCTGAGCCTGTCCGGCTTCTGCTTCAGCGTTGTAGGCCTCTACCGCTGCCGGGTTGTTCTGGTCCGGCGGGCTTGCGTTGTGCTGTTGCCGCGCTGCCTCATTCGCATCGATCGCTTCCTGGATCGGATAGCAGGGACTGCCAGGACCAACGCGCGCGGGCGCTGCAACGGCTGTTTGGCTGCCGACCGCCCCCGACACCAAGCCCACCATCAGCAGCAGCGCAACAAAAACCGAGACAATCCGATGAGACACTGCCAGACCCCCCTAGGTCACGAACGAAATCGTCGAAGCGTGCGTGAAGAACCTAGCAGGACAAGGCACATGTTGGCGAGATCACTTGGGCGCCTTATCAATTGGCAACTATCCAGTGACCGATTCGATCGGTCGCGTGGCCTTCTTGGACGTTCGAATTCGTTGTCATGCAAAGTAATCGGCTGAGCATCCGCAAAACTTGAGCGACGGCCTAGAGTCCGAAGCGTTCACACGGTTCGAGGATCCATTCTTCGGCGATGGCCGATGAAGGTGCTACGGGGAGAGCTGATCACGCTGGCGACCGCCTTCCGCTGCTGTTCTTCGGTGAAGGCCCCCAGCACTGCGGCGGTGCGCCGGTGAAGCTGGCGGGCAATCGGTCGAAGAGGATCTTCAGCGATGTTCAATACCTAGACCTCCGAGGTGATCAGGCGCCGTGGCGTGAGTTAGGAAGGACCAGCACTCCGGATTCGGACCTACCATCGAGTTACGTCCATGACAGAAGGGCAGGGGATGGGTACAAGCGCCGAATACGATGAGCACGGTCGGCTGCGTTCGTTCAGCATGTACGGCTGGAGCGGCGGAACGGCTGACGATCACGCTAGGCATTATGCGAACGCGTTACGCGCGTCGCAGCGATACGGCTCACGCCGGTTACCGTGGGTGGCAGGTTCGTTCTACCTGGTGGTCGCGGTAGTCGTCTTGAGCGTGTTGATGGTGGTCGCGCGGGTTGCCCCGGTGTGGTCGGTCCCTGCCGTGGTGGTTGGGGGTGTTCTTCTGCTGACCGTGATCGGCGCCTTTCAGCTGCGACAAGATGACCAATTGAGCGAGCGCGGTTTCCTGAAGCTGATGGCTATCGCGCTCGGAAAGCTCCCGACCCTCGTACGAGGGTCCCGTGGTTCTCAAACCTCGTTGCACGGGGTTAGCTCAGACCGCGACGCAGACACTCCAGCGGGGGATAGCTCAGACCGCGACGCAGACACCTCAGCGATCTTCGAGCGACGGTTCCTCGCACAAGGACCGCCACCGCGAACTTGGCCAAATTCGTAGACGGTCTGCAAGATCACCGGAGGTGTCGAACCCGGCGGGGATACTGCGGGTCATGAGCGCGATCGCGCGAAAGGTCGGCTACGCCAACCCCGTTCGCGCCGAGTGCGGCCTTCAAACCGCTGCGGGGCATCACCCCGGCACAACACCGAGCGATCGTCACTGACCGGCGCCGGTCGTCGTCGGCATGGCTCGCCATGAAGATTCCTCGCGTACGCCACTTTCGTTCTGCTCCCGTGACCAGCCGATGGGGTGTGGCTCCGGGAGGTAGCCGCACCCAGAAGCGTTCGACAACGCAGGCTTTCAAGCAGGGGGCGGCATTATGGGCGGTCAGGTCCGGGGATCGGCCGGGCCGGTGGCTCGGTAGGAACCCACCGTCGGACGTTCTCGTCCCATGCAAGGATTTTGCCGCGCATCGATTCGTGGGTGAGGTCTAGGTCCAGTAGGGCGAGGCGGGCGTCGTCGGTGAGGTCTGCGGTTACCAGGATGGCAGCGCTGTGGCCGTTCTCCGGTTCCAGGACGACCGCGACGCGGCGTGTATCGCGACGAAACCAGCGTTGACGGACTTTGCCCGGCAACGCTGCGATGCCATCGGCGCTGCGTGTTGCCAGGGCCTCTACCAGGGTTTTGGCATAGATCGCGGCTAAGGGAACTACGGCGGTGAATGCCCACTCGCCGAGTTCAGGCAGACCGCCGGCAGGCCTCCCACGTGGTCCGGATTCATCTGTGTATGGGCCGCGTGGGGTTGCGGCGTGGGGCGCCTCCGCCGGCGCAGCGGGATGATCAGTCAACCATGGAGGCAGAGGTTCAGGTGTCGGAGATCCTGAGATTGCGTCATTGTCGTGCGCGTCCATGAAGCATCACCCACCCCGATTGTGTTTCCAGGGCCATGATCTTACGCAACGACGGAGACAGCCGCGCTGCCGAGCGGGCCCAACGAAGCTCCCAGTGCTGACGACCAGGCATGAGGGCGCGGGGAATAAATCCGCCGAATCCGGCGCTAAGGCGCGACGGTGGGCTGTCAGCAACAGACGAGCCATGGTTACCCGCGCATAGTTTCGCGAGTCATCCGGCGCGAGAGGTGCTTTGGTCCAGTTCGGCCTAGAGGTTACCGCGCATAGTGAGCTGACTATTGTGCGACAACCGCTAAGCGCCGGATTTCTCAAACATGTTCCTCGAACCGCGACTCGTAGCCGCTGGTTTCGCCCACGTCTCAGCGCTTATCGGTGTTCAGGCGCTCGTTGTCCGGTTCGTTTGTCGTGTTCGGTTGTCGGGTTCGTCGAAGATGTTGTGGGACAGCAGCGGCCATGGCGGTCCCTGGTCAGCGTCGGTCCACACAGTCAACTCTCCGAGTTCGCCGAACCCTGGGCGGTCACCCTGCACGGCGTACATGAAATTCGGCGCACCCGCGGTGCGATCCGCGGGATCGACAGCAGCCACGCCTCAGCCAGCGGGCGCGACCGTTCCAGCGACCTCGCCAACCCGGGACCACCACACCGGGCCCGCGGCTCGGCGGCGGGTTCGTCCCGGTTCACGGTGAAGTGCCAGCGTTCTTCGCCTTCCGGTTTCACGATCGTGTACACGCGACCTCGGTAAGCGCACGCGTGCCCATCAAGCATCTTGTGCCACTTGAGAACTCGACCGAACCAGGGCGCCGTCTTCGTGGTCACTAGTGGACCCTCTTTCTTGCAGACGCCAATACGGCGTGTCATGGGTTGAGTATCCGCCGGTGCACCGACAGCAAAGCGCCTCCTCGAATCTTCGGTCGAGGAGGCGCTTTCCGATGCTCGGGTGGTCTTACTGCTGTGTGTGGACCTGTACTGGCTGGGGATATTCCGGGGTGAGCTGGATGTCGACTTTCGGCATGAACAGCACGACGATGAAGAATCCCACGATCGTCGTCGGCCACTTCAGTTTTTTCACGAACCGCCGACCGCTGATGGTGGTCTTGCCGCGGCAGCTGATGTTCACCGCGACGTCGACGTTGTTAACATCCTGCTTTCGCCGATTGATATCGGAACGAGACTTCCTGGGCGTAGTCTTGCCCACGTGGCGCACCTTCCTGGTTGCTAGCTAGCTTGCGTGTTGCCGTAGTGGCGTTCTCCCGGTCCAGGGGAGGCGCCACTTTTTTTGGCCGACGAACTTCGGCCTGTACGTGAACATTACGCACAAAAAGGACCTCTTACAGCTACGCTTGCAGGCTCGGAACTGTCGGTTGAACGAACGCCACAGTGGGGTTGTCAAGTAGTGCATTGGCACGGTGAATTGGCTTCACTTTGGCCGCTACACCGCGATAGGGGGGTCGCCGATCTGATGGCGGATTCTGGTGTCCGCGCCTCGGACAAGGCGCGCGTACACAACACTCGCATCCGGGTCTTGGATGCGGCTCAAAGCCTTGTCGACGAAGCGGCCGACAACGGTAAGTTCCTCGAAGCCCCGACCAGAACGGCTCTCGCCGATCGTGCAGGTCTGCACACTCAAACTGTACGAAGACAATTCGACGACTGGAGCGCGGTCTGCGCCGCCCTGTGCGAACGGTACCGGCGCCGCGGGCTGAACCCACCGGAAAACGTGCGCGCGTGGGCTCAGCCCTATTTCGACAAGGAGGCCACTGGCCAAGCAGGGCCTGCGCCCGCCGGACTCGACGAACTCCGTGACCGGTACGCCGCCGCTAGCACCAGCAACGACGACACGGCGTTGGCTCAAGCAGCGAAAGCATTGGTAGACAAGCTGTCCGGCAAACAGGCTGGAGTGGCTGCGCACGCTGGTGAAATCATCGAGTGCGCCAGAACAGTCCGCGGCCGCGTCAGCGCGGCCAGCGCGAAGCCAGCGCTAGAGGCGGCCCTCGGACTCAGCGACGCTGCGGTGGAAGCACACCGTCACCTTGCTCACGGCAGCGGCGGCAGCGGCAACTCCGCCTCCGACCAGACCCGCCTTCTGCTGAAGGCTGGCGACCACGGCCGTGCCGGTGATGCCGCTGCACGCGCCCGCCAGATGGTCGATCAAGCGCTGAACGAGCCCCAGCAGCTGCAGGCGATCATCCAGATCAAGCGCTGGGACAAGGAGATCAGCAACAGGCTGGGTCTGCGTGTGCGCGCTGTCGTCGCACAGTTCCACATCGACCGGGCCGAAGCCCTGATCGGGCGTCGACCCGAAGACGAGATCGCGTCGCTGGCCAAGGCAGTCGCTGACCTGCGTGCAATTCACCGCGGCGAACGACCCGAGCAGCCGGAGCCTGCCGACGTGGCCATGCTCGTCGCGCGATTCGCTGGCGTCTGCCTTGCCTACTCCGAGCTGCTCCAGAACGGCGAACTGGACTTGACACGCGGGGAGTTGCTGCGGCTGTTCAAGCGAGACACCCACGAATCGCGACAACTGCAACGTGACGCCCAGTCGCTGCTCAACCTCATCGATAACAAGCCCGTCGAAGCCATCGAACTGATCCGCGCCCTCCGGTTCCAGGGGCCGGGTGATTTCCTGATCGCCCGTCACCTCTCAGCCCAGGCCGAAATGAGCAACGAGCACATCGAATACCGCTTCGGACAAAAGCTCGGATCACCAGACGGCGTGCGAATCATGCTGCTGACGCGAGCAGAGTCCTGCTACCGGCGTGTGGTGGCGACATCCCGAATCAGCGGCTGTGCTGGTGCTCTGGCCGGAATCGCGGAAGCCGAGATGGAGATCGCCGCACGCAAGATCGATGAGCTACGCCACGGCGGCGCGCACATTCCACCGACACCCACCAACGACCAGACGATCGATCACCTGCTGCGCAGCATCGACGACCTAGTCCACCGTGCGGTCATGGGTGACGCGCTGGCACCGCGCCAGGTCGCCCGACTCGTCAATGCCCTCGACCCCATCCGCACCTTCCTGATGGGCAGCGAGGTCCACCGGCTCTAAGTGTCGTAAACCGATCGATTCTTCGACACCGCCCTGCAGTTCGACGGCTCCTCGTTCGTCAGGGCGGGTCTGTCGAGGAGCCTTCTTCACCGCTCCCGCGCTGCAGGCGCTGTGTCAGGAATTCGAGATCAGTTCTCACGGTCTTGGTGAGGGGATCGTCCGCGCCTATGGATCGTTCGCATTCAGCAAGGTTCATCTCCAGCAAGGAGCGAGCTTCGGACGCACGGCCGACACGTTCGTAGGCCAAGGCAAGGCTGCTACGCGAGGACAAGGTCGAGCGAGCACCTGCACCCAGCTTCCGCTCGTTGCCATGCAGTGCGAGCTCAAACAGCTCCACGGCCCGCCTGGCCTGCTTGGCGCATAGATAGGTGTAGGCGAGGCGGGATCGGGCGAAGTTCGTGTCGGGGCTGACGGTGCCGTAGATCCGTACGTGGTCGCGCAGGAGTCGTTCGTTCAGGGTGATCGCGGCCCTGTACCAGTAGAGTTGTTCGTAGCCAAAAGCCAGGCTGGAGTAGGCGGACAAGGTCCTGCGGTGGTCGCGGCCGTGGACGCGTTCGGTGGCGGTGGCCACCTTTTCGAGCAGGTTGATCGCCGCGAAGCTGCGTCCCTTACGCCGAAGCCGGTATGCCTCGGTTTCGGAACCAAGGACCGTGCCCATGTGGGCGTATATGTAGGCGTGGGCGCTGTTCTCGGGCATGACCTCGAGGAGCCGGGCGAGCAGAACCATCAGGGCGAGGTTGGTCGAGATCGCCGCCACGATCAGGGCGGCACCGAAGATGACGTTGTCCAGCAGCAACGGAGACAGAGCCAAGATCACCGAGAGTCCGCCGCCGACCTGTCGCATCTTGCTGGCCGGTGTACCCAGCTTGCCTCCAGCGCCGACGAACAGCAGGCAGAGGATCGGCAGGACCAGCACCCCGACGTAGACCGCGCCGGCGAGCGAGTACTGCAGGCCGACCACAGCGCTCAAGGCCGCGGCGGCGGCGCACCCCGCCACTGTGGCGATCGCCCGCGCACGCGGCCGGGTGCGCACAACCCGCAGGCCAGGATCCGGGAAGTACTGGCGGTAGACGACGTAGCCCAGCGGCAGCCAGTACACGACGAGTACTACCGCTACCCACAACCACCCCACGGTGACATCGCCGTCCGTGTGGAAGGGCAGGGCCAGCAGCGGAGCGGTGATAACAGTGAGCCAGACGAGCATCAGCGCGGCCGGCAATGTGCAGATCCGGACCCCCATGTCGATGACCGCCTCGATCCCGGGACTCGACGGGGACTCCACAGGGTCCACGGAGTCCGCGCGAGGGTCTTGCCGGACTTCGAGGTCGGGTTCGGCGCCCTCGAGTTCGGTGATCCGGGCCTGCTGCTGATCGGATTCGGCGGTCGCCCGGATCAGCTTGTCACGTGAATGCCCCAGCTCTTCGGACAGTTCTTCGGTGCGGGAACGCAGTTCGTCGCGTTCGGCGCTGACTTCCTCGAGATACGCGCGCAGCTGGGTGAGTTCGGCATCCAGTGCCTCGACCCGATCCTGGTCGGCGCGGTGAGTCCGTTCGGACTCCGCCCGGAGTTGGGCCAGCTCCGCGGTGCGGGCGGTGATCTCCTCGCGCAGCGAGGCGATCGTCTGCTCGAGTGCTGCCAGGTCCGCGCGGCTCGGCGCAGGCACCGCCGCCAGGCGTTTGTGCTCTCGGCAGGCGCGGTCGGCGGCGGCGTAGAGGGTGTTGATCTGTTTGCGGACCGCTTTCGGGTCCGGGCCGCCGCGCTGCTCGTAGAGGCGCACGAACGCCTCGACCAGCTCCGGACTCGGCGGGCGCGGGCTGTCGCGGCGGGGATTGAGCTGTGCCGAGACCAGCCGGGAACTCACCACCCACTCACCCTCGCCGGTCTCGACGTGCAGCTTGGGAACCCCGCCGGGCTCGACCAGCGCGGCGGCCTCCCGGTGCAGGAAATCCGCCTGCGCCGACAGTTCGAGCAGCCGGATCAGCAACTCCTGCAGCGGAGTCGGGTAGCCCTTTGACCGGACTTGCTCCAGCTTCTTCGGGCTCGGCGCCTCACCCATCTCGTCCTCGCAGTCCGCTCCGCCGGTTTCCGGACCGATCCTGTGCGGCCCACCGTGAACACTGTCGCCACCCCGGCGACAGCACCCTCACCCCGAGCACGCGAGACCGCGGCGGCCAAGACCTCCGATCCCGCACCGCCACAGCCTCGCTCGGGTCCTCACCAGGAGAACCGCATGTCGAGCATGAACCATTACCGCCGTCCCCGAAAGACCCCGCGATCCGCGCCATCGCCGCTGTCGTGCTGGGGATTTCTCGACCGGCTTTTCGGCAGCCCGGACCGGTTTCGCCGGCTGATGCTGTTGATCGTGCTGATCACCTTGACCACCAGCCCACCGGAGAACTTCACCGTCCTGCCGCAGCCGGGCAGCACCTTGCAAGTCCCGTCCAGCCTCGGTGAGGTCGCTGTAGCGCCGCCAGCGGATTCGGACCGACCTGCACGATCCGCGAGGGGTCTGCGAGCCCGAACCTTGTTGGACAAGAGATTGACTCGCTTCGATATTGCGGCCTGAGCTGCATGTCTGTGATAGTCGAGGACCCCGGATGCGTCATCGAATGATGTGATCCGGGGTCCTCGACAGCGCGGTGGGGTCCGACGGCAACGGACGGTCCACCTGGGGCTCCCCGAGCTCGGCTGCAGCCAAAAGCGTTGCGGTTCGGGGACGGCGTAACCCTTGAACGGGATCCGCCAGCGCAGATGACTTTATGGCAGTCTCGCCTGTTCCACACCTCTCGCGGGCCGTCTAACAGTCGATTTGTCGGATCGCGAGGTCACCACACTTCGTTGCCCTGCGAATTCGATACGACGGTGAGACACGAACTGGACGACGGCACGTCCAGGGCGACGGCATGGCACAGCTGCCCAGGGGGGCTGACCAGCATGGCGCGATAACCGACCGATTGCTGTGGCACAAGAACTTTCGACCAAACCTGGAAAGCCGCGGGAAAAGGGGGAAGGATTTCGGAGGCAGAAATTCCGGCACCATGTCGGAACACCCAGAGCGAAACGGCAATTCGGTCTGGGTTCGAGCGATAAACGGGGCACTGAGCTCGGCTGCAGCCACACCTGACGGGTTCCAGGACGCATGAGGATCCCGCTCGACGACCGAACGCATGCTTGATCTCGGCGAGGTCAGGCATGCGTTCGGTCGCGAGCTCGCGCGTCTGGACGGACCCGGCATACGCATGCGGGAAGGATCTCGAAGTTGCACGACGCCATGGGTGCTCAGCGTCCAGAACCACGGGCGGATGATCTATCCGCCCCCGCGGACCTGGATCGCGACGACCGACCCGAACACCCACTACAACCTCTATGGACGTGGCCCGCGGTGACGTTGGTGATCACGCTGGTTGTCGCGGTTCT
The DNA here is from genome assembly GCF_044458905.1 of Nocardia sp. NPDC050408. NCBI lineage: Bacteria > Bacillati > Actinomycetota > Actinomycetes > Mycobacteriales > Nocardiaceae > Nocardia > Nocardia sp. NPDC050408. Next base: position 19,059 of record NZ_JBITIL010000031.1, on the reverse strand, counting down.
GTCTTCGGCGCTACTGCTGATCGCCTCGGGCGTCGACACGAAGACTGCCACCGTGATCCCCGTGGTGATGGTCGCGATCGTCGTGGCCTGTGTTGTGCCGTCTCGCTCCGGTGCCGCACTCGGCCGCCGTGCGCTTCACGCACTGGCAGTCTTCCTTGCCTCAGGCGGCGGTGGGCCACGATGAGCACTACCTCTCGGCCTGAGCTTGAGGTGAGAATCGAAGCGGCGACACCTGTTGAGTTCAATGCCCTGCTGCGGGAGATCCACATCCAGTCCAAGCTCAGCATGGGGCAGATCATCGCGAAGACAACGATCCCGCGCAGCACGGCCTACCGATTCGTAAAGGCCAGCAATACAACGCTTCCCAAGCGTCGCACGCAGGTTGAGCAGTTCGCCAAGGCGTGCTACCTGAGCACTGCAGCGACCGACAAACTTTTGAAGATCTGGGACGAGCTCAGCACAAACCCGGTGCCCGAGCCGCTGACCGAGAAGGACTTCGCCGACCGGCAGGGCTTCGGTCTTACACAAGGTCTGCAAAGCCGGATCGGTGAAGGCGAGCTCCGCGATATAAGGCAGCGGCTGCACCATCTCGAAAACCGAGTCGGTGCTGCGAGTCGACCTGCCTCGCCGCCACCTGTCCTCGAGCCACCTGTCCTCAAGCCGCCGGTCCTCGAGCCGCACGCTCCAGAACGTCAAGGTGCCCGACATAGTGGGAACCGTCGGGGTCGTCTGGACCGATGGTTCAGTAAACAGGAGCGGGAAGAGCGACGCCTCGAACGGGACATGCTCCGGTTGACCGCCCCACAGGTACGGATTTTTACTACGACGCGGCTCAACCTCGCGATGCTGCTCGGCACCGCCCTGCTGTTCCTGGTGCTCGAGGAAACCCCCGTGCACCAGACCTCCTGGGTTGCGCTGGTGCTGATCGGCCTGAATGCCATAGTGGTCGTTCGCAATCCAGCGATCGTGCGACTACGGTCGCTGCGTTCTCCCAAACGACTGGTCGCCTCAGTGGTAATCGGCACCAGCACTGTCGCTCCGACCCTGGCGGCCACACAACTGCTCTACCTGGCCGCGGGAACCGGACTGCTGGTCTTCGTCGCCGCGCTCATATGGCTCGACGTCATCCTGTGGCGCGACCTACGCAACTGGCGAGGGGCTGGCCTGATCGTCATAGCCCTCGGGCTTGGCGTCTTTATCCAGCTGGTTCTCGACACAACGACCCTTCCGCCGACCGCCACCGTTTTGGCAGGAGCACTGGTCGCGGCGTGGGCACTGCTGGAACTACGCGTCAGAATAGACGACCAACGATGGTGGTGAAAACGGTAATATGTTGCGCTGCAACCACTTACAGTTAGCCGTCGGATTTAGTAGAGCCGCGGCGAGCTCGACGCTCACGCCGCAGCTGCTTCACCCTCCACCGGTACCGGACGGGCACGCTGCCCCGCTTCGATCCACGGAGCTTGAACACCGGTGACCGCGACCAATCCCGCGACCAGGCGCGCGGGACCGTCGTCGATGATCCACTTCCACGCTCCCCCCAACGATTGCCACCAGCACCGTGGTGGTGATTTCGGCAGTCAGCACGACCGGCTCCTCTTCAGGATTCTGGGGCCCAGCAGAGGCGCTACCGCCGGATCTCGTCCATCTGCACCACTGCCCCGGATATCCGTCAGAATTCTTCGTTGTGTCGACACGTTGCGCGGCTGGTGGGTGAGACTATTTGCGCCATGACTGTCTCACGACAACGAGCTGGCGTGTGCGTGTCTTTGGTCTTCTTCGTTCTTGCCGTTGGCAGCGCGCTTGTGCCCCCGGCGAGGGGGTTGACATGGTTGTTGTTGATTTTGAGCGCCGGGGTGTTTACCAGTACGCGAGACGACTTTGGTGATCATCGGTCGAAATTCAACGAGGAACTCGAGAGCACGCGAGACCACGTCAGCGATCTGGCCGAGTACGCCAAATGCGCCTATAAGGGGTTGCTGGTCATTCAGCCGTCGACCTATGTCCGGTGGTTCGCGCACCGGGAATGGACCAGCGACGAAGCGGAGGCTGAAGCGCAGAACAGGCGTATCGGTCAATGGCTAGAGATATACATGATCATCACGACGGTTCTGCTGATGGTGCTGCTCTGGGCGTCGACCGTGCCGGGATGGCGTTGGTTCGCGGCGGTTTTCGCAGCAATCCGGTTACTCGAGATCTATACGGTATCGGCTGAGCTGATGCTGGGGCGGCTCAAAGTTTCGGTGGGCGGGGCAATGGTGAGCATCGCGATCTATGTGGTGCAGTCCGTGCTCATCTTCGCGCTATTTGCCAGCATGGTCGGCTGTCAGGGCTTTACGAATGGAAACGATATTGCTCCCCACCCTTCCGAGATCCCCGACTACCTTTATTTGATCTGGAATTCAATGGCGACGCTTGGCAATTCGTATTCCGCTGTGACAACCTCGGCGAGGCTGGTGATTGCCGGGAGCAATGTAACCGCGATTCTCATCTTCAGCGTGTTGCTCGGATACGTGGTCGGACGCCTCAGGCCGAAGGGGCTTGAACCGGCGAATCCTTGACACAGTGGAGTGCTTGCCCCAGGTGGCCCGGATCCGTGTGCTCTGCCTCGGCGGTATTCGCCGGTAGCGCGGCGGCGCGCAGTCGGCGATCCCAGGTGGCGCGAGATGCCAGGACGTGGCGATGTTGCGTGTCAGGTGGTCGAGCAGCGCTTGGCGGCGTCGGGGTGCGCGGCGCGGCCGCATTCTGGTTCCTCGGTGCGGTATTCGTCTATCTGGGGGGGTCAGAAGGAGCGAACAGTTCTGGGCCGACTAGCTGTGCCGCTCATCAGGCGGGTTCATGGACACCGGAAAGGGTTGCGATACAGCCTTATCGGGGGTCAGACCTACCGCGAGCGAGCACTTACCGCACTCGGTCGGGCAGGTTCCAGGAGACCCGGGGTACCTCAGTTCCGGCACCCCGGGCCTTGTGTCACTGGCTGCGACCTGGCGGATTCGCGGCGAAGAAGCTGAGCACGCAGCTGAGTACGGTCACCGAGGCATCCCAGCCGTCCAGGAGCCCGGCCGCGCTGGCGAGGCTGACGGCCAATGACAGCGCGACGAGCGGATGTACTGGCCCTTTCGGATCGGGCGCGGACGGAAACGGGCTGTTCTCAATGGTGGATGGGGGGTCTACCCTCATTCCTGGACCTCTGTTCACTCTGACTTGGACGTTGTCTGCTTTGTGCTCCCCCGACCGGAACTCGGGGGAGCACAACCCTTTTGAGGGCGGATTCATTGCAGCACCAAGGGGTGCATCGGTGGATACACTTAGAATCGGTGCATGTCACGGGGGTTGGGCATCACTCAGCGGCGGCTACTGAGCGCGCTCTACGCCGCGCCGCTACGGCAGTTGCTCCGCTGGGACCTCGACGACCTCGACGCAGATGACTTGTGGGCATTTCCTCGCGGCGTCCACCCTGGCGGGTCCGCGGATTTCTCGGACGGTTCCGAGTTCTATCTGGTCGCTCAGCTGGGTCTCGCCGAACTCCACCATCTCACTCTGCGCGACAGCCCTCGGCGGTCAGTCGAGCAGCGCAAGCTCGGCTTGATGGACTGGTTTTCGCTGAACGCTCAACCCAGCACCGAGGCTGAGCTCGACCTGTTGCGGAGCTGGCGGGCTGCCTACCGACGAGCGGCACGCAGCCTCACCGGCCGCGATTTCATCGAGACGGTACAAGCCAGCGTCCACCTGGAAAACCTGGGTCAATTGATCTGGGGCATGAACGCCAACCACATACCAGCACGGGAGGTTGTGCTGGCGAGAATCACCGATGCCGGACGCCAATACGTCCAGCAACGTCGAGCCGAACTCATCGACGACACACCTAGCACCGACGACCTTCGCCGTGCGCTGCGCAGCGCCGGATTTCACGACATCGCCGAACCTCACCCACAATCGCCCCCCTCCGGTACGCAGTCCCGGCGGCGCCGTATCGGTACCCCCCGGAAACGCACGCAACCCGACCAGAACGACCGGATGCCCGAATCCACTACACAACCGAGTCGGCTGCTGGGCCGGGAGGATGTGCTCACCCAGTTCACCGCCGAGGGCTTCGACACCGGCCGTGTCGAGGCTGCTCTTCGAGCGTGGCACCGCGAGGAACAACGCAAGTCACGGGAGCTATTCGGTCTCGGCGACAACGGCATTCCGCTACACGAGCAGCTGTTCGGCCAGGAAGAGATCGACGACCTGAGGCGCCGACTCACCTAGCGCGGCACCATCCGGCGCCCGTGATTCATGGCCTCGAGAATGGACCGCCCGGAAGCTTTACCGCTCGGCGTTCAGTAGCGTGCGTCGGCCAGCTGGTCGGCGAGATCCTGTGGCGCTACGGGTCGATCGACGCGTTCTGCGCATGGCTGCACCGGCTGCTCGACGAGCCGCGCGGGAAGCGCCGCCAGCGATCGGCTCGGTCGGGGGCCGGACCGCGGCGGTCCGCATCGGCTGACTGCAGGCCAGGATGCCATCGAAACCGGTTGGTATTTGCTGGCGATAAGCTCACGGTGTGGTGCTGCTGGTGCCAGCACCGATGCTGGCCAGCCCCGGGCGGCCGCCGACGCCGCCTGGGGGCTGGGCCGCGGAGTTGAAATGGGATGGGGTCCGGGCGATTTCGCGTTGTCAGGGCGGTGTCTGCCGGTTCTGGAGTCGCAACAAACGCGATATCACCGCCGCCTATCCCGAGGTGTCGGCCGCGCTGCTGAGTGCCGCAGATGGTCGGGGTCTTGTCGTTGATGGGGAGCTGATCGCCCCGGATCCGGGCAGCGGTGCCCCGGTCTTCGGCAGGTTGCAACGTCGTATGCACGTCGGGCGGCCGACGGCGGCGTTGATCGGGGCGGTGCGGGTGGAATTTATCGTGTTCGACGTCCTGGGCCTCGACGACGAAATGGTTATGGATCGGCGCTATCTGGCCCGCCGCGAACTACTCGACGAACTCGCCTTGGCTAGCGGTTTGATCCGCGTGCCGCCGTTCTGGCACCTCGCCGATGTTGCCGCTGATCGGCTGCTGCAGGCGGCTGCGGAGGCCGGCATGGAGGGCATTGTCAGCAAGCGCCTCGAGTCGGTGTACGAGCCGGGTCGGCGCTCGCCGCGGTGGATCAAGACCCCATTGCGGCGCACCACCGACGCCGTCGTGGTGGGCTGGCTGCCTGGAAGCGGCGTCAACTCCGCGACGTTCGGCTCGCTCGTGCTGGCTGGTCACGACGCTCAGGGTCGGCTGCGGTGTATCGGTTGCGTCGGAACAGGATTCACGATGGCCGCCCGCCGGGCCCTGCGTGGTGCCCTCGACCAGCTCGCCCGTGACACCAGCGTGCTCACCGAACCGGCACCGCCCGAGGTCGCGCGGGCGGCGCGCTGGGTAGAGCCGGTACTGGTCGCCGACGTCGAATATCGAGAGTTGACGGCCGAGGGGATCGTCCGCCATCCCAGCTTCCGAGGTATCCACTCCGAGCGTGCCGTCGCCGAGGTGGGCTGGCCGGAATAGTCGCTGGTTCCCCGGCTCGGAGCAGCTGCGCACCCGGCTACGAGACCTGGCTGCGGTTTTCAGTCGGTGATCAGCTTGACGACCGGCCTGCATGTTAGATCGCGCACACTGGGTATAACCCCCTTGCTCGCGGGTTATATCAAACGCCTTGCGCGCCTTACGGTGTCGACCGTTATCCCCTGGGAGACCGAGACCCGGCGTTTGGCGCACACGGCCGACTTCGCGTCGTGAGTCCTGTACTCCCACCAAAAACAAGGAGACAGGATCCCGTGAATGCACACCGCGACGCTGCGCGAGGTCAGCCAGATGAAACACCACAGCCAGGGCAGCAACTGAAGGTTTTCGAGGTCCTCGACGTGCTGGCCCTGGCCGCCGTCCTCACAACCGTGGTGGCACTTGTAGTGGTCGGTGCAGCGTCCACCGGTGTCATCGCGGCAGCGGGGGCGTTCGTCGTTGCGGTCATGCGAATCTGGTTGCGGTTGCGGAGCGCATAGGTGACGTGGAAGGCCTCCGGGAGATGCTGGGGGCCTTCATCGGATCAGACGGGGCGAGCCTAGCTCCGGCTGCGGCTTTTGCCGTCGTCGCTGTCGCCGTTTTGGTTGCCCGCGATGACCTTCAGGATCGCCGCGATTGCCAGCACGACGGCGGGAGGCCGGCAGCCACCCAGGGGTGGGCATTATCGGTGAATGAGTACACCGGAGATAGAGGCGCTGGCCGCCCTGTTCAGGCCGCCTGCGCAGGCGCGGATCGTGGAGCGGGCCTCGCGTGGAGCCGAGTTTCGTCAATGGGCAGTGACGCTGACAGATCCCCCGCAGGGAAGCTCGATGCAGCTCGACAATGATGGGTTCCTACAGGAAATCGGGACGGCCTACCCAGTGGCTCAGTACGCTCGGTTCCCGGCTTCGTCGGCAGCCGAGCACCTCGCCGCCGCCGAAGTTCTCGTATCGGATTGGTTCAACCGGGCAGTCCCGCCCCCGGCCACGTCACGATCCTGGCCGTCGTCCGTGCTGGTGCTGTGTCGATCTGCGATGGAAGCCGCTGCCCGCACGATCTGGCTCATCGGCGACCCCAGCCGCGACGTGAGGCGGCAACGATGCGCGGCAGAGGCCTTCAAAGAGCTAGAGGAGATGCTCAAGTGGGCCAAGCAGGATCGAGATACGGACGTGGCCGAAGGGCGGGAGGTGGCGCCGTTCGAAGCTTCGGCGGAAAACCTCAAGACGGCGATCGCGAAGGCGAAGGCGGCGAGCGGCGGGATCACGGCACCCGGGTTCACCGCGATGACCGCGGCTGGGGCTGCATGGATCGACGCCAATCCACCGAAACACGCCTGTGAGCTGCTCAGCGGGCGGCCCTTCGAACTTATGACGAAGGCGTGGTACTCGATCGGCTCGAGTTACACCCACGGCTACAGCTGGACACTGAACGTCCTCAACAGCCAAGACGAGCAGTACGGGTTGGTCGCCGACCTCTTCATGAGCGCTGTGCTGATGACCGAAACCGCGGTCGCACTGTTCGAGGCGCAGATGCTGGCCCCTGGCGAACAGTGGCAGAACGAGCACCTTCCCACTCGGCTGGGACCGACCATCGCTGAGTGGGCACCTCTATACCACGAAATCTCGTAAGGGCATGGTCGCCAGCGCTGTTCGGCGGTATCGATGCGAAAGACCCGCCGGCTGGCGGGCCTTTCTACCTGGACAACGGGTGCCCTGTGGTCAAAGCGACGCTCTACCAACTGAGCTACACCCCCATGAGTGGAGGTGACGGGACTCGAACCCGCGACCTTCGCAGTTGCCACGAATCGTATACCGAGGCAACGACATCGAGCACTGTCACGCTGGTCACTCCGCTGCGGACGCCTTTCCCGGCAATTTCGGTCTATTCAAAGGTCGATCGGCACCCACATATGCGTGTGCCCGCGCAGGCAGCTGCATGGGCACACGCATATGCGGTTTGATGGGGGCACGGTCAGGCGCGCCCTATGACGCAGACGCGCGGGGAATAGCAGGGTGCGATGTGGTGGCGGAGCCTCGCACACCCAACGGTCCGGGGGCCGAGCCGTCGCAATCGAGCGGTTACCGGCCCGACTTCTCACACGAACCCATGACACATCGGACATTCGCCTTCCCGGCGTTGACTGCCCTTCAGTGCCGGGTTCCCCATAGCCTAGACTTCGTGGCTCATCGCTCATCTGGATCCGCTTTCCTGCCCGATGTCGTCGACGTGGTCATGGATCAGGCGTGCCGGAGGGTCGGTCTGGATCCTTGTGGTGCGGAGCTGCTGCGTCTGGGCGAGAACATGCTCTTCCGACTTTCCTCGGCGCCGGTGGTGGTCCGCGTCGCCCGCGATCTGGGGCATCTCGACGACGCCGCGAAAGAGGTCGCGGTCTCGGATTGGCTTGCCGCGCAGCATTTCCCTGCCGCACGGACCTTCGAGATCCCCGATCAGCAGCAACCCCTCGTCGTCGACGGACACCCGGTCACCTTCTGGCGCTTCATCCCGGGGCGGCCCGCCAATATCGACGAGGCGGGCATCCTGGGTGGGTTGCTGCGGCGGCTGCATCAGCTCGAGCGCCCGGAGGAAGACCTGGATCTCCCGCCTGTGAACGGGTTCGGGCATATCCCGGCGCGCTTGGCTGGCGCTCCGATTCCTGACGCGGATAAGGACTTCCTGCGGCATCGGGTGGCCGAGCTCGAACAGGAGTTGGCCGCGCTCGAGTTCCGGCTGCCGGCGACTGCGATCCATGGTGACGCGCACGTCAAGAACATCATGATCGCCCCGGACGGGGCGGCGACGCTGATCGATCTGGAGGCCTTCGCGTACGGGTTCGCCGAGTGGGATCTGGCCAAGACCGCGGCCGAGACGAGCATGGGCATGCTCGCCGAGCGCGATTACGAGGCCTTCGCCGAGGCCTACGGCTATGACATCACCAGCTGGAGCGGGTTCACCGTCCTACGCCAGGTGATGCAGGTGAAGATGATCACCTGGCTGGCGCAGAACGTCGACCACTCCGAACGCATCGCGACCGAATACGCCAAGCGGATCGCCACCATTCGCACTGGGGTGCTGACCGAGCCCTGGCGGGGTTTCTGAGGAGCACAACCCCACATCTGCAATCCGATCCGAACAAAGGGGAGAAGAAGTGGTGATGGGACAGAAATGGCCTGCTTCGGTGCGGGAGACGGCACTGGACATGCTTCGGCAGGCGCAGCGTGCGGGAATGACGCAAGCCGAGATATGCAGCGAGGTGGCATCACGGCTGGATCCGGCTCCTTCGGCCCACACGTTGCGGTACTGGGCTGTCAGTCACGGCATCTTCCCCACCGCACCCGAACTACGATCGGCCCGCTATGACTTCCTTCCCGACGACGAGAACGGCGAGTCCGCCGAGGACACCACCGTCGCCGAGATAGACGCGGAAGATGGTGCCCCAGGCGTTCGCGGGAGGCACGTGCATGCTGCGCTGCTGTCCGAGCACGAAGCCGCAGCGGCCGAATGGGACAGCGATCGGTCCAGTCTGGTGACCCGGATCAACCAGCAGGCCGCCGAGATCACGCGGCTGCGCCAAGAGAAAGACGCGATGACCGAGCTCCTCGTCTTCTACCTGCGACGTGACCAAGCGGTGGCACCTGTCGCGGCAGGCATGTCACCGCCCTTGTGACGCAACGAGTGCCGGGTAATGCGTGTGCATGAGGTCGACGAACTCCGCCAGGGCGGGGTGGCGTGTGGCGCCTGCCGGGATCCGGTTGTAGAAGTCGCTCAGGTACCGCAGATAGCGCGCCGATCGCAGCCCGTCGCCGTTGATGACCGCGGCGGCCGCAAGCGTTCCGGCCTCTTCGAGGTCGCCGGCGATCAGTGCGGCGTCTCCAGCGACGGCCTGGATGAACGCTCGGGTGCGTGGGGGTGTGTCATCGGTGAGGGCGTGGCCGATGAACTCCATAGTCTTCGGCGCGAGCTGCAGGTCCCGGAAGCAATGTGAAGTGTCTCCGGCGAGTTCAGCGGGGTCGTAGTAGCTGATCCAGGCCGGTTCATCGCCACCGCGCCGGTCGTAGATCACGTCGGCGCGGTGGATCGCGGACGCGGCGCCCGTCCGATCCGAAAGGCTGGACAGGCCACGGGCTTCCATCATCACGCACATCGTCTCGACCGAGGCGGTGCCATGCCCACGCAGCGCTGACTGGGCCGCACGCGCGTACATCACCGCGTCGTCGAATGCGCCCACGAAATTGGCTTGGTGCGACAGGTTCGCCAAGAGTCTGGCGCCCATCTGGTGGTCGCAGCCTTCTTCGGCCAGGCGCAGGCCTTGCACGAAGTACCGGCTCGCGGCGGCGTGACGGCCCGCGTCGTAGGCGGACCATCCCAGCAGCTGCGAAACCTCGGCGGCCGCGGAAAAAATGTCGCGGCGCACCTTCTCCGGGTGCACGGCGTGCAGCTGGGGCACCACGTCGTCGCGGAAAAACGTCAACAGCATGCGCCGGACGTGGCCGCCGCCTTTCTGGAAGTCCATCGACATCATCGCCGACACCGTGGTGCGGATCCGTTCGGCGGCGGCGATGCCCCGGACCGGTTCACTCGCGGCCGCCACCGCGAGCGCAGGAGACTGCGCGAACAGGTACCCGGTTACGACTTGTGAGGCTCCCAAGCTGCTGATCGTGCCCGCGGTGGCCAACGCGGGGTCGTTGTTGGCGTCGCTGTCGGCCAGCGAGTCGATGACGGTGATCGCGTCGACGACCTCGCGCTGGTATTCGCGGCCGCGTTCGAGCGGGTCACCGGCGTAGGGCAGATACAGCACACGAGCCAGCAGCCGCGAGTGCAGCGCGTCGGGGCGGGTGCGGTTGTTCTCCCACCTCGATATCGATGTCTTCAGGGAGGCGGGAGTCATCAGGCGCACGCCCTCGCGTGCGGCGGCCTCGGTCAGGGCAGCGGCCAGGACCGGGATGGACCAGCCTCTCGCTGTCCGGGCTGCCCGAATGTCCTCGCCGTGCATCATGTTTCGCTCCCCCAGCACCCGATGTGCTGAATACCGAGATTATTCGGTCTTCCAGCGCAGCGGCAGCGCGTTTTGCAACAGGGCGTGTCGGAGGGCGTGTCGCTGAAAGTTGCATTGGGCCACAGACGAGTTCGCCGACCGGGAGTGTTAACCCTTGCCCACTCCCGACACGCCGCGCGCGATCGTGAGGGTGGTGGGTGTTCATTTTGCCGCCTGAGGTTGCGGTGGTACCCGTAGGCAATCGGAAAGGAGAAAAAACGCCACGAAAATTCGAGGTGACTGTCACAGAATCTTCCATAACAAACTGTCAACAGTTCAAACTGTTATCATGGTGATGGGTCGGGCATCGTGAACATGCCCGGCCCCTCCACCCGAATCCCCCAGCGAGGACAAGCCGATGAAACTCCTGAAACCCCGAACCACCCCAGGCAGTGATCTGCAGCTGCCCGACTTCACCGATCCCGCCGAACACGACGACGCCACAGGCCTGCCGCGGCGAGTGCTCAGCGCCCGGGATCGGCTCACCTGGCAAGACGACCCCGCCCTGCTCGAGGCGCTGTCCGAGGACGAGCTGCTCGCCGAACGCGGCCTGGTCGAACAGATTCGCGCGCAACGGCGTGCGCAGCGTGGCCGTGAGATCGAGGCCATGATCGCGGCCGAGGACAGGGAACTGGCGGATCGCCTAGCCGCCGAGGACAAGCGCCGCCGGGTCCAGGCCACGATCCAGGACGCCGATATCAAGGACCTGATCACCGCGCGCAAGGCCCTCGCCGAGCAGCGCCGCGAATCGAGCCCGCACGCCAAACTCGCCTCCCTGTATCGGCACCGCGAGTGGTCCCAGCGCGCCCTCGCCGGCGTCGTGGCCGCGGGCATGCTGTGGTCGGCGGTCAACGTCCAGCACAACGTCGCCCCCGGCGGCCCAGGTGACCCGCTGTACTGGTTCAGCTTCCTGCTGGAAGGAATGATCAGCGTCTGCCTGATCGTCATCATGATCGGCACCAACAAGGTCGCCGAGTGGGGCATCCTCGACAGCCGCACCCAGGTCGTCACCGCCGAGGTCTCTCTGCTCGCGCTCACGGTCGGGCTCAACACTTTTCCCTACCTGCGTGACTCGAAGTGGTACGAGACCGCCGTGCACGCGGTCGCGCCGGTGATGATCGGCGTCGCGATGCTCATCCACGATGCCGCCAGCACGCGCTACGGCGGCGCCATCACCAAGGCCACCGAACAGGTGCGCGAGCTTCCAGACGACGAACTCGTGCTGCAGCCGACCGTCACCCACCGTCGCGCCGAGCGGATCGACACCCCCGCACACGCCGACCCCGTCCCCGCACTGGACCCCGCAGTGCGGGCCGCCGACACCCGTACTCCGCAATTGGGCTACGGCTCGACTACGGGTTCTACGGGCCCCGCACCCGTAGCGGATCCCGTAGTACGGGGTGCGGCCCGTACTACGGCTACGGGTCCCGTGCCGGAACCCGTAGTGCGGGAGGGTGAACCCGTAGCGGCCGTGGAGACAACGGCTGTCAGCGAGGCTGATGAGGCTGTTGACCTGGGCGAATTGCGGACCCGTACCGCGAACCCGCAGCCTGCGACCAGCGGCGACGCCGACCCCGTAGTCACGGCCGAGGCTGTGACCTCGGACAGCACCGCCGACCCCGGCGCCACCGATGCCGAGTCCGACGACAAGGCAACCGAGCTGCCGTCTGCTCCCGTCGTACGAACCCGTAGCGCCCATCCGGCCGCCGACCGGTGGTCCCAGCCCCGCAGTGCGGGTTCGGAAGCTGTCGCACCCGAGCGGCAGGACTGGATGGCACCGGTGTTCGCGTTGGCGACCGAGGTGATCAGCCGCGGCACCGCCCGGACCAAGCCGGTCGAGGTGGTCGCGGCCGCGATCGCCGCGATCGACGCCGGCGCGAAGAACAACGCGATCGAGAAGGAGACCCCGTTGTCGCACGCAACCATTGCGCGCATCCGCGCAAAGGTCGCCGAGATCCGCCACGAGCAGAGCATCGGCGGCGGCCGCGTCATCGAACTGAGGAAGCAGAACGGACAGGCCCGATGACCACTCGAGCCATGCTGGGCCTCAACACGATCGCCTCAGCCCGCATCAACATCGCCTGCGCGCGATGCGGTCGGCTGGTAGCGGTCCCCGCGGACCGGTACTTCCTCGGACAGAACCTGGTCCACTGTGATGGCTGCTCAAGGCCGAAATCCGGCCTCTGGCCCCAGATTCCGGCCGCAGCTACCACGAGTGCCACCCCCGGTGCAAGGAAGGCACACACGCGGTGTGAAGCCCCTTCCCATGGCGAGTGCTGAACCGGTACAAGGGATCTTGATGACAACCACCACACCCACAGATGACCGAAGGTTTCCTGGTCACGACGGCTTCACACAGACCATGGGGTCCGCGTGTCGCAGGCCAACTTTCGGCATCCGGTGTGGTGGGCTTAGAAGTTGGCAGGGGTCTATCCCCCGCCAAACCCAAGCCCGGACAAAAGGAAACCCGTCCTCTCACCGTTTGGCCGCGGAGTCGAGAGAACGGGTTCGGAACCCTTATTTGACATGTAGTCAGATGTGGGACGACTCGTATGACGATACAGCCACACACCGACATGTGTGGACTGGACCCGCCATAGAGCGCGTGTCGCACCTGACTCTGACCAGAAGGACAGAGTTGTCGTTGAACACAGCGCCTCCCGCTCTCGCCGGCTCTCAGCCGCGATCGAGCGCAATTGGGGCGGGCGAAGACCAGCAAGGCCCGAAATGGGCTCTCGCGCTGTCGATTAGAGACTCCGGCGTGCGGGACGGTCGATCCGTGATGATCGCTGTCCCGCAACCGCCGCATGGCTCCGGCGCGTTCGAACCGCAACCGGAACCCCCAAGGAGGTGGACCACCTTCTAGGTGCCCAACACCTAACTAACTGAATACACACCCAGCAGGCTGAGCCACTCGCGGCCAAACGATCGCTCACCTGCTGCCTTCCGAAGAAGACCCCTTTGCCTTGAAAAGCCGAGGAGTCCCTTTTTCGTGTCCACAGAAAGGAACTTGCTGTGAACAGCGGGTCCCATGGTAGAGCACGCCCTCACACAAGGTGTGCTAGCCGGGCCAGGAGTCAGGTCACAACTTCATCCAAATCCGTATCCCCCCAGGTCGATCGGCCGTATAAGGGTGGTGATTCCGACACGGACGCCGAGTCCGCTGCGATCATCGAGCGCCTGAACGCCGGTCAGATCGGCGGTTCGTGGGCGCTGCCGATCCCCGAGGGCGCGTCGGCGGCGGTACCAGTGTGGAACGGGCGCAAGCACTGGATCCGCGCGCTGGCCCTGGCCCTGGGCACCGACCGCGGCCGCGCGCTGGTGCGCCGACACCACACCAGCGCCGACACCGTGCTGAAAGTGGCTGCCGTGCAAGCCAAATACGCCAGCAGCCGCACCGGCCGTCAAGTCACCGCGGCCGCCGCCAAGATCGGCGCCCAGGCCGACAACGTCAACGCCGACACCGTGGGCCGAACACGGCGAGTGCTGCGGGAACTGGGATTCGCGGTCGAGATGGCACGCGGCCGCAACTTCCTGAACGCAAACGAGCGTCGCGCAGCCCACATCCACCACGGCGGCCGCCAAACCAGCGCCGCCAGCGTCTGGCATCTGACCCTCCCCCGCGACGCCGTCACAGCGCCCGAACGGCCGTTGTCGCCGCGCCGGTCCTCAGCATCCCTGGGTCGACTGGCCCGTGGCGCGCACGCCGCGGCCGCCGTCTCCGCTGGTCACAGCCATAACGAAAACCGGGACGACCTATCCTCGACTACGTCAGTAGTCGAGGAATCCTCAGTTGGGAAAAAATCACCAACACGCGCGATACGCGCGCGCGGCGGCAAGAAAAATTCCTCGAAAAAAGCCAAAAACGCCAGGAAGAGCGGCCAGGATCCGCAGCCGTTGCATCGCCAGCAGGCAGCCGCCGAGCTGGTCGCGTACTGCCGAGGCATGGACCAGGGCCAATGGCTGCGCACGGGTCCCCAGCAGTACATGCGGCGCCACGGCGGCTGGCACATCGGCGCGGTCGTCGAGGCCCTGGCCGACGCGGGGATCGACACCGAACAGGTCAACGGCCACGACATCGCTCGGGCCCTGACCCACCTCACCATCGAGCGAGGCCTGACCTGGCCAGACAACATCCGCAATCCGATCGGATTCCTCCGCTCGCTGCTGGCACGTCTGACCAAGTCCGGCCGGGTCCTGACTGGGACCGGACGCCGGCGGATCCATCACGAAAAGCCGTGCACCGAGCACCCACACAGCGCCCGCCGCGCCGACGGCGAGTGCGGTGGCTGCTTCGGCGACCGGATGGCCGCCAAAACAGCCCCTGAAAGCCCCGTAGCCGATCCGGGGGCACACGTGCTCCGGCCCCGCTTCATCAGGCCCTCCACGGCCCAAACAGCCCTGCTTTCGGGCAATTGCGGCGGCGTGAGCACACGTAGTCACAGCATGGATCTGGCGTCGAACCCAGACGGTCTGTGCACCGCGTGCATGACCGCCCCCGGCGTGCTGCGCGAGCAGCTGCTGATCCCCACGACGGTGTGCGACGGCTGCTGGAGCACCGTGGATCCGGCCACACTGAACCAAGACGACGCGGCGCCGATCTACGACGACGGCCTCGACGAGCTGGCCGCGGCAGCGGGGGACGCGTGCACGATGTGCGCGACCGCGCCAGGAACGGTCCGCGAGTCGCTGTCCTCGAAGTCGGTGGTGTGCGACGGCTGCTGGGACAGCCTGGGCATGAGCAGCTACGTAACCCGCCGATCAGCCATGAGCAACTGCCGAGTGTAGCTGGCCACAATGCATCGGTGCGCGAGGTGAATGTCTCTGCCGCTGTATTCTTTTCGGGGTCGTCGCCACTTGCTACCAAGGATGTGGAGCTCACGCTTCGCATCCTGTTGGAGCCAGCGCGACTAGTCGTATCGAATCTGGGGGCCCTGTGATCACTGTGTTCGCTTCTCTGATCGCTGTTGCGGGAACACTTCTCGGGTCGATAGCAGCATTCGTCTTCCAACGTCAGATGGCCGATCGGACCGCAGCACATGCGTTCACTGAACGTATGCGCCAGGATCGCCTCAGGGTCTACTCGACGTTCGCAGAAGTCGCGACTCAATATCGTCAGGCTGAGGTGGACCGATGGCGTTGTTCCACCGAAGATCCAGGCGGAGATTCCCCTCGGCTAGCTCGCGCAGAGGCATACCGCCATCGGGCCGCTCTACGCAACTCACTGCTCCACGTCCAACTGGTCATGGACGACCCGCACCTGCATGAACTCGGGGACGTGGCGCTTGAAAAGACACGCATGATCCATGAAGCAACCAGCGAAGACGAGATGCATGTGAAGTCCGATGCAGCGCTCGCAGCGATCCAGCAGTTCATCAGACAATCGGCAATAGACATCCAAACGCCTTCGGTGCCTAGGTCGCGTCGGCGGGAAGTCGCGTCACGGCGTTGAGGTGACCTCTCGGCGGGCACCGACTACGGGCCGCCGCGCCAAAACCGAAGCCCGGAAGCAGCGCAGTCATGGGCATCGGTGACGAGCGCGTGGGCCTGGCGGCTAAGTTTGGACAGCTGAATCGATCCCGACCGAGCGGCGCGGGGACTCAGATCGCCATGCCGGGGCCCCAGAACACCTGGGGCGCTGTAGTATTGGCGCGCCAATTTGGCTGTCTTTAGAGCCGGTTATGTTAGGTGGCCCTGTGCCGGGAGCAAGTCGATCGAGACGACCTCGGCCACCCCAACCCGAAGTGCCGAACTGGACACACAAGAGTCAGGCCTGGGGCTCGATCGGTTCAGCCGCCATCGCGTTTGCAGCCTTGGTGCTGAGCATCATCAGCCTCGTTCTGCAGTCCTGTTCGAAATCGGACGTCGACGCAGCCCGAGAACAAGAGTTCGCATCACGCGTCTCGTGGTGGATCGCCACCGCACCGGATGGAAAGAGAGTCCTCATGGTGCAGAACAGGTCCATCGTTCCGATCACAAAGATCACCTTCACTGGCAAGATCACCGACCCTGCCTACCCACCACCGCTTGACAGCTATCTCGTCGTCATCTCGCCGATCCCGCCGTGTTCGATAAAGACGATGACAACGGTGGATCCAGCCATGCCACTACTCAATGGCACACTACGTTTCCGCGATCCACACGGACCATGGCAGATAGGACCCGACGGGAAACTGCAAGATGCAGATCCCGACACGGAGATGACCGTCGGGAAAAAGGAAGCGTCGACTCCCGGCAACGATGACCCGAACCCAGTGGAAGACGCACCTGACTGCGGGCGAGGCTGAGAACTGCCACCGCCGGTCGCGGGTGATGCGTGCACGGTGTACGCGGCTGCACCGGGAACAAACAGTCCGCGAGTCGCTGTCCTCGAAGTCGGTGGTGTGCGACGGCTGCTGGGACAGCCTGGGCATGAGCAGCTACGTAACTCGCCGATCAGCGCCATGAGCGACTGCCGGGCGTAGCTCACCGATCGAACAAGTCCCATTCGAGCTCGGGAACGGAATCGAGCTGCGGGCTGGTGATCGTGGGGTGCAGGGCGTCGTGGACCTGGCGCTCATGCGCGGCCTCGGCGATATCGAGGGCGCGTTCGGCGCGGTCGCGGGCGTCGGTGACCAGCGCGTGGGCCTGGCGGCTGAGCTTGGACAGCTCGTAGCGGCGTTCGTCGGTCACGGCGCTGATCGTCAGTTCGTGGTCGAGCTGCTCGAAGTGGTGCTGCAGCTGCTCGACCTCTTTGACGGCGGGACGGTGATCGAGCCGCTTCAGCTCGGCGATGAGGCCGCCGAATCGCTCGTCGAAACTGGGCGCTTCGCTCATCGTGAATATCCTCGCTCGATCCGGTGACGCCGGGGGACGGCATTGAAAGAGGTGTGGACCGCAGGGGCGGCGTCCAGGACGGTAGTGGGGTGCTCCAGGGCGTGGCGCTTGCGCGCGGCCGCGGCCCGGGCGGCATCACGATCGGTGACGGCGAGCCCGTAGGCCCGGATCATCTTCGTGCGCGCCTCGCGGCTGAGCTTGGTCAGCTCATCGTGGTGGTCGCCGGCGGGCACCGTGGTCCGCAGTTCCTCGTCGAGCTGCACAAGCTTCCGACGGATCTCCACGATCCGGTTGAAGGTCTTGGCGTCGCGCGGGAGCAGCCTCAGCTCCTCGAGCAGATCGCCGAATCGGTCTTCCAGACTGCGCATTTCACGGCTCCCCTTGCCTCATAGCGGCCCGATCAGGCCGCCGATCGGTGTTCACAGGGTACGACCAGCCACCGACAGCGCTCAGCATGTCCAGAACGCCGCACACGGGATCACCGTCAGGGGGTTACACCTTTTGCACCGTCCCGGCACCCCTCGGGGTACTCGATCCGGTGCGGCGACCCGCAACCGCCCGATACGCTCTTGCGCCATGGGCGAGATGGGTGCGAGCGGATCGACACCGGTCCACGCGGTCGAGTGCACCGGCACAACGCAGGCCGAGGCGTTCCAGATCGCCACGGACTGGCTGAAAGCCCACGGCGAGGTTGTCATCGTCGGTCTGACCTGGCGGCTGTCCGACGTACCCGAGAACGCCGGTCCCAAGACGCTGATCATCTTCTACGAGTAGATCCGGCTCTCCCCTGCCGCATCAATCCCCCGTTCTGTCACAAGCCCCGGTGAGCACATGCGGTTGTGACAAAACTCCATGGAAGAGCAGCGCACAGGTAGCTGACGTGATGCTCCGAGTCTGTCTGAGCGAAGGTCTGCGACGGCGGCCGCCGACTCCGATCAGGTGAACCGACACCACCACCACCGGGCGGGCGGGCGGTCATTTCGACATTTCAGGCTGTCAACAGCTCCAAATTCCGACATTGCGAAATTCTGAACTGTCGGACTCCCACACTGCTGACAGCCTGTCCGGAACGAACTCGATAAAATATCGGAATGAATGGAAGTAATGTATGGAAAATGCCGACACCTTCCATTATGATGGAAGATAGCAACCATAGGAGGCGAAAATGAGCTACCCGAACGACACCCATGCCCCGCTCATCGGGCCGTACACCATCCAGCTGCACGAGGACGACCGCATCGAGCTCGACCAGGCGATCGGCCGCTGGAACGCGGAGCGCCGTCACCTGAAAATCGACCGATCCAAGGCCCTGAACGCCGCCGCGAAGCTCCTGCTGCGGGCCGATAACGAGGATCTGGCCAGGGAACACGCCGCAGCGACGGGCCTGAACGAGCAGCAGACCGAGCAGATGGTTAGGGTGCACCGCTGGTTGATGGATCAGTACTTCGAAGTGCTGGAGGAGGTCATCGAGACCCGGAAGGTGCTTGACGGCCGACGGAAAAGAGGGAAGGATATCCGCTCATGACGGAAGAATATACCACACTGGACGGAAAAAAGGAAGGAAGTAATGATGGAAAGAAAGAAAGAACTAATCAGGTGTAACGAACAGTTCGTTACACCTGATTAGTTCTTTCTTTCTTTCCAGCATTACTTCCTTCCTGTTTTCGGTCCCGGGGGGGAGAGTCGTCCGTCATGTGCG